>NZ_LMSN01000016.1:0-459658 GCF_001428425.1 Nocardioides sp. Soil777
CAGCATCCGCACCACCACCGACCAGACCGAGTCCTAGACTCGGCAACACCGCTCACTTTTCAAGCGCCGGGAACGACCAGCTTTGGAGCGCCGTCGACACCGGTCAATTGTTGGCAGTCCGGCCCTCGCGAGTGTCGAGATGGCCCGGCTGCCCGGCTTGCCCCGGCAGGGGGAGCGACGGTCACCAACTAAGGGGCGGTGGAACATGGTGCGTTGCAGGCGGACGAACAGAGGGCGGGAGTTAGTTCCTGTTGTGGCCTAGCGAACGCGCGTGAAGTACTTCCTTCCAATACGACTCCCGCTCAAGGACGTGGGCGTCGTCGGTGCGCATCGACCAAAACTCCAGCAACGCGAACTTCATGTTCGCTCGGAAGTAGTCCTCGCCCTTCTCAACCAGGAACTCCTGTAGTCCGACATTGTTCCCGTGAAGGGTCGAGGTGTACGTACTCCAGCGCTGCCAGATGCCGGTATCTCCGTAGGCGGATCCCACGTACCTTGCGCCGGTCGTCTGGTCGTGGATCACGTAGACGCCCTTCATGTGCTCCAGGGCTATGCGCCAGTCTGGCCGTTGCTGGGCGACGATGATCTGAAGGTCCGCGAGTGTGTGGTTGATGCGGTCATGGCCCGGGAAGGGGTCCCCGACGAACGCCTCTTCGAGGATGGAGGACACGGTCATCTCCCCAAGGCACGATTCCATCGTCCGCCGCCGCTGACGCCCGGCGAGATGCAGCCTCACATAGAGACGTCGCACGAAGGGTCCCATCAAGTCCTCGCGCAGAACGACGTCGTAGGAGTGGGCCCTGGGCTCAAGACGCTGGCCGATCACTTCCCACGTGCCACCGAAGAGCCACAGAGTCGGGTCGTGTCGATCCTGAGCCAGCGAGAAGACGAACTGACGGTTGAAGTCGTTCTTGTCGCCTCTCCACGAGTTCCAGCGCTGCCACTCGGCGGGGTCGTTGGCCAAGACGTCGATGGGATAGTTCTCACCGTTGAAGACGGCGCAATGCAGCTTGCAGGTGCTCGGATCGAAGTCCGTGGGCAGAAGGGAGGCAAGTGCAATCGGCTCCATCGTCGGAGCCTAAGTGGAAGAGGATGAGTTGTCCCGGTGCGGTCCTTCTGGCGCTTGACCGGGCCCAACCTCCGATATCCGCGTCCGAGAGGCACGCAGAGGCGACACCGTGCGCTTGCGTTCGAGCGTGCCGGGCTGCGGCGGACAGACGCTGACTACGCCAAGCTTGTGCCCCTGCTGCCAGCCGAACGGGCATCATCAGACCATGTTTGAGAAACCGGATCGTCCCGAATGTCGGCTGGTCGACCACAAGGAGCGAACAACTCGGACGGCTGTCCTGGTGGAGCAGTTGCATGCCGTCGTCGAGGAGCTCGAGGCGATGCATCCCGGCAGGAAGTTCCCACTGGACGGTCACCTCGTGGGCTCCATCGGCGAGGCCGCCGCAGAGGCAATGTTCGACGTGGAGTTGGTTCCCGCGTCGTCTGCCGGGCACGACGCCATCGCCGGGGATGGACGCCAAGTCGAGATCAAGGCGACCTACGGTTCCAGCGGTGTAGCGATACGCCAGACCTCACACACCGCCGCAGCAGCACTCATCGTCTTGAAGCTATCGAGGACTTCTGGCGTAGAGCACGAAGTGGTCTTCAACGGGCCCTTGGCAACCGCGTTCCAAGCGGCCGGGACCTTCGGAACTAACGGCCAAGCCCGCATGGGCTTGAGTCGACTGAGAGTCCTTGACCAGACCATTCGCCTCAAGGATCGGGTTCCGCGACGCAGGCCCTGAAACGACCGATCGACCCACTAAGTTGGTGGCGTCAGCGACCCGGGCGCGCTAGCCTGCCGACATCAACGGAGACACACATGCTCCGAACCGGGCAGAGCGGTTTAACCGTGAACTCATCGTGCCGGGCTGGACTTAACCAGTTGAGCACGCGACTTGAGGAACGTCGCGATGCTCCGTTGTTCGAAGAAGCAGTACTCCAGTCAGTGGTCTGCGGAACGCGTCCTTCACGCCATCCGATTCGAAAGCCAAGGCCGTGACCGAAAGCTGCCCACCGGCTCGTACTGGTGCAGCGAGTGCCGGTCGTGGCACCTGACCTCGAAGTCACGGAGCCGGCCAGCTCCTTGGGCGCGCCGACCCGCGGGATGACCTGAGCGAGTTGCGTGTGCACTCACGTCGAGAGGTACACGCCTGCAGACGGCGAATGGACGCAGTCATCGAGGTAGATCCGACGATGCATCAGTCCTTGTGGCATAGACAAAGACATGCCGTCCACCCTTGGTGCGCTTTGATACTAAGAAGAGATGACAGATGCCCTGATCCCCTGCGCGGTGCGCGAGGCGCTGCCTAGGGTTCCAACATGCGCGCTGCTCTCTTCCTCCTCATCACGGTATTGTCGGCCACCTTCGTTCAGGCCCCCGCTCATGCCGATGTCGCGGCGACTATTCACGCGGATGTCCAGCAAGCCTTCGGCGGATGCGCCCGGTACGACTTCGAGTACGACCTGAATCTTCCCGCAGGCGCAACTGCTTGGGAGGCCGATGTCTTCGTCTACGAGTCGGATGAGGTCGACAGCATGTTCTACGAGATCAGGCATCCCCTCGATAGCACTCTGGGTGATGCGCCTGCCGGCTCACTAACTACGCAACGTATCTGTGACTGGGAGGAACCCGTGGGCCGCTACGCGGTCTCCGTGGAAGGTACTTACACCAGCGCCGCAGGCGAGGGTGTCATCGTCGGGACTGGCTACATCACGCTCAAGCCCGCCAGGACCCGCACATCAATTACCGCCTCCACCCGATCGCCTAAATTCAACCAACCCGTGCGAGTGACCGCCACCGTTCTGGTGAAGAAGGAGTACGGCTACGGCCCTGTCTGGGCTGTGGACGTCAAGGCTCAGCTCCGTGTGAGGGGCCGCTGGGTCGATGCGCCCAAGCTCGACCTCTTCACAGCTCGCAACGGGCGCGACAACTTCTTCCTCCGCTGGAACATCCACCGGCCCATCACCCTGCGCTTCCTTGTGACAAAGCAAGACATGTACGCGAAGTCTGTCTCCAAGCCGATCACGATCGATGCGCGTGGGTAACGACGGTTAGGGCGATGATTGCGGGGCTGTCCAGCTGAACCTTGCGTGCATTGGCGGCGGAAAGACGCTCCCCCGAAGACCTCGACCCGGTACTTCCTGCACGCAGGTTGCATCAACATGCTGGATCCTTCGATGATGGGGTTTGAGGGACGCTTGCACACCGTCCGACCTGACCTCTCAAAAACCGCAAGCACTGCTGCGGAGGCCCGCGAGAGTGTCCGGGTCCCTGAGCGTGCCCGTCTCATCAGGACACCGTGCCGATTTGCGAGCGTCCCGGTGAGACGAGACCCACCGTGCCGGCGCTCCGATTCTGTCGGAGATACCCTCGGCCGGTGACAAACCAGGTCAAGACGCGGCGAAGGCCACGCTTCGAACTTCGGCGCATGCTGTTGGGCGCGGCGCTGGAGATCTTCTTCAAAGCGTGGGGAGCCGCCGCGGCCATCGCTGTCGCGTTCAGCGATGCTCAGACCTGGGCCGGAAAGATCCGCGAGGGACTCGCGGCGGTGCCGACCCTGACTGAGGAGTATCGGCGCACGCAGTACGTCGTGGAACACCGCGCGCAGATCGAGGACGCCATCGATCATCTCAACACCCAGACACCGCCGCAGGCGGAGATGGAGGCGTCGATCGAGCGGAGTCGGGAGACGCTTGACGAGCTGCAGATATTCGACGAACGCGTGGCGGAAGCAAGCGATCTTGACTACTTGAAGTTCTGGGCAAACATCGGCGACTTCCGTGACGCCTGGGAGGCGATCCCCGAAAGGGAATCGCTGCGACAGCTCATCGAGGTCACCGGGCCCGCCGTCGAGCAGGCCAGAGTCCTCGTGCCCACGTACTACGGAGGAATCCTCACACTGACGGACAACTTCTCCCGCGAGGAGCGAGGCTCAACGATCACCGCCATGGCCGTGCTCGTGGCCGTCATGTTTCTGCTCGGCCGAGCGGTCGCCTTCGCGGTCCGCCGCGGGAGGCCGGGGTTCATCGCCCAAGCGCTGCAGTGGCTGGGCGCACGCACCTTCCCCCGGTGGTACTCCCATAACGTGGCTTACGCCCTGAACAAGCCGCTCTACGCGCACGCACGAACACAGGTGCACCGCGAGCTCATGGCCGACCCTCACGCCGCACTCGACCCCGAGTCGTTCCGGGAGCTCGAGGACTACTTCGCCGAAAGGGGGAGGCCCAGACTTGACCTGCAGACCAAGTGAACGGCATCCGATCGACTTCGTGGCATGAAGGCGATTGCGGTCTCACCAGGACACTCGCAAGTCCCGCGAGGAGACTCCCGGGCTGCCTTGATGGCGGATAGCGCGTCGCATGGCGCGCGTGCCGGGAGGCGCTCCCCTCTATCGCAGCCGGGCATCGCAACGTGCCGAGGTTTGTGCTGAGGTTTGTGCTGAGGTCACACGCCCATTCTGAGCGGTTCGAGCGCCCACCCGCGGCGAGTTCAGCCTTGCTGCGCACCCGCGACGTTCACCATCCAGCCGATCCCGAACTTGTCGACCAGCATCCCGAACTCATCACCCCACGGCGCGGCCTCGAGCGGCTGGGGCACCTGACCACCCTCGGCGAGCCCGGCAAACCAGCCGCGCAGCGCGTCGGCATCCTCGGCCGGGCCGGACAGGCTGATCGACATGTTGTTGCCCATGGTCACCTGGGTCATCTCCGGCGGCGCGTCGGCGACCATCAGCGTGAAGCCGGCGGGCGTCTCGAGCTGGCCGTGCATCACCTGCGTGGCGAGCGGGCCCTCGGTGCCCATGTCGCCGAAGGTCATCACGTTGAGGTCGCCACCGAGGACCGACTGGTAGAACTCCAGGGCCTCGCGGGCCTTGCCGTCGAGGACGTTGACGTAGGGGTTGAGCAGGCTGGTCATGGCGCTCTCCTTGCCGACGATGTGGGGTCACCGACCAACCTACGAGTCGGTGACCCCACCGTCGACGGGAAGAACAGGGGATCCTCAGCGCACGAGGACGTTGAGCACCAGCGTCAGCAGCACCGAGAGCAGGACCGACACCAGGATCATCACCAGGCAGCCTGGGAGTCCCCCGACGGGCCGGATCCGCACTGGACTCATCAGGAGCCCGTGACCGCCTGGTCGAGGTTGGTCAGCGCGCTCTCCAGGTCCGCCTGCGAGACCAGCGGGAAGCTGATCTTGCTGAGCAGCTCCTGGTCGGTGACGTTGCTCCAGTCGTAGGTGTGCCGGACCTTGGTGGCCTCGGAACCCTCCGCCTCGAGCTCCCACACCCACTGCCAGCCGGGGGGCTCCTGGCCGGCGGGGGCCGTCTGCCAGGCGAGGAGCTGGTTGGGCGAGTAGCCAGTGACCGTGTTGTCGGTCTGGTAGTCGCCACCCATGTGGTCGCCGGTCATGTCCATGGTGAACACGTCGCCGACCTGCTGGATGCGGTTGGAGCCCACGTCACCCTTCACGAAGCCCGACCCGTCGATCTGCGCGTGCCGCTCGGGGTTGCTCAGCACGTCGAAGACGGCGGCGGTCGGGGCCTGGATGGTGCGCTCCACGGTGATCTTCTTGTCGTCAGTCATTCCTCGACCATGTCTCGCACAGGGACCCCGGACAACCGTCCGGGGTCCCTAGGGGTGATCAGCGAGTGGTCAGCCCGCGTGCCCGCGCAGCAGCTCGGCGAAGTCGGTCACCGGGCCCACGTCGGTGCCGGACGTGCGCGTCGTACGACGCCCGCCGGCGTCCGGGCCGAAGCCGGCGACGTGGTCGGTGCCCACGACGAGCCCGGCCAGCTCCCCGGCGGCGCGGGTGATCCGCGCCGCGAGGTCGGTGGTGCCGCCGAAGTCCTCGGTGGCGGCGAAGACGCCCGTCGGCACGACCACGGCCCGCAGGTAGGCGAAGAGCGGACGCATCGCGTGGTCGAGGACCAGCGAGTGCCGGGCGGTGCCGGCGGTCGCGGCGATGAGCACCGGCATGCCGTTGAGGGCGTCGGTGTCGAGGGCGTCGAAGAACATCTTGAAGAGCCCGCTGTAGGACGCCGTGAACACTGGCGTCACCGCGATCATCCCGTCGGCCGACGACACCAGGTCGCGGACCTCGGAGAGGCGCGCGGTGGGCACGCCTCCGCTCGTCATGTACGACGCGAGGTCACCCGCCAGCTCGCGCAGCTCGACGTATTCGAGGCGCACGGCCTCACCGCGCGCGCCGACCTGGGCGCTGACGGCGTCGGCGACCTGGTCGGCGAGCAGCCGGGTGGACGAGGGGACGCTGAGGCCGGCGGTGATGACGACCACGGTGCGGGTCATGCAGTGGCTCCTTCGGGGCTGGTCGAGGTGGCGGCCTCCAGCGTCGCGCGGGCGGGCTCGACGAGGTGGTGCGGGGCGTCGGGCCCGGCGGCGACGAGGGAGGTGTGGGTGGGCGGGTCGCTCGGCACGTGGGCCGGGCGGCGGCGGTCGAACTCGGCGCGCAGCACGGGCACGACGTCGCGGCCGAGGATCTCGAGCTGCTCAAGCACGACCTCGATCGGCAGGCCGGCGTGGTCGATGAGGAACAGCTGGCGCTGGTAGTCACCGGCGTAGTCGGCGAACCCGAGGGTGCGCTCGATGACCTGCTCGGGGGTGCCGACGGTCAGCGGCGTCATCGTGGAGAAGTCCTCCAGCGAGGGGCCGTGGCCGTAGACGGGGGCGTTGTCGAAGTAGGGCCGGAACTGGCGCTTGGCCTCGGCCTCCGTCGTACCCATGAAGACCTGGCCGCCGAGCCCGACGATCGCCTGGTCGGCGCTGCCGTGGCCGTAGTGCTCGAAGCGCTGCCGGTAGAGGCGCACCATCTGCTCGGTGTGCTCCTTGTTCCAGAAGATGTGGTTGTGGAAGAACCCGTCGCCGTAGTAGGCCGCCTGCTCGGCGATCTCGGTGCTGCGGATCGAGCCGTGCCACACGAACGGCGGCGTGCCGTCGAGCGGGGCCGGGGTGCTCGTGTAGCCCTGCAGCGGGGTGCGGAACTGGCCCTGCCAGTTGACGACCGGCTCGCGCCAGAGCCGGCGCAGCAGGTGGTAGTTCTCGATCGCGAGCTTGATGCCGTCGCGGATGTCCTTGCCGAACCACGGGTAGACCGGGCCGGTGTTGCCGCGGCCCATCATCAGGTCGATGCGGCCACCGGAGAGGTGCTGGAGCATCGCGTAGTCCTCGGCGATCTTGACCGGGTCGTTGGTCGTGATCAGCGTCGTGGACGTGGAGAGGAGCAGCTTGTCGGTCTTGGCGGCGATGAAGCCCAGGTGGGTCGTCGGGCTGCTCGGCACGAAGGGCGGGTTGTGGTGCTCACCGGTCGCGAAGACGTCGAGCCCGACCTCCTCGGCCTTGAGCGCGATGCGGGTCATCGACTCGATGCGCTCGGCCTCGCTCGGGGTGCGTCCCGTCGTCGGGTCGGGCGTCACGTCGCCGACGCTGAAGATGCCGAACTGCATGACTGCCTCCTGGTGCTCCTGCTCCAACCGATCTGATTGAAGATTGTACGACATGTAACGGCGGGTGTCCGCCGGATATTCCAGGCGACCTGCCTTGCCTACCCATACCCCCTAGGGGTAGGTTCGAGGCATGGAACACAGCTATGTCGCGCACGGCACCAAGGACAAGCACCTCCAGCGTCTCAAGCGCATCGAGGGCCAGGTCCGCGGGCTGCACCGGATGGTCGACGAGGAGCAGTACTGCATCGACATCCTCACCCAGGTCTCCGCCGTCACCCGCGCCCTCCAGTCCCTGTCCCTGGCCCTGCTCGACGAGCACATGGAGCACTGCGTCGTCGAGGCCGTCCGCGAGGGCGGCGACGAGCAGCAGGCCAAGCTCAAGGAAGCCAGCGCGGCCATCGCGCGGCTCGTGAAGTCCTGAGGAGGACCCCATGACCACCGACACCCAGACCTTCACCGTGACCGGCATGACCTGCGGCCACTGCGTCGCCAGCGTCACCGAGGAGATCAGCGAGATCCCCGGCGTCGAGTCCGTGGACGTCGTCCTCGACTCGGGCGCCGTCACCGTCACGAGCAGCCAGCCCCTCGAGCAGCAGGCCGTCCGTGCCGCCGTCGAGGAAGCCGGCTACCAGCTCGCGTGACAAGCACCGCGGCGCGGGTGGCGCTCTTCGTCACCGCGCTCGCCCTCGTCTTCGGTACGGCGTGGGGCGCCGGCCGCCTCGTCGAGGACCGGGTCGGCCCGGTCGAGGTCGCCACCGACACCCACGCGGGCGACACGCACGACGACTCGGAGGAGCCCGCGGCCTCCACGGCCATGGCGACCGACGTCCCCGGCGGGCTCCAGGTCAGCGAGGCCGGCTACACCCTCGAGCTGCCCGCCAGCGGGCTGACCCCGGGGCGCACGACCCTGCGCTTCGCGGTGACCGGACCCGATGGCGCCGCCGTGACGGCGTACGACGAGGAGCACGATAAGGACCTGCACCTCATCGTCGTACGCCGCGACTTCTCCGGCTACCAGCACGTCCACCCGACGATGTCCGCCGACGGCACCTGGACCACCGACGTGGACCTGACGCCCGGAACGTGGCGGGTCTTCGCCGACTTCACCCCGACCGGAGGCCCGGCGCTGACGCTGGGCACCGACGTCGAGGTGGCCGGCCGCTACGCCCCGGCTCCCCACCCCGGCAACCGGACGACCGACACGGTCGACGGCTACACCGTGGACCTGGTGGGGGACCTCGACGAGGGAGCAGTGGCCGTCCGGGTCAGCCGCGACGGCGAGCCGGTGACCGACCTCGAGCCCTACCTCGGCGCCTACGGCCACCTGGTCGCGCTGCGCGAGGGCGACCTGGCCTACCTCCACGTCCACCCCGAGGATGGCGACGCTGGCCCGGAGGTCCCGTTCGCGGTCGAGGTGCCCAGCACGGGCGGCTACCGGCTGTTCTTCGACTTCCAGCACGAGGGCGTGGTCCGCACCGCGGAGCTCGCCGTCCGCAGCAACGGGCCGGACGCGCCCGCCGACGAGCACGGGGAGGAGGAGTCCGATGGCCACTGACGTGGAGCTCGCGATCACCGGCATGACCTGCGCCTCGTGCGCCAACCGCATCGAGCGCAAGCTCAACAAGCTCGACGGGGTCACCGCCACCGTCAACTACTCGACCGAGAAGGCCAAGGTCTCCTACCCGACCTCGGTCAGCACCGACGACCTGCTGCGCACCGTCGAGCAGGCCGGGTACGCCGCCGCGCTGCCGCCGCCTCCCGGCGCGACCGCCGCGGTCGAGGACGCCCCCGAGCGGGACCCGCTGCGCGACCGGCTCGTCATCAGCGCCCTGCTGAGCGTGCCCGTGGTGGCGCTGGCGATGGTGCCGTCGTGGCAGTTCGACTACTGGCAGTGGCTCTCGCTCACCCTGGCCGCCCCCGTGGTGGTGTGGGGCGCCTGGCCTTTCCACCGGGCCGCGTGGACCAACCTGCGCCACGGCGCGACCACCATGGACACCCTCGTCTCGGTCGGCGTGCTCGCCGCCTTCGGCTGGTCGCTCTACGCCCTCTTCCTCGGCACGGCCGGGACGACGGGCATGACCCACCCGTTCGAGCTGACCGTGGACCGCACCGACGGCGCCGCCAACATCTACCTCGAGGCCGCCGCCGGGGTGACGACCTTCATCCTGGCCGGGCGGTGGCTCGAGTCGCGGGCCAAGCGCCAGTCGGGTGCCGCGCTGCGCGCCCTCATGGAGCTCGGCGCCAAGGAGGTCGCGGTGCTGCGCGACGGCACCGAGACCCGCATCCCCATCGAGCAGCTCGCCGTGGGTGACCACTTCGTCGTACGCCCGGGTGAGGCCGTCGCCACCGACGGCGAGGTCACCGAGGGCAGCTCGGCGATCGACCGCAGCATGCTGACCGGCGAGTCCGTCCCGGTCGAGGTCGGGCCGGGCGACACCGTCGGCGGCGCGACCGTCAACGCCGGCGGACGCCTCGTCGTCCGAGCCACCCGGGTCGGCTCCGACACCCAGCTCGCGCAGATGGCCCGCCTCGTCGAGGACGCCCAGAACGGCAAGGCCCAGGTGCAGCGTCTCGCGGACCGCATCTCGGGGATCTTCGTCCCGATCGTGATCGGCCTGGCCGTGGCCACCCTCGGCTTCTGGCTCGGCTCGGGTGCCGGGGCGACGGCGGCGTTCACCGCCGCGGTGGCGGTGCTGATCATCGCGTGCCCGTGCGCCCTGGGGCTCGCGACGCCGACCGCGCTGATGGTCGGCACCGGCCGGGGCGCCCAGCTCGGCATCCTGATCAAGGGCCCGGAGGTCCTCGAGTCCACCCGCCGCGTCGACACCGTCGTGCTCGACAAGACCGGCACCGTCACCACCGGCGAGATGACCGTCCACGCCGTCGTGGCCGCGCCCGGGGTCGACGAGCAGGAGCTGCTCCGCCTCGTCGGGGCGCTGGAGCAGGCCTCCGAGCACCCGATCGCGCGCGCCGTCGCGGCGTACGCCGGGTCCGACGCGACCGTCACCGACTTCGTCGCCACCGGCGGGGTCGGGGTCACCGGCACCGTCGACGGGCGCGCGGTCTACGCCCGCCGTCCGCAGCTGGCGGCAGCCGACAGTCCCGAGGACGGTGCGGATGTCGTACGCCGCCAGTCGGCGCGCGACCCCGGGGCCGACCCCGGCGACGACCCGCTCCGGGCCACCGTCGACCGGGCCCACGCGGACGGCCGCACCCCGATCGAGGTCGGCTGGGACGGTCGCACCACCGGCATCGTCGTCGTCGGCGACACGGTCAAGGAGACCTCCCCGGAGGCGGTGCGGATGCTCCGCGACCTCGGCCTCACGCCGTACCTCCTCACCGGCGACAACGAGGCGGCCGCCCGCACGGTCGCGGACCGGGTCGGCATCGAGCACGTCATCGCCGACGTGCTGCCCGCCGACAAAGTGGACGTGGTCAAGCGCCTCCAGGACGAGGGCCGGGTCGTCGCGATGGTCGGCGACGGCGTCAACGACGCCGCCGCCCTCGCCCAGGCCGACCTCGGCCTCGCCATGGGCACCGGCACCGACGTGGCCATCGAGGCCAGCGACCTGACCCTGGTGCGCGGCGACCTGCGGGTCGCGGCCGACGCGATCCGGCTCTCCCGGCGGACGCTGGGCACCATCAAGGGCAACCTGTTCTGGGCGTTCGCCTACAACGTGGCGGCCATCCCGGTCGCCGCGGCCGGGCTGCTCAACCCGATGCTCGCCGGGGCGGCGATGGCCTTCTCCAGCGTCTTCGTGGTGACCAACAGCCTGAGACTGCGGGGTTCCGCTCGGCCGTGCGCTGAGTCCGCGAGCACCGCGCGGGCGGTGCGCCTCACCCCCAGGGGCACCCGCCTGTGAACACAAGGTGCACAACGTCGACCGCCGGGCACGGCGGCTCCATGGTGTGACGTGAGCCACATCCCCCTGAACAAGGAGCCGTCATGACCAGGCGCACCCCTCTCGCTGCACTCGCCGTACTCGCGGTGACGTCCCTCGCCGCCTGCGGCGGCGGCGACGCCGACCCCGCCGCCTATCCCGAGGACGACATCACCATCGTCGTTCCCTTCGCCGCCGGAGGGCCCACCGACACGGTGACCCGCCTGATCGCCGAGCCGATGGCCGAGGAGCTCGGCCAGCAGATCGTCGTGCAGAACGTCGAGGGTGCCGGCGGCACCGTCGCTGCCGGCCAGGTGGCCGACGAGGACCCGGACGGCTACCAGGTGCTGATGCACCACATCGGCATGTCCACGGCGCCGGCCCTCTACCCCGACCTGGAGTACAGCCCGCTGGAGGACTTCAAGACCATCGGCCTGGTCACCGAGGTGCCGATGACGATCGTGGCGCGCAAGGACTTCGAGCCGGAGACGCTCGAGGAGCTCGTGACCTACGTGGGGGAGAACGCCGACACCGTCACGCTGGCCAACGCCGGCGTCGGCGCCGCGTCCCAGCTCTGCGGACTCCTCATCGAGGAGGCCGTCGGCGTCGACCTGACCGAGGTGCCCTACGACGGCACCGGTCCGGCGCTGACCGACCTCGTCGGCGGCCAGGTCGACTTCATGTGTGACCAGACCACCAACACCACGGGGCAGATCCTGTCCGGTGACATCAAGGGCTACGCCGTGACCACGCCCGAGCCGGTCGAGGCGCTGCCCGACCTGCCCACCACGGCCGAGGCCGGGCTGCCGGAGGTCGAGGTCAGCGTGTGGCACGGCCTCTACGTCCCGGCCGACACCCCGGACGAGGTCGTCGAGAAGCTCACCGACGCCCTGGCGGTCGCGCTGACCGACCAGAACGTCATCGACCAGATGGCCGACCTGGGCACCACCCCGGTGGCCGAGGACCAGGCGACGCCGGATGCCCACACGGCCAAGCTCGAGGAGCAGATCGACAGCTGGACGCCGATCATCGAGGAAGCCGGGGTCACCGGCGAATGAGCAGCACCCCTGCGGCGCCCGGCGACCACGCCGGGCGCCTCGGCGGGGGCCGGTCCGGGCCGTCCCTCCCCGACCTGATGGCGGGCGCCACCTTCGTCGTCCTCGGTCTCGCGTTCGCCATCGGCGGCGCGAGGTACGACGTGGGCTCAGCGCTGCGGATGGGCTCCGGCTACGTCCCGCTGATGCTCGGGTCCATCCTGACCCTGCTGGGGCTGATCATCGTGGCCGCGTCGTTCCGCGGCGTCGACCCGACGGTGGCCAACGCCGACCGTGGCCCGATCCCGTGGCAGCGCATGGGCCTGATCGTGGGGGCGATCCTGTTCTTCGGCTTCACCGTGGGGGGACTGGGGCTCGGCCCCAGCCTGCTGGTGACGACCTTCCTGGCGGCCCTGGCCGGCCACGGCACCCGACCCGGCCGGGCTGCGGTGATCGCGATCGGTCTCACGGCGCTGTGCCTGGGGGTCTTCGTCGGCCTGCTCCAGCTGCGCCTGCCCATCCTCGGCGAGTGGCTGGGGGGCTGACGTGGACGGCATCCTGCTGGGACTGGAGACCGCCCTCCAGCCCTCCAACATCCTCATCTGCCTGCTCGGCGTCACCCTCGGCACCGCCGTGGGCGTGCTCCCCGGCATCGGCCCGACGGCGACGGTGGCCCTGCTGCTGCCGATCACCTTCGAGTTCGACCCCGTCGCCTCGCTGATCATGCTGGCCGGCATCTACTACGGCGCCCAGTACGGCGGCTCGACCACGGCCATCCTGCTCAACCTGCCCGGCGAGTCCTCCGCGGTCGTGACCGCCCTCGACGGGCACCAGATGGCCAAGCAGGGTCGGGCGGGGCCAGCCCTGGCCACGGCCGCACTCGGCTCGTTCTTCGCCGGCACGGTGGCCACCGTGCTGGTGGCGCTCTTCGCGCCACCACTCGCCGCCGTGGCCCTCGAGTTCGGGCCGGCGGACTACTTCGCCATCGTGGTCCTCGGCCTGCTCGCCTCGATCGCGCTGGCCAGCGGGTCGGCGATCAAGGCGCTCGCGATGATCGTGCTCGGGCTGCTGCTCGGCACCATCGGGCAGGACCAGTTCACCGGCGTCCCGCGCTTCACGTTCGGGGTCCGCGAGCTCTACGGCGGGCTGGACTTCGTGTCCCTGGCCGTCGGCCTCTTCGGCGTGGCCGAGATCATCCGCAACCTCGAGCACCGGATCAACCCGAGCATCGTGACCAAGAAGGTCGACGGCCTGTGGCTCACCAAGGAGGACTTCCGGCGCATCCGGATGCCCGTCCTGCGGGGCACCACGATGGGCTCCTTGCTCGGGGTGCTGCCCGGCGGCGGCCACGTCCTGGCCAGCTTCACGTCGTACTCACTGGAGAAGCGGATCTCCAAGAACCCGCAGGAGTTCGGCAAGGGGGCCATCGAGGGCGTGGCGGCGCCGGAGTCGGCCAACAACGCGGCCGCGCAGACCTCGTTCATCCCGCTGCTCACCCTGGGACTGCCGGCCCACCCGGTGATGGCGCTGCTGGTGGGCGCCTTCATCATCCAGGGCATCACCCCCGGTCCCAACGTCATCAACGACGAGCCGGAGCTCTTCTGGGGGCTGATCGCGTCGTTCTGGATCGGCAACCTGCTGCTGATCATGCTCAACCTGCCGCTGATCGGGCTCTGGGTGCGGATGCTGAGCGTGCCCTACAGCGTGCTCTTCCCGGCGATCATCGCCTTCGCCTCGATCGGCTGCTACTCCCTGGGCCTCAACTCCTGGGACGTCTTCGCCGTCGCTGTGGCCGGCGTGCTCGGCTACTTCCTCATCCGCTGGGGCTGCGAGGCGGCGCCGCTGCTGCTCGGCTTCGTCCTCGGGCCGCTCCTGGAGGAGAACCTGCGCCGGGCGATGATCATCTCGCGGGGAGACCCGTCGGTGTTCGTCACCCGGCCGATCTCGGCGACGCTGCTGGCGCTCGCGCTCATCATCGTGATCGCCGCGCTGCTGCCCTCGGTCCGCCAGAAGCGTGAGGTCGTCTTCAGCGGCGAGGACGACTGACCCCGCCACCAGCACCATCGGCGGCGGTGTGCTGCCAGCGGTACTCCACCTCTGGCCGCCCACCGCCGCCGTAGCGCAGTGATCGGACCGCGAGCCCCACGTCCGCGAGGTGCTCGAGGTAGCGCCGGGCCGTGACCCGGGAGCTGTCGAGGCGCTCGGCCAGCTCACGGGCCGACAGCACCCCCGGCGGCGTACGCAGCTCGGCCATCGTCTCCTGCAGCCGCTCGGCGGTGAGCCCCTTGGGCAGCACCCCGGCGACACTGGTCACCCGCAGGGAGCCGAGCATCCGGTCCACCTCGTCCTGGAGCACCTCCGACGGGGCGTCGACCAGCTGGCGGCGGTACTCGGCGTACTGCTCGAGCTTGGAGCGGAACATCGGGAACGTGAACGGCTTGATGAGGTAGAGCGCCACCCCGTGCGCCACCGCGCGCCTGACCATGTCGGCGTCGCGGGCCGACGTGACCGCGATGACGTCGCACAGGTCGCCGCCGGCGCGCAGGTTGCGCAGCAGCCCGAGGCCGTGGCCGTCGGGTAGGTACATGTCGAGCAGGACCAGGTCGACCTCCAGCTCGCCGAGCAGCCGCGAGGCCTCGGAGGCGGAGTGGGCGATGCCCACCACCTCGAAGCCGTCGACGCGGCGGGTGTACTCCGCGTGCGCCTCGGCCACCAGGGGCTCGTCCTCGACGACGAGGACCCGGACGGTCACGACGCGCTCCCGAGGACGACGGTGAGCTCGGCCCCGCCCAGGGGCGAGCGGCCGATGGTGACGCTGCCGCCGAGGCGGCGGGCGACCTGCGAGACGAGGGCCAGCCCCACCCCGCTGCCGTCCCCGGTGTCGGCCTTGGTGGTCCAGCCGCGCTCGAGCGCGTGGGCCGCCTCCTCGGCCGTGAGCCCGGGGCCGCTGTCGCCGACCACGAGCCGGACGTGCCGCTCGGCCCCCTCCAGGTGGACCACGATGCGCCGGTCGGTACGCCCCGCCACGGCGTCGAGGGCGTTGTCGACCAGGTTGCCGAGCACGGTCACGAGGTCGCGCGTGGAGATCTCCGACTCCCCGGCGGCCAGGTCGCCCGCGGGCAGCTCGCCGGTGACCGTGAGCTGGACGCCGCGCTCGGAGGCCTCCGCCGTCTTGCCGAGCAGCAGCGCCGCGACGACCGGCTCCTCGACGGCCCCGACCACCTGGTCGGTGAGCATCTGGGCGACCTGCAGCTCGCCGGTGACGAACTCGACGGCCTGCTCGGGGCGGCCCATCTCGATGAGGGACACCACCGTGTGGAGGCGGTTGGCCGCCTCGTGGGTCTGCGCGCGCAGCGACTCGGTGAGGCCGCGGACGACGTCCAGCTCGCCGGTGAGCGCCTGGAGCTCGGTGTGGTCGCGCAACGTCACCACGGCACCCACCTCGCGGCCCTCCCACAGCGCGGTGCTGGTGCTGGCCACCAGGACGTGGTCGCCGGTCACGTAGACCTCGTCGGCGCCCCGGGCGCCGGAGGCGGCCTCCACGAGAGCGGGCGGCAGGCCGAGCTCGCTCAGCGAGCGTCCGACGACGTCGTCGGGCAGGCGGAGCAGCCGGCGGGCCTCGTCGTTGACCAGCTGGACCCGACCGTCGAGGTCGATGAGCAGCAGGCCCTCGCGGACGGCGTGCAGGACGGCGCGGTAGTACTCGTACATCCGGGTGATCTCCCGCTCTCCCAGCCCGTGGGTCTGCCGCCGCAGCCGGTGGCTGATGAACCACGCGCCGCAGATGCCGACCAGCAGCACCGCGAGCGCGGCCACCACGATGTCCCAGAACTCGTCGACCAGCAGGTCGTCGAGCTGGCGCAAGGTGATGCCGACCGAGACCATGGCGACCACGTCCTCGGCCGCGGCCCCGGCCGCGGCCCCGGCCGCAGCACCGACGCCGGTACCGGCGAAGACCGGCACGATCGACCGGATGGACGGCCCCAGCGTCCCGACGTACTCCTCGGTGTAGACCTCGCCCTCGGGCGCCCCACCCAGGTTGCCGATGAAGGCCTGGCCGAGCAGCTCGGGGTTGGGGTGGGAGAAGCGGGTGCGGTCGGGCGCCATCACCACCACGAAGTCGACGCCGGTGTCCACGCGGACCGCCTCGGCGAACGGCTGGATCAGCTCCGACGGGTCGCCCGTGTCCATCGCCTGGTGGACGACCGGCGACCGGGCCACCGCCTGCGCGACCGAGACCGCCTCGTCGCGGGCGCTGGCCCGGATGTCGGAGCGGGCGTCGTACGTCGCCAGGGCGAGCGCCGTGACGACCAGGACCAGCACTGCGACCAGCTGCAGCACCAGGACCTGGCGCGCCACGGAGCGCTCATGGCCGACCCGCTTCAGCACGGCGACATCGTAGGTGGTGCTGTGAGGCGGGTCACTGGCTCATCCGATCACACGGGGGCCGCGGGTCACGGAGCGATGCCGATCGACGGACGGTGCGACCAGGCCCGCTCCTGGGCCGCGGTGAGGGCCGGCCAGCGCAGGCCACCGGGGCGGGGCTCGACGCGCGAGGCGTAGCTGTCGGGCGTGAAGGCCGGGTCGAGGAAGCAGCCGGCGCCGTAGCGGGCGTCGTACGACGGGCAGGTCGCCGCGATGTCCGCGGGCGTGGGCCGCGTCCCGGTCTCCACCCAGTCGGCGAGCGCGCCCATCACCGACGCGTAGCCGGAGTCGCTGAGCGAGCTGTGCTCGGACTCCTTGCTGAAGGCCTGGACGAGCAGGTCGTCGGTGCCGGCCCCCTCGCGGGTCTCGCGGTAGGCCGACTCGTGCTCGACGAACGCCGTCGGGTCCTCGATGGCGTGCAGGGTGACCGTCGGGACGTCCACCGCGCCGGTGAGGTCGCTGTCCCACGACAGGTCGCGGCGCGCGGACGGGTCGGCGGCGAAGCGCTCGACGCCGGCGTTGAGGGCCTTGTCGTCGTGGCTGCCGGAGTAGCGGATCCCCTGGTTGGAGAACGGGTTCCGGCCGCCGAGCCGGGCGTGCACGATGTCGCGGAAGGTGAAGGTCGCGAACCGCAGGTGCGACTCGATGGTGCGCTCCGGGATGCCGGTGACGGCCAGGATGTCGTCGAGGTTGCGCTGCTGGAGCTCGGTGCGGGATGCCGGGTCGGACTGGAGGCCGGTGCACTCCTGGAGCCGGGCGCGCAGGCCGGCGGACGTCATCGTCGAGCCCTCGCGGAGCCCCATCCACAGCGGGTACTGCGGCTCGGTCGGGCGGGGGTGGTTGCCGCAGTAGTACTGGTAGACCACGCGCAGGTCGACCCGGTAGTCGTAACCACGCGACCCGCCGGCCAGCACGCCGTTGGTGAGCAGCGCGCCGTCGTACGACGTGGGGTGGACCTCGACGAGCTTGGCCGCGACGTCGCCTCCCCACGACTGCCCGTGCGCGTAGGTGCGGTCCGGCTCGCCGACCTCCTCGACGAAGATCCGGCGGGCACTCTCGGTGTCGGCGACGGCCATCCGGGTGCCGTAGCCGCCGCGGCGGTAGGCCGAGCCCACCCAGGCGTAGCCCTCGCGCACCATCACCGACCACCGGTCGAGGTCCTCGACGCTGCGGGCCGGGTCCGACTCCTCGGCCAGGTCGGGACCGCCGTGGGCGTGCACGACGAGGTCGCCGTTCCACTCTTCCGGGACGGCGATCGTGTAGTAGGCACCGTTGTCGTCCTGCCCGCCCCAGCAGGTCGCCAGCTCGGCGACCGCAGGCGGGCAGGCGACCGGGGTGGGCGAGGCCGCGGCGCTCGCGGGTGGGGCGAGCAGTCCGGCGAGGACGACGAGCGCCCCCGCGGGGACGAGCCGGGCGGGACGGGACAGGTGTCGCATGTGAGCCTCCAGGAGGTGGGCGCCCGAGTGCGCCCGGGAGGCCGACGCTAGGGCCGTGTGACCTGCGTCTCACTCTTGTGTTCGTAGTGTTCCCCGCCACCCGACGGCTGTCCCTGCGGGTGAGCCCGGGTGGCGGCCCGGGTGACAGGATCGCCATCGATCACCAGCGACATCAGCCACACAGAGGAGTGACCATGGGCCTGTACGACATGTTCGTGCCCCGACCCCACCAGGTCGAGGAGACCCGTTCGGCGCTCGAGGCGGCGCAGGACCCGACGAAGGACAACGGCCCCATCCACCGCGTGGTCCGGATGCTCGTGGACATCGGGCTCGAGGGTCGTGGCCCGATCCGCTCCGCCGACCAGATCGCCGCCAAGGCGCTGCACAAGCAGGGCACGACGGACGAGGCGCTCGCGGCCGTGGCGCGCGGGGCGACGCTCGGCGGCGGGATCGGTGGCTTCGTCACCGGTGTCGGTGGCTTCGTCACGATGCCGATCGCACTGCCCGCCAACGTGCTCGAGTTCTACGTCCAGGCGACCCGGATGGTCGGCTCGATCGCCAGCCTCCGCGGCTATGACGTCACCGACGAGCGCGTCAAGACCGCCGTCCTGCTCACCCTCGTCGGCTCCGACGCCCACAAGGTGCTCCAGAAGGCCGGCATGAGCACCGGCGGCGGCCGGCTCGCCACCCTGGCCACCCGCGGCCTGCCGCCGGCGGCCCTGATGGTGGTCAACAAGGCCGTCGGCTTCCACCTCATGCGGGGCCTCGGCCTCAAGGCGCTCGGTCGGCTCGGCCGGGGTGTTCCGATCGTGGGTGGCTTCATCGGCGCCGGGGTCGACGCCTGGATGATGAAGCGGATCGCCGACCACGCCATGAAGGAGTTCCCGCAGGTCTCGGGCTCCGGCGCGACCGCCTGACGGCTCGCCGGCTCACGGCCGCCCGTCAGCTGCGCGGGCGGGTGTGCACGAGCCAGGCGATGCCGAGGAAGGGCAGCACCAGCGGGAGGAAGCCGTAGCCCTGGCCGTAGGCCGACCACACGGTCGCGTCGGGGAAGAGCTCCGGGTCGAGCACGGTGAGGGTGCCGACCGTGAGGACACCGACGAGCTCGAAGCCGACGGCCGCCCACGCCATGGCCCGGGGACGCGGGCCGACCTCGGCGAGGCCCAGGGTCGCGAGCACGTAGACCACCGCGGCGAGCGCCGACAGCGTGTAGGCCAGCGGCGCCTCGGAGGCCTTGGTGAGCAGCTGGACGAGGCTGCGCGCGGTCGCGGCCAGCGCGAAGACGGCGTACGTCGCGACGAGGACGCGCCCGAGCCCGGTCGACGTCGAGCCCCGCCCGCGCCTGCCCCGCGCGGGGGTCCGGGCGTCAGGCTGCGGCATGGATCTGCACCAGGCGCAGGACGAGGAAGGCGACGGTGAGCAGGGCGACGATCAGCACCGACGTGGCGCCGCGACTGCGCTCCCCCAGCGACCAGAGCAGACCGAGCGGCAGGATCACGAGCACGGCCAGCAGGTAGCCGACAAAGGTGATGCCGGGGTCATCGCTGCCGCCGATGAGCTGGGCGATGCCGACGACCGCCTGGACGACCAGTCCGGCCTCGAGGAGCGCGAGCAGCGCCACGAGCACCCGGTCGGGGCTGCGGTCCAGGGCGACGTAGACACCGGTGACGAGCGCGAGGACGAGCGCGGCCACGATGAGGACCGTCTGGAGCGGATCGATCACCGGCCCAGTCTGTCAGGGCACCGGAGGGGTCAGACCGCCGCGTCGGCCGTCGGGCGGCCGGTGCACAACATCAGCAGCTCGGTCATCGGGGCGCGCAGCTCGGGGCCGGTGCCGCGGACCCAGTCGGTGTCGGTGGCCACCATGCGGTGCTCGGAGAAGAGGTGGCGGGTGCCGAAGAGGAGGGCGAGGGTGCGCACCCGGTCGGCGGCGACGGCCGCCGCCTCGGGCGGTGCCGCCACGGTGCGACCGAGCGGACGCACGATGTCCTGCGTGTGGACGATCGCGTCGATGAGCGGCTCGACGTGGGTCACGGTGAGCGGCCCCTTGCGGACCTCGGCCCACTCGTCGTACTGCGCGAGGATGTCGGCCACCGGCACGCTCCCCCGGCGCTGCCCGTCGCGCAGGATCATCCCGTTGTAGCCGCGCCACATGCCGCCCATGACCTTGACCGTGTCTACCAGGCCCAGCTGCGGGCCGGCGATGACGTGGCCGGCGACGTCGCGCACCCGCCAGCCCGCACACAGTGACGGCTGGTCCCACTCCTCGGGGGTGAGGTCGCGGAGCACGTCGCGCAGGGCGAGCCGCTGGTCGATGGTGTGCTGCCAGACCTCGTCGCGCTCCATGACACTCTCCAGACCGTCAGTCTCCCTGACCACTTTATGGTCAGATAGACTGACGATGTTTGTCAAGGAGGAACCCATGGCCCAACCGCACCCGGCGGTGCTGATGTTCGTCTCGCAGCGGCACGTGGAGAGGCAGGTGCTCGAGCACCTGTGGGAGCGCGGGTACGACGACATCACCATCGCGCAGGGCCGCGTCGCGGCCCGCCTCGGTGAACGCGGCTCCCGGCTCACCGAGCTGGCCGAGGCCGCCCAGGTGACCAAGCAGACCGCCGGCTACCTCGTCGACCAGCTCGAGCGCGCCGGGTACGTCGAGCGGCGACCGGACCCGACCGACGCCCGGGCCCGGCTCGTCTGCCTCAGCGACCGGGGCCGGGCCGTGCAGCGGGAGGCCCGCACCGTCGAGCGCCGCATCGCGCGCGAGTGGTCGGCCCACCTCGGTGCGGAGCGCTACGACGAGCTCCGCACCATGCTGGCGGAGCTGCGCGAGATCACCGACCCGTGGTGGGACGGCCCGGCGGGCCGGGCTACGGAGGCCTCAGCCCCCCAGTGAGGGAAGGACCTCCGCGGCGAAGGAGTCGATGAACGGCGCCTGCTCCTTGCCGACGAAGTGGAGGTAGATGTCGTCGAAGCCGAGCTCCGCGTACTCCGCCAGCCACTCCCGGTGCCGGCCGAGGTCGGCCGAGACCCGGACGTGCTCGCGCACGGCCTGGGGACTGACGTGCTCACCCATCAGGTCGAATGCCTCGACGAGCTCGGTGTCCCAGTTGACGGGCTCGCTGAAGATGTTGGTGCGCCACTGGTCGTGGGCGACCGACTCGGCCTCGTCCTCGGTGGGCGCCCAGGACAGGTGCACCTGGATGGCCGCACGCCCCCGACCCCCCGCGTCCCGGTAGGCGGCCAGCAGGTCCCGCAGGACGTCGACGGGCTGGTTGATGGTCACGATGCCGTCGGCCCAGGCCGCCACGCGTCCCGCGGAGGGCACCGAGACGGCCGGGCCGATGAGGAGCGGCCGCTGCTCCGGGACCTCCCATAGCCGGGCCCGGTCCACGGTGACCAGCCCGCGGTGGGTCACCTCCTCCCCGTCGAGCATGCGACCGATGACCTCGACGCACTCCTCGAGCCGCCGGGTGCGCTGCTCCTTGTCGGGCCAGCGCTCCCCCGTGACGTGCTCGTTGGACGCCTCGCCGCTGCCCAGCGCCACCCAGAACCGACCGGGGAACATCTGGGCCAGGGTGGCGATCCGCTGCGCGTGCACGGCCGGGTGGTAGCGCTGCCCGGGCGCCGACACGCATCCGAACGCGAGGTCCGTGGTGGCCAGGGCCGCTCCCAGCCAGGACCAGGCGTAGCCGGAGTGACCGTGCCGGCTGCTCCACGGGGAGAAGTGGTCCGAGCACATCGCCATGTCGAACCCGGCCCTCTCCGCGTGCTGGACGTCGGTGAGGAGCTGGCGTGGCGAGACCTGCTCGTGGGAGGCGTGGAAGCCGATGCGGGTCACGGGAACCTCTCTGTCGTCGATGTCCGGCGGGTCTGCCGGGGTCGGGTCAGTGGTCGGGTCAGTGGTCGATGCGGCGGTCGCCCTCCAGCACGACCCGCCACCACACGAAGCCGTACGCCGGGAGCGTGAGGGTGATCCGGCCCCTGGGCCCGGTCTGCGTGCGCTGCGCCGGACCGGTGCTCAGCAGGTCGACGAGGTCGGTGCCTCGCGTGAGGCCGGGCACCTCGACCGTGACCTCGACCGGCTCGTCGGCGAAGTTGTGGATGGCCACCAGGGACCAGTCGTCCTTGCGGCAGACGTGCGCCAGCACCCGGTGGTCGGGCTGGTCGAGCACCTCGGCCTCCGACCACCCGATCTCGGGCGACTGGCGGTAGCGGGAGATGAGGCGCTGGATGAACGACCACAAGGAGTCCGGGTCGTTGCGCTGCTGGGCCACGTTGACCTGCGCGGGACCGTAGGTCCCCTCGGTGACCGGACGCACGACCGAGCGCCGGCTCGCGGTCGAGAAGCCCCCGTCGTCGCTGGCCTGCCACTGCATGGGCGTGCGCACCGCCAGCCGACCCGGTACGTCGAGGTTCTCCCCCATCCCGATCTCCTCGCCGTAGAAGAGGACCGGTGTGCCGGGCAGCGAGAACATCAGCGAGTAGGCCATCCGGATGCGCCGCTGGTCGCCGCCGAGCATGGGCGGGAGCCGTCGCCGCAGGCCGCGGTCGAAGAGCTGCACGTCCGGGTCCGGGCCGAAGGCGTCGAAGACCTCCTGGCGCTCGGCCTTGCTCAGCTTGTCGAGGGTGAGCTCGTCGTGGTTGCGCAGGAAGTTGGCCCACTGGCTGCCGGTGTCGATGACGGGACGGTCCCGCAGCGCCTTGACCAGGGGCCGGACGTCTCCCCGGGCCAGGGAGAGGTAGATGGCCTGCATCCCGATGAAGTCGAACTGCATCGACAGCTCGTCGGCGTCGCCGCTGCCGAAGAAGTCGGCCATGTCGGCGTACGGCACGTTGACCTCCCCGAGGAACATCGCCGACTCCTTGCGACGATCGGCGAAGGCCTTGAGGCGCCGCAGGTAGTCGTGGGGGTCGAAGTCGGGGAACCTCCGCTCCCTCTTGGGCAGCGGGTCCGCGGTGAACAGGAACGGCACCGCGTCGATCCGGAATCCGTCGACCCCGAGCTGGAGCCAATAGCCCATCGTGCGCATGACCTCCTCGCGCACGTCCGGGTTGGCGAGGTTGAGGTCGGGCTGGGTCTTGTAGAAGTTGTGGAGGTACCACTGCCCCGAGGCCGGGTCCTGGTCCCAGATGGCGTCCTCCTGGTCGGGGAAGACGACCTGCTTGCTCGTGTCGGGCGGGGTCGAGGAGCGCCAGACGTACCAGTCCCGGTGCGGCGAGTCCTCGCTGCGTATCGCGTCCTTCCACCACGGGTGCCGGTCCGAGGTGTGGTTCATGACGAAGTCGATGATCACCCGGATCCCTCGTGAGTGACAGGTGCGCACCAGCTCGACGAAGTCACCGGCGCTGCCCAGCCGGGGGTCGACGCCGTAGAAGTCGGTGATGTCGTAGCCGTCGTCGCGATCGGCCGTCGGGTAGAACGGCATCAGCCACAGACACGTGACGCCCAGGTCGGCCAGGTAGTCGACCCGGTGGACCATCCCGCGCAGGTCGCCGTGCCCGTCACCGTCGAGGTCGAGGAACGTCTGGACGTCCGCGCAGTAGAGGACGGCGGTCTTCCACCACAGGTCTGCGGTGTCGGTGATGTTCACCGGGTCTCCTCGGAGGTCGTGGGCGCGGGCCCCCACACCACCAAACGCGCGCCGCCCGCACAAGGGGCGAGCATGATGGATCGGTGACGACCACGGGTGGACGCTGGGTGCTGCACGTCGACATGGACCAGTTCCTCGTCGCGGTGGAGCTACTGCGCCGGCCCGACCTGGTGGGACGCCCGGTCATTGTCGGCGGTCGCGGCGACCCGACCGAGCGCGCCGTCGTCTCCACCGCGTCGTACGAGGCTCGCGAGCACGGGGTCGGGTCCGGGATGCCGCTGCGGGTTGCGGTCCGCAAGTGCCCCGACGCGGTGCTGCTGCCGGTCGACCGGCCGGTCTACGAGGCCGCGTCCGCCCGGGTGATGCAGACGCTCAAGGACCTCCCCGGCACCGTGGTGGAGGTGCTCGGCTGGGACGAGGCCTTCGTCGGCGTCCACACCGACGACCCGGAGGCCAGAGCCAGGTCCGTCCGGGAGGCGGTCCTGGAGGCCACCGGGCTGCACTGCTCGGTGGGCATCGGCGACACCCTCGTCCGCGCCAAGACCGCGACCGGCTTCGGCAAGCCGCGCGGAACCTTCATGTTGACGAGGGACACCTGGCTGGACGTCATGGGCGAGCGCCCGACGACCGCCCTGTGGGGCGTGGGCCCGCGGATCTCGGCCCGCCTCGCCGGGCTCGGGATCGACACCGTCGCCCAGCTGGCGAGCGCGCCGGTCGAGGTGCTGGTCGCCGAGCTCGGGCCGTCCGGCGGGGCGCACGTGGGGCGCCTCGGCCGCGGGGGTGGCCGGGACTGGCCCGACGACACCCCGTGGGTCGCCCGGGCGCACGGCCACGAGACGACCTACCAGCGCGACCTCGACCCCGCCGAGGTCCCGGACGCGCTGCGCGTGCTCGCCGAGCAGGTCGTGGCCGACCTGCGGCGAGAGGAGCGGGCGGCGATGCGGGTGCACCTCAAGGTGCGGGTCAAGCCGTTCTTCACCTCCACCAAGGTCCGCAAGCTCGCCGAGCCGACGTACGACGTCGACCTCATCGCGACCACCGCCCACGAGCTCTACCTGGCGCTCGGCGACGACCGGCCTGTCCGCCTGCTCGGCATCCGCGGCGAGATGGTGCCGCCGGAGGGCGGCTACTGAGGGTTTTCCCGTTGTCCACAGGCCCGGGACGGCGGGGTTGGCGGGGGCGCTGCGCGGGCACCCGTGGGGGATGGACACCGACGACTGGAGCGCCCGGCTCCGCCGGGACACCACCCGACGGCTCGAGGCCGTCGCCCGGATGCAGGACGAGCTCGCGCAGGTGCATGGCGAGGCCGAGGCGGCCGGTGGGCTCGTGCGGGTGCGGGTCACTCCGGCCGGCCTGCCCACCGATCTGCACCTCGCACCGGACGCGATGCGCCTGTCCGCCGACCAGCTGGCCGGCCACGTGATCGCCGCGATCACCGAGGCCGCCAGGGCCGCGGGCGAGCGCATGCGGGAGGTCGTCGGGGAGCTCGTCCCCGGGGTCGACCTCGAGGCATTGCTCTCCGGCCCCGTCGCTGCGGCCGACCGGGCCGCCGTGGACGACGAGCTCGACCGCTGGCGGTCGGCGGAGCCCTAGCCGGGCGCCGTCACTCCTGCTCGTGGATCGGGTGCTTGGGCAGCTTCTTGACCTTCTGCCGGCGCTTGCGGCGCTCGGGGATCATCGAGCGCATCTCCTCGAGCCGCCCGAAGCACAGTAGTCGGTCCTCGGGCTCGAGGACGTGGCTGCCGCGCGGGTTGGGGATCACCGACGTGCCGCGGTGCAGGGTCAGCACCGAGATGTCCTTCTCCCGCAGGCCCGACTCCTCGAGGGTCTTGCCCACGATGTCGGCGTCGCCGTGCACGAGCAGCTCCGCGACGCCGTACCCGGTCGAGACGCTCAGCCGCTGCCGCACGTCGATCTGCGGGAAGGCGACCTGGTTGTCGATGTAGTCGATGATCGCGCCGGCCACGTCGAGCTTGGTCGCGTTCTCGATGCCCTCGAGGCCGGGCGAGGAGTTGACCTCCATCACCTGCGGGCCGTCGTTGCCCTCGAGCATGTCGACGCCGGCGACCTTGAGGCCCATGATCTGCGCGGAGCGGACCGCCGCCTCCTCGAAGGCCTGGTCCAACTCGACCGGCTCCACCGAACCGCCGCGGTGCACGTTGGAGCGGAACTCGTCGCCCTGCGCCACCCGCCGCATCGCGGCGACCACCCGGTCGCCGACCACCAGCGCGCGGATGTCGCGGCCCTTGCTCTCCTTGACGAAGCGCTGGATGAGCACGTTCTGCTTGGTGCTCTGGAGCGTCTCGATGATCGCCTCGGCCACCTTGATGTCCGGCGCGAGGATGACGCCGATGCCCTGGGTGCCCTCGAGCAGCTTGATGACGACGGGCGCGCCACCCACGCGCTCGATGGCCGGGATCACGTCGGCGCGGTCGCGCACGAAGGTCGTGGCCGGCATGGCGATGCCGTGCTTGGACAGGATCTGCGTGGCGCGCAGCTTGTCGCGGGAGTTGGAGATGCCGTACGCCGTGTTGGGCGTGTAGACGTCCATCTGCTCGAACTGGCGGACCACGGCGGTGCCGAAGTAGGTGATCGAGTTGCCGATCCGCGGCAGGATCGCGTCGTAGTCGGAGAGCTGCTTGCCGCGGAACTGGAGGTCCGGCTCCTTGCCCGACAGGTCGATGCCGAAGCGCAGCGTGTTGAGCACCTTGACCTCGTGCCCGCGGTCGAGGGCCGCGGTGCGCAGGCGCTGGGTGCTGTACGCCCGGGGGGCGCGGGACAGGATCGCGAGCTTCACTCTTCACACCTGATTGGATGGGGGGCGTGGCCGTTCTCCATCCAACCATCGTCGCCGGCTGGCGCGAGTGGGTCACCCTCCCGGACGCGGGAGTGGAGTGGATCAAGGCCAAGCTCGACACCGGCGCGCGGTCGTCGTCGATCCACGCGTTCGGCGTGGAGGAGTTCTCCCGCGACGGTCAGGCCTGGGTGCGTTTCTCCATCCGGCCCTGGCAGCGCTCGGAGGAGGACACCGTCGAGCACGAGTGCCCGGTCCACGACCGGCGCCTGGTGCGCAGCTCGTCGGGGCACTCCGAGGAGCGGTACGTCGTGCTGATGGCCGTGCGGCTCGTCGACCGGACCGTGACCGCCGAGGTCACCCTGAGCAGCCGCGACGAGATGGGCTTCCGGATGCTCGTCGGGCGCGAGGCGCTGCGGCAGGGCTTCCTCGTCGACTCCCACCGGTCCTACGTCGGCGGGCGGCCGCGCCGCGCGGTACGCCGTCGCAACCGCGGGGTGGACGTCGCTCCCCGACCGCAAGGGCAGGACGGCTGATGGCGCGGGAGTCGTTCGCCGTCGGCGCGGTGCGCGTGCGGGCCGGCACGATCCGCAACCTCGAGCTGCCGATCACCCGGCTGGTGACGGGCGCCGACGTGAGCCTCCCGGTCCGCGTCGTGCACGGCCGCGAGGACGGGCCGACGATGTGGATCAGCGCCGCCATACACGGCGACGAGGTCGTCGGCGTCGAGGTCGTCCGCCAGGTGCTGGCCGGGCTCGACCCCAAGCAGGTGCGCGGCACGATCGTCGCGCTGCCGATGGTCAACGTGCTCGGCTTCATGAACGGCGACCGCTACCTCCCCGACCGTCGCGACCTCAACCGCTCGTTCCCGGGGTCGGCGCGCGGGTCGCTGGCCAGCCGCATCGCCCACCTCGTGATGACCGAGGTGGTCGCCAAGTGCTCGGTGGGTCTCGACCTGCACACGGGCTCCGACCGCCGCTCCAACCTGCCGCAGATCCGCGCGGACCTCGACGACGGCTTCACCCGGGACCTGGCGGCCGCCTTCGGGGCGCCCGTCATGCTGCACGCCCGCATCCGCGACGGGTCGCTACGGCACGCCGCCCGGGAGCGGGGCGCGACGGTGCTGCTCTACGAGGCGGGCGAGAGCCTGCGGATGGACGCCTACGCGATCGACGCCGGCGTCGTCGGCGTACGCCGGGTGCTCGCCACGCTCGGCATGGTCGACGGCGTCGACGAGCCCCCACCGCCGGCCAGCGCCGAGCTCCGGGCGAGCGGCTGGGTGCGCGCGCGGCGTACGGGGATCCTCGACCTCGACGCCGAGCTCGGGCAGGAGGTCACCGACGGCGAACGCCTCGGCGCCCTGGTCGACGCCTTCGGCAAGACGCTCCGGCTGGTGCACGCCAACCGGACCGGGATCGTCATCGGGCGTACCGAGCAGGCGCTCGTCAACTCCGGCGACGCGCTCGTGCACATCGGCTCGGCGGACTGATCCGTCTCGGATCGCGTCGCCGGGGCCGTCGACCACTGGCGGCGCCCGACACCCGGGCGGCCGGCTCAACCGTCGTACGCCGCCAGTCTGACCCGGCTGGCTCTGCGGCCCGACCCGCTCACCGGGGCCGCCGAGAACTGGCGGGCTGCGACACCCTGGCGGCCGGCCGAACCGTCGTAGGCCGCCAGTCTGCGGCCCCCGCTGGCTCGACGCCCTAGGTGATCGAGACGGTCTCGAACGTGTACGCCGCTGAGTCGCGCCCAGCGCGGCAGGTGAGCCGGGCGGGGACCGAGCGGCCCTCCCGCACCACCACGTCGTACGACGCCCCGTCGACCTCGAACCGTGCCGTCACGAGGTCGCCGTCGCGGCGGTGCCCGCGGAGCTCGACGGCGTCGAGGCGGGTCTCCCCGAGCCGGCGCCGCAGTGCGACCTCGGCGGCCTGCACCGGCATGGGCAGCCGCGACCGGCCGCGCAGGTGATCGAGTACGACGTGCCCGTCGAGGGTGGCGGCCGCGACCCGGACGGCGCCGGCCGGGTCGAGCCCGCCGTAGTAGAGGCCGTGCGGGAGCACGACCAGGTTGGCGGCGAATCGGTCCCCGCCCACGTGGCTGACCTCCCACGTGAGGTCGGGGTGCGCGGCGGCGAGGGCGGCGGCGACGGGCCGGCCCCGCTCGGCGCAGCACGCGTCGTGCCGACCGTGGGTGCAGACGGCGAGCACGGGGTCGGTCATCGGCGTCCACCCGGGGCGCACGCCGGCGCCCAGGGCGGCGAGGTCGAGCGCGGCCACGTCAGCGAGGTCGGCCACGATGGTGCTCTCGGCCCACCCGGCGCCGGCGTGGGCGGCGATCACCCGGTGGCCCGGGATGTCCTGGCCGCCCGTCCGGGCAGGTCCGCCGCGGTGCCGGCGGGCGAGCAGCACCCGCACACCGGTCCCGCGCGCGGCCGACGCGAGGTGGGCGCCCAGCCCGTCGGGGAGCCGGGCGTCCCGGAGCGCGTCGACACCCCAGGGGCCGGGGTGCTCCAGGAGCAGGAAGGCCGGGAACGTCGAGGCGCTGCCGGGGAGCGGGTCACCACGCTCGACGGCGTCCGCGGCGCACCTGAAGGGCTCAGCCAACGCGGAGCAACCCCTCGCGGACCAGCCTGCGGGTGAGCACCAGCGCGCTCTCGAGGTCGAGATGCTCGACCAGGTCGCGCGCGGTCAACGCCTCCCGGCGGGCCACCTCCTCCAGCGCGGGACGGAGGCGGGCCGGGACCACGAGGGACCGGTCGCCGAGCAGCACCCGGATCCGGTCGCCGGGCTCGTCGACCAGTCGGCAGGGCACACCGGCGCGGCGCTCGAGGAGCGAGTCGGGTCCGATCCCGTCGGCCAGCGCCACCCGGTCGCGGAGTCCGCCGGCGGACCGGGGCGGCCTGCTGGTGAGGAAGCGCCGCACCTCCGCGTCGGCGCGGTCGTCGGTGTCGACGGCGACCAGTCGGTCGGCGACCTCACGCAGGTGGTGCCCCAGGCCGGCGGACAGGTCGGCCGGCTCGTCGAGCCACCCGGCGGGCAGGTGGTCGTCGGGGACCTGGGCGACGGCGTCGCGGACCACCCGCTCCACGAGTGCGCGCCACGTGAGCTGGTTGATGCCGATCGTCACGTGCAGCGACGCGGTCCGCTGGGCGCGGGCCGCGTGCGGTGTCCCGGTCGGCAGGTAGGCGACCACGCCCGGCTCGAGGAGCAGGTCCCCGGGCCCGTCCGCGCCGTGGACCTCCCACTGCTTGGACCCGTGGGTCTGGAAGACGAACACGTCGTGGGAGTCGGAGTGCACCGCGAAGCCCTGCGCACCGGGGGGCGTGAGGTAGGCGTTGGCCTGGCACGGGTGACCCAGCTCGAGCTCGAGCGCGGCGACCAGGTCGGCCAGCGGCGGGTGGTAGCGCTGCAGCCCCTGCAGCACCACGGTGGCTCCCTCGTCGAAGAGGCCCAGCAGCCTGACCGGGTCGATCAGCCCGGTCAGGGGCTTGCCGGCCAACGTGCCGCCGCGGGTGTACGACGACTCGGGCAGCACGCTGCCGTCGCGCGCGACCCGGACGGCCGGGGTGCGCAGGGCGCTGGAGGTGAGCAGTGCGTCGACGTCGTCGAGCGACAGCAGGCCGACCAGGCGGGACGGGTCGGTGTGGTGGACGTGGACCCGCGACGCCCAGGTCTTCTCGCGGAAGCCCTGGGCATCGCCGGTCAGCAGGTCGAGGGCGCTCAGAGGGCCGTCCCGTCGGTGCCGTCGGCGTCCGTGCTGTCGCCGTCGGTGGAGTCGGTGCTGTCGCCGTCCGTGCTGTCGGCGTCGGCGCCATCCGCGTCCGTGGAGTCGCCGTCGGTCGCGTCGGTGCTGTCGCCGTCGGTCGAGTCACCGTCGGTGCCGTCGGCGTCGCCGCCGGGGGCCGGGACCGAGCTGTCGCCGGGGGCGGTCAGGCCCTCGGTGGTCATGTCGTCGTCGCCGAGCGGGGCGTCGGGAGTCGTCGTCATCGTCGTACCTCCTCTACTACTCACCTGGCCGGCGGCGGTTCCGCCTCCAGGTCGGTCAGTCTGGTGCGTGCCCGGAGGCACCCCCACACCCTTGCGGGTGCGCGGGCGCGCGACAAGGGAGCGGCCCCCGTCACGTCGGCACTCGGTGCTCGCGCAGGGGGGCTCCCGCCAACGACTCGAGGGGTCGGCGGACCTGGCCGTCCATCCCGGTGGCCTCCGAGGTCGCGCCCCGCAACGGCTTCTTCAGCACCACGGACACCACCTGCTGCTCGGCTCGCTCGACCACCGCGCGGCGCAGGGTCGACAGGCCCTGGACCCAGTCCCGGTAGGCGTCGACCCGGTCCTGGATGCTGCGGAGCACGGCCGCGAGGCGCTGGACCAGCGCCGCGATCCGCGACCCGGTGACCGCGGCCTTCGCCGCCGCCGACGCGGCGCCGGCGAGGGTGGACGCACCGAGGGTCACCAATCCGGTCACCGCCGACACCGCGAGGGTGAGCGCGGCCCACTCCAGCAGCTCCCGGACGAGGTCGCGCACCAGCCGCTCGGTCTCGTGCACCGCGGAGGCGGCCTCGTCGAGACAGTCGCCGACGTCGAGCGACCGGTCGGCGAGCTCCTCGAGCCCGGCGCCGACCTCGGTGCCGGCCACGGTCCAGCCGCCCGCGGCCAGCCCGACCCAGCCGATGCCCGTGTCCTCGACGGTGCGGTGCTGGCGGTGCCCCAGGTCGTCGAGATGACGACCCATCGACCGCCAACGGTCAGCAGCCTCCCGCACCGCGTCGTGGTCGCCGACCAGGGAGTCCCACTGCTCGAGCAGCGGCTGCACCAGGGGCCGGACGACGTCGCGCACCTCGACCGGCAGGGCGGCGAGCAGGGCCACCGACTCCAGCCGGGTCCCAGTCGCCGCGACCCCGCTCATGCCACCCCCCTCATGCCAGGGCTCCCCGGATCGACTCGAAGCGGCCGGCGACGTCCTCGTCGACCGAGCGGACCTCGTTGCGGAACGCGCGCAGCGTCTCGTGCAGCTCCTGGCACCGGTGGGCCTGGTCCCACAGCCGGCGGCGGGTGGCCTCGTCGGCCCGGTCGACCGCTGTGAGGAGCTCCTCGCTCGGCAGGATCCGCCCGAGCGCGGCCGCGGGCAGCGCGGTCGCCCGGCGCTCGCCCTGCACCCGGATCAGCTCGTTGCGCACGGCGCGCTCCTCGGCCGCGGCGCGCGAGAGCACGTCGTACTCCACCCGCATCAAGCCCCCGGTCTGCTCACTCGGCCACATCCCTGCCCCTCCCTCGTGTCGGTGCAACCACGCTGCCCGAGGGGAGGGACGGCCATGCGGACGAGGCCGCGAGCTGTGGAGGAAGGAGGCCGATCCACCGGTGGTGGACGACGGCCGGTCCGGCCCGTCGTACCGCCGCGCTCCTAGGCTGGGGGCATGACCACTGACGTGACCCTGGCCGGCGACCGCTTCGAGATCACGGTCGACGGCACCCGGGCCGGCCTGGCGCAGTTCGTCGACGCCGGCGGCCAGCGCATCTTCTTCCACACCGAGGTCGGTGACGAGTTCGAGGGCCAGGGGCTCGCCGGCCAGCTGGTGTCCCGCGCGCTCGACGCCACCCGCGAGGCCGGGTTTCGCGTCGTGCCCGTGTGCCCCTACGTCAAGCGGTTCGTGGGGAAGCACGAGGAGTACGCCGACCTGGTCGACCCGGTCACGCCCGACGCGGTCGCGGCGGTCCGGGCCGCCCAGGGCTGAATCTCCCGCGGTCGGTAGTTGGGGACGATCCGGTAGGTCTGACCGCGACTTCAGCGACCACTTCGTCCCCAACTACGCGGGGTCGGGGCCCGGGCCCCCTCCCGCGGGGTAGTCCGTGACGAACGGACCCCGCAATCGCCGCGCGAGGGGTCCGATCGTCACGGACTACCCCGAAATCGAGACCGTCAGCGGGTCCAGTCGTCAGGCGGGTCCTCGCCGGTGACCCCGTCGACGGACTCGCGGAGCAGGTCGGCGTGCCCGGTGTGCCGGCCGTACTCTTCGAGGAGGTCGAAGAGCAGTCGACGCAGGCTGGCGTGGGTGCCGTTGCCGTCGTCGATGTGGCACACGAAGTCGAGGCCGCCCTCGTCCAGCGCGGCGGCGATGCGGGCGTCGGCGCGCTCGACCGCGTCGTCGTACAGCCGGTAGAGCTCCTCGGGCGCGAAGCCACCGGCGCCGGTGAACTCCCAGTCGTCGGTGCCGTCATGGCCCAGCGAGCGCCAGGGCTCGACGAGCTGCTCGCCGCGCAGCTTGGTGGTGAACATGTAGTCCTCCACCATCGCCAGGTGCAGGAGCAGGCCGCCGAGGGTGAGGGCGGAGGGGCCGAGGGTCGCGGCCAGCCCGGCCGCGTCGAGGTGGCCCGCCTTCCAGCGGAACGTCGTCCGCATCCGGGTGATCGCCCCCAGCAGGTGCTCGGTCTCGGTGCCCGCGGTCGGCGGCTCCCAGGGCGGCGGGGTCCAGCCGGAGGTGGAAGTGGTCGTCATGTCGACCACCGTAGGACCGGATCCGGACGGATCGCGTCCGCTGAGCGTGCGATCCTGCGGGGGTGGACGACACCAACCCCACCGCGCGGGCCCTGCTCGCGCTCGACCTCATCCAGTCCAGCCCCGGCATCGGCGCGGTCGAGCTGGGCGAGCGGCTCGGGGTCTCCGACCGGGCGGCACGCCGCTACGTGAGCATCCTCCGGGCCGCGGGGATCGACATCGACAGCAGCCGCGGGCAGTACGGCGGCTACCGGGTGGCCCGGGCGCTGCGGCTGCCCCCGCTGCGCTTCAGCGCCGCCGAGGCCCTCGGCCTGGTGATGGCCGCGCTCGACGGGCACCATCCCGCGAGCGACCCGACCGACCTCGTCGGCTCGGCCCTCGGCAAGCTCATCGCCGCCCTGCCGGACACGGTCGCGGCGCAGGCCGAGGCCGTACGCCGCACGGCCGCCGCGGTGCCCGACCGCTCCGCGGTCCGGCCCGACCCGGCCGTCATCACCGCCCTCGTCCGGGCGGCGTCCACGAGCCGGCAGGTGTCCTTGGGCTACCGCTCCGAGGCCGGCCGCGAGTGGGAGAGCGTGGTCGACCCGTGGGCCATCGTGGTGCGCCACGGTCGGTGGTACCTGCTGTGTTGGTCGCACCACTCGGATGCCACCCGGGCCTACCGGATCGACCGGGTGACGGGCGCGCGGGTCCTGGACGCCGGCTTCCGTCCGCCCCAAGACCTCGACCCGGTCGCCGCCCTCGAGGAGCACCTCGCCGTCGGCTGGGACCACCCGGTCGAGGTCGTCATCGAGGCGCCGCTCGAGCGGATCGGCTGGCTGCCCCGGCACCTCGGCCGGCTCGAGGCGATCGACGCGTCGACCACCCGGCTGACGGGCAGCACGAGCAACGCCGCGTCGTACGCCGAGGGGCTGGCGCTGCTGCCCGTTCCCTTCCGCGTGGTGGCGGGCGACGAGGTCCGCGAGGCCGTCCGCGAGCTCGGGCGGCGACTGCTGGCCGCCGGCTGAGGCCCACCTCTAGTTGAAGCCGTGCCGCGCCAGCGGCCCGATCAGCTCGCGCTCCTCGTAGGCCAGGTGCGAGAGCAGGGTGTCGGTGAGCAGGTCGATGGCGTGCTGGACGTCGTCGAGGGCTCGCTCCCCCGACGCACCCGTGCCGTCGGACGCCACCAGCTGCACCAGCGCCCGGTCGAACTGCTCGAGCACGTCGTGGATGACGTCGTGCTCGGCCTCCAGCCGGTCGAGCACCGGCCCGAGGCCGGGCTCGGAGCGCCGCAGGTGCGGGAAGACGCTGCGGTCCTCGAGCGTGTGGTGGCCGGTGACGATCCGGCAGTAGGACTCGCAGTAGGCGCCCAGGGTCCAGTTGTTCTGCCGCATGGTCATCGTGTTGACCACCGAGCGGGCGGCGCCGACGGTCAGGTGGCCCGTGCGCACCTGGTCGAGCACGCCGCGGACCTGCTGGAGCTCGGCGCGCAGCCCGTCGTGGATGTCGACGAGGTGCTGGGCGAGGCCCTGCTGCGCAGCGGGGTACGACGCCCCGTCCGGGCCGTCGTGCGTCGGCCGCGCCGACTCGTCCCACGGCTGCTCGGCGACCAGGCGGGTGCCGTCGTCGGGAGTCGGGGTGACCCCGGCGCGGTTCCGCGAGTCACCGCGCGACTCGGCCGCCGCGCGCGAGTCGGAACCCGGCGAGTCGGAACCCGGGGTGTCGGAGGCAGGCGCGCCGGGGGCCGAGCCAGTAGCGGCCCGCGCCCGCTCGGTCTCGACGAGCTGGCGCACGGTGGGCGCGACCTCAGTCGCGAACCGGCGGACGTCGTCGGGCGAGTCGGTGCCGAGGACGTAGGTGCTCATTCCGGTCTCGAGGGTGAGGCCGGCCAGCTGCTCGGCCCAGTCGTCCGGGGTCCCCTGCAGGAAGCCGCTGCCGGTGCCGAAGCGGCCGAAGACGTTGTAGATGCGCCGGATCTCCTCGGGCGCGCGGCCGGCGGCGACGGCCGCCTCGTCCAGCGCCGCGGAGAGGTCGGGGAGCGCGGGCGGGTCGGCGTACCCCATGCTCGGCACCCAGCCGTCGGCCAACCGGCCGGTCAGGCGGATCATCCGGGGCTTGTAGGCGCCGACCCAGATCGGGATGTCGTGCGCCGGGACGGGCCCGGCGTGCAGCCCGGCCGCCCGGTAGTGCTCGCCCTCGAAGCGCACGCTGCCGCCGGCCCAGAAGGCCCGGATCAGCCGGATCGCCTCGTCGAGGGCGTCGACCGCCTCGCCCGGCGTACGACGCACGCCCCCCGCCGCCTCGATGGCGTCCCAGAAGGCACCGGCGCCGAGGCCGAGCTCGACCCGGCCACCCGTGACCAGGTCGAGCGTCGCCGCCGCCTTGGCGAGCACCACCGGCGGTCGCAGCGGCAGGTTTGCGACGTTCGGCGCGAGCTTGATCGTGCTGGTGCGCGCGCCCAGGACGGACAGGAGCGTCCAGGTGTCGAGGTACGTGTCCTGGTAGGGGTGGTCCTGCACCGAGACGAGGTCGAGCCCCGAGACCTCCGCGAGCTGCACGAGCCCGAGGAGGTCGTCGAGGCGAGCGGCCTCGGGGGTCGGGAAGATCCCGAACTCCAGCTCCTGCCCGTAGTCGGCCATCAGGCGGCCGCGCCCGGGACGTCGGCGTAGAGCGCCTCGGCCAGCCGGCGTACGGCCCGGGCCTCGTCGCGACGCGCCGGGTCGGAGCCGGCACTGCGCTCGAGCGAGCGGAAGAGCAGCACCGCGGCGTAGGCGTGCCCGGGGTCGCGCTCGAGCATGTCGCGGGCGACCTCGGCCGCGCGACCGGACAGCGCGGAGTGGAAGTAGCTGCGCGCGAGCAGCTCGCGGGCGCTCGCCAGGTCGCGCTCGTCGGAGTACGTGTCGACGAGGTGCTGGAGCACGATGGCGGCGGAGTAGTAGTCGCGGTGCTCGAAGAGGTCCTCGGCCCAGCGGAAGGCGTCGTACGGCGCCAGGGTGCGGAGGGTCTGCTCGATGCGGGTCATGGGTTCCCCTTCTGTGAGTAAGGACGTCCGCCTCAACCACATACCCAGTGGGGGTATTCCTAGAGGGTGACCGCGAGGGCGAGCAGGCCCAGCGCGGGCAGCAGGCCCTGGGTCATGGCGGCCTGGGCCTTGGACCGGTCGCTGAGGACGAGCACCAGCGCGGCCGCCACCATCGAGCCGGCGGAGACCACCGCGAGCGCGAGCCCGACGTCCTCGTGACCGGCGGCCAGGAAGCCGACCGCGGCGAACGCACCGAGGGCGAGGAAGAGGTTGTAGAAGCCCTGGTTGTAGGCCAGCTGCCTCGTGGTCTCGGCCTGCTCGGCGGTGGTGCCGAACGTGCGCCGGGTGCTGGCCGCGGTCCACGCGAAGGACTCCAGCCAGAAGATGTAGACGTGGAGCGCTCCTGCGAGCGCGAGCAGCACCCAGGCGACGTAGGTCATGGCCGGAGCATAGGGCCGGCCGAGGGGGACGAGGGTGGGTCAGGCGTCGAGGTGGAGCGCCCCCGCCTCGGGACCCTCCTCGCTGCCGGGGTCGATGACCCCGCCACCACCGAGGACGTCCTCCTCGGCGGGCACCGCGTCCGGGTCGTCACCACCGACCCGCTCGATCGCGTCGGGGTCGTGGTAGCCGGCGTCCGGGTCCGGGTCCTCCTGGCGCAGGCGCTGGGAGATCGTCTCGTCGCCGTCGATGAACTCCGCCCCGCGGGGCTGGCGGTCCGGCGGGCTCCACGGCTCGAAGTCACCCGCCTCCGGGTCGTCCAGGTTGATCTCGGCCTCGGCCTGCTCGGCCTGGTCCAGCTGGGTCTCTCCCCAGTCGCCTTCGCTCTCGTGGGTCATGCCTCCACTCTGTCCGGTGGCACCCGCGCGGACAAGGGCGGTCCACCCGTGGGCATGGCCCCGCCCGTCAGACCCAGAACGTGTCGTGGCGGAGCATGAACGCCGCCCGCTCGTCCCCGCTCATCCGCTCCCCGCGCGCGAGGGTCTCGAAGTAGTCCTCGCGTGGCCCGCCGGGCGCGAAGCTCAGCAGCATCTGCGCGTGGTCGGACCCGCGGAACCCGTGGATGCCGCCCTCGGGGACGTAGAGGTAGTCGCCGGCCGACCCGGTGACCCACTCGCGCCCGTCGTACAGCTTCACCGTCCCCGCGAGCACGTAGAAGTGCTCGGAGATGCTGCGGTGGAAGTGCGGGTCCGGGCCGGTCTCCGGCTCGCCGAACGTCCACCGGTAGACCCCGAGCAGGCCGCCGGACTGCTCACCGGTGACGAGGTACTCGCAGGTGACGCCGCTCCCGTAGGTGAGGTCGGGCGGGGTGTCGGAGGGGCGGAGCCAGGCACTCGCCTCACCGCCCTCGCCGGTGTAGACGTCGGGAGGGTAGGCACCGGTGGAGTACGCCGGAAACGACATGGTGCCAGCGTGGCACACCCGCCCGGTGTCCAGCAGTCCACCGGACGGGCCCGGTGGCCAACGACCCGACCGAGGGGGTAGACAGGAGGCCGTTTGCCCGCTGCGAGGAGTCCCCATGGTTGCCGTCCACACCGCCATCGCGATCGTCCTGGTCATCGCGCTGATCATCAGGGTCAAGGTCGACCCGGTGATCTCGCTGGTCCTGGGATCCCTCTACCTGGGCCTGGCCGCGGGGGTGGGCTTCGCCGGCACGATCGAGGCGATCACGGTCGGCTTCGGCGGCATCATGGCGGAGGTCGGCCTGCTCATCGGCTTCGGCGTGCTGATCGGTGCCTTGCTGCACTCGACGGGCGCGTTCCGCCGATTGGTGGGCCTGCTGGTCAAGAGCGTCGGCGCCGGGCGGTTGCCCTACGCCCTGACCTCGCTGCTCGCCGTCGTCATGCCGTCGATCTACGTCGACGTGCAGGTCGTGCTGGCCGCGCCGGTGGCCCGCAGCGCCTCGCCGTTCATCGGACGTACCGGCCTGCCCGTGCTGGCGTCGGCGCTCGGCTGCGGCATCTTCGCCGGCTACGTGTTCGTCATCCCCGGCCTCGCGGCGATCTCCATCGCCGGGCTGCTCGACATCCAGCTGGGCGACTGGCTCCTCTACGGGCTCGTCATCGGCCTGGTGACCGCCGTCGTCTCCACGCTGCTCATGCGGCTCCTCTTCAGTGCCGGCGGCTGGTGGGACCCCGAGACCGACGAGGAGGTCGACGAGGCGATGGCCGAGCAGGAGGCCGCCGACGCGGCGTACCTCACCGGCGAGGCGGAGAGCGCGCACGAGGCGATGTCCCGCGCGGAGGACGAGGCCCGCGAGACCGAGAAGGCGCACGGCGTACGCCGCCTGCCGCTGCTCGTCCTGATGCTCCCGATCCTGGTGCCGTTGCTGCTCATCGCCTTCGGGGCCTTCGCCGAGCTCGGCGGCTGGTCGAACGCGTTCATCGCATTCCTCGGCGACGCCAACATGGCGCTCTTCATCGGCCTGATCGGCGCCTACACGCTCTCGCGGATGTCGGCCGGCGCGGAGCGCACCGACCACGCCATGACCGAGGGCTTCCACACCACCGGCGAGATCCTCCTCATCACCGGCGTCGGCGGCTCGCTCGGCGCGGTCATCGAGGCGACCGGCCTCGACTCCGTCCTGGGCGACCTCTTCCGCGCCGACGAGGGCGCCCCGATCATCCTCAGCATCCTGCTGGCGTGGTTCATCGCGGCGGTGCTGCACCTGGCCATCGGCTCGGTGTCGGTCGCGGCGATCACGGCGGCCGGCATCATCGCGCCGATCCTCGACTCGCTCGCCGTCTCGCCGATCGTGATCGGCCTCGCCATCGCGTCGGGCGCGATGTTCGCCCTGCAGGTCAACAGCAACTTCTTCTGGATGTTCAAGTCGCTGCTCGGTCTCTCGACCAAGGGCACGCTCAAGACGCTGACCCTGGTGACGTCGGTGGCGTCGGTGGTCTCGCTGCCGCTCGTGATGGTGGCGGCGCTCATCGCCTGACCGGGCTCGCGGCGGGGCGTCGTACGACGCGAGCGTCAGTCGTCGTCCTCGACGGACTCCTCGGGGGCCTGCTCACGGGCCTGCTCGGCGACCTCGTCGGACCCCGGCCCCACCTCGTGGGCGCTGGAGTCCACGGCGTCGGTGTCGACCATGTCGCCGACCGTCGCGTTGCCCTCGGGCTGCGCGTCGAGCGCCTCGGCGGAGTCGTCGACGCGCTCGCCGGCGCCCGGGAAGGAGGAGGCCGGGCTCCCGTCGGCATCGCTGGCGTCGGGGTCGTTCCAGTCGTTGTCGGTGCCGGTGCTGTCGGTGCCGGGGGTGTCCATGCTCGCGACCCTACGCGCGGGGCACGGACCGCAGGCTCACCCCAGCGGCTGGTAGTCGAGCTCGAGGAAGTCGTCGACCTCGGGCACCCAGCGCTGCGCGACGAACGCCGTGTGGACCGGGTGCACGTTGTAGGCGTCGTACGCCGCCTGGTCGGCGAACTCCATCGAGAAGCCGAAGGAGAAGTCGTTCTTGGTGCCCGTCTGGCGCAGCTGCTCGAAGCGCTGGACCCCGGGGATGGCGGCCAGGGTGGCGCCGGCGTCGAGGAACTCCTGCTCCGCGGGGGAGCCGGACGGGTGGACGAGCCGGAAGGCGACGGTGTGGCGGATCACCCGTCGACCCTAGCCGTCGCGCTCGGCCCGTCCCCCTGTCGTCCGTGACCGGCGTCCGCGACCCGTTCGTCCGCGACCCGGGCCAGCCGCTCCTCGAGCCCGTCGAGGACCAGGTCGAGCCCGTAGTCGAACTCGTCGGCGTAGTCGTAGGTGCCGCCGGCGATCTGCTCGGTCATCATCTCGACCAGGTGCGGGTAGTCGGCGGCGGCGAGTGCGAGCCCCTCGGCGAACTCCTGGGCGTCCTCACCGGCCTCCATCGGCAGGTTGAGCTCGGTGAGCACGAAGCCGTAGACGTAGGCGTCGAGGACCGAGTACGCATGCGCCGCCAGCCGCACCGGGAACCCGGCGTCCCGCAGGCAGCCGATCACCGCGTCGTGGTGGTGGAGCAGCGCCGGTCCCGGGTGCCGCCGGGACTCGAGCAGGCCCAACGCCCACGGGTGGGCGAAGAGCACCGCGCGCGCCGACGCGGCCCGGGTCCTCATCGCCACGCGCCAGGGCTGGTCGGGCCGGGGCAGCCTGATCCGGGAGAACGCCCAGTCCGCGAGCGCGTCGAGGAGCTCCTCCTTGCCGCGCAGGTGGTGGTAGAGCGACATCGCCTCCGCGCCCACCTCGCGACCGACGCTGCGCATGCTCACCGAGGCGAGGCCGCCGCGGTCGGCCACCGTCACGGCGGCCTCGACGATGCGTTCGCGGGTCAGCGCGGGTCGGGCCGACATGCCACCTCCGAGGTCTGGGCCATTGCGGACTTACGGGTGTAAGGCTACAGTCCCCGTCAAGACTTACAGGCGTAAGGGAGCCGACATGAGAGCAGCAGTCGTCCACGAGTACGGCGCACCGGACGTGGTCAGGGTCGTCGACTTCGACACCCCCGTCCCCGGTCCGAAGGAGGTGCTGGTGCGGGTGCACGCGACCGCCGTCACCGCCGCCGACTCCCGCATCCGGGGCGCCCGGTTCCCGCGCGGCTTCGCTCCGTTCGCCCGGCTGGCCTTCGGGCTCCGCCGGCCGAGGAGGACGGTGCTGGGCAACACGTTCTCCGGAGTGGTCGAGGCGCTCGGATCGAGGGTCACGGGCATCGCGGTCGGCGACGAGGTCGCCGGCACGACCGGCCTGCGGATGGGCACGCACGCGGAGTACGCCGTCGTCCCGGCGTCGCGGGTCGTCGCCAAGCCCGCCGGCGTCAGCCACGACGACGCGGCCGGGGTGCTCTTCGGGGGCTCGACCGCGCTGTTCTTCCTCCACAACAAGGCCACCGTCGGGCCGGGCACCCGGGTGCTGGTCAACGGGGCGTCCGGGGCGATCGGCACCAGTGCCGTCCAGCTCGCGAAGCACGCCGGCGCCACGGTCACCGGGGTCACCAGCGGGGCCAACGCCGACCTGGTCCGCAGCCTGGGCGCCGACCACGTCATCGACCACACGACCACCGACCTGGCGTCGGTCACCGAGCGGTACGACGTCGTGCTCGACACCGTCGGCACCCTCTCGGCCGCCTCCGGCCGACGCCTGCTCGCCGACGGCGGCGTCCTGCTGCTGGCCGCCGCCGACCTCGGCGAGCTCCTGCGCGCCCGCGGCGACGTCCGGGTCGGCACCGCGCCCGAACGGGTCGAGGACGCCCGCGAGCTGCTCGACCTGGTCGCGTCGGGCGCACTGCGCGTCGTGCTCGACCGGGTGGTCCCGCTCGACGGCGTGGTCGCCGCCCACGAGCGCGTCGACTCCGGCCGCAAGGTCGGCAACATCGTGCTCAACCCCTGACCGGGTGCCGCCTCGGGCGGCTCAGTCGGCGAGGCCGGCCGCGTCCTTGAGCCATGCCCACGCCCGGGCCCGCTCGTCCTCGCCGGCCCGCGTGGTGGGCACGATGTGGAGCGGCCGCTCGACGCGGTCGTGCCAGAAGCGCCCGTTGGGCGGCGCCGGCTCTGCACCGACGAGCCACACGCTGGTGTCCGCGCCCTGGGCGTCGTCACGCAGCACGCGCCGGGTCAGCGACCGGAAGCGTGGCAGGGACTCCTGGACGCCGGGGGTGTCGGCCCACCCGGGGTGCATCGCCGAGGTCGTCACGTCGTGGAGCGACCACCGGTCGGCGAGCAGCGCCAGCATCTCGACCTGCATCCGCTTGGACCGGGCGTAGGACGTCGTCGGCGAGTAGTCACCGCGGAGGTACTCCGGGTCGTCGGCCCGCAGCGCCTGGCTGTACATCCCGCCGCTGCTCACCAGCACGACCCGGCCACCGGCCAGCTGCCGCTGCAGCGCCTCGGTCATCACGACGGGACCGAGGACGTGGACGGCCATGCTCAGCTCGTGGCCCTGCGCGGACTCCGAGCGCTCCGGCGGCATCACCCCGGCGTTGTGCACGATCCCGTGGATAGCCGGCAGCTCGGCCGCGACCTCGCCGGCGAAGCGGCGTACGTCGTCGAGGTCGCCCACGTCGCAGCGCCACAGTCGCAGCGACGCACCGGGCAGCCGGCCGGCGATCTCGTCGAGGACCCGACCGCCCTTGGTCTCGTCGCGCACCACGAGGTGCACGCGGGCCCCGAGTGCAGCGAGGCCCTCGGCTGTGGCGATGCCCAGCCCCGAGCTCGCGCCGGTCACGAGCACGTCGCGGCCGGCCAGCGCGTCGGGCGCGGGGGCGGCCGGCCAGCCCGGCAGCGCCTGCCGCACACGCAGCCCGATGGTCGTGTAGCCCAGCACCAGGGTCCGGTCCATCACGGTGTCGAGCGCCCGCACGGGCAGCGGGCGGCTCATGCGAGCCGGTCCAGGTGGGTGCGGAGCTCGTCGACGGTCTTCTTCGCCAGGACCGGGAGGTAGGCCGCGACGACGGGCACTGCGAAGCGCGCGGCACCCTTGAAGGCGAACTCGGCCGTGTAGGTGACCTCGGAGCCGGTGCCGCTGGCCCGGACGCCCATCACGTCGTGGCCGTCGAACTGCTCGTTGTGCCCCGTGAGGTGGATCCGCGTGGGGCGCTCGGCCTCGACGGTCGTGTAGGTGATCTCCGTCGTCCGGCCGAGGAAGGACGAGACGTTGCGGTAGACCGTCCCCACCCCGCCGTCGCCGGAGACGCGCGCGCAGGACACCGTGCCCGGGTCCCACTCCTCGGCGTTGGTGAAGTCGGCGAGGTAGTCGTAGACGGCCTCGGGCGACGCGGTGGTGGTGAACGTGCGGGACACGGTGGGCTTCATCGGCATCACTCCTGGGGTCGTCCTCCACGCTACGGGGCGGCACCCACGCGGGTTGCTGCCCTCTCGGCGTCGGCCCGCTGTCCCCGATGCGCCGTACCGTCGGGGGCATGCCCACCACCGCGAACCCGGCCGCGCTGCGCGACTACGTCCGCCGGCACGGCTCCGACTTCCTCGCCGACCCCAACATCACCTCGATCGGCATCGGCCACAAGGTCGTCGACGGCCGGCGCACCGACGTGGTGTGCGTGCAGTTCACTGTCGCGGCCAAGGTGCCGCCCGAGCAGGTCGACGACCTCGGCTCCGCCCTCATCCCGCAGTCCGTCGAGGTGGAGAGCACGGTGGTGCCGACCGACGTCCTCGAGCGCGCCTACGCCCCGTCGTACGCCGTGGTGCCCGAGGCCGCCCCGGACGCGCGGCGTACGCGCATCGACCCGGTCGTCCCGGGCGTCAGCGTCGCGGGAGCGGCCGAGAGCGCGGGCACGATCGGGTGCATCGTCTGGGACGCCGACACCGGGGCGCCGCACGTGCTGAGCAACTGGCACGTCCTCCAGGGCCCCGGCGGCGCGATCGGCGACGAGGTCCTCCAGCCCGGTCCGTACGACGACAACCGCGTCGGCCGCAACCGGCTCGGCGTCGTCACCCGCTCCCACCTCGGCATCGCCGGGGACGCGGCGATCGCGACCATCGAGGACCGCGGCTTCGACGCCACCGTGCTCGACCTCGGGGTGGCGCCGGTCGAGCTGGGGGACCCCGAGCTCGACGACCCGGTGGTCAAGTCCGGCCGGACGACAGCGGTCACGCACGGGCGGGTGTCGCGCGTGGACGTGATCGTGCGGCTCGACTACGGCGAGGCCGGCGAGCACCGGATCGGCTGCTTCGAGATCCGCCCCGATCCCGCTCGCCCACCGGTGGACGGCGAGCTGAGCGACGGTGGCGACTCGGGAAGCGCGTGGATCTTCAAGGCCGGCAACGGCCGTCCGACACGGGTCCTGGCGGGGCTGCACTTCGCCGGGGAGACCGACGGGCGCGACTCCGAGGAGCACGCGCTGGCCTGCCTGCCCCGCTCGGTCTTCGACAAGCTCGGCATCACCCTCTCGGCCGAGGCGGCGGCGGAGGCCGCGGCCGCCGCCGGCGCGGCCGGCTACGACGAGGGCTTCCTCTCCACGCCGGTCGCAGTCCCCACGCTGGCCCCCGAGCTGGCCGCGGACGCGGTCGAGGTCGACGGCGACCCGGTCGTCCCCTACACGCACTTCTCGCTGACCATGAGCACGTCGCGACGCCTGGCCCGCTGGGTCGCGTGGAACGTCGACGGCACAGCCATGCGCCGCCTCGAGCGCAGCGACGACTTCCGGCTCGACCCGCGGGTGCCGGCCGACGCGCAGGTCGGCGAGGAGCTGTACGCCGACAACCGGCTCGACCGCGGGCACCTCGCGCGTCGCGCCGACCTCACGTGGGGCACCGCGGCGGAGGCCGCGCAGGCCAACAGCGACTCATTCTTCTTCACCAACATCGCGCCGCAGATCGACGCGTTCAACCAGGCGTCGCGGTACGGCGTGTGGGGCCGGCTCGAGGACGCGCTCTACGAGGCGGCAACGGTCGACCGGTTGCGGATCAGCGTCTTCGGCGGGCCGGTGCTGCGCGACGACGACCGCGAGTACCGCGGGGTGCTGGTCCCGCGCGAGTTCTGGAAGGTCATCGCGTGGGAGGAGGACGGCGTCCTCACCGCCCGGGCCTTCCTGCTGACCCAGGACCTCGACCCGCTCGAGGCCATCGACCTCGGGGAGTTCGAGACCTACCAGGTGCCGCTCGACGACCTGGCCTCGCGGACCGGGGTGCTTCTCGACCCCGCACTGTCAGCCGGGGAAGCGTCGGGCGCCGAGTCCGTGGCCGCGCACGTCGTCACCTCGGAGGAGGATGTCGTCTGGTGAGGCGTCCCGGTGGGGCCTGTCCTTCCTGGCCCGGTCGTGGTCGACTGGCGGGAGTCGACCCTCACCTCGATCCTCCGGAGGACGCATGAGCCTGCTCGAGTCATTCGCACGACGCATCGAGGACGCCCAGGTGCTCGATCCGCTCGCCGACTACTCGCGGTCCCTGTCGCAGGACAAGTTCAACGACTCGTCCACCCTGGACGACCTGCTCGGCGGCGAGTGGCTGGGGCACCGCGTGCACCCGGTCGCCGTGCAGGTCCCGATGGGCGCCTGGCTGATGGCCGTGCTGCTCGACCTCGTCGACGGCGAGAAGCACGCGGCCGCGGTCGATGCCCTGCTGCTCACCGGCTGCGTGGCCGCGGTCCCCACGGCCATCACCGGGACACACGACCTCGCGACGACGACGGGTGCCGCGACCCGGGTCGCCATCGTGCACGCCGGGACGATGGACGTGACCCTCGCGCTCTTCTCCATGGCCTGGGTCCGGCACCGCCGCGGCAATCGGCGGGGCGCCCGCCGGCTGGCCCTCGCGGGGGTCGCCACGGCGGGCGTGGGCGCCTACCTCGGCGGGCACCTCGTCTACCGCCTCGGGGTCGGCGTCGAGGACTGACCCCGACGCCGACCGACCGAGAAGCAGGCGCGACCGCGACACCGAACGCATCGGCGGCGCGGACGCGGCGGCGTACGACTCAGACCACGCGGGTCCGCGGCGCGTTGGCCAGCGTCATGGCGGGGTCGCGCACGACGACGTCGCCGAGCGCGTCGTCGATCGCCTTCATCGCGTCAGCGTCGAGCTTCACGCCGGCGGCCTTGACGTTCTCCCCGACCTGCTCGGGCCGCGAGGCGCCGACGAGCGCGGAGGCGACGTTGTCGTTCTGGAGCACCCAGGCGACGGCGAGCTGGGCCATCGTCAGGCCGGCCTCGTCGGCGACGGGCTTGAGCGCCTGCACGCGGGTGAGGACGTCGTCGTTCATGAAGCGCTTGATCATGTCGGCACCGCCCTTCTCGTCGGTGGCGCGCGAGCCCTCGGGCAGCGGCTGGCCGGGCACGTACTTGCCGGTGAGCACGCCCTGCGCGATCGGGCTCCAGACGATCTGGGAGACGCCGAGCTCCTCGCTGGCGGGGACGACCTCGTCCTCGATGACGCGCCAGAGCATGGAGTACTGCGGCTGGCTCGAGATCAGCTGGAAGCCGAGCTCGCGGCTCATCTCCACGCCCGCGCGGATCTGGTGGGCGGTCCACTCGCTGACGCCGATGTAGAGCGCCTTGCCCTGGCGGACGATGTCGGCGAAGGCCTGCATCGTCTCCTCGAGCGGCGTCTCGGTGTCGAAGCGGTGGGCCTGGTAGAGGTCGACGTAGTCGGTCTGCAGCCGCTGCAGCGACCCGTTGATCGACTCCATGATGTGCTTGCGGGACAGACCGGTGTCGTTCTTGCCCTTGGGCCCGGTCGGCCAGTAGACCTTGGTGAAGATCTCCAGCGACTCGCGCCGCTCGCCCTTGAGGGCCTCGCCGAGCACGGTCTCGGCGGCGGTGTTGGCGTAGACGTCCGCAGTGTCGAAGGTCGAGATGCCGGCGTCGAGCGCGGCCTGCACGCACTGGGTCGCGATGTCGTTCTCCACCTGCGACCCGTGGGTCAGCCAGTTGCCGTAGGTGATCTCCGAGATCTTGAGCCCGCTGTGTCCGAGGTATCGATATTCCATGGCTGCCAAACTACGGGCCATGGGTGAAGGGGAGCACGGGCACGGTCACGGGCACGAGTGGGACGAGCGGTACGGCGACGAGCCGCTGTGGAGCGGTCGGCCCAACGAGGCGCTGGTCCGGGAGGTCTCCGAGCTCTCTGTGGGGACCGCGCTCGACGTGGGGTGCGGTGAGGGCGGCGACTGCGTCTGGCTGGCCCGGCAGGGCTGGCAGGTCACCGGCCTCGACGTCTCCGGCCGAGCGCTCGCGCGCGCTGCCCGGGCGGCCGACGCCGCGGGAGTCGAGGTCGAGTGGCGCCACCACGGGCTCGAGGACTTGCCGGCCGACGCGTCGTACGACCTGGTCAGCGCCTTCTATCCCGCCCTCCTGCGCGGTGACGGCTCGATCGTGTCCACCCTGCTCGGCGCGGTCGCGCCCGGAGGCACGCTGGTCGTGGTGCACCACGCGTCGCTGGACCGGGCGCAGGCACTGGAGCACGGCTTCGACCCGGACGACTACGTCGGCCACGACGACCTGCTGGCTGCGCTCCCGAGCGACGGCTGGACGGTCGAGTACGCCGCGGTGGTCGAGCGCGCGCCGGTCGAGGGTCCTGGCGCGCACCACACGGCGGACCAGGTCCTGCGTGCGCGGCGCGGCCGCTGACGCTCATGGCCGACGCGGAGGAGAGTGGCGTCGGCGGGGATCGGATGCCAGCACGTCGTAGGTGAACTCGTCGGTGAAGGTCCCGTCGAGGAGCAGGCCGCTCTGGCGCGTGTGGCCGGTCCGCACGAAGCCGGCTCCCTCAGCCACTCGCTGTGACGCCACGTTCCCGACGGCGACGCGCAGGGTGAGGCGACGCAGCCCACCACCTCCCTCGGCTGCTGGCGTGAGCGCCTCGTCGACAACGGCCAAGGCTGCGGCGGTGGTGACACCCGTGCCACGGGCTGCTGGATGAGCCCAGTAGCCCAGCGCTGCGGTGTCGGTCAGCTCGCCGTCGCGCCCGATCAGGCTGATGTGCCCGAGCAGGTCGTCCGACGCCGTGTCCGCGATAGCCCAGCTCATGAATCCCCCGGCTGCGACGCGGGCGAGCGCGTGGGCGATGAAGCCGTGCGCGCGGTCGAGGTCGTACCGCTCGTTGATGACGTCGCCGCCGAGCCACGCGATCGTCTCCGGGTCCGAGCACGCCTGTTGCACCCGTGGCGCATCGTCGGGCTTCAAGGGGCGCAGGGTGATGCTGCGTCCACCCAGGGACTTGGTGGTCAGACGTTCGCGCATGGCGGCGAATGTAGCCAGGTCGCTCCGGCCTTCGGCTTATCTGCGGCGGTGGAACCTGAGGTCGCCGTTGGGGAGGCGGTCGTGGAGGTACCGGTCGTCGTGCGCCCGATGGTGGTGGTGCGAGCAGAGGAGGATGCCGTCGGCGAGGTCGGTCTTGCCGCCCTTGAGCCACGGGATCAGGTGGTGCGCCTCGCACCACGCCGCGGGGATGTCACACCCCACGGCCCGGCAGTGGCCGTCGCGGAGGTCCATCGCCCTGCGCTGCCACTTCTTGTAGAGCCTCTCACCGCGACCGAGGTCGAGGGGCTGCGACTTCCCGCCCAGGACGGCGGGGATGACATGCGAGGTGCACATCAACCGTCGTGCTTCGGAGGCACTGATGTGGCCGCCGGTGTTGGTGGTCGCGACCCCGAGGCCGCTGATCATCGTGTCGTAGTCCATCGTGACGACCACGGACGTCGCGGTCCCGCCGTGGCGGGGGAGCTTGTTCGGGTCGAGGTGCTCCAGCAGGGCGCAGAACGCATGCCCCAGGCGGGTCGGGTACGACACCTTCGTCCCGGCACCCGTGCCGGCCGATCCAGCGTCCCCGCCGGCGGACTTCCCGTCGTGCTTGCGGGGGTTGGTCCACGCGTGCAGGTACGTCAACAACCGGTCCGCGGTGGCGTCGGGGACCCGGATCCGGATCGTCGTCGACCCATCCCCATGAGAACGAGTCGTCAGCGACGTGGTCCTGCGGGCCTTCCGCTCCTCACCCTCGAGCCGCTTGCGTTCCTGCTCCTCCCCCACCTCCGGGGCGACGATGTCCAGGATCCGGCCGCCCAGCCGGCGGAGCTCCTTCGGCGCGAACGTCGCCGCGTACTCCACCAACGTCTTCTCCGCGGTCGCGACCACATCGGCCGGCGTCTCGTCGGGCAGGTCGTCCAACGCCCGGGCGATCACGTCGGCCTGCGCCGTCGAAACCTCACCGGATCGGTGCGCCTGGGCCAGGACCGTCCACCGGTGCTCCAGCGCCCCCGCCAATGTCATCTCACGGCGGGCGGCAGACCGGTCGACGAGGAGCTCACGTTGGCACCACGCCGCGACATCGCGGTCGCCCTTCTCCTCGGTCACCTCGTCCGCGACCGCCATCAACCTGAGCCGGGTCGCATCGACACGAGCCGACAACCGGGCGAACTCACGCAACGCAGAGGCCTTGTCAACCGGCGAGAGATACACGAACTCGACCGCGTCCGCCTTGTCCAGGGCCGCAGCGATCGCCTCGCCACACTCCTGGACCAGGTGCCCGGTCGTCATCCCAGCCCCCCGCTGATCAGCTCCTGAGCGCCCCCACGAGCGAGGACCATCTCCGTTCACCTACCTTATCCGAACATGTGTTCGAATAGCGGCAGGAAATGGTCAAGAGTTCGTCAAACCCCAACGCACCGGGCGACCACGTGCCAACGCGCTCGAGGTGTCGCAGTGATGGGGCATGTCCCCGACGAGGTGCGCGGCCGCAGAACAGCGTCGCCTCGCTCACCGAATGACGGTGAGCGGCCCTTCGTCCGGCGTCGGTGGCTCGAAGTGGTCGAAGTACTCGGCGACCAGGTCGTCGGTGAGCACGAAGTCGTCAGAGTGACTGCCGCGCCTGGCCCTCATCCGACTCAGGACCGTGTCGCGATCTGTCGCCAGGTAGATCGTCTCGGGCACGACGCCGGCCGGCTCGAGCAGCTCGCGGTAGTCGTCGCGCATCCGTCGGGACCAGAACGAGAAGTCGAGGACGACGTCGGCGCCGTGCGCGACGAGGTCCAGCAGCCGCGACCGCAGCTCGGCCTCGATCTCGGCACGGACGTCCGCAGGCAGGGGCACGGTCGAGATCCCTCGACGCCACATCTCGACGTCGAAGGACAGGCGAACCATGCCCTCACTCTCCAGGCGGTGGGCGTGCGTGGACTTCCCGGCCCCCGAAGGCCCGCACATGAAGATCACGCGGCTCACGGCTGGACCCTACGTCCCCGGAACATGGTCGGGATGCGGGCAAACGGCACACCAGACGGACCGGCCCACCCTTGACAATAATTCTTGTCAAGCGCATCGTGGACCCCATGCAGGACGTCGAAGTCATCGAGGACGCGGAGGCGGCCGCGGCCGCCCTGGACCCGGTCCGGGCGCGGTTGCTCAGCGAGCTGGCCGTCCCGGCCTCCGCCGCCGGGCTCGCCGCCCGGGTCGGGATCACCCGTCAGAAGGTCAACTACCACCTCAAGTCGCTCGAGGCGCACGGCCTGGTGGAGCTGTCCGAGGAGCGCCGGCACGGCGGGATCACCGAGAGGGTCCTGCAGGCGTCGGCGTCGTCGTACGTCGTGTCGCCGGCGGCCGTCAGCGCGTCCGCGGCCGACCCCGATGCCAACGCCGACCACCTGTCGGCGGGCTACCTCGTCGCACTGGCCGGTCGGCTGGTGCGCGAGGTCGGCAGCCTGGCGCGCCGGGCCGGCGCGTCCGGCAAGCGCCTCCCGACGCTGACCATCGACACCCAGATCGGCTTCCGCTCGGCCGCCGACCGGGCCGCCTTCGCGGACGACCTGACCGCGGCGGTGCTCGACCTGGCCGCTCGCTACCACCACGACGACGGACGCCCGCACCGGCTCGTCGTCGCGTCCCACCCCCTTCCCGAGGAGAACTCATGAGCACGATCCCGAACGTCCCCTACCGCCTGGAGTTCAGCGTCGAGGTGCCCGGCACCCCGGAGCAGGTCTGGCAGGCCGTCGCCACCGCCCGGGGCATGAGCGCCTGGTTCCTGCCGACCGAGATGGAGGAGCGCGCGGGCGGGTCCCTGCACTTCACCATGGGTCCCGAGATGGGCTCGGACGGCCACGTCACCGAGTGGGACCCGCCGCACCGCATCGTCTACGAGGAGGACTGGGCGGCCCTCATGGGCCAGGAGCCGGACGCGCTCAGCCCGTTGACCTCCGAGTTCCTCGTCGAGGCGCAGTCCGGCGGCACCTGTGTCGTGCGCGTGACCAGCAGCGGCTTCGGGACCGGCGCCGACTGGGAGTCGGAGTTCTGGGACGACATGGGCATCAGCTGGAAGCCCTTCTTCGACAACTTGCGCCTCTACCTGTCGCACTTCCCCGGCCAGGAAGCCACCATGCTCGAGGCCACCGCGTCCCACCCCGGCGAGGCGGAGACGCTCTGGTCGACCCTGCACCACGCGCTCGGGCTGGGTGACGTGGGCTCCGAGGTCGACGTCCGCGGTGCCACCGGCACGGTGGAGCGGGTCGGCGAGCGGCAGACGCTGGTCCGGCTCACCGCACCGGTCCCGGGGATGCTCAGCGTCTTCGCGCACGGCGAGGGCGACGGCAGGTCGGCCACGGGCGTCCGGGCGTACCTCTTCTCCGCCGACGCGGCGGACTACGTACGACGCGAGGAGCCGGGCTGGCAGGCCTGGCTGGACGGGCTCTCCGTCCCGGCCTGATCCTCGGCACCGCGGGACGATAGCGAGGCCGCACGAATCCGGTTGACCACTCCCTCGGTGTCGCGAGACGTTCGGCCCATGACGTGGCGCATCGAGCTCGGACCGGACGAGGGTCGCGAGGAGACGGTCACCGACCGCCTCGTGGCGCACAACCTGGAGGCGTCGGCAGCGATCCGCGAGCGGTTCGAGCCGGCGAACCTCCCGGCGAGACCCGTGGCGGCGTACGCCATCGACGACGACGGCGAGCTGCTCGGGGGCTGCGTCGGCAGCACCGTCGACGTCTGGCAGTGGCTGACGATCGACACCATGTGGGTGCACAGCGGCCACCGGGGAGAGGGACTCGGTCGTCGGCTCCTCGCCACCGTCGAGCAGCAGGCCCGTGAGCGCGGGTGCCGGTGGGCCAAGCTCAACACGTGGGAGTTCCAGGCGCCGGACTTCTACGCCCGGTGCGGGTACGAGACCTACGGCCGTGAGACGGACTACCCGCCCGGGCACACCAACCACCTGATGCGGAAGGCCCTGTAGCCCGCCGCCGGCCAGGCGCACTCCGCGTCCCGTCCGAGCGTGCGGGCCCCGGCTATCGTCACGGGCGTGCCCGGTCGCCAACCCATCTTCGTGGTCAGCACGACCGCGGACGAGGCCGCGCTGCAGCGTGTCCGGGACGACCTGGGGCGCGACCCCGTCGTCCTCACCGCCCCGACGGCCGAGGCCAAGCGGGTGGTGTCCGCCCTCGGGGTCGAGCCCCGTGTCGAGGTGCTGCTGGCGCCGGCGAGCTTCCCCCCTGCCGACCGTGGTCACCGGCTGGACGAGCTCGTGAGGCGCCACGCGCTGCGCGACCGCTTCCGTGACGTCGTCGTGGTGACCGACCCCGCCACCGCGACGCTGCTGCTGCGGGTCCTCGCGCCCGACCAGCTGGCCACGGGAGGCGCGGTCACGGTGGTGGGCCTGCCCCGCGGGGACCGCCCGGTCGTCGTAAGCCGTGCCGTCGCCGGCGGGGTCGCGCTCGGTGTCGTGACAGGTGTCGCGGAGCAGCAGGCGGCGGTCCTGGCGTTGCCGGTTGCCGTGGCGGTCGTCGGGCTCGGCGTGCTGCTCGTCCCGCCCTGGCGCCACGTCGGCCGGGAGCTGCTCCTCGCGGCGGGCATCGCCGTCGCCGTCCTCCTCGTCGTGGTCGCCGGGTCGGCACGCTTCCCCGGGGGCTGGTGACGCCGGAGCGCAGTGGAGGAACGCGGCCCTGGTCTCCCCGAGATATGACCGACTGACGTCCTCGACCCGTGTGCGTCTGACACGCTGACGCGCATGGACGCCGCATCCCAGGTCATCCGTGCTGCCGAGGCACGGGCGCTCGCCCTGGCCGACGGCGATGCCGACCGCCTGGTCGCCCTCCTCCATCCGGAGTTCCGGTGGACGGCCCACGTCGGGGAGACCTACGACCGCGCCGAGTACGTCCGCCGCAACACCGAGGGGCACACCGTCTGGCGTTCGCAGACCATGCTCGACCCGCACGTGGTCGTGGTCGACGACACCGCCGTGCTCCGCTGCGAGGTCACCGACGTCGTGCTGTCGGGGGACGACGAGCCCGCGACGTTCCGGATGCCGATGACGCAGGTGTGGGTGCGGACCGACGGGCGCTGGTCGTGCCTCGGCGGTCACGCGGGCCCTCGCCGGTCCCCGGTGGCCGAGTGAGGCCGCCCGGAGTGGTCCCGCTGCTCGGTGCCGCGCTGCTCACCTGCCTGCTCGGGTCCTGCGCCACCGAGCCGACGTCCGGGACGCCGGCCGCTCCATCGGAGGGGACGACGGCACGGGCGAGCACCCCGCCGACGGAGCCGACCGCGACACCCTCGACCCGGGGCTTCCAGGTGGTGTCGGACGCCGAGTCACCGGCCGACGAGGACCTCCAGCGCCTGGCCGAGCGGTTCGTCGAGTACGCAGTCGGGGAGACCGACTCCTTCCCGCACACGTGGACGATCTCCCTGTCCATCGGCGGTCGGGCGTCGGGATCGATCGAGGTCACCGACGCCGCGCTCGCGGACCGCAGCACCTGGGAGGGTTGCCCTGACGGGTCGACCACCTCCGGTGCCTCGTCGTGTCCGGTCGACATCCTCGGGCCCATCGAAGCCGCGGTGGTCAACGAGACCACGATCGTCCACACGGCCGAGTACGGCGCCGTCTCGTGCGCGCCGACGAGGAGAGGCCCCCTGCCTGACGGGCGACTGGTCGTCCTGCGGCCCAGCCCGGAGTGGCGCACGTGCGCCACCGACTTCGCGCTCGTGCTCGCCGCCGACGAGCAGGGCCGGCTCCGGTCGGTCGACCTGACGCTGTCGAGCCCCTGATCGGCGGCCGAGCCCCTACTCGGGACTGCAGTCGGGCCAGCGGGCGAAGTCCCCGATGACGGCGCCGAAGCTCACGGGAATGAACCCCTTGATCTCGGCGATGCGCGCGGCGATGGCGCCCGGCTCGAGGTGCACCGCCTGGGGCGCGAAGACCTGGCCGACGCACGAGGCGTTCGGGTCAGTCACCTCGGGCCTGGGCTCCGCGGATGCGGGTGCTGCGGCACCGAGGGCGGCGGCCGTGGCCAGACCCGCCACGGAGATCGTGAACGACATGGGGCGCATGAGCTCTCCTCCCGTTGGCCCTTCCCCCGGAAGGACCGGCTCGACCCGGCCGGCGACTGCGGGCCGGGAGGTCGACGGTAACGACGCCGACGGCTCCGGCGCATGGCCAAAACGGGTGAGACTCGAGGTCAGGGCGCCGCCTGCGACACGAGTGACGACGCTCAGCGCACGCGCTGCCTCACGGTGCGGCCTCCCCCAGAGCAACCGCGTCGCCGACCCGGATCGTGCCCGACTCGAGCACCCGGCACACCGAGCCGGCCCGGCGCCGCAGCGCCTCCTGGGCGCCGGCGCCGATGGTGTCGTCGAGCAGCTTGCACGGCGCGGCGACCCGCACGACCTCGAGCAGCACGTCGCCGATGCGGATCCGCGCACCGGGCTCCCGCGGCACGACACCGTCGTTGAGAGTGAGGTCGCGGCGGGTGAGAGCGGCCGGGATGTCACGCCCGAAGACCTCGGCCGACTCGGCCAGCGCGGTCGCGCTCTGCACGGTCACGTGCCGGTGCTTCGTGCCGTGGTAGCGGTCGCCGACGATCCCCCGCCCGGCCTCGGCCTCCACCTGATCGACCGAGCGCATCGGCAGTCGGGTGGCCTTGGCGACGTGGATGGCGGCGATCCGGACGACGCCGGCGTGGTCGGAGGCGGCGGGGACGGGCAGCGCGGACGGGTGGGACGGCACAAGGGCCCACGGTAGTCAGGTGGTGGCTACTGTCGCCGACATGAGCACACGCGAGCTGGACGGGGCCCGGATCGCGGTCGTCGGGGCGAGCGGCGCCCTCGGGTCGCTGGTCTCCCAGGAGCTCGTACGCCGCGGCGCGCGGCTGCTGCTCGTCGGTCGCGACGCGACCCGGCTCGAGGGCCTCGGCATCGATTCCCCCGTCGTGGTGGCCGACGTCGGGGACGCCACGGCCGGCGACGCCATCGCGGACGCCGCGCGGGCGGCGTACGGCGGGCTGGACGGGCTGGTCAACGCGGCCGGCGTCGTCGCCTTCGGCCCCCTCGTGGACACTCCCGACGAGGTGATCGAGGAGCTCTTCCTCACCAACGTCGTCGGGCCCCTCTTCCTCGTCCGGCGCCTGATGCCGCTGCTGGAGGAGTCGCAGGGCTTCGTCCTCCAGGTCAGCGCGGTCGTCGCCGAGCGCCCGCTGCCGGGGATGGCGGCGTACTCCGCGAGCAAGGCCGCGCTCAGCGGCGTCGCCACCGCCCTGCGCACCGAGCTGCGCCGGGCGAAGGTCACCGTGCACGACGTCCGGCCGCCGCACACCGAGACCGGTCTCGCCACCCGTCCCCTCTCCGGGCAGGCACCCGGGCTGCCGCAGGGGCTGGCCCCCGAGGACGTCGCCCGCCGGATCGTCGACGCGATCGCGGCCGGCGAGACCGACCTGGGTGCGGCCGCCTTCGACTGATCGTGATTCTGCACTTCTAGGCATGGAGTGCAAGAATGCACTTCATGAACCAGAGTGCAACGCGTCGCGAGCAGCGGCGGCTGCAGACCGAGCGCCGCATCACCGTGTGCGCACAGCGCCTCACCGAGGAGCTCGGGCTGGACGGCTTCACCATGGACGAGCTCGCCGAGGCCGCCGACGTGTCCCGCCGGACGCTGTTCAACTACTTCCCGAGCAAGATCGACGCCGTCCTGGGCAACCCTCCCGAGATCCCCGCGAGCGCCCTCACCACCTTCCTCGAGGGCGGGCCGCACGGTCACCTCGTCGATGACGTCGGCGAGCTGGCCTCGGTCTTCCTCAGCTCCGAGCTCCTCACCCGCGAGGAGATGGAGCGGGGTCGTCGCCTCGTCACCACCACGCCGCGACTGATCATGGCCGCCCACGAGCGCTTCGAGCAGCTCACCGGGGAGTTCGTCGAGGTGATCCTCGCCCGCGAGGGGAAGGAGTTCGGTGCCGAACGGGCCCGCCTGCTGCTCCGGCTCCTCGTCGCCCTCTTCGACGGGTGCATGACGTCCGACGGTGGCGACCCGGACCTCGAGGTCCCCCTCGCCGACGTCTTCACCGAGCAGCTCCGCACGGCCCGCGACCTGCTCGCCTGACCGCCGAAGCACCCCCGGAGCACCGGCCCCGACCCACCCCCGATCCGTCCCTCATCACCCGACCTGGAGCCCTCATGGCCACCCTGCTGCACCGCCTCGGCAAGACCGCCTTCCGGCGCTGGCCGCTCTTCCTCGCCGGCTGGATCGTCGCCGTGCTGGCCGTCGGCGCCTTCGCGGCGACGATGTCCAAGCCCATGACCGACGCCTTCTCGATCCCCGGCATCCCCTCGGAGAAGGCCGCCGACCTCCAGGCGGAGCTCTTCCCCGACGCGGTCGACGCCTTCGACCAGGCCACCGTCAAGGTGGTCGTCGCCGTGCCCGAGGGCAGCACGCTGTCGGACCGCGCGTACGCCGACCGCGTCGACGCCCTGGTCCAGGACCTGGCCGCGCTGCCGCAGATGCCCGACGCCCCGCTGGCGGGACCCGTCGAGGCGGCGCAGGCACAGGAGAAGGCGATGGTCCAGGCCGCACGCGACGCCGGATCGCCGGTCGCGGACGCCCGTGCGGACGCGGCCGCGCTCTCCCCGCTCAGCGAGGACGGCCGGGTCGGCCTCGTGCAGTGGGACTTCGACGTGGACTCGGTCGCCGACGTCGAGCCGGCCACCATCGACGCCCTCATGGACGTCATGGACGACGCCCGCGGGGACGGCCTCACCGTCGATGCCAACGGGTCCGGCACCACCGGCATGATCCACCTCGGTGGCACGTCGGAGCTGATCGGGATCGCCGTCGCCCTGCTCGTGCTCATCCTGACCTTCGGCTCGCTCGTCGCTGCCGGGCTCCCCATCCTGACCGCCCTGGTCGGCGTCGGGCTCGGGATCATGGGCGTCACCGCGATGACCGCCTTCATCGACATCGGTTCCACCACCCCGATGCTGGCCACCATGATCGGCCTCGCGGTCGGGATCGACTACGCGCTGTTCATCCTGGCCCGCTACCGCAACGAGCTGCAGCACACCGACGACCGGGAGGAGGCCGTCGGCATCGCGGTCGGCACCGCCGGCTCCGCGGTCGTCTTCGCCGGTCTCACCGTCATCATCGCGCTGACGGCGCTCCTCGTCGTGGGCATCCCGTTCCTCGCGAGCATGGGCATCGCGGCCGCGGCCACCGTCTTCGTCGCGGTCCTCGTCGCCCTCACCCTGCTGCCCGCCCTCCTCGGCATGACCGGGTCCAAGGCGTTCGGCGGACGCGTGCGCCACTACCGGCCGAAGCGGGACGCGGACGGCCTCGTCCTCAACAACGGCGTCCGCTGGGCACGGACCATCGCGCGGGCCCCCGTCGCGGTCGTGGTCGTGGTCGTCCTCGGCCTCGGCGCCCTGGCCCTGCCGCTGCAGAGCCTGCACCTGGCCTTCCCCAGCGACAGCACCGCGTCCGTGGACACCACGCAGCGCCAGGCGTCCGACCTGGTGGCCGAGGCCTTCGGCCCGGGACGGGACGCCCCCATGCTGGCGGTCGTGGACGCCCGCGACGTGCCCGAGGCCGACCGCGGCGCCGCCTTCGGCGAGGTGGCCGCCTGGGCCGCCGGCCAGGACGACGTCGCGCACGCCCAGGTCGTGGGGACCAACGAGCAGGGCACCGGGGCCACCGTGCTCATCACGCCCGCGACCGGTCCCGAGGACACCGCCACCGAGGACCTCCTCACGACGCTGCGCGCCGAGCAGGCGGAGATCGAGGAGTCGACCGGGACGACCACTGGCGTGACCGGGCTGACCGCCATCACCACTGACGTGTCCGAGCGCCTCAGCAGCGCCCTGCCCGTCTACCTCGCCGTGGTGGTCGGTCTCGCCTTCGTGCTGCTGATGATCGTCTTCCGGTCGATCCTGGTCCCGCTCACCGCCACGCTCGGCTTCCTGCTCTCCGTGCTCGCCACGCTGGGCGTCACGGTCGCGGTCTTCCAGGAGGGCATGTTCGGGATCGTCGAGGGGCAGCCCATCGTCAGCTTCATGCCGATCTTCCTGATCGGCCTGGTCTTCGGGCTCGCGATGGACTACCAGGTCTTCCTGGTCACCCGGATGCGCGAGGCCCACGTCCACGGCATGTCGACCCACGACGCGGTGGTCGACGGCTTCCGCAACAGCGCTCGCGTGGTCGCCGCGGCCGGCGTCATCATGATCTCGGTGTTCGCCGCGTTCATCCTGATCGACGAGCCGATCATCAAGTCGATGGGCTTCGCCCTCGCGGTCGCGGTCTTCTTCGACGCGTTCATCGTCCGGATGACGCTGATCCCGGCCCTGATGTACCTGCTCGGGGAGAAGGCCTGGTGGCTGCCGGCGTGGCTCGACCGCCTGCTGCCCGACGTGGACGTCGAGGGCGAGAAGCTCGTCCGGCCGCACCTGGGCGGGCGCACCATCGAGGACGAGCTCGACGACCTCGACGAGGCGAGCACGGTCCGGGCCTGAGGCTCCCTCAGGGCGCCGACCCGGGGCCCCGGGTCGCGCGCAGCCGCTCGAGGTGGGCCCGCTCGAGCGGGGTCGGGTCCAGCGCCAGCGCAGCCTCGAGCGCGGCCCGCGACTCCGCGTCCCGACCCAGCAGGTGCAGCAGGTGGGCGCGGGCCACGTGCCACGGGTGGTACGACGTGAGGTCGAGGTCCTCGACCAGGACCAGCGCCGCCTCCGGTCCCTCCGTGTGCGCGAGCGCCAGCGCCCGGTTGAGGCGTACGACGGGACTCGGCGCCAGCGTCAGCAACAGGTCGTAGAGCGCCACCACCTCCGCCCACGGCACCTCCGCGTCGGTGTGCGCGGCACCGATCGCGGCCTGCACCTGGTAGGGACCGGGGTGCCCGATCTCCAGCAGCGCCCGCACGAGCAGGCGGCCCTCCGCCAGCCGCTCGGGGTCCCAGCGCGACCGGTCCTGCTCGTCGAGCGGGACGAGCCGCCCGTCGACCACGCGCGCGTCGTCGCGGGCCCGGGTCAGCAGCATCAGGGCGAGGAGCCCCTGCGCCTCCGGCTCGGCCGGCAGCATCGCCACCAGCTGCCGGGTCAGCCGGATCGCCTCGTCGGCGAGGTCGGGGCGGCTGCCGCTCTCGGCGCCCACCGACAGGTAGCCCTCGTTGAACGCGAGGTAGAGCGCGGCGAGCACGCCGGCCAGACGGGCCGGCAGGTCCTCGCGCTCGGGGACCCGGAAGGGGATCCGGGCATCGTGGATCTTGCGCTTGGCGCGGGTGATCCGCTGGGCCATTGCCCGCTCCTCGGTGAGGAAGCCGGCGGCGATCTCGGCGACGCTGAGACCGGCCACCAGCCGCAGGGTGAGAGCGACCCGGGCCTCGAGCGCCAGCGACGGGTGGCAGCACATGAAGAACAGCCGGAGCCGGTCGTCGTCGACCACGCCGAGGGGTTCTGCCGGGGTGTCCAGCATCGCAGTCGCCTCCCTCTCCCTGCCCGTGCGCGTGGACTCGCGACGCAGCCGGTCGAGCGCCCGACGGTGCGCCGTGGTGGTCAGCCAGGCGCCCGGGTTGGGCGGGACGCCGTCGACCGGCCACTTCTGCCAGGCCACCTCGAGGGCCTCCGCGACGGCGTCCTCGGCGAGGTCGACGTCGCCGTACCGGCGGACCAGCGCGCCGACGATCCGGCCGTGCTCCTCGCGCACGACCCGGGCCAGCGCCTCCCCCGCACTCATCCGGCGCCCGTCAGGACCGCGCTCACTCGGACTGGAAGGGACGCACCTCGACCGGGCCGTGGCAGGCCGCGGACGCCTCGGTGCCCCAGCGCATGGCCTCGTCGAGGTCGGTCGCCTCGATGACCCAGAAGCCGCCGAGGTACTCCTTGGACTCGACGTAGGGCCCGTCCGTGACGACCGGCTCGGCGCCGGTCGCGTCGATGACGGTGGCGGACGACGCCGGCTGCAGGCCCCCGGCGAAGACCCACCGGCCCTGCTCGCGGAGCTTCACGTTGAAGGCGTCGACGTCGGCCATCACCTGGTCGACGGTGACGCCCTCGGGCCAGCTGATCTCGTCGCCGTGGTGGACTCCGAGCAGGTACTGGGTGGTGGACATCGTGATTCCTCTCGTCGGTGGGAACCCTACTGATCGGGCGCCCCTCACCCACTCCACGAACGGGATCGCCCCGGTGCGACACGTCGCCGGGAACTTTCTTCCGCACCTTCTCGCCAGTACTCCGGACCGGCGAGGGTCTGGACACCGGCTGAGCGCTGCGGCACTGTGCCGGACATGCGCAACCGTCTCGGGATGCTCGTGCTCCCCCTCGTCCTGTCCCTCCCCCTCCTCCTCGCGGCCGCGGCCGCCGACCGGGCCGACGCCGGCGCCCGCCTCGCCTGGCAGGAGGCGGTCGTCGACGCCGACCAGAGCTTCCGCGGCCTCGACGCCGTCGACCGGCGTACGGCCTGGGTCAGCGGCGCGAGCACCAGTGGCGGTGCCGCGAAGGTCTACCGGACCACCGACGCCGGTCGCTCCTGGCAGGACGTCAGCCCGCCCGACACCGTCGGGCTCAACTTCCGCGACGTGGAGGCGACCGACGCACGCACCGCGACGGTGCTCGCGATCGGCGAGGGCGAGGCCTCGCGGATGTACCGCACGACCGACGGTGGCCGCACGTGGGACGAGACCTTCCGCAACGACGAGCCGGCAGCCTTCTACAACTGCCTGGACTTCTACCCCGACGGCCGGCACGGCCTGGCGGTGAGCGACCCGGTCGACGGGAAGTTCCGCATCGCCGCCACCGACGACGGGGGCCGATCGTGGGAGGTGCTGCCCGACGCCGGCATGCCCGACTCGACCGGTGAGTACAACTTCTCGGCCAGCGGCGACTGCCTCGTCATCGCCGGGCGGGACGCGTGGTTCGGTGGCGGCGGCGGGGCCGCGAGGGTCTTCCGCTCGACCGACCACGGGCTCACCTGGACCGCGACCGACTCCGCCATCCCGGCCGGCGAGGCGGCGGGTGTCTTCGGGTTCGCCTTCCGAGGCCCCCGCCACGGCGTGGTGGTGGGCGGCGACTTCGGTGCGCCCGCCGACGGTGTCGACGCCACCTCGACCACCCGCGATGGCCGCACCTGGACGAGTGGCGGCGACCTGACACACCTCGGCGAGGACGTCGCGTGGACCGGGCGTCGCCTGCTGGTCGTCGGCGAGTCCGGGACCGTCGGCGGCAGCAGCGTGTCGTACGACCGGGGGCGCACCTGGTCGCGGTTCAGCGAGAGCCGTTTCCACACCCTGGACTGCACGCCCGACGGCACCTGCTGGGCCGCCGGGGGCGGCGGCCGGGTCGGTCGCCTCTGACGGGTCAGGGCGCGACGACGTCCGAGGCCCGCTCGCAGTCGGTGAGGTGGCAGCGCACCAGGGCCGACCTGCCGCGCCGGTCGTAGACCGTGACGAGCGCGGTCCGGGCGTCCTCCCACCCGAGCACCCCGAAGGAGTCGCCGCTGCGGTACGCCGCGACGCGTCGCCCGCGAGCCGTGTGCACCTCGACCTGGCCCAGCGGGCCGTCCATGAGGATGTTGGTTGTCAGCATCCGACGCCCGTCGGGTGAGAACGCGAGGACCGCGCGCTCGCAGGAGCGCCACGTCGCGCGCTGCGGGGTCGAGATCCGCGTCAGCACGCTGCACCCGCCGTCGTACAGGGGCGCGGTGAAGACGGCGAGCCGGTCGGCGGAGATGTCCGCGGCGTAGCCGGTGCGGTCGCTGATCCGGGTGACCCGGTCACGGTCGACGTGCCACGACGACGTCCGCTCCGGGCCGGTCTGGCCCACGACGACCCGGCCCTCGTCGGCGTCGAGCACGAACGCCCCGGCGCCGAACGTGTGCCTGGCGACCCGGTCACCGGTGGTCGCGTCGCGCACCGCCACGACCGTACGACGCGTCCCGCGCGGCCTCGTGGTGACCAGCTGCGTCCCGTCGCCGGACAGCGCCACGGCGAAGGGCACCCGGTCCAGCACGACCGTGCGGGTGCCGTCGGCCGCCACCCGCTCCACCGAGGAACCCTCCGCCGAGTAGATCGAGGCGACGTACTCCGCACCCGAGACCCCGAGCAGCTGCACCTCGTCGGCGTCCACCGCGACGACGCGGTCGCCCTCGACGATGCTCGTGCCCACCACCCGCGGCACGGCCGGGCCCGGGCCCCGGTCGAGCTGCCCGAGGCGGACGCTGGTGACCGCGCCGTCGTCGGGCCGGGCGGCGGCCGGAGGGACCACAGCCAGCCCGGCCGCCGTGGCGACGGCCAGCAGCGCGGTCGTGAGTCGGACGAGGGGTGTGGCCATGGCTGTCTCCCGAGGATCGACGGTGTTCCTACCTCGAAGACGCGGCCCGGGGCCGTCCGGTTGCCTCGCGCGTCAGGCGAGCAGGTCGCGCGCCGGCGCGGCGACCGTGTGCACGTCGTGCGCGGGGGTCGCGGTGTCGTCGTCCCAGTCGCCGTTGACGAGGGCAGCGAGCCCCTCGGCGAGGCCGGCCAGCTCGGTCGTCGCGATGCCCATCATCTCGGCAACGGCGCGCGCGTTGGCGGGGCGGTCCTCGGGCTTCTTCTCCAGCAGGGAGGCCACCACGGCACGCAGCTCGGCCGGGACCTCGTCGGCCAGCGGCGGCGGCGGCTCGTTGACGTGCGACATCGCGGTGGCGATGGGCGTGCCCCGGTCGAAGGGCCGGATGCCGGTGAGCATCTCGTGCGCGACCACGCCGAGCGCGTAGAGGTCGCTCGCACCCGTCGCCGGCTGACCGAGCGCCTGCTCGGGGCTGATGTAGTTGGGGGTGCCGAGCATCTCGCCGACGCGGGTGTGGCCGCGGGCGTCGAGGGCCCGCGCGATGCCGAAGTCGGTGAGCATCACGACGCCGTCGTCGCGGACCAGGATGTTGGCCGGCTTGACGTCGCGGTGCACCACGCGCGCCTCGTGGGCCACGCCCAGGGCGAGGGCGGCCTGGCTGATGATCGACCGCACGACGTCGGGATCGAGGGTGCCGGCCTCGCGGATCACCGCGGACAGCGGGGCACCGGGCACGAGCTCCATCACGAGGTAGGTGAGGTGGTCGTCCTCGCCGTAGTCGAAGACGGTGGTGATGTTGGTGTGCATCAGCGCCGCGGAGTGCCGGGCCTCGTCACGGAAGCGCTTGGCGAAGATCTCCTCGTTGTCCGGGTCGGCGCGCATGATCTTGACCGCGACGGCGCGCTGGAGCACGTCGTCCATCGCGCGCCACACGTCGGCCATGCCACCGGAGGCGATGCGCTCCTCGAGGACGTAGCGATCTCCCAGCCTGAAGCCTTGGGCGAGTCGTTCCACGGGCAAGGGGTCCCATCTCATCGAGCAATCAGTGCCCGTGCGGTCCTCGCACACGCTTTTTGATGGTAAACCGCTCAACCGCTTTCCGCGTGGTTGCGCCCCCCAAGGGGTGGCTCACCCCTCCGGACGGGCTAGTCGCCGACCGGGACGAGGGGGTGGATCGCGACGTCCCCGCTGAGGGCGCCGTCTGCCGCGGCGAAGGCGGCAGCGATGTGCGGGGACTGCATGTGGGCGTCGAGGGCGGCCTGGTCGGTCCACCGCTCGACGGTGACGAAGACGCCGGGCGCCGCGGCCGACTCGTAGAGGTCGTAGGCCACGCACCCCGGCTCCTGCCGGGTCGCCTCGGTCAGCCCGGTGAGCGCCTCACGCATCGCCTCGACGTGCTCGGCCTTGACGGGGATGGTCGCGACGACGTGCAGCTCGCTCATGGCAGTGCCCTCTCGTAGGTGTGCTCGCACCCTAGGCCCACCGACGGATGGGGTCCGTTCCCCATGGGTACGACGCCCCGGCTCGGGAAGAGTGGGACCCACACCAGGCAGGTGAGGAGACCGGCATGCCGCACGCCGCTGACGCGCTCATCGCGCTGGGCGGTGCCCTGCTCGTGTGCGGCCTGCTGGCGCGGGGCGGAGTCCGTCTCGGCCTCCCCACGGTGCCGTTGTTCATGCTCGCCGGCGTGGTGTTCGGACCGAGCACCGGCGGCATCGACCTGGTCAGCGACCCGCACGACCTCGAGCTCGTGGCGCGGCTCGGACTCGTCTTCCTGCTGTTCTACCTCGGTCTCGAGTTCTCCCTCGACCAGCTCGTCGCGGGTGGCCGCCGGCTGGTCACTGCGGCGACGATCTACCTGGTCCTCAACGTGGGCGGCGGCCTGGTCTACGGCTTCAGCCTCGGCTGGGGGGTCGCGGAGGCGCTGGTCATCGCCGGGATCGTGGGCATCTCGTCCACCGCGATCGTCACCAAGCTGATCGTCGAGAACCGGCGCCTCGGCAACCGCGAGACCCGCACCATCCTGGGCATCGCGGTGATCGAGGACATCTTCTTGGCGTTCTACCTCGCGCTCCTCCAGCCCGTCCTCGGCGGCGCCGACGGACCGGTCGAGGCGATCACGGGCATCGCGACCGCCTTCGCCTTCCTGCTCGGTCTCGGGGCGATCGCCCGCTGGGGTGCCCGGCTGGTCGGACGGCTGGTCAGCACCCACGACGAGGAGATCGTGGTCGTCGTCTTCACCGGGCTCGCGATCATCACCGCCGGTGTCGCCGAGGCCCTGGGGGTCTCGGACGCGATCGGCGCCTTCATGGTCGGCTTGATCCTGGGCGCCACCGCCAAGGCCGCGCGGCTGCGGACCCTCACCCACCCGCTGCGCGACGCCTTCGGGGCGATCTTCTTCTTCCACTTCGGCCTGACCATCGACCCGATGGACGTGGTCGCGGTGCTGCCCGAGATCGCCGTCGCCGTCGTGATGACCGTGGTGCTGGCCACCGCGGCCGGGGTCTACGCGGCCCGGCTGCACGGCTTCGACCGGGTCGAGGCGGCGACCATCGGGTACACGGTGCTGACGCGTGGTGAGTTCTCCATCATCCTGGCGTCGCTGGCGGTCGCGGCCGGGCTCGACCAGCGCATCGGCAACCTCGCCGCCGGCTACGTCCTCGTCCTGGCCATCGTCGGTCCGGTGATGTCCACCCAGTCCGAGCGCTTCAGCCGGCTCATCCCACAGGCCGCCGTCGGCACTCCCGGCCCGCGCCCCGACACGGTCGCGCTCGACTTCGACGTCGGCTCGGGGTCGCTCTACAAGCTGGGCACCGAGCTCATCCAGGTGACGGTCAGCCCCGGCTCGCAGCTGCACGGCGTGTACGCCGGGGAGCTGCGGCTGCCGGAAGGGTCGACGCTGGCGCTGCTCGCCCGCGCCGGCGAGACCTTCACCCTCGAGCCCGCCACCCAGCTGCGCACCCACGACGTGGTGCTCGTCTTCACCCGGCCCGAGCAGCGGGCCGCCGCCGAGCAACGCATCATGGCGGTGCACCGGGCCGGCCGGCTCGCGACCTGGCGCGGCGACGTCGGGCAGTGAGCGCGCGGCGTACGGCTCACAGCGTGCGGATCACCTTCGCCGGCGAGCCGACCGCCACCACGCCGGACGGCAGGTCCTGCACGACCACCGAGCCGGCGCCCACGACCGTGTCCGCGCCGATGGTGACGCCGGGACAGACGATGACGCCGCCGCCGAGCCACACGTTGTCGCCGATGACGATGGGCTGGGCCGCCTCCCACTTGTCGCGGCGCGGGCCGGGCTCGACCGGGTGCGTCGCGGTGAGGAGCTGGACGCCGGGGCCGATCTGCACGTCGTCGCCGATGGTCACCGTGGCCACGTCGAGGCTGACCAGTCCCCAGTTGACGAAGGTCCGGGCACCGATCGTCGTCTGGTAGCCGTAGTCGCACTGGAACGGCGGCCGCAGCTCGCTGTCCTCGCCGAAGGCGCCGAGCAGGTCGGTCAGCAGGGCACGACGCAGCTCGTGGTCGGTGGGGTCGGCGGTGTTGAGCCGGTGGGTCAGCTGCTGTGCGCGCCGCGACTCCTCCGCGAGGACCGGGTCGTCCGCGATGTAGGGGTCGCCGGCCAGCATCCGCTCGCGCATCGTCCGCTCGTCACTCATGCCCGCCAATCTACGCACGCGCCGCGAGGTCCCCGCAGCGGCGGCCGCCCGCCGCGACTCCGCTATCTTCGACGGCCATGTCCTCCACCACCACGAGCACCGAGCACGAGAAGGGCCTGGCACGCCTGGCCCAGCGCACCGCGGGATGGACCGAGAAGTGGTTCCCCGACGCCTACGTCTTCGCCCTCGCGGGCGTCGTCATCGTCGCCGCCGCCGCCATGCTCAACGGCGCCAGTCCGGTCACCGTCGCCCAGACCTTCGGCGACGGCTTCTGGGACCTCGCGCCGTTCACCCTCCAGATGGCGATGGTGGTGCTGACGGGGTACGTCGTCGCCACCTCCCCGCCCGTCGCCCGGATCATCGAGCGGATCGCCCTCTACCCGACCACCCCGCGCGGATCGGTCGCCTTCGTGGCCCTGCTGTCGTGCGTCGTGTCGATGGTCAACTGGGGCCTGAGCCTGGTCTTCAGCGGCCTGCTCGCCCGCGCGATCGCGCGCCGCAGCGACCTGCGCGCCGACTACCGCGCGCTCGGTGCCGCGGCGTACCTCGGCCTCGGAGCCGTCTGGGCGCTCGGTCTCTCGTCCTCGGCCGCGCAGCTGCAGGCGACCCCCGAGTCGCTGCCGCCCGAGCTGCTCGAGATCACCGGCGTCCTCGACTTCGGCGCCACGATCCTGACCTGGCAGTCGCTGCTCATGGCGGCGGTCCTCATCGCGCTCAGCGTCGCGGTGGCGTGGGCGTCGGCCCCCCAGGGCGAGGCGATCCGCACGGCCGAGGACATGGACGTCGACCTCTCCGACCGCGTCGAGCCGCTGCCCCCACGCGCCCGCCCCGGCGAGTGGCTGGAGTACTCCCGGATCCTGCCCGTCCTCGTCGGCCTCCTCACCCTCGGCTGGGTGGTCAACCAGTTCGTCACGCTGCCGTTCCTGTCCGTGATCAGCAGCCTCAACGGCTACCTCATGGTCTTCCTCATCCTCGGCCTGGTCCTCCACGGCACCCCGCGCGGCTTCCTCAACGCCGTCACCAAGGCCGTGCCGACCACGGCCGGCGTGCTCGTCCAGTTCCCCCTGTACGCCGCGATGGCGGCCATCCTCACCCAGGCCACGGGTCGCGGCGGGGTCACCGTCTCGGAGCACCTGGCCGACCTGTTCACCCGGATCGGCGACGGCGGTGCGTTCGCCGTGGTCATCGCGATCTACACCGCGCTGCTCGGCCTGCTCGTCCCCTCGGGGGGCGGCAAGTGGCTGGTCGAGGCGCCGTACGTCATGCAGTCGGCCACCGACGTCGGGATGAACCTCGGCTGGACCGTGCAGATCTACAACGCGGCCGAGGCGCTGCCCAATCTGGTCAACCCGTTCTTCATGCTGCCGTTGCTGGCGGTGCTGGGGCTGCGGGCCCGCGACCTGGTGGGCTTCACCTTCCTGCAGTTCCTCTTCCACCTGCCGGTGGTGCTGCTGCTGCTCTGGGCGCTCGGGATGACCTTCGAGTTCGAGCCCCCGGTGATGCCCTGACGGGTGGCCGGCTCAGTTGAGCCGGGCGTACTGCACCGACAGCGCGGTGGCCACGCTGAGCCACACGGCGTAGGGCGCCAGGACGAGGCCCGCCCAGGGCAAGGACCGGGCCACGAGCACCACCAGCACCCAGGTGAGGACCGCCGCCACGGCGAGGGCGACCGTGGCGGCGCCGATCCGGTGCGGGACGTAGAACAACCACGCCCAGGCCAGCGCGGCGACCACCGAGGCCGCGAGGACGAGGGTGGCCGGCCACACGCCGGTGGCATCAGCGGAGCGGGTGAACCACACGCCCACGCCCAGCAGCGCCAGGAAGTTGAGCGGCCACACGATCCCGAAGACCAGGTCCGGCGGCTGGAACGACGGCTTGGCGAGGCGGGAGTACCACCCCGGGTCGTGGGCGGTCCAGACGCCCGACAGCGCGGCGTACACCACCACGACGCCCACCCACACGACGGTCGCCGCCCACCCGCCGGCGACACCGGACCCGGTCATGCGGGGTCCTCGGCCAGCCGGGCGCGGAGCATGTCGCCGAGCCGGGCGACCGATCCCCCCAGCGCGTCGAGCTCGGCGCCGACCACCAGGGGCCTCAGACCGTCGTCCGTCCGGGCCAGGACCGCGGGGGCGCCGCACGCCGCCACCACCTCGCGCACGTCCGGCGGCATCTCGTCGAGGTGCAGCAGGTCGACCGGGACCCCCAGGTCGGCCACCATCCGGTCCCACTCGGGCTTGCGCCGCACGCGCCCGTGGGTGATGTCGCAGAGCGCACAGTGGCGGGTCCCGCGCACCTTGCCCCAGACGTACGCCGCCTCACCGAGCAGGCCGCCGTCGGCGTCGTAGACCCCGACCAGACGAGTGACGGACGGGTCGACCATGGGGTCTCCTGACGCTGGGCGGGACTCGGTCCGAGGCTAGCCCCGGCAACGCGGGGCTAGCGTGGCGGGATGGACCACGACGCGATGCGGCGATCGGCGGACGCCGCGATCGTCCCGCTCGTCGCGTCCCTGGCCCCGTGGGGCGTGGTCGAGGCGCACTGGCTCCCCGACCGCAACGGCGAGCCGGTGCTCTGGGTGCGCGTCGGGACCGAGCTCCAGCGGGTCACCCTCGAGGCCCAGTCGTGGCTGCTGCCGCAGCTGCACGTGATCCTCGCGCGGATGGGCATGCCGTCCGAGAAGGTCATGGGGTCACGCCTCGAGGTCACCTCCGCCGAGGCCGAGAAGCGCCTCTCCGAGGAGTGACGTCACCGGTCCGGCCCGCGGGCGCTCAGGCCTCGTCGCGGCCCTCGTCGCGGCGCAGCACCAGTCGGGTGACCCGGCTGCCGACCACCTCGGTGACCTCGAGGATGCCGCCGTCCACGGCGACCTGCTCCCCGACCTCGGGGATGTGCCCGAGCAGGGCGATCGCGTAGCCCGCGACGGTCTCGTAGCCGCCGTCGCGCAGCTCGATGCCGGTGTCGTCGGCGAAGTCCTCGAGGCTGGTGCCGCCGTCGATGTCGGCCGGGTCGCCGGACGGCTCGCGCTCGTCGACGTCGTACTCGTCGCGGATCTCGCCGATGAGCTCCTCGACGAGGTCCTCGAGGGTGACGATGCCGTCGGTGCCGCCGTACTCGTCCACCACCACCGCGAGGTGCGTGCCCTCGTGGCGCATGGTGGCGATGCACGGGAGCATCGACTTGGTGCCGGGCACCATCAGGACCGGGCGGCACACGTCCTTGACGAGCCGGTCCGGGGTGGCGTCGATGGCCAGCAGGTCGCGCACGTGCAGGAAGCCCAGCACGTCGTCGAAGCCCTCGCCGGTGACCGGGTAGCGGGAGTAGGGCATGTCCCGGACCTGCGCTGCGGCCTCGGCCAGGGTGAGCCCGCCGTCGATGAAGGAGACGTCGGTGCGCGGGCGCATGACCTCCTTGACGTTGGTCTCGGTGGCGGCGAAGACGTCGCTGAGGATGCGGCGCTCCTCCTCGTCGAGGTCCTCGTGCGTGGACACGAGGTCGCGCAGCTCCTCCTCGGAGAGCTGCTCGCTGGTGGCGTGCGGGTCACCGCCGAGCAGGCGGACCAGCGCATTGGTCGACAGGGAGAGCAGCCAGATGACCGGTCGCATGGCGGTGGCGAACTTGTCGAGCACCGGCGCCACGGCCAGCGAGAGCGGCGCGGCCTTCTGCAGGGCGAGCCGCTTGGGGACGAGCTCGCCGAGGACCAGCGAGAGGTAGGCGATGAGCAGGGTCAGCACGACGAGCGCCGTCGTCTGCGCGGCGTCCTCGCCCATCCCGAGGTCGACGAGGTACGGCGCGAGGTCGGGCGCGAGCGTCGACCCGCCGTACGCCGCGGAGAAGAAGCCGGCGACGGTGACGCCGATCTGGACCGCGGCGAGGAACCGGTTGGGGTCGCGGGCGACCTGCGCCACCCGCACACCGCGGGCACCCTTGCGCTCCATGGAGACCAGCTGGCTCTCCCGGAGGGAGACCAGCGCGATCTCGGTGGCGGCGAAGACGCCACCGACGAGGACGAAGAGCAGGACCAGGCCGACGTTGAGGAAGGTCTGGGTGTCCATCAGGCCCGTTCACCACCGATCGCACTCGGGAGTGAACGGCACGTACACGCAGGTCTGTCCATGCGCGCCAGCGTACGGACGGGGCGAAGACCGCGCGGAATCCACGGCCCCCGCCCCGGACGCGCCGACGGCCCGGGACGTGAGGTCCCGGGCCGTCGTACGACGGGGTGGCGCGTGTCAGCCGTCGAGGCGGGCGAGCTCCTCGGCGGTGAGCTCCAGGTCGGCGGCCGCGGCGGAGTCGCGGACCGACTCGGCGCGCTTGGCGCCGGGGATCGGGATGACGCACGGCGACTGCGCCAGCTCCCACGCGAGCGCGACCTGCTGCGCGCTGACACCGCGGTCCTGCGCGACCTCGGCGAAGGCCGGGTGCTTGTCGGCGAGGCCCTTGGCGTCGTTGAGCCCACCCAGGGGGCTCCACGGCAGGAAGGCCAGGCCCAGCTCCTCGCACACGTCGATCTCGGGGCGGCTGCTGAGGAACTTGGGGCTGAACTGGTTCTGCACGCTCACCAGCGCGTCGCCCAGGACCTTGTGCGCGGCGCGGATCTGGTCGGGGTCGGCGTTGGAGAGGCCGATCGCGGCGACCTTGCCGCTGTCCGCGATCTCCTTGAGCGTGCCGATGACGTCGTCGTACGACACGTCGGGGTCGGGGCGGTGGTGCTGCCACAGCGCGATCTGCTCGACGCCGAGGCGCTCCAGGCTGGCGTCGACGGCCGCGCGCAGGTGCTCCGGCGTGCTGTCCGTCGCCCAGTCCCCGCTGTCGGTGCGGACGTGCCCGCCCTTGGTCGCGAGCACGACGCGGTCGCGCGCGCCCAGCTCGTCGAGCAGCGAGGCGATGAGGCGCTCGTTCTGGCCCTGCGCCGCAGCGCCGTCATCGCCGGGGCCATAGGCGTCGGCGGTGTCGAAGAGCGTGACGCCGGCGTGCAGCGCCGCGGTGACGGTGTCGAGGAGCTGCTGGCGCGGCTGGGCGCCGGTCTGGTCGAAGGTCATCAGGCCGAGGCCGATGGCGCCGACCTGGTGGGTTCCGAGGGTTCGTGTCTGCATGTCGTCGACAGTACGACGCGCGCGGGCGGCCGCCTCCACCCTCAGGGGCGCCGGGCCCGCAGCGTGCTGCCGTCGGTGTAGGCGACCATCCGGTTGAACACCGCGGTGGCGGCGGACGGCGGGGTGCTCGGCAGGGCCGGGCTCTCCTCGAGCGTGGCCAGCACCCGCGCCGAGGCGAGCGAGCCGGCCGCGGCACCCGCCTGCGCGGTGAGGACGGCGGCGTCGCGGACCACCCGGCCGTCGACGGACCACAACGCCTCGAACGGCCGGTCGTCGCCGACGGACCCGTGGCCGGGCAGCTCGAAGGCCACCAGCGCCACCGCGAAGTCGGGCGCCTCGTGGACCACCACCCACTCCCGCAGCAGCGGCGAGTCCGGCGGCAGGGCCACGGTCGCCGGCCGGGACTCGTCGTCGTGGGCCTCGAAGTCGGCCATCGCGACCGCGTCCTGCGCGGTCCGGGCGAGGTCCTCCCACCGGCGCCGCGACTGGCCGTAGTAGCGGCCGCGCTGGAAGGTGCCGAGCAGCACGCCGCTCGAGGACTGGGCCACGGCCTCGTCCTCGATCGCCCACGACAGGGCGAGCAGGGTGCGCTTGGTGAGCGTGTACGACGCGAGCCCGGGGTGGCGGCGCGCGAGCGCGGCGTAGACCGAGCTGCTCTCCCCGACCTGGCCCGAGCGCAGCGTCGTCGAGATCGCCTCCTCGAGGCGCAGGCCGCGGTCGCGCTCCTCCACCACGCGCTGCACGGCACGGACGTCCGCGTCGGTGTAGCGGCGGTGGCCGCTGGGCAGCCGGACCGGCTCGGGGAAGCCGAAGCGCTGCTCCCAGGCGCGGATCAGCTGGGTGGAGATCCCGGTGTGCCTGGCCAGCTCGCCGATGGTCAGGAGCGAGTCGTCGGCGGGCGCCGTCTCGGGGGTCTGCCCTTGCGGTGTGGCGACGTTCGTGCCCATACTCACTCCATACCTAAACAGTTTGTCGAAGTTTCGTGTGTAACTTCAGGCAGACCCTACCGCACCCGGAGGCTCACCATGACGCAGGACCAGACTGAATTCCGCGCCGACTCGGTCGTGGACTGGAGCGACCTCGGTCGGGAGATGTGGTCGTTCCTCACGGGACGTCGGGCGGCCATCAACTACCAGTTCGTCGACATGTCGGTCGAGGTGCCGCGCGACACCGGTCCCAAGGCTCCGCGGGCGACCTGGAAGATCGACGGCACGCTGCGCATCTCGACCGACGACGACACCACCCGGGGACCCTCCCCGGAAGCGGCGTGACCACGCTGCGGACCCGCGTCGAGGCGGACGTCTGCTTCCGGGTCGACACCCCGGGACACCCGCCGGTCACGGGTTCGCTCACGGGGCGCGGCAGCGCCCTCACCCTGCGGGTCAGTGACCCGGCCGCCTTCGCCGGCGGCGCCGACGCGGCGGGCCTGCGCCGGATCGCCACCGAGCTGGCCGACCTGGGCATCTCGGTGCAGGTGCGCGACGCCGACGACGTCCCGCTCGTGACCCTCGGCAACGTGCGCTGCCCGTGGTGGCAACGCCCGTTCACCCGCAGCGCGCACATGCGCGTCGCCGGGATCCGCGGCGTCGTCTCGGCCGGGCGCGGCCGGTTGCGCAACGACACCTCCGCGCTCCCCGGGCCGGGGCTGCTGCCGCCGCCCACCCCGTTCCCCGTCGCGCCGACCTTCCTGCGGCGCCCGGTCCGCCGGGTGACGACGACCCACGACCCGGGCCGCGGCGGCCTGCCGCGCCTCGTCGAGCGTCCCGGTCCCGGCATCACCCGCAGCGCCCACCCGGTCCACTGGCTCCAGCAGGACCGGACCACGATCGGGTCCGACCCGTCGTGCGACGTCGTGCTGCCCGGCCTGGCTCCGGTGCACGCCCAGGTGGTCCACGACGACGCGGACGAGTTCGTCATCACCGCCGTCGGCGACGCCGAGGTGCGGGTGCACGGCCGACGCGTCGACAGCTCGATCCTGCGGTCCTCGACCCGCATCGAGCTCGGCGCGGGCCCGGTGCGCATCCTCGCCTTCCTGCGCGAGGAGTACGCCGACCACGGCAGGCCGCACGGCGGCCGCATCGGCGGCGAGCTGGGCCGCCAGCAGCCGCAGCCTCCCCGCCACCGGCTCCAGCTGGTGACCGACGACTCCGGGGACGACCCGGAGCCCCCCGACCGCTGACCCCCCGCAGCGGCGACGGCCCCCGCCTCCCGTGAGGGAGACGGGGGCCGATGCGCGCGTCGTACGACTCAGACGTGGTCGTTGACCCGGGCCGCCTGGTGGCGGGCCTGCGTCTCCACCGAGGGAGCGGCGGCCGCGTGCTGCTTGATGCGGGGCGCCTCCTCCTCGGCCTTGGTGAGGTAGCCCTCCCAGCGCTGCTGCATGGGACGGACGAGACCGCCGCCCACGCCCACGATGAGGATGCCGGCCACGGTCGCCAGGATCGCGATGAGGACGGGCAGGGTCACCGTGGTGGCGACGCCGATCTGGTTGAGCGCGGCGACGACACCGAGGAACAGGATGAAGACCGACGCCACGTTGGCGATGGTCCGGCCGTAGGACAGGCCCCCGAGGGTGCCCTCGATGAGCGTCTTGACCGCCGCGGCGATCGCCGAGGCGACCACGATGATGATGATGGCCACGATCAGGCTGGGCAGGAACGTGATCACGCGCTCGATCAGGTCGCTGATCGGGTTGGGACCGAAGACGCCGAAGGCGAGCTGCAGCACGAAGAGCATGAGCGTGTAGTAGATGAGCTTGGCGACCACGTCGCTCGCGTCCATCTTCGAGTTGGCCATGGCGCGCTTGACGCCGCCCCGCTCGACGGCGCGGTCGAAGCCGACCCGCTCGAGCACGGCGTTGAGCGCCTTGGAGATGCCCTTGGCGATCAGCAGGCCGACGACGAGGATGATGAGGAACAGGAACAGCTTGGGCAGGAACTCGCTGACGGTGCTGACGCCATCGCGCAGGCCGTCCCGGAGAGTGTCTTCCATGAGAGTGGTGCCTCCAACAGGGAGTGGATGATGCGGTTTACGTTGTAAACCAAGCACACCCCCAGCGCCCCGCCTAGTGATCTCCCGCCCTAGGGGTGGCCGCTCCGCCGCCCGCGTCAGCCGGCGTTGCCCTCCTGGCGGACCAGCGCCATCCGGTTGAGGAGCTCCTCCAGCGCCTCCTCGAACTCCACCGCCGCCTTGTCCTCCGCGAGCTGTCGGCGCAGCCGGCTCACCATCGGGAAGTCCTCGAGTCCGGGCTCCACCGACTCCTCCATCACGTCGAGCGGGCCGAGGTCCGCGCCGAGCGTGGAGACCTCGAGCAGGAGGTGGCCGAGCAGGAAGCTGGTGAAGGCGCGGTAGGCGGCGACCGCCGCCTCGTCGGAGAAGCCCTCCGACTCCAGGCCGGCCAGGAATGCCTCCACCCACTCCAGGCTGCGCAGCGGCGGACGCAGCCACGGCGCCTCGGGCGGTCGGGACGCGACCAGCGGGAAGGCCTTGGGGTGGGCCAGCGCCACGCGTCGTACGCCGTGGGCGAGCCGCTGCACGAAGTCCTGCCAGCCGTCGCTGGGTCGGTCGAGCACCTGGGCGTCCGCCTGCATGCCGGCGACGAGGCGGTCCACCACGCCGTCGAGGAGCTCCTCCTTGCCGGCGACGTAGCGGTAGAGCGCCATGGCCTCGACGCCGAGGGCCTGCCCGAGGCGACGCATCGTCAGCCCCGCGAGTCCCTGCTCGTCGATGTAGGAGATCGCGGCGTCGAGGATCCGCCCGCGGTCGAGCGGGACGTGCCGCGACGGAGGTGCCTCGCCGTTGACCAGCGCCGCGTCCGCGTCCTTCACGTCATCACCTGACGTCATGGGAACTCCTTCCGAGACCCCCACCGTAGCCGCGGGCCCACCCTGACGGTGGCTGGCCCATGATGGGACCCATGACCCATGGAGTCTCCTTCCCCGCCGATGCCGACGGCCGCCGCAGCACCACCCGCGCCGGGCGGGCCGTCGTGGCCGACGCCCTGCGCCCCGTCGACCCGGTCGGGGCCCTCGGCGCCGAGCAGGAGACGGCGTGGCGCAGCGGCTACGTGCTGCACCTGCGCCGGCTCGTGGAGGCGGGCGTCGCCGGGCCGGACGCGTGGCTCGCGATCGCCGACGCCGGCCTCGACGCCGTACGCCGCACGCTCGTCGTCGCGGCCGACGACGGGTCCGAGGCCCCGCTGTCCTCGCTGGCCACCGCCCCGTCGAAGCGGACCCTCGGCACGATCGAGGTGCTCGGTGAGGGCGCTGCTCAGGTCGAGCTCGTCCTGCCCTACCGCGGACGCGAGCTGCGCGGCGCCGACCTCCGCGCCCAGCTCGACGCATGGGTGGCGCGGGGGGTGATGGAGCCGTCGGTGGCCACGGCCGTCGGACTCGTCATCGACCACCCCGAGTGGCTGCGGCTCGAGGGCCGGACCGTGGCCGTGCTCGGTGCGGGCGCGGAGATGGGTCCGCTCGCCGCCCTGCTCCGCTGGGGCGCCACCGTCGCCGCCGTCGACCTCCCGCGCCCGGCACTGTGGGAGCGCGTGCAGCGCACCGCCCGCGCCGGGGCCGGGCGGCTGCTCGTCCCCTTCGACGCGTCGGCCTCGGAGGACGGGTCGTTCGGCGCCGACCTCCTCGCCGAGGTGCCCGAGGTGTCCGACTGGCTGGCCGCCCTCGACGGGCGCCTCGTCCTGGGCAACTACCTCTACGCCGACGGCGGCACCCACGTCCGCGTCGCCGCAGCGGCCGACGCCCTCGCCACCCGGCTCATCGCCGCACGACCCGACACCGCACTGGCCTTCCTGGCCACCCCGACCGACGCCTTCGTCGTCCCCCGCGAGGCGGTCGAGCAGTCCACCCGCGCCTACAGCGAGCGCTCCGGCGCGGCCAAGCTGGTCGGCCGACCGCTGCGCTGGGCCACCCGCGGCCGGCTGCTGCACCGGGCCTACCCGCCCGCCGCCGACCCCGGCATCAGCGACGCGATCGTGCCGGTGCAGGGCCCCAACTACGCGCTGGCCAAGCGCATCCAGCGCTGGCGGGCCGCCGCCGCCCGCCGCGACGGGACGCTGGTGTCGTTCCACGTCGCGCCGTCCACCCGGACCCGCTCGGTCGTCAAGAACCGCGCCCTGGCCGCCGCGTTCGCCGGCGCGCACCGCTTCGGCGTCGAGATCTTCGAGCCGGACACCGCCAACACCCTGATGGCCGCCCTGCTCGTCCACGACCTCAGCACCGAGCTGCCCGTCCACGACCACCCGTGGCAGGACGAGGCGTACGCCGCGGTGCACGGCGGCCTGTGGCGTGCGGCGTACGAGCCCCGCAGCGCGCTCGGGCTCGCCGCGGCGCTGGGGTACGCCAGCGCGCGCACCTGACCGGGCACTTCCTGGCTCGTCCAACCCGCCAACGGGGCACTTCCCGCACGCTGGAATCCGCCGACCGGGCGCTCCCTGGCTCGTCCGGCCCGCCGACCGGGCACCTCTTGACCGGCGCTAGACAGCGGCCCCTGCGGTCCGCCCGGTGGACCTGCTGGGCCGCCGTCATCGGGCAGCTGAGATAGGTGTGGCGTCGGTGCCACCAGGTGACACCGAAGCCACACTCAGGCCGGAGCAGCCGAGGTCAGCGCCGGTCGCGCTCCCCGTCGACCGCCATGCTGACGAGCATCGCCGCGCACTCGGCCGCGACGGCGCGGGCGAGCGAGCGGGCGTCGTCGTCCTCGCGCTCGGGGACGATCCGGTGGACCGTCCCGTTGGCGGCCAGGTCGAGGGCCCGCACCTGCTGGCGCGTGGCCATCTCCTCGGCGTGGGTGGTGTCGCCGTGGACGATGACGCTCGCACCCTCGGGCGGCAGCGGGGAGAGCCAGGCGTGCTGCGCGGCCAGCACCCGGCGGGCGGGGAGCAGCGCGAGCGCGCCGCCGCCGCAGCCCTGGCCGAGCAGGACCGCGAGCGTCGGCACCCGCATCCTGGTCATGGTGGCGATGCAGCGGGCGATCTCGCCCGCCACCGCCCGCTCCTCGGCCGAGACCGAGAGCTCGGCGCCCGGGGTGTCGATCACCGTGACGAGCGGCAGCCCGAGCTCCTCGGCGAGGTTCATCGCCCGGCGTGCCTCGCGGAGGGCGGCCGGACCCATGGCCCGGTCGGCGTCCTGGCGGGTCCGGTCCTGGCCGACGAGCACGCACGGCTGGCCGTCGAGCCGGGTCAGCGCCACGATCACCGTCTCGTCGCGCTCCCCCTCGTCGGTGCCGCGCAGGCGCAGGGTGTCGGCGGCGCCGTACCGGAGGAGGTCGCGCACACCCGCACGCCCGGGCAGGCGGGTGATCCCGACCGACTCCCACGCGGTGCGCGTGGTGAGGGCGGTGGGATCGCGGCGCGGGAGCGACGGCGGCTCGGCCGGGTCCAGCAGCACCCGCAGCGACCGGTCGACCAGCTCGGGGAGGTCCTCGGCTGCCACGACGGCGTCGATGACGCCCTTGGCGGCGAGGTTCTCCGCCTGCTGCACGCCGGCGGGGAACGGCTCACCGTTGAGGGCCTCGTAGACCTTCGGCCCGAGGAAGCCCACCAGCGCGCCCGGCTCGGCGACGGTCACGTGGCCGAGGGAGCCCCACGAGGCGTAGACGCCGCCCGTCGTGGGGTGGCGCAGCTGCACGAGGTAGGGCAGGCCGGCGGCCTTGTGGGCGCCGATCGCCCGGGTGATCTCGACCATCTCGACGAAGGCCGGGGTCCCCTCCTGCATCCGGGTCCCGCCCGACGCCGTGGTCGCCAGGAGCGGCAGGCCCTCGGCGGTCGCCCGGCGTACGGCGGCGGTGATGCGACCCGCCGCGTCCCGCCCGATGGAGCCGGCGAGGAAGCGGAACTCGTTGGCGACGACCGCCACCGGCCGTCCTCGGACCAGGCCGCGGCCGGTGATGACGGACTCGTCCGTGCCGGCCTTCTCCCGGGCCGCGACGAGCTCGCGCTGGTAGCCCTCGTCGTGCCCCGAGATGTCGATCGGCCGGTCCCAGGACTCCCACGAGCCCTCGTCGAGGACGAGGCCGAGGAGGTCCTCGGCGCCCCAGCGGCGGCGCACGTCCGCCGTGGTGGTCACGACTCCTCCAGCCAGGTGCGGACGGACTCGCCGTGCTGGTCCAGCAGCGGCGGCGCCGCGTGGTCGCGGGGGGTGGTCTCGCCGCCCGCCGCGTCGAAGAACCGCAGCGGCGGACCCGGGAGGGTCACCTTCCCGAGGGACGCGTGCTCCACGTCGACGAGCAGGCCCTGGCTGTGCGTCTGGTCCCACTCGTAGACCTCGTCGAGGCTCCGCACCTTGCCGGCCGGTACGCCGACCTCGGCGAGGCGGGCGAGCAGGGGCTCGGCGTCCCAGTCGGCGAAGGCCGCCTCGACGACCTCGATGGTGCGCTCGCGCGCCCCCACCCGGTCGCCGTTGGTCTCGAGCCCGGGCGTCGCGGGGTCGATGTCGAACCCGGCACACAGCCGCTTCCACAGGCCCTCGCTGCCCACCGCGATCTGGACCGCGCCGTCGCGGCAGCGGAACAGGCCGTACGGCGAGATCGAGGGGTGGTGGTTGCCCTGGGCGCGGCCGACCTCGCCGGCCACCGTCCAGCGCGAGCCCTGGAAGGCGTGCACGCCCACGACCGCGGACAGCAGCGACGTGCGCACGACCTGTCCCTTGCCGGTGGTGGACCGCTCGTGAATCGCGGCGAGCACGCCGTACGCGCCGTACATCCCGGCGAGCAGGTCGCCGATCGGTACGCCGACCCGCTGCGGGTCGTCGGGACCGGAGCCGGTGAGCGACATCAGGCCGGCCTCGCCCTGGGCGATCTGGTCGTAGCCGGCACGCCCGCCCTCCGGGCCGTCGTGCCCGAAGCCGGTGATCGAGAGGACCACGAGCCGCGGGTTGCGCTCCATGAGCGCGTCGATGCCCAGGCCGAGCCGCTCGAGGACGCCGGTGCGGAAGTTCTCCACCAGCACGTCGGCCCGGTCCACGAGCCGCAGCAGCACGTCCCGGTCGGCCTCGTCCTTGAGGTCGAGCGCGATGGACTCCTTGTTGCGGTTGGCGGAGAGGAAGTACGTCGACTGGCGGTCGTCCTCCGGCCCGACGAAGGGCGGACCCCAGCCGCGGGTGTCGTCCCCGTGGCCCGGCGCCTCGACCTTGACGATCCGGGCACCGAGGTCGCCCAGCATCATCGTGGCGTGCGGTCCGGCCAGGGCCCGGGAGAGGTCGACGACGAGGATGTCGGCCAGCGGCGCGGTCACGAGCCCCACCCGGGCAGGACCAGCGCGCCCCAGACGAGCAGCGGACCGACCAGCGTGACGATCACGCCGTAGCTCAGGATCTGCTTGTAGTAGACGGGCTCACTGATGGAGTCGGGCTTGTTGGCCAGCATGAGCGCGCCGTTGGTCGAGAACGGGCTGACGTCCACGATGGTCGACGACACCGCGAGGGCTGCGACGAAGAGCGCCGCGTTGATGCCGCCGTCCGCGATCAGCGGCACCCCGATCGGGATGATCACCGGCAGCAGCGCCGTGGACGAGGCGAAGGCCGAGACCACGCCGCCGACGTAGCAGAGGATCAGGGCGCCGATCGCCACCGTGCCGAGGCCGGCGGCCCACTTGCCGACGAACTCGGGCGAGCCCGCGGTGGTCAGGATGGTGGCGTAGGTGCTGACACCGGCGACCAGGAGGACGGTGGGCCAGGCGATCTGCCGGACCGCGTCCTTGTGCTCCTCGGCGTTCAGCATCGCCAGGATGACCGCGGCGGTGATGGCGACGAAGCCGATGTTCTTGTCAAAGGCCAGCGCGACGAGCGCGACAGCGACGAAGGCCACCAGGGTGAGCACCTGGTCGCGACGCACGCCCTGCGCCTGGGTGCCGGTCGATGCGTAGGTGCCGGTGCCGCGGGCCGGCACGATCGCGCCGCCGCGGTGCAGGTCCTCGTCCAGGGTGTCGGGCTCGTCCGGGTCGATCCGCATGGCCATCAGCTTGCGACCGCCGAGCACCACGAAGAGGATCGCGGCCATGATCGTGTTGACGATCAGGCTGGCGAGGAAGACGGTGATCTCGCTGGAGGGCAGGCCGGCCTCCTCCATGACGGAGTTGGTGATCACGCCGTAGATGCTGATCGGCGAGAAGCCGCCGGCCTGGGCGCCGTGCACGACGAACATGCCCATCATCAGCGGGCTGATGCCGTAGCGGCCGGCGAAGCCGAGGGCGATCGGGCCGATGATCGCGCAGGCCGCCGGGCTGACGGCACCGATGCCGGTCAGCACCGCGGTCACCGCGAACATCACCCACGGGATGAGCGCGACCCGTCCGCCGACGCCCTTGACCGCCGTACGCACGATCAGGTCGACCGTGCCGTTGTTGCGCGCGATGGCGAAGAGGTAGGTCACTCCGATCAGCGTCAGGATCAGGTCACCGCTGACGCCGGCGAGGATCTCCTTCTCGTCGAGGTCGAGGGCGTACATGCCCACGAACCAGGCGGCGACGTACGCCAGCGCCCCCATGTTGATGGGCAGCAACGTGCCCACGACGAACAGGGCGACCAAGGCGAGGATCGCCACCCATTCCGGTCCCATAGGACTCTCCCTCTGTCGGTGATGGCCCGAGGCCATCGACGTGACCGGCGTCACGTACTGGATCAGTGGCCTAGCCAATAGCCCTCTGAGCCATCTGTCAATAGGCTGGGGTCATGTCCGACGCGATCCCGCCTCCGCCACGACGCCCCGAGGCCTCCTTCCCCGCGCCCCTGGCCCGGGTCCGCCTCTACGAGCAGGTGGCCGAGCAGATCTCGACCTGGATCGGCGAGCACGACCTCAAGCCCGGCGACAAGCTGCCGCCCGAGCGAGAGCTCGCTGCCCGGCTCGGCGTCAGCCGCGCCACCCTCAGCCAGGCCCTGGTCGCGCTCGAGGTGATCGGCGCCGTCGCGGTGCGGCACGGTGACGGGACGGTCGTCGCCCAGTCGCCCGGGCCCTCACGGATCATCGACGCGGTCCGGGCGCACGCCCACCGGCTGCCCGAGATCATCGAGACCCGCGACGCGCTGGAGACCAAGATCGCCAGCCTCGCGGCCGCGCGGCGTACCGAGGCCGACCTCGACCGCATCGAGGACGCCCTGGCCGGGATGGAGGCCGACATCGAGGCCGGGGGTCGGGGCGTCGAGGGCGACGAGACCTTCCACGCCGCGGTGACCGCGGCGTCCCACAGCCTCTTGCTGTCGCGGCTGATGGCCGAGATCGCCGACCTGATCCGGGAGACCCGCATCGAGTCGCTGTCGCAGCCCGACCGGCCGCGGGCCTCCCTCGCCGGGCACCGGGCGATCGCCGACGCGATCCGGGCGGGCGACCCGGACGGCGCCGCGCGCACCATGCACGCCCACGTCGAGATGGTGAGCGACGTCGCCGTGCTCCGGACGCAGTGACACCGCTCGAGCAGCTCGTCGTGCTGCTGGCCGGGCTGGGCGCCGGGATCCTCACCTCGACGGTCGGGATCGCCTCGCTCCTCAGCTTTCCGGTGCTGGTCGCCGTGGGGTTGCCGCCCGTGGTCGCCAACGCCTCCAACACGGTGGGCCTGACGCCCGGCGCGATCAGCGGGTCGTGGGGCTACCGGTCCGAGCTGCGCGAGCACCCCCGCGTCGCGGCGGTCGTGCTCGCCACCTGTGCCGTCGGCTCAGTGGTCGGGGCCGTGCTGCTCCTCGCGCTGCCGGCGACGGTCTTCGAGAGCGTGGTGCCGTGGCTGATCCTCGGCACCTGCCTGCTCGTGGGCGTCCAGCCGCGACTGTCCGCGCTCCTCCGCTCACGCCGGTCCGAGGGGGCCGACGACCGGCTGCACGTCTCGCCGGTGACGGGCTTCTTCGCGACCGTCACCGGGGTGTACGGCGGGTACTTCGGCGCCGGCTCGGGCGTCATGATGCTCGCCGTGCTCGGCCTCGGGACCGACCTGCCGTTCCGGGTGGCCAACGCCCTCAAGACCCTGGCCGTGCTGGCGGCCAACCTCGTCGCCAGCGTCATCTTCGTCTTCGCGGCCGACCTCGACTGGCGTGCCGTCCTGCTCCTCGCCGCCGGATCGGTCGTGGGCGGGTACGCCGGGGCGCGGGTCGGGCGCCGGTTGCCCCCGACCCTGCTGCGGACGGGCATCGTCGTCGCCGGGCTGGTCGGCGCGGTCCTCCTCTGGAACTGAGTCGGGCGCCCTCGCCGCATCTCTTGCTCGTTGCACTTGGACCGGCCTGGTCCTGACCTGGTCCTGACCTCGTCGTGGCCTGGTCGTCGTCGTGGCCTGGTCGTCGTCGTGGCCTGGTCGTCGCCGCGACTTGAGCCTCGTCCGTCGTCGGTCAGCGTGCCTCGGGCGGCGCGGTGCCGGGGTCAGCCGGGGTCGGTCGCAGCGCGGTCTCCAGGTCGATGATGATCGCGTCCAGGTCCAGTGCCCACGTGTCGTGCGCCCCCGGGCCGAGGAGCCGCTGCATCTGGGCCCGCGCCTCGCGAGAGGCGTCTCGCAACACCCGTGCCCGTGCCCCGCGGGGCTCGTCGGGTGCCGAGGACTCCAGCACCGTCAGCCGGTCCTCGGCGGCGGACACGCGCGCCTGGCTCACGGTCCAGCCCCCGGCGAGCTCCTCGCGCGAGGCCGCCCTGCGCAGCTCGGGCAGGAGCTCCCGCGCGAGCCACGAGACCTCGGCCTCCTCGGCGGCCAGCTGCTGGTCCCACGCGTTGCGGCGCCGTGACCGCACCACCAGGGGGATGGCCACGAGGCTCCCGAGGACCAGGGCCGCCACCAGCCACAGCCCCAAGGACGGGACAGCCTCCTCGGTGGGTTCGCCCTCGGGTTCCTGCGCCTCCGGTGACTCCGTGACCGACTCCGGGGCGGTCTCCGACTGCTCCGGTTCCGTCGGCGTCGGCTCCGACGTCGGCGTGGTTTCCGGCTCCTCGGTCTGGGTCGGCGTCCGGGTCGGCGTCCGGGTCGGGCTGGGCAGCTCGGTGGTGGGTTCCTCCGTCGGCTCCTCCGTGGGCTCCTCGGTGGTCGGCTCCTCCGTGGGCTCCTCGGTGGTCGGCTCCTCCGTGGGCTCGGTGGTCGGCTCCTCGGTGGGCTCGGTGGTCGGCTCCTCGGTCGGCTCGGTCGAGGGCCCCGAGGGATCGGTGGTGGGCTCCGTGGTGCTGGGCAGCTCCGCGGTGGGTGTGCGGGTCGGCGAGATCGAGGGCCGGGTGCCCTCCTCGCCGCCGATGTCACTGCACGAGGCCAGCAGCAGGGCCAGCAGCAGGGCGACCGCGACGCGCTTCGCCACCGCGATGGTGCCGCTCGGACGCATGGCCACCTCCGGTGGTCGGTCGGGACGCCGGTGACGTCGGCGCCCCATCCTCGCCGGTGCCTCGCGCGGTGTGCCTCATCCGGCTCGGGTGACCCGGACCGCCGTCGGGGGATCTGCCCGGGCGGACTGGTCGGGGGGTGACATCCACATCATCACCGTGGAAACTGACGAGAATCTGTCGTCCCCGGAAGGAAACGCCTGTGACCGCGAAGACCGACTTCCCCGAGGACGAGTGGGCTCGGATCGTGCGGGCACCGTTCGTGGCTGGCCTGGCCATCTCCCTGGCCGATCCCGGCGGCCCCATCGAGGCGGCCAAGGAGACGATGGCGACGATGAAGTCCGCCACCAGCCCTCCGAGCCGCGAGCAGCTGCTGACCGAGGTGGCGCTCGACGTCCAGGCCATGGCACAGCAGCGGCAGCACCCGCTCAAGGGTTACAAGCCCTCGAGCCAGCCGGCCGGAGAAGCCGTGCTCGCGGAGCTGCGGGAGGTGAAGGCTCTCGTGACCGCCAAGGCGACCCCGGAGGAGACGGCCGCCTTCGGCGCCTGGCTGGTCGCGAGTGCCCAGGCGGCCGCCGAGGCCGCCAAGGAGGGCGGCTTCATGGGCTTCAAGGCCCAGCTGGTCAGCGAGGGCGAGCAGGGCATGCTCGACCAGATCCGCGACGCCGTCGGCGACTGACCGGAGCGCCTCGTCCCTGACATCGCTCACGGATGGTGTGGTTGACCGAGCCCGAGTCCACGGGCGACGTGGAAGGGAGCGAGCGCCGATGAGCCACTCCGAGCCGGTGACCAGGCCACGTGGACACAGACGCGCCTGGATGTGGGCCGCACTCGCCCTGCTGGTCCTGGTGCTCCTGCTCGTCGCACTCGTGGCGCTCGCACCCTTCGAGGGGCGCCCCGCACCGCAGGAGGCGGAGGGTCCCTGGGCGTACCTGACCGTCTTCGCCCTGGTCCTCGGCGACGCGGTCATCCCGATCCTGCCCGGCGAGACCACCCTCAACGCCGCGTCGACGCTGGCCGCGCAGGGATTCCTCGAGCTCGGCTGGGTGATGGTCGCCGGCGCCGCAGGTGCCGTGATCGGTGACTCCGCGCTGTACTGGATCGCCCGCCGCAACCGCAGCCGGATGGAGCGCCAGCTGACCGCCGCCATGGCCAACGAGAAGGTCGCCATGGCCATGGAGGTGATCGGGTCGTCCGCGGCCGCGCTGCTCGTCTTCGGCCGCTACGTGCCCGGTCTGCGCTTCGTCGTCAACGCGAGCCTCGGGCTGGCCGGGCACCCGTACGGCGAGTTCCTGCGCTGGTCCGCGGTGGGCGGCGTCGCGTGGTCGATCTACATCTGCGGGGTCGCGTACGCCGTGGGGACGGCCCTCGTCGACAGCCCGCTGGCCGCGATCATCGTCGCCGGCCTGGCCTCCAGCGTGGCGGTCGCGATCGTCTTCGTCGTCGTCGCCCGCCGGGTGCGTCGCATCCGCCGGGAGGCGGCTGCGGGCGGGCAACCGGAGTAACACCGCCTCGTCGTGCGCTGGTGCCGGCAGGTCACGACAGAACGTCGGCGAACGTTCCGTCCGCGCCACCCTAGAGTTCGACCATGATGCCGGCACCGACGCTGCGTCTGCGGTTTCGCGAGATGACCGCGGGCGACCTGGCCGAGATCGCGACTCTCGAGACCGGCGGATCGCGTGGCCCTGAGGGCTGGATTGACTGGACACTCCGTAGCTATGAGCAGCACGGATTCGGCCTCTGGGTGATCGAGACCCACGCGGGCGACTTCGTGGGCGACTGCGGTCTGACGATGCAGGACGTTGAGGGAGAGCAAGTGGTCGAGGTGGGCTGGCACGTTCGCACGCCTCTTCGGCGCCGCGGCTACGCATCCGAAGCAGCGGTTTCCGTGCGTGCCGCCGCACGGGACGCCGGCGTCGGTCACCTGGTCGCGATCATCCGGCCGAGCAACCTCGCCTCGCAGCGGGTAGCGACCAAGGTCGGACTCGCGCTGGAGCGCGAGGTCCACGCTCATGGTGGCCCAGCACTGGTCTTCGGGGCTGACCTCGCTTCGCCAGGCGAGCCCACGTGACAGCGGTGTCGCGCGACGTTGAGGTCGCCTTGGCGGCCGTCGGAGCAGGGGCTGCGATCGTGCGAGCTGCCTACGGCCGAGCGTTGAGCATCCATGCGAAGTCCGGCATCGACTTCGCGACGAACGCGGACATCGAGGCAGAACGCGCGATCCTCGATGTGATCACCGATGCCCTCCCCGACGATGCCGTCGAGGGCGAGGAGTCTGGCCGCAGCGGTGGCACCGCCACCACACGCCGGTGGCTTGTCGACCCACTCTGCGGGACCCTCAACTTCGCGGCGCAGACGCCGTTGGTGGCCGTCAACGTCGCCCTGACCGACGGCTCACGCACCGTTGCCGCAGCGGTCGCCGATCCGATTGCCGGCGAGGTGTACTGGACCGACGGCACGAAGGCCATGCTCAGAGCTGCGGGCGGGGCGGACGTCGCGATATCCCCATCGCCGGGGTCTCGGCTCGTCGACGTCAACTGCGACGGCCCGCTCGATCGTCCGTTCCTTGGCGCGCAGGTGATCGACGCTGCGTTTCGCACAGCGTTTGGTCCCCGGGTCATGTCGACCACGCTCGCCGTCGCGTGGGTGGCGGCCGGGCGTCGCGCGGGCTACATCAGCGACGGCCATTTCGTCGACAACGTGCACTTCGCCGCCGGGATCGCGCTCTGCCGCGCCGCAGGGTGCATCGTCACCGACCTCGACGGGGCCGAGGTCGGAATCGGCGGCGGCCTGATCATCGGAGCCGATGCCCCGACTCACCACCAGCTACTGAGCATCGTGGCGCCTCACGTGGACGCATTGGCGCAGAAGTCACCGGGAGACACCGCAGCGTCCACCCCCCGGGCGCTCCAACGCGAGTGTTTCAACAACACGTAGACGTTCTACTGCTTCGCTGCACCTCGACCGCAGCGGCTCTCAACAGTCAGTGCGCCATGTCGACGAACCGCGAGTAGTGACCCTGGAAGGCCACCGTCAGGTCGCGGGTGGGACCGTTGCGGTGCTTGGCCACGATGAGGTCGGCCTCGCCGGGGCGGGTCGACTCCTTCTCGTAGACGTCGTCGCGGTGGAGCAGGATCACCATGTCGGCGTCCTGCTCGAGCGACCCGGACTCACGCAGGTCGCTCATCATCGGGCGCTTGTCGCCGCGCTGCTCGGGACCACGGTTGAGCTGGGAGAGCGCGATGATCGGCAGCTCGAGCTCCTTGGCGAGGAGCTTGATCTGCCGGGAGAACTCCGAGACCTCCAACTGGCGGGACTCGACCTTCTTGCCCGAGCTCATCAGCTGCATGTAGTCGATGACGATGAGCTTGAGGTCGTGGCGCTGCTTGAGTCGTCGCGCCTTGGCCCGGATCTCCATCATCGTCATGTTGGGCGAGTCGTCGATGAACATCGGCGCCCCCGAGACCTGACCCATCTTGCGGGCCAGCGCGTCCCAGTCCTGGTCGCCCATCTGGCCGTTGCGGATGTGGTTGAGCGGCACCTTCGCCTCGGCGGAGAGGAGTCGCATCATGATCTCGGAGCGCGTCATCTCGAGGCTGAAGAAGCAGCTGGTGAGGTTGTTGTGGATCGACGCCGCGCGGCAGAAGTCGAGGGCGAGGGTGGAGTTGTGCGTCGGGATCATCGACTCGCCGGCTAGGTAGAGGTGGTCCTCGTTGTCCACCTGCACACACCTGACCGGAACCGACGCGATCGCGCTCACCGACTCCACCTTGACGGCGGACCCGTCGGGCATGGCGATGGTGTGGAGGTCATCGATGCTGGCGGCGAGCTGGATGGTCGTGCGCACTGCGCAGGCAGTTCGATGAGCCTGATCCGTCGACACGCGTGACTCGAGCCCGGTCAGGGCGGAACTGCCGTCGCCGTGCTCCGACCCCGCCAAGGTCTCGGTGAGCCACTGGTGCTCGGCGTCCGCCACGATCGACGAGCCGTCGGAGAAGCGGACCTCGTAGCAGGGCCTGTCCTCCATGACCTCGGTCGCCGCGACGACACGAGTTGGCCGACCCTGGGCGTCGTACAGGAGGTCCCCGACTGCGACCTCGCCCATCGTCGTCCAGCCGTCCGGAGTCGCGAGAGGCGTGTCGAGGGCGAGCGCCTTGCCCATGGCGGGTCGCGCCGCGACGATGATCATCTGACCGGAGTGGAGACCGTTGGTCAGGTCGTCGAGGTCGGCGAAGCCGGTGGGCACGCCGTACAGCCCGGCCTCGCGGTTGCCGATCGCCTCGATCTCGTCGAGGACGGGATTCATGATGTCCGACAGCGGCGCGTAGTCCTCGGCCGAACGGCGGTCGGTGATCTTGTAGACCTCGGCCTGCGCCTGGTCGACCACGTCGTCGACGGCCCCCTCGCCGGCGTAGCCGATCTGCACGATCTTGGTGCCGGCCTCGACCAGGCGGCGCAGGATCGCCTTCTCCCGGACGATCTCGGCGTAGTAGGCCGCGTTGGCCGCGATCGGCACGTTGGCCGAGAGGGTGTGGAGGTAGGGCGCGCCACCGATGTTGGAGAGCTCACCGCGCCGCTGGAGCTCGGCGGCCACCGTGATCGGGTCGGCCGGCTCGCTGCGGCCGTAGAGGTCGATGATCGCGTCGTGGATCTTCTCGTGCGCGGGACGGTAGAAGTCGACCCCGCGGAGCGTCTCGGTGACGTTGGCGATCTCGTCCTTGGAGATGAGCATCGACCCGAGCACGGACTGCTCGGCCGCGTTGTCCTGGGGCGGGGTGCGGTCGCCGGGCTGACGGGGCGCGTTGCCGGGCTCGTAGGCAGCCGGCCCGTCACCCCAGTCGTACTCGGGGTCGCGGGGTCCACTGTCGTGCCCCAGGTCCTGGCCCGCGATGCTCACCGGTCCCACTCCTCATTCCTGGCCGCTCTGCGCCCGTGGCCACTGCCGGATCCGACCCCGCTGTCCCGCCGGGGCCGACCCTAGGGTCGACCACCGACACCCGTTCGACACCGGTCCCGGCGACCGGTCCGGTGCCGGATCGGTCGTGGTGCGTCGTCCGGTTGCCCGGGTCCCGCACCGCGCGACGGTACGACGCCCGCGACCCGCCCGGCCACTCCACGACGCCGAGTTATCCACAGGCGCTGGGGATAACCGGCGTGGGCCCGTGGACGACACGCACGATGTTGTGCACCAGCTGGGGACGAGCCTGTGGATACTGGTCGATCTTGACTACACCGCAGGCGCCTGACCTGCACAAACGTGTTGCGACGCCTGTGGACGTGAAGTTCTTTACCGAACCGGCCGTCCACCTTCTCGACATGTGGGAGTCGCCGGTCGGTTTGTCGACATGCAGCACGTCGTCGCCATTTCCCACAGGTCCGACCGGGTTGTACACAGGTAGTCACTTAGGGCCATCCGAACTTTCACTTGCGTCACATGTCATGGTCACCATCCCCATCTGGTCGTTACGCTCCGGGGGTGAACACGACCGACCGCGAGATCCTCAGGCTGGCCGTCCCCGCCTTCCTGGCCCTGGTCGCCGAGCCCCTCTTCCTGCTCACCGACGCGGCGGTCGTCGGGCACCTCGGCACGGCGCCGCTCGCGGGCCTCGGGATCGCCGGGGTCATCCTCCAGACCATCGTCGGCCTGTGCGTCTTCCTCGCCTACGGCACCACCGCCAGCGTCGCGCGCCACCTCGGCGCCGGTGACCTGCGCGGAGCCCTTGCCCAGGGCATCGACGGGTGCTGGCTCGCCGTGCTCATCGGCGGGGCGGCGACCGCGGCCGGGTTCGTCCTGGCCGAGCCGCTGGTCGGGCTGTTCGGTGCGGGCGACGCGGTGAGCGATCAGGCCACGACGTACCTCCGCATCGCGATCTGGGGCACCACCCCGCTGCTGCTCATGCTCGCCACGACCGGCGTGCTCCGCGGACTGCAGGACACCCGCACCCCGCTGTGGGTCGCCGTCGGCGGCAACGTCGCCAACATCGTCCTCAACGTCACGCTCGTGTACGGCCTCGACCTGGGCATCGCCGGCTCCGCGATCGGCTCGGTCCTCGCCCAGGTCGGCAGCGCCGCCGTGCTCGTCGCGGTCGTGGTGCGCGCCGCACGCCGCGAGGGGGCGCCGCTGTCCCCCGACCTCCCCGGGATCCGGGCCGCCGCCCACGCCGGCACCCCGCTGGTGATGCGCACGCTCACCCTGCGCGCGTGCCTGCTCGTCGGCACGTACGCCGTCACCTTCGCCGGGACCGACCCCGAGACCGACCTGGCCACCCACCAGATCGCCATCACGCTGTGGACCTTCCTCGCCTTCACCCTCGATGCGCTGGCCATCGCCGCCCAGGCCATCACCGGCCGCGCCCTCGGCGCCGGCGACGTGGAGGGCACCCGGCGCCTCACCCGGCGGCTGGTCCGCTGGGGCTGGGGTGGCGGCATCGTGACCGGGCTGCTGCTCGCACTGTGCGCACCCTGGATCGGCGCGCTCTTCTCCCCCGACCCCGAGGTCCAGCGGCTCCTGGTCCCGGTGCTGCTCGTCGCCGCCCTCGGCCAGCCGGTCGCGGGAGTGGTCTTCGTGCTCGACGGCGTGCTCATCGGCGCCGGCGACGGCCGCTACCTCGCGTGGGGCGGGCTGCTGGTGCTGGCCGCCTACGCCCCCGCCGCGCTGCTCGCCGCCGCCGGCCCGGGTGGGCTGGTGCCGGTCTGGCTGGCCATGGTCGTCGTCTTCATGGGCTCGAGGTACGTCGTCCTCACCCGCCGCGCCCGCGGCGACGCGTGGTTGGTGACCGGGGCGCTAGCCTCGCGCGCATGAAGCCCCTCCAGTCCGTCGCGATGGGGTTGCTGATCGTGGCGCTGACCGCACGCTTCCAGGGGTACGACGCCCTCCCGGACTTCGTCGGCTGGGTCCTGGTGGTCCTGGGCGCCCGCCGCCTCGGGCTCTCCGACCTCCTTGCCGGACTGGTCGGCGCGGCCCTCGCCGTGTCGCTCGTGGTCTGGTGGCCCCCGGTCCAGGACGCGCTCGGTGACCTGCATCCCTCGCTCTGGTGGGCCGCGACCCTGCCGCAGCTGGCGGCCTGCGCCCTGCTCTGCCACGAGCTCGCGGTCCGGTCCGCGGCGGCCGCGGACCGGCAGGCTTCCGCGTGGCTGCGGACGGCGACGGTCCTCGTCGGGGTCTCCGCCATGGCGCCCGTCCTCGCGTTCTCCGCCGACTCGTCCGACGACGTCCTGGCCGCCGTCTACGCCGCGGCCGCCGGCGTCGTCCTGCTGGTCATCGTGCTCCTCTTCTCCTACGCCGCCCGGCCCTGGGCCGCGACCGGCGACGAGGCCGACGCCGTCGCCACGCGCACCGGCGGCTCGTAACCTGTCCCGCCCGCTGCCGTTGTGCCAGTGATCACCGACCTCGGAGCCGACATGACACCCACCCGCCGGGCCGCCGCCCTGGCCGTCAGCGCGCTGGCCGCCGTCCTCCTCCCCGTCGGCCTCGCGACCCCGTCGTACGCCGCCCCGGGCTGTCTCTCCGAACCTCCGACCGGCCTCCTGCAGGCTCCGTGCGACGACGAGGTCCCGCCCGAGACCACCCTGACCGGGGTGTCGACGGTCCCCACCGCGGCCGGCTGGGTGGCGACCTCGACGATGACCTTCACCTTCTCCGGCGCGCACACCGACGCGGACGCCGACGCGATCGGCCTCGAGTGCCGACTGACCGGACCGGCCCGGGCCCACGACTGGACGACGTGCACCAGCCCGCGCACGTACTCCGGCCTGGTCGACTCCGGCCAGCCGTACTCCTTCGCGGTCCGAGCCGTCGACCCCGCCGACCAGCGCTACACCTACAACGACCTCGCGACGCTCCCCGGCGACGACGAGCCCGGCGAGGACCTCGACGCCAGCCCGGCCGGTCTCTCCTGGGGCCAGGACACCGCGGCCCCGGTCGCCTTCGTCACCCCCGATGCGTACGACGCGCAGTCGCCGCAGCGACCCGTCGTACCGTCGCGGCGGTTGCCGATCCGGCTCAACAGCAATGAGCGCGACGCCCGTTTCGAGTGCCTCCTCGACGGCCGGACCACGTCGTGCACCCCGGGCCCGTGGGTGCTGACCGGGGTCGCGTCGGGCGACCACACGTTCACCGCACGCGCCGTCGACCGGGCCGGGACCCCGAGCGCGTGGTCGGAGCCCTTCGGCTTCTCCGTCCCCGCCGACCCGAGACGTCGCGCCGGCTGGAAGAAGCAGAAGGCATCGGCCGCCTTCGACGGCTCCGTCCTGGTGAGCCGCACGCAGGGCGCCCGGCTGGTGCTGAAGACCCGGAAGGTCGGCGAGCTGCGCCTCTACGCGCCCACCGCGCCGTCCTACGGCACGGTCCGCATCCGCGTCGGCTCCACCGGCTGGCAAACCGTGGACCTCGGCCGCGCCCGGTCCGACCGGCGCGAGATCGTGGTGATCGACCAGTTCTCCGGCACGCGGCGGGGCACGGTCGTCATCGAGGTGCTGAGCCGGGGCAGAACGGTCAAGGTCGACGCCGTGCTGGCCCGGACCAACGTCCGACGGGGCGACTGAGCGGCGGACTCACTGCGAAATGCAGCGCGGCCCGCCCCCCGGAGGGAGCGGGCCGCGCCGGCAGTGCTGTGTGTGCGTCAGGCGGGGATCACGTTGAGGGCGACCGTGGCCGACACCTCGTCGTGCAGCTTGACCGACACCTCGTGGGCGCCGAGCGCCTTGATGGGCTGGTCGACCACGATGGTGCGGCGGTCGACGGGCTCGCCGGACACCTCGGTGATCGCCTGGGCGATCTCCGCGGTGGTGACGGCGCCGAAGAGGCGGCCGCCGGCGCCGGAGCGGACCTTGACCGCGACCTGGGTGGCCTCGATCTTGGTCTTGATCTCCTTGGCGTGGTCGGCGTCGCGCGCGGCGCGAGCCGTGCGGGCCGTCTTGATCGACTCGACGGTCTTCTCGCCGCCGCGGGTCCAGCGGATGCCGAGGCCACGGGGCACGAGGTAGTTGCGGCCGTAGCCGTCCTTGACCTCGACCACGTCGCCGGGAGCGCCGAGTCCGTCGACCTCCTGGGTCAGGATGAGCTTCATGTGTTCTCTTCCCTTCCTCAGCGACCGGTGGACGTGTAGGGCAGCAGGGCGACCTCGCGGGCGTTCTTGACCGCGATGGCCACGTCACGCTGGTGCTGGACGCAGTTGCCGGTCACGCGACGCGCACGGATCTTGCCGCGGTCGGAGATGAACTTGCGGAGCAGGGTGGTGTCCTTGTAGTCGACACCGGTCGCCTTCTCCTTGCAGAACTGGCAAACCTTCTTCTTGGGCTTGCGAATCACTGCCTTGGCCATTGTGGTGCTTCCTTTCTAGAAGCCCGGACCAGGTTGGTTACTGGCCCGGAATGGTGGAGGTGTATTCGGACTGGTTGGTGCTGTGTGATCTCGACAGGCCCGGTCACGGCTTCGCAGGCTCAGCCGTGCGGGCTACTCGATCTGGCGGGAATGCGCTGCCTCGCTCGCTCGGCAGCGACCCACTCAGAAGGGGGGCTCTTCGGAGCCGCCCACGCCGGGAGCGCCCCACGGGTCGTTGGCCGGCTGGCCACCGCCCTGGCCGCCCTGGCTGGAGCCGCCGCCGTAGCCGCCGCCGCCCTGCTGGCCGCCGAAGCCGCCACCGGACTGCGCGGGCTGTCCGCCGCCGAAGCCGCCGGTCTGACCGCCACCCTGGGGGGCGGGCGTGGCCCACGGGTCGTCGCCGCCGGACGCGTTGCCGCCACCGCCACCACCGAAACCGCCGCCCCCGCCGGAGCCGGAGCGGGTGGTCTTGGAGATCTTGGCCGTCGCGTACTTGAGCGACGGACCGACCTCCTCGACCTCAATCTCGAAGACGGTGCGCTTCTCACCCTCGCGGGTCTCGTACTGACGCGACTTGAGACGCCCCTGCACGACGACACGCATGCCGCGCTGGAGGGACTCGGCAACGTTCTCCGCGGCCTGGCGCCAGACCGAGCAGGAGAGGAACAGCGCGTCGCCGTCCTTCCACTCGTTGCTCTGGCGGTCGAAGGTGCGCGGCGTCGACGCGATCCGGAAGTTGGCCACGGCCGCACCCGAGGGGGTGAAGCGCAGCTCCGGATCGTCGACGAGGTTGCCGACGACGGTGATGACGGTCTCGCCTGCCATGTCAGGACTCCCTAATGATCACGATGTGAGGTCGGGGGCCATCGTTGCGGAGGCCACCGACATCGGAAAGGTTTTCCACAAACACGCTCAGAGCGTGGGGCGGAGGACCTTGGTGCGCAGGATCGACTCGTTCAGCGTGAGCTGGCGGTCGAACTCCTTGACGGTCGCAGGCTCGGCCTGCAGCGAGATGATCGCGTAGATGCCCTCGGCGTTCTTCTTGATCTCGTAGGCCAGGCGACGCCGGCCCCACACGTCGACCTTGTCGACGGATCCGCCGTCCTTGCGGATGACGTTGAGGTACTTGTCGAGGGACGGCTCGATGGTGCGCTCCTCGAGACTGGGGTCGAGGATCACCAACACTTCGTAGGCACGCGTCATGCGTGTCTACCTCCTTCGGACTCATGCGGCCACGGACGATCCGTGGCAGGAGGATGTGCCCCCAGCGGATAGGGAGCGACAGGAAAGGCTAACAGCGCCCGGCCACCCCCGTGGAATCCGTGCGGGACCGGGCCTGTGGATGACCGGCGGCACCGATCGGCGTACGTCGCTAGCGTCGTCGTCGTGCGTCCCCCAGCCCACGCAGCGCCCCGGCAGGCGCCGCCCCGGACGGCCCTCCCGCCGGTCGCCGGCCGCTACGTCCTGCTCGACCAGGTCGGCGCCGGCGGGATGGGCTCGGTGTGGCGGGCGCGGGACACCCGCACCGGTGCGCTGGTCGCCGTCAAGGTCCTCGGACAGCACTCCGCCGGCCTGCTCGCCCGCTTCGTGCGCGAGCAGGCGGTCCGGGTGCGGCACCCGCACGTCGTCGCCCCCACGGGCTGGGCCGCCGAGGACGACCTCGTCCTGCTCGCCATGGACCTCGTGCCCGGTGGCTCGGTCCAGCAGCTGCTCGACGAGCACGGCCCGCTGCCGGTGGGGTACGCCGCGCGGCTGGTCGAGCAGCTCCTCATGGCGCTCGCCGCCGTCCACGCGGCCGGCCTGGTGCACCGCGACGTCAAGCCCGCCAACCTGCTCCTCGCCCCGACCGACTCGACCGGCACCACCGACGCGACAGGCGCCGGCGGCGCCACCACCCCGCACCTGCGGCTCGGCGACTTCGGGGTGGCCGCCCCCATCGCCGACCGGCGGTTCACCACCGTCCCGGGGGCCATCGGCACCGACGGCTACATGGCGCCCGAGCAGGCGCGGGGTGCGCCGCCCGACCCGTGCCAGGACCTGTACTCCGTCGGCCGCGTCGGCCTCCAGCTCCTCACCGGCCTGCCGCCGTCGCGCCAGGGCGAGATCGGGTCCAGCCGGCTGCGCCCGCTCCTCGAGCGACTCCTCGTGGTCGACCCCGAGCAGCGGCTGGCGTCCGCCGAGGCCGCCCTGCGCCTGCTCCGTCGCCTCGACATCCCCGCCGAGCCGGGACCGGTCGTCACCGACCGGCTGCCCCCGCTGCCACCCGAGCGGCGGACACCCACCGTCGACTGGCCGGCCTGGGCGGGTGTCGCCGCCTGCCTCGGGGTCCTCGTTGCGTGCGCGCTCGTGGTGGCCGGGGTCCTCCCCTGAGGACTGCGCACTGTGTCGGCGAGTCCGACACCGGGTGGCGGTTGCAACGGTCACACGGTGACGGAGTCCCCGCCCAGGCGGGGAGCCTCCCGCAGCCCGGCGCCCCTGCCCGGTGTCCCCGGTCCGCACTAGCCTGACGCCCATGAGCATCCCCATCGGCGCGCACGTGGACCAGACCGACCCGATCGCCGAGGCGCAGGCCAGGCAGGCGCCGCTGGTCCAGTTCTTCCTCGGCGACCCGCAGGGCTACAAGGGCCCCGAGGTGCAGTACGCCGGGGGCGCGCAGGCGCTGCGCGAGGCCGCCGGGGAGGCGGGGGTCGACCTCTACGTCCACGCGCCGTACATCGTCAACGTCGCCACCACCAACAACCGGATCCGCATCCCGAGCCGCAAGCTGCTCCAGCAGCACGTCGACGCCGCGGCCGAGATCGGCGCCAAGGGGCTGATCGTGCACGGCGGGCACGTCAACAAGACCGACGACCCGAGCATCGGGTTCGACAACTGGCGCAAGGCCGTCGAGGCGACCGACCTCAAGCTGCCGCTGCTCATCGAGAACACCGCCGGCGGGGACAACGCGATGACCCGCTACCTCGACCGCATCGCCGGGGTGTGGGACGCCATCAGTGGCACCGAGCAGGCCGACATGGTCGGCTTCTGCCTCGACACCTGTCACGCTCATGCCGGCGGCAACCCGCTCGAGACCGTGGTCGCGGACGTCCTGGCCATCACCGGGCGGATCGACCTGGTGCACTGCAACGACAGCCGCGACGCCTTCGACTCCGGCGCCGACCGGCACGCCAACCTCGGGGCCGGCCACATCGACGCCGACCTGCTGGCCGCGGTGATCCGCGACGCCGGCGCCCCGGTCTGCCTCGAGACCCCGGGCGGCGCCGCCGAGCACACCGCCGACGCGGCCTGGCTGCGGGAGCGGGTCGCATGAGCGGGCAGGACACCGCCGGCGGCACCTGGTCGGCCCCCGGCCGGGTCAACCTCATCGGCGACCACACCGACTACAACGCAGGCTTCGCGCTGCCGTTCGCGCTGCCCCAGCGCACCACCGTCACCGCGCGGCGCCGCACGGACGGGCGGGTCACCGCGACGTCCGGCGACCTCGAGCCCGGCGACTTCCCGACGACCACGCAGCCGGGCGACGTGACCGGCTGGGCGGCGTACGTCGCGGGCATCGCCTGGGTCCTCGGGGAGCACCTTGGGGCACCCGTCCCCGGGGCCGACCTGCAGATCGTCAGCGAGGTCCCGGTGGGCTCGGGGCTCTCCTCCTCCCACTCCCTCGAGTGCGCGGTGGCGCTGGCGCTGCTGGGCCTCGCCGGGGCGGACGTCCCGCGCGAGGAGCTGGCCCTGCTCGTCCAGCGCGCCGAGAACGACTACGTCGGGGCGCCCACCGGGATGCTCGACCAGACCGCGATCCTGCGCTCGCAGGACGGTCACCTCTCCTTCTTCGACGCCCGCGACCTCACCGTCGAGCCGGTGCCCTGCGACCTCGACGCCGCGCGGCTGACCCTGCTCGTCATCGACCCGCACGCGCCCCACCAGCTGGTCGACGGCGGTTACGCCTCGCGTCGCGAGGCCTGCGAGCGGGCCGCCCGCGAGCTGGGCGTCGCGACCCTGCGCGAGGTCGAGGACGTCGACGCCGCCCTGGCCTCGCTCTCCGACGAGGAGACCCGGCGCCGGGCGCGGCACGTGCTCACCGAGAACCAGCGGGTCCTCGACTGCGTCGCCCTGGCCCGCCGCGGCGACCTCGCCGGGATCGGCCCGCTCATGACCGCCTCCCACGCCTCGATGCGCGACGACTTCGCCAACTCGGTGCCGGTCGTCGACCGCACCGTCGAGGCGGCCCTCGCCGGCGGCGCCCTCGGCGCGCGGATGACCGGCGGCGGCTTCGGCGGCGCCGTCGTCGCGCTGGTGCCCCGCGACGCCGTGCACGAGGTGCGTGCGGCCGTCGCCGCGGCCGCCGCCGACGCCGGCCTGGAGCCTCCCGTCGTCCTCGACGTGAGGCCGTCGCGGGGAGCCGGCCGGGACTGATCCGGAGGCACTTTCGACGACGAAAGGTAAAAAGTCGGCGGAACCGCGCAACCAAACCACCACCTGCCGCGTCTAGGTGGGTGAGCAGGGATCGGACAAGTACGGGGGTCTTGTCTGGTCCCTGCCACCATTTCCGCCCCTGTAGCCTCACCCGGGTGACGACGCCGACCCCCCTGACCGTTCGGGCCATCACGACCGCCGAGCACGCCGCGTACGTCGCCGCCCAGCCCAGCGCGAGCTTCCTGCAGACCCCCGGCTGGGCCCAGGTCAAGCCGGAGTGGCGCGCGGAGTCGCTGGGCTGGTTTCGAGACGCCTCGTCCCTCGGCTCCTCAACCCAGGGGTTCGCCGGCGAGGAGCTGGTCGGCGCCGCACTGGTGCTCTACCGCCAGCTCCCCCGCCTCAAGCGCTACCTCGCCTACCTCCCCGAGGGACCGGTCATCGACTGGACCACCGAGGACCTCGACTCCTGGCTCGCGCCGATGACCCGCCACCTGTCCCGACAGGGCGCCTTCGGCGTCCGGATGGGCCCACCCGTGGTCACCCGGCGCTGGAGCGCCGCGCAGGTCAAGGAGGGCATCGCCAACGAGTCCGTGCACCGGCTGACGGACGTGCCGCCGCTCGAGCGCAACCAGACCGGCGCCTGCGTCGTGTCCCAGCTCCACGAGCTCGGCTGGCGTCCCCAGGCCGTCGAGGGCGGCTTCGCGGCCGGCCAGCCGCAGTACAACTTCGTCATCCCGCTCGTCCACGACGACGGCACCCCGCGTACGGAGGACGAGGTCCTCGCGGGGATGAACCAGCTGTGGCGGCGCAACATCAAGAAGGCCGCCAAGCAGGGCGTCGTCGTCGAGCGCGGCACCCGCGCGGACCTCAAGGCCTTCCACGACCTCTACGTCCACACCGCCGAGCGCGACCACTTCACCCCGCGCGGCCTGCGCTACTTCGAGACGATGTACGACGCCCTGTCGGCCGAGGCGGACGGGCGCATCACGCTGTGGACCGCCCGCCACGAGGGTGACCTCGTCGCCAGCACGATCGCGATCCGCGTCGGCACCCACTCCTGGTACTCCTACGGCGCCAGCTCCACCGAGAAGCGCGACGTCCGGGGCTCCAACGCCGTCCAGTGGGCGATGATCAGTGACGCCCTGGCCGCCGGCGCGGCCGTCTACGACCTGCGCGGCATCACCGACACCCTGGACGCCGACGACTCCCACGTGGGCCTCATCCAGTTCAAGGTCGGCACCGGCGGCGAGGCCGTGGAGTACGTCGGCGAGTGGGACCTCCCGCTCAACCGGCCTCTCTACAAGGCCTTCGACCTCTACATGGGGCGTCGCGGATGACGCTGCGACTCACCGTGGACGGCGAGCGCTGGCGCCGGCACCTGCTCGCCACCGCGACCGCCCACCCCGGCATCGTCCCGGTCTGCAAGGGCAACGGCTACGGCTTCACCATCGGCCGGCTGGCCCGCCGCGTGCAGTGGCTGCACGAGCACGCGGAGCAGACCGGCACCCCGGTCGACATGCTGGCGGTCGGCACCTACCGCGAGCTCGCCGAGGCGGCCACCCGCTACGACGGCGACCTGTTGGTGCTGACCCCGTGGCGCCCGGTCGGGGGTGCCGTCGAGGTGCCCGAGGCCCACGGCCACCGCGTGGTGCACACGATCAGCCGGCTCGAGGACCTGCGCGACCTCACCGACCGCGACCCGCGCGCCCGCTTCGTGCTCGAGCAGCTCACCTCCATGCGTCGCCACGGCATGACCCGCCGCGAGCTCGTGGAGGCCGGCCACCTGCTGGCCGAGCGGCGCCTGCCGGGGCTCCAGGGCATGGCCCTGCACCTGCCCCTCAACACCTCCTCGCACCTCGGCGAGGTCACCCGGCTCATCAACGACATGGTCGCGGCCGGCATCGGCACCCGCACGGTCTTCGTCAGCCACCTGACCCGCGACGAGCTGACCACGCTCCGCGCGACGTACCCCGACTTCACCATCCGCCCGCGCATCGGCACCGACCTCTGGCTCGGCGACCGCGGCGCACTGCAGGTGAGCTCCACCGTCCTCGACGCGCACCCGATCGAGCGCGGCGAGGCCTTCGGCTACCGCGGCCGGTCCATGCCGAAGAGCGGCCACCTGCTGGTCGTCAGCGGCGGTACGGCGCACGGCATCGGGCTCGAGGCTCCCACCGGCGATCAGTCCATCCGCGCCCGCGCCGCGACCCTGGCCCGCGGGGGCATGGACGCGGTCGGCTTCGTGCGCTCGCCGTTCTCCATCGACGGCAAGCAGCGGCTCTTCGCCGAGCCCCCGCACATGCAGGCCTCGATGCTCTTCGTGCCGTCAGGCGCGCGCGTGCCCGCCGTCGGCGAGGACATCGACGTCCGGGTGCGCTTCACGGCGACCGACTTCGACAGCGTCGTCGTCACCTGAGCCGGCGGTCCGGGCCCGCAGCAGCACGGCCGTGACCACCCACGCCAGGCCGAGCAGCCGGGCCACCACGCCCCACCAGTAGGCCCGCGCGTCCCCACCGCCGGCCGGGGCGAGGAGCCCGCCGAGGTACCACCCGAGCATCGCGAAGTGCAGCACCTCGCCCGCCTGCCACACCAGCAGGTCGCGCCAGCGCGCCACGCCGAGCGCGGCCAGCGGCAGCAGGACCAGGGCGTACGACGGGGCGGACGCCGGGCTCACGACCAACGTCCCGGCGACGGCCAGGGTGCCGAGCGCCGCGAGCGGGAGGCGGGTCCGCATCCCCACCGCGGCGACCACGCCGAGCCAGGCCGCGACCAGCACGGCGGAGGCGGTGAGCACCGTGGCGCGGGAGAGGTCGGTGTTGCCGGCCTGCTCGACCAGCAGCCACACCGAGCCGACGTCGGCGCCGTGCAGGTAGCCCTGCCACGACGTGCGCCACGCCGACGACGACGAGAGGTACGCCGGCGCGTTGGCGACCACCCAGGTCCCGAGGGCCACGGCGGCCATCTGCCACGCCTCGCGGCCGCGCCTCTCGCGCAGGGCGACCACGACCAGCGGCACCAGCAGCACGGCGACCAGCGGTGAGGTGGCCGCCCCCAGCCCCAGCGCGGCACCGGCCACCCCCGGCCGGCGCCGGGCCCAGCCCCACAGCACACCCGCGACGGCGGTCGCCGCCAGCAGGTCCCAGGTGACCGGCCAGAGGAGCACCAGCACGGGCGCGGCCGCGAACGCCGCCGCGTCCCACGGGCGGCGCCGGCGCACACCGACGAGGAGCCCGGCGGCCAGCAGCCCGGCGGCCGCCAGCCACAGCGCCGTGACGGCGGTGAAGACCCGCGCCTCGCGGTGCACGTCGTCGTCGACCGCGACGTCCGCGACCGCCTCGCCGCGCCGGTCGTCGAGGTCGGGCGACCCGGAGACCACGTGGGTGACCCGGGCCGCGGCCCACGCGACGTACGCGGGGACCGGCGGGTGCCAGCCCGCGGCGTACCGCTCCCGCACGGCCGGGTCGTCGGTGAACGGCCAGGCGAGCTCGGCGTGGCCGCGCTCGACGTACGCCTGGGAGACGTCGGACCAGCAGAGCGCGGCGTACCGGCCGGTGCCGCCCTCGCCGGCCACGTCGAGGCACGGCGCCTTGGCGACCATGCCCAGCGACAGGGAGAGCGTCGCGAGGAGCAGGACCACCCGCAGCGGGGTCCACCAGGGGTGCCGGCCCGCGTGGTCGCCCAGCGGGCCGCCGACCACCTCGCTCAGCGAGCGGACGAGGGCGTCGTCGCGGCTCGGGTGGACCCGGTCCTTCATCGCGGGTCCCCGACCCGCGGGTCCGGAGTCACGGACGCCAGGTGGCCACGCGTCGCCTCGTCGGCGAGGCGTACGTCGTCCGCCGGGGCGCCGCCGTCGGGGTCACCGTCGGCGCACTCGGGGGCGGAGCCGTCTCGGTCGGCGCCGGCGTGGTCGGGACGGGCGCGGTGGGAACGGGCGTGGTCGGGACCGGCGTGGTGGGCACCGGGGTCGGCGGCACCGTCTCGGTGGGCGTCTCCGTCGGGGTCTCCGTCGGGGACGGCTCCTCGGTCTCGATCGTCGGGGTCCGGCTCGGACGCCTGGTCGGCTGGGGCTGCGGCGGCGCGGTCGTGGTGGTCTCCGGCGGGACGAACGGCGTCTCGTAGCCCTCGGGGGTGTCGCCGTCGACGAACACCGGCTCCGGGAACTCCTCGACCTCCATGCCCTCCATCACCGTCTGCATGATCGAGGTCCACGTCTTGGCGGGGTAGTTGCCGCCGAAGTAGCCGAGCTTGCCGTCGGAGCTGGTCGGCAGCCACCCGTCGAGGGCCTCGCGACCCTTGCCGCGCACGTACATCACCGCGGTCGACATCTGCGGGGTGTAGCCGACGAACCACGACGAGGACACCTCGCCGTCGTCGTTGGTGGCGGTGCCGGTCTTGCCGGCGGCGGGGCGGGCCAGCGCCAGCGCCTCGGTGCCGGACCCGCTCTGCACGACCTGCTGCAGGGCGTAGCTGACGTCGGCGGAGATGTCCTCGTCGACCGTCCGCTCGATCTCGGGCTCGGCGGAGTAGACCGTCTCGCCGTTGCGGTCGACTACCTTCTCCACGACGTGCACGTCGGCGCGCTCGCCGCCGCTCGCGAGCGTGGCGTAGGCGTTGGCCATGTTGATCGGGCTCACCTGGGCGGTGCCCAGGGTGACGCCGACGTTCTCCTGGATGTCGATGGAGCGGTTGGGGATGCCCCACCGGCCCGGCTTGTTGCCGGGGACGCCCATGTCCTCGAGGGCCTGGATGACCTTGGCCGGGCCGTCGGGCATGGCGTCGACCATGTCGACGAAGGCGGTGTTGATGGAGTTCTCCGTGGCGTCCAGCATCGACACGGCGGAGCCGTAGTCGGTGTCGCCCTGGTTCTCGAACTCGGTGCCCGCGATGTCGATCGGGCTGTTGCCCTCGAAGGTGTCGTTGAGCGAGAAGCCCTCGCGGATCGCGGCGACGTCGGTGGCCGCCTTGAACGTCGAGCCGGCCATGCCGCCCGCGACCGCCCAGTTGATCTGGGAGTCGAGGTAGTCCTGGCCGCCGTAGAAGCCGCGCAGGGCTCCGGTGCCGACCTCGACGGTGGCGGCGCCGACGTGCAGCTGCTTGTCGTAGCCGGCGGGCCGCTGCTCGTCGACCCCCTGCTCGACGGCCTCCATGGCCTCGGGGGTGAAGGTGGTGGTGATCCGCAGGCCGCCGCCGTCGATCTGCTCCTCGGTGAATTCACCGGTGGCGAGCAGCTCGTCCTTGACCAGCGAGAGCATGTGGCCGCGCTGCCCGCCGTACTGGCTCTGCGCCGCGATCTCGGGGAACTTCGGCAGCCGCTTGACGGCCTTCTCGGCCTGCTCGGCGGTGATCGCCTCGGTGTCGACCATCGCCTCGAGCACGTAGGTGTAGCGCTCCTTGAGGGCCTCGCGCGCCTCCTTGCCACCGTCGGGGTCGTAGCGCGACGGGTTGTTGAGGACGGTGGCGAGCACCGCGCTCTCGCGCAGGTTGAGCTGGGCGGCGTCCTTGTCGAAGAACGCCTGCGCCGCCGCCTGCACGCCGTACGCGCCGCGACCGAAGTAGATGGTGTTGAGGTAGCCCTCGAGGATCTCTTCCTTGCTCAGCTCGTTCTGGATCTTGAGCGAGACGACGGCTTCCTTGATCTTGCGCTGGTAGCTCTGCTCGCTGGTGAGGTAGAGGATCTTGACGTACTGCTGGGTGATCGTCGACGCGCCCTGGCGGTCGTTGCCGCGGGCGTTGGAGAACGCGGCGCGCAGGATGCCCTTGGGGTCGATGCCCTGGTCCGTCCAGAAGGTCTGGTTCTCCGCGGCGACGACCGCGTCCTGCATCTGCTGCGGCATCTCGGAGAGCGGGATGGAGACGCGGTTCTGATCGTCGTAGAAGGTGCCGAGCTCCTGCTTGCCGCCGCTGTAGTAGACGAACGTCGTCTGGGCCTTGAAGGCCTCGTTGGGCGCCGGGATCGCGATCGCCCGGTAGAGGACGAAGGACGCCAGCGACCCGAGCAGGACGAGGACGAGTCCGACCACCAGCAGCTTCTTGAGGATGCCGCGGACCCGCTGGCCCGTCGTCTTCTTCGGCTTGGTGGGTCGGCGCTTGACCGCCGGACCGTCTGCTCTGCGCTTCGCACTCACGGCGGCAAGGGTACGGCCAGAGCGGTGGCAGGCCCCTGTCGTCGCGTACGCAGGGGTATCGCACGCCACAGACACGCAGGATGGCGCCGAACGGATATATCGCTACGGTATGTCCGCGTTCGGCCCCGGAGCACACCTCCGGGGCCGTTCGCGCAGGTCAGGCGAGTGCGGTCGGTCGGAGGGTCGGCGGGTGGGGGCTCCATCCACGCTCGGATCCACGCTGAGGGCCCGGCAGGCAGCCGCCCGGTGGGGGTCAGGGGTGGGACTCGTAGCCGCACGAGCCGCACGTATAGGCCACCTCCGGTGACGTCTCGTGGAGCAGCATCGGGAGGATCACCGGGCGCATCGTGGTTCGGCACTCGGGACACGGCTTCGGCTGCGGCGGCTTCGACGGGGAGGTCATGCCCGGCACCGTACTAGCGGCGCGGGTTGGCTTTCCCCTCTGCTTGCGGGTCGATTTCCGGTTCCCTCGCAGACCGCTTTCACCCTGCCCACCCGCATCTGGTCAAACACAGAACGTTGCGGATGCGCGATGCGCCCTGTTCGGGCACTTGTGCCGACCGGCTGCCACCTAAACGTGGCCGCCACGGGTGCGGAGCAGGTCGCGAATCTCTTCAAGCAGGGCCACATCAGCCGGGGTGCCCTCTTCCTCGGACGGGAAGTACCGTTCCTTGGCCTTGGTATAGGGCAAGACGATGAGGAAGTAGACGACCGCTGACAAAATGACGAAGGACACGAGGGCAGTCAAGAACGCTCCTACCGACACGCCCCCAGGCGAGTAGTTCGAGAAGTCGGGGGTCCCGCCAACCTTGCCTAGAAGGTCCATGATCATTCCTACCGTGGCTGTCACCACCGCGGCGAAAGCGATGGCCATGATAAAAGCGACCGCTAGTTCGACGAGGTTCCCTCGGAGGAGAAAGTTCTTGAAGCCGGTCATTGTCGGTTCCTTGCGTCGTGCCCCGATTCGAGGCGAGCGGGTGGGGTTTGGGGAGTTTCGAGCACAATAACGATGCACGCGTCGATCGATTTCGTGCCTGTTTTAGAAGTTGTGAGGCCGCGACATGTTGGTCGCGAACCTAAGCGTCGTCCCGTCTCAGTGCTCCGCTGTCGAACGCAACGAGCGAGATGTCCATCCGCAGCAGGTGCGCATGTTGCGGGCATAGCGGAAGGACGAAGGTGTGCCGTCGCTCGCAGTCCGGCGCGCGGACTGATGGACCTACTTCGAAGGTGGCCTGACCCACGACGATGGCTTCGTGTAGACACTCGCCAGCAGCGCAATACAGACGCTCAGGTTCGTAGGCCGACGCACCGGCCTCACCCCGCGGATTATCAGGATTCATCAGATTCGCCTCCCACGAGCATGTTCCAAGTGTGGCCTCATACGGTTAGGAGAGGCCGTGCAGCCACACCCTTGCTCGCATGATGCTAAAGGGCGGTCTAGCGAGCCAGTAGGGCGTTTCGACTGATTCTCACGTGACGGAAGTCCCTCCCGCGCGGGGGCGGCGGAGGTGGCGGGGCAGCCTGTCGGCGCACTTGCCGCAGAGGGCGCCCACAGCGGTGGCACGGAGGTGCTTGGCCGGGACGAGTTTCTGGCAGCGGTCGCAGCGGCTCCCGGGCTTGCGGTCGGTCACGGGAGGTCCCACTTCCACGTGAGGTGGACGAACCTCGGATAGCAGGGCGGCCACGGTCCAAACAGGCCGCCGGGCTGGAACGGGGGTGCTGGCCGCCGGTGTCGGCGCTGGCGAGCACGATGCCGACGAGTAGACGTCCGGGGCCTGTCCGGGTCCCGGCACACACCCTGAGGGAAGGAACGCACGATGAGCAGCAGACGGAAGGTGGAGCCGGGGATCTACCGGCGCACCACGAGCACGGGCCGGGTGGTGTACGACGCGCAGGTCACGCTCCCCCGGGAGGATGGGCAGGCGCACGCCCGGCAGGTGTCCAAGTCGTGCCGTACGGTTGCGGAGGCGCGGAAGTGGCGGCGCACGACACAGGCCGCCGCTCTCGACACGGGCACGTACGTCAAGCCGCGCCGGGACCTGACGGTCGACAGGTTCCTCGACGAGTGGCTGGCCGGGCGGCGGGACCTGAAACCGTCGTCGGTGGCGACGGTCGCGAACAACCTGCGGCCCGCGCGGGCGGCGTTCGGGTCGCGGACGTTGCAGTCGATCACGCCCGGGGACGTCGACCGGATGCTGACGGCGATGGCGACGACGGGCAGCAGCCGTCGACCGGGCGGGCTGTCTCCGCAGACGTGCAACATGGCCCGGGCCACGCTCAAAGCGGCGTTCGCGGTCGCGGTGAAGCGCGGGCTGGTGTCGCGGAATCCGGCGGCCGACGTCGAGGCGTTCACGGTCCCCACGGCCGACCCCGGCGACTACGTGTGGACCGGCGAGCACGTCGCGGCGTTCCGTGCGTCCGTGGCCGACGACCCGTGGTTCGGCGGGTGGGTCCTGTCCGCGCTCGGGATGCGGCTCGGGGAGGTCACGGCGCTCCGGTGGGACGACGTCGCGTTCGCGGACGACGGGACCGGGCTCGTGACGGTGTCCCGGAACCGTGTCGCTGTCGGTGCGGTCATCCACGAGGGCACCACGAAGAACGGGAAGTCGCGGACCCTGCCCATCGGTCCGGCGGTGGTGGCGGCGCTCCGGGCGACGAGTGCCCGGCAGTCGGAGGCGAAGTTGGCGGCAGGCGAGGCGTACGTCGCGTCGGGGTACGTCCTCACGGACGCGGCCGGGGGTCCGGTGCGTCCCGGCGCCTACCAACGTGCGTTCGGGGCTCACGTCCGGGCGGCTGGTCTGCCCCCGTCGACCCTCCACCAATTCCGGCACTCCGCTGTCGGGGTGATGCTCGCGGCGGGCGTCGCCCCGGAGTTGGTCGCGATGTGGCTCGGGCACGACCCGCGCCAGACGCTCGGGACGTACTGGCGGCCCCGGACGGACGAGGTCGCGGCAGCGGGGGCGGCGTTGAGCGCGGTGGTCATGGGCTCGTAAGCATCCACGTTTCCATCCACGTTCCCATCCACGAACAACGCATGACAGGCACCATCCCGGCACCCGGCAGCCCGCGCCAGTAGGCGCCAGCCGACGCTAGATAGGTTCTGCTGATATAGCGCTACGATAGGTCTCGTGACACGTCGTGGAGAGACCATCGAGCTCGCAGTCCTCGGACTGCTGCACGAGGCACCCATGCACGGCTACGAGCTCCGCAAGCGGCTCAACCTGATGCTCGGCTGGGGGCGGGTGCTGTCCTACGGCTCCCTCTACCCCGCCCTGAAGAAGATGCTGCGCACCGGCCTCATCGAGGAGCTCACCACCACCACCCCGGCATCGCGGCGGCCCAGGATCGTCTACCAGGTCACCGACGCCGGCACCGAGGAGTTCTCCCGGTTGATGTCGGAGGTCGGTCCCACGGCGTGGGAGGACGACAACTTCGACATCCGCTTCGCGTTCTTCTCCTCCACCGACATGGAGATCCGGCTGCGCGTCCTCGAGGGCCGTCGTACCCGACTCCAGGAGCGGCTCGCCCGGGTCCAGCAGGACCTCGAGCGCACCCAGGCCGAGGTCGACCGTTACGCCGGCGAGCTCCAGCGGCACGGCGTCGAGTCGGTCGAGCGCGAGGTGCGCTGGCTCTCGGACCTCATCCGGGCCGAGCGCGGCGAGTCACCCGGACAGATCAGCAGCAGCAGCAGTCCCGTCACCAGCACAGACCAGTAGAAGACCAGGCAGACAAGGAGAGCCCCATGGGTTCGGTACGAGTAGCAATCGCGGGGGTCGGCAACTGCGCCACCTCCCTCATCCAGGGCGTGGAGTACTACCGGGACGCCGACCCGCAGGCCACCGTCCCCGGGCTCATGCACGTCAAGTTCGGCGACTACCACGTCGGTGACGTGGAGTTCGTCGCGGCGTTCGACGTCGACGACAAGAAGGTCGGCAAGGACCTCTCCGAGGCCATCAACGCCTCCGAGAACAACACCATCAAGATCGCCGACGTCCCGACCCTCGGTGTCGAGGTCCAGCGCGGCCCGACGATGGACGGCCTCGGCAAGTACTACCGCATGACCATCGACGAGTCCTCCGCCGAGCCGGTCGACGTCGTCCAGGTCCTCAAGGACAACAAGGTCGACGTCCTCGTCTCCTACCTCCCGGTGGGCTCGGAGGAGGCCGACAAGTTCTACGCCCAGTGCGCGATCGACGCCGGTGTCGGCTTCGTCAACGCCCTGCCCGTCTTCATCGCCTCCGACCCCGAGTGGGCCAAGAAGTTCGAGGACGCCGGCGTCCCGATCGTCGGCGACGACATCAAGTCGCAGGTCGGCGCCACCATCACGCACCGCGTGATGGCCAAGCTGTTCGAGGACCGCGGTGTCGCGCTGGACCGCACCTACCAGCTCAACGTCGGCGGCAACATGGACTTCAAGAACATGCTCGAGCGTGAGCGCCTGGAGTCCAAGAAGGTCTCCAAGACCCAGGCCGTGACGTCCAACCTCAAGGGCGAGCTGGCCGACAAGATCAGCGACCGCAACGTCCACATCGGTCCGTCGGACTACGTCGCGTGGCTCGACGACCGCAAGTGGGCCTACGTACGCCTCGAGGGTCGCGCCTTCGGTGACGTGCCCCTCAACCTCGAGTACAAGCTCGAGGTCTGGGACTCGCCCAACTCCGCCGGCATCATCATCGACGCCGTCCGGGCCGCCAAGATCGCCATGGACCGCGGCGTGGGTGGCCCGATCATCCCGGCCTCGACCTACCTGATGAAGTCCCCGCCGGTGCAGATGCCCGACGACCAGGGCCGCTACGAGCTGGAGAAGTTCATCGCCGGCGAGTGACCTCGCAGCAGCACCCCGCACCACCCCGACAGCCCCGGCCGAGCGCCGGGGCTGTCGGCATTTCCGGAGGAGACCTGGCGGCCACTGGTCCAGACCGGTCGGGTCGGGTGTATCAGGACGCCGGGACCCCGCTCTGACCGGGTGCACTCGCCGTACGGGGGAAGCGTCGGCGGTCCGTCACCCAGGAGGCAGCAGCATGCAGGAGCTCCCGAACCTCGTCGCGATCCTCGCGGCGGTGGCGACGGTCCTCGCTGCGCGTCTCCTCGTGGGCGGCGACGACGCGTGGGGGGTCAGCGGCGTCCGCGGGTCCGGGAGCGGCGCCGGTGCCACGGGGGCACCGGACCCGCAGGGTCCGCGGGCGCCGGCCGGAGGGGAGCGCGACCCGGGTCGCGTCCAGGGGGACGGCACCGAAGCGCCCCCTTCCGGTCGCACCATCCGCACCATCCGCATGACGCGGCACGCCGGGACCGGGGGGACCCGCGCCGTGCCGCTGTGGACCACGGGGGTGACGCTGTCGTAGGGACGGGGGGCGACAGCGTCGACAGGGCGATCGGCACCGACACGGTGCGGGTCGCCCTGTCCGTCGTCACCCGGTGTGCCGGCTCAGGCCTCGGCCGTGGCCTTGATGCCGGCCAGCGTGGAGCGCATGCCCTCGCGCAGCTCGGCCTGGAAGGACGGCACGCCGCCGAGCATGCGCTTGGTGAGCCGGCTGGAGATGGCCGAGATGCCCTCCGGGGCCTCGCGGCGCTGCACCACGCGGGTGCCGGTCGCGGTCGGCTCCAGGGTGAAGGACCACACGGTGAAGTTGTCCTTGACCCTGAACGCGATCTCCTGGTGCGGCTCGAAGCGCACCACCTTCGACTGGGTCGGCCACACGAGCAGGCCACGCCGGTTGACGTTGAGCAGCCGGGTGCCGAGCCGGATGGGGCGCTCGGTCCGCACGAACGACCGCACGACCTGGGGGCTCCACTCCGCCAGCCGGGGCAGGTCCGAGACCAGCGACCAGACCCGTGCCGGGTCGGCGGCCACCTCCACGGACTCCTCGATCAGCGGCTCGACGTCGTCGGTGACTCCACGGGTGTGACTCATGGGCGGGAGGCTAGCGGTGGGCCCACCACTCCAGCAGGCGGGTCCGCGCCTCGTCGGGCGTGAGGTTGCCCTCGTCCATCCGCAGCTCGAGGAGGAACCGGTAGGCCTCGCCGACCTCGCGGCCCGGTCCGATCCCGAGGATCCCCATGATCTCGTTGCCGTCGAGGTCCGGCCGGATGGAGGCGAGCTCCTCCTGCTCCGAGAGGTGGGCGATGCGCTCCTCGAGGGAGTCGTAGGTACGCCGCAGCCGGTCGGCCTTGCGCTGATTGCGGGTCGTGCAGTCCGCCCGGGTGAGGATGTGCAGGCGCTCCAGCTGGTCGCCGGCGTCGCGCACGTAGCGGCGGACGGCCGAGTCGGTCCACTCCCCCGAGCCGTAGCCGTGGAACCGCAGGTGCAGCTCGACGAGCGTGCTCACCGCGTCGATGTCGTGGTTGGAGAAGCGGAGCGCGCGCATCCGCTTGCGCGTCATCTTGGCCCCGACGACGTCGTGGTGGTGGAAGGTCACGATGCCGCCCGACTCGAAGCGGCGGGTGCGTGGCTTGCCGACGTCGTGCATCAGCGCGGCGAACCTGGACACGAAGTCGGGACCGCTGCCGAGCCGGTGCTCGAGGTCGATCGACTGCTCGAGCACGGTCAGGGTGTGCTCGTAGACGTCCTTGTGCCGGTGGTGCTCGTCGCGCTCGAGCGCGAGGGCCGGCAGCTCCGGGAGCACGTGCCCCGCCAGGCCGGTCTCCACGAGCAGGGTCAGGCCGAGGCGGGGGTACGGCGCGCAGACCAGCTTGACGAGCTCGTCGCGCACCCGCTCGGCGGAGATGATCTCGATCCGCCCGGCCATCGCGGTCATCGCCGCGACCACCTCGGGGGCCACGGTGAAGCCGAGCTGGGCGGCGAACCTGGCCGCGCGCATCATCCGCAGCGGGTCGTCGGAGAAGGACTCCTCGGGGGTCCCGGGGGTCCGCAGCACCCGCTGGGCAAGGTCGACCACCCCGCCGTGCAGGTCCTCGAACTCGCGGCCAGGCACCCGCACCGCCATCGCGTTGACCGTGAAGTCCCGCCGGCCGAGGTCGCCGGCCAGCGAGTCGCCGTACTCCACGTCGGGCTTGCGGGAGGCCGGGTCGTAGGTCTCGGCCCGGTACGTCGTGATCTCGACCTGCCAAGGCCCCTTGCGGCAGCCTATGGTGCCGAACGCCCGTCCCATGTCCCAGATGGCGTCGGCCCAGCCCCGGAGCAGCCGCTCGGTCACGTCGGGGTGCGCCGACGTGGTGAAGTCGAGGTCGTTCTGGAGCCGGCCGAGCATCGCGTCGCGGACCGGACCGCCCACCAGCGCCAGCTCCTCGCCGGCACCGGCGAAACGGGCGCCCAGCTCGTCGATGACGGGACCGATGCGATCGAGCTCGGCACCCACGCGACGCTGCACGTCGACGATCTGGAGCGGGGGCAGCGGGGCGTCTGGCACGACGGAGCAGTCTAGGGGGTCGGGACGCCTCCCCCGGCACCGCCGAGTCCTCCGCTGGCACGACCACGGCGCCGTTAGAGTCGGTCCGTGCCGCGCCCGTCCTCACCCCTGCCTGCCCCGCGGCGGCAGCGGGGCCGACGGCGGCCGGGACGACGGCAGCGCTGGGCGGCTGCCCTGGCCGCGACCGTGGCCACCGCCCTGCTCGGCGTACCCCTCACCGCGCCGGCGGCCGGTGTCGCCGCACCGGCCGAGGCCGAGCCGCTGATCGTGCACCTCGACTCGATCACCCCGGCCGCCCTGGGCGACGACGACGACCCGGTCGAGATCACCGGCACGGTCACCAACCAGAGCGCCGAGCCGTGGACCAACGTCGGCCTCTACGCCTTCCGGTCCACCATTCCGATCCTCGACGCGACCTCGCTGGCGGCGTCCGCGGCCGTCGATCCCTCGGCGTCCGTGGGCGACCGGGTCGTCGAGCCCGGCACCTTCGACACCGTCGACCTGCTCCAGCCCGGGCAGACCACCGGCTTCTCGCTCACCGTGCCCCGCGAGCTGCTCGGGATCACCGAGCCCGGCGCCTACTGGATCGGCGTCCACGCGATCGGGGACTCCTCGGTCCCGCGCGACACCTTCGCCGACGGCAAGGCCCGCACCTTCATCCCGTACGTCGCGTCCTCGGCCGGGTCCATCGACGCCGCCGTCGTCATGCCAGTCCGCGACCAGGTCCGCCACACCGCGAGCGGCCGGGTGTCCGGGGTGCGCCGATGGGCCACGTCCCTCGGGGACGGCGGGCGCCTCGACTCCGTGCTCGACGCCGGGGAGGCGTCCGGCGGCACCCCCATCAGCTGGCTGGTCGACCCGGCGGTGCTGGCCACCGTCGCGCGGCTGGCGGCCGGCAACCCGAGCCGGAGCCTGGCCGCCGACCCCGCCCAGGAGACCGAGGTCCCGGAGGAGGTCGAGGAGGAGCCGACGGAGGCGCCCGGCGCGGGGGTAGCGGAGGCGCCCTTCCCGACCGACCTCGGCGGCGCGCCGCTCGGCCCGCCCGCGCCCGAGGAGCTCTCCGACGACAAGCAGGCCGTCGCCACCGTGGCACAGGCCTGGCTCGACCGCTTCACCGCCCTCGTCGCGGGCGAGACGGTCCTGTCGCTGCCGTACGGCGACCTCGACGTGTCGGCCGCGGCCACCCACGGACCGGTCTTCTACACCGACGCGATGGCCCGGGGCGCCGAGGTGATGACCGCGCTGGGCATCGCCCACACCCCCACGCTCGCTCCTCCGGAGGGCCTCATCAGCCCCGACGCACTGCAGTCCGCCACCGACGAGAGCATCGTCCTGCTCGGCGACACGTCGTTCGCCGACCCTCCGGACGCGCCGAACTCGATGGTCCGGCTGCTGGGCCACAAGGTGGTCGTGGCGTCGTCCGGGGCGGCATCGGGCGGCCCGGGACCCACCGCGGCCGACGAGCCGCTCGCCCTGCGTCAGCGGATGCTCAGCGAGGCGGCCCTGCGCCTGTACGCCGGGTCCACCGCTCCCGTGGTCCTGGTGCTCCCCGACGACTGGTACCCCCAGGACCCGGCCGACCTGTTCAGCGCCTTCGACGTGCCGTGGCTCGAGCCGGTCACGGTCACCGACATCAGTGCCCGCTCCGCGGTCGGCCTCAGCGCCGCCGACCTCAGCTACACCGAGGAGGACGCCGCCACCGAGCTCGGCGCCACCAGCTTCTCCTCCGCCCAGGCGCTGCGGCAGCAGGCGGCCGTCATGTCGGGCGTGCTCACCAGCCCCGACCTCGTGCAGCAGCAGGCCACCGACGAGGCCCTGGCCACGCTGTCGGTCCGCCAGCGTCCCCGGGAGGCCGCGGCCGCCGCGTCCGCCCGCGCTGCGGCCGGCTACCTCGACGACCAGCTCGCCGACATCGACGTGGTCGCCCCGCCGTCGGTGACGCTCTCGAGCGAGGACGGCACCCTGGGAGCCACCGTCGTCAACGGGCTCGACCAGCCGGTGACCGTCCGGGTCGAGGCGGCGACCGACGGGTCCCTCGAGGTCGCCGACTCCGAGGTCCTCAACCTCGCCCCCGGCGCCCGTTCCCGGCTGCTCCTCGACGTGACCGCCTCCCGGCTGGGCATCCACCAGGTGCGGCTGGTGGTCACCGACCAGGACGGCACGCCCCTCGGTGGCTCCGCGGCGCTGCCCATCCGCGCGGCCCGGGTCAGCGCGATCATCTGGTACATCATGGTCTTCGGCGCGGTGCTGCTCTTCGGCACGATCGCGGTGCGCGTCGTACGCCAGGTGCGGGCCGGTCGTCGCGACGGCGACCCGGACGCCGGCGAGCCCGAGGCCGCCTCGTGAGCGACTCCCGGGTTCTCTCCGCGACGGCGGTGATGGCGAGCGGGACGATCCTCTCCCGCTTCAGCGGCTACTTCCGCACGCTGCTGATCGTCGCCGCGCTGGGCCAGGCCCTGCACGCCGACATCTTCACGATCGCCAACACCATCCCCAACGCGGTCTACATCCTCGTCGCCGGCGGCATCTTCAATGCCGTGCTCGTGCCCCAGCTGGTGCGCGCGATGAAGAACGACGAGGACGGCGGCGAGGCCTACGCCTCCCGGATCATCACCCTCTCGGCCATCTTCCTGGCCGTCGTCACGGTGCTGCTGGTGCTGGTGGCGCCGCAGCTGATGCGGGTCTACCTCGCCCCCCGCTACTTCGACGCGGACCGGGCGGCGCACCTCGAGTCGGCGATCGCGTTCACCCGCTACTGCCTGCCACAGGTCTTCTTCTACGGCATGTTCGTGCTGCTCGGGCAGGTGCTCAACGCCCGCCAGAAGTTCGGCCCGATGATGTGGGCGCCCATCGCCAACAACCTGATCGCCATCGCGGTGCTCGGCCTCTACCTCCTGGTCTGGGGTCCCGCCAACGCCGTCGAGGAGGTCGGCCCCTACACCGACGGGCAGGAGCTGCTGCTCGGCCTCGGCTCCACGCTGGGCATCGTCGTGCAGTTCCTCATCCTGATCCCCTACCTGCGGCGGTCCGGCTTCCACTACCGCCCGCGCTTCGACTTCCGTGGCACCGGCCTGGGCCACACCGCCCGGCTCGGCATGTGGACCGTCCTCTTCGTGGTGGTCAACCAGCTGGCCTACCTCGTCGTCACCCGGCTCGCGTCGAGCGGCACGGTCGACGGCGGCGGCACCGGCAACACCGTCTACTCCAGCAGCTTCCTCATCATGATGGTGCCGCACGCGATCGTGACCGTCTCGCTCACGACCGCGATCCTGCCCCGCCTGTCCGGCTACGCCAACGACGGGCGCCGTGCCGACATGGGCGCCATGATCGGCTCGACCCTGCGCACCGCACTCGTGGTCGTGCTGCCCTTCGCGGTGCTCATGCCGATCGTGTCGAGGGACATCGCCGGGGTGCTCTTCGACGTCGGCGCCGGCGACCCCGCCGCCTTCGCCCCCACGCTGGCCGTCTTCGGGCCGGCGCTGGTGTTCTTCACCGTCCACTACCTGATGCTCCGCGGCTTCTACGCCCTCGAGCAGACCCGGCTCGTCTTCTTCATCCAGTGCGCCATCTCCGTCACCAACATCGCCGTGGCGGTGTGGCTGGTCGGCCGGACCTCGCCCGACCAGACCTCGCCGGCGCTCGTGCTCGCCTGGCTGGCGGCGTACGTCGTGGGCTCGACCATCAGCTATGCGGTGCTGAGCCGGACCCTGGGCGGCCTGCAGACCCCCGCGCTGGTGCGCTTCCTGGTGCGGATGGTGCTGGCGTGCGGTCTCGCCGGGCTGGCCGCCTGGTCGGTCGAGATGGCGCTCGACGGGCTGGGCGAGCAGCCCGGGATGTTGCTCTCGTTGCTGCGCGGCGGACTCGCCGGGCTCGCCGGCGGACTCGTCCTGCTCGTCGCGGCCCACCTGATGCGGATCCGTGAGGTGACCTCCCTCGTGGACAGCGTGGCCGGTCGGCTCGCGCGACGGTGACACCTACGATGAGGTCGTCCACCGCCCAGCCGGGAGCCATCGGGAGCGAGGTGAGCGATGCCTGACTCGATCCACGCCGGCGAGGTCCTCGCCTCGCGCTACCGCCTCGACGACCTGCTCGCCGAGAGCGAGGGCGGCCGTTTCTGGCGCGCCCACGACTCCGTCCTGCACCGGCACGTCGCCGTGCACCTCATCCCCCGCGACGACCCGCGGGGGGAGGGACTCCTGGAGGCGGCCCGCGACGTGGCCCCCCACCTCGACCCCCGCCTGCTGCGCGTCCTGGACGCCGAGCGGCTCGACGACCTGTGCTTCGTCGTCAACGAGTGGGGCCAGGGAACCTCGCTCGACGTCATGCTGGCCAACGACGGACCGCTGGAGCCGCGCCGCGCCGCGTGGATCGTCTCCGAGGTGGCCGACAGCCTCGCCCTCGCCCACGCCGCCGGGCTGGCGCACGGGCGGCTGGTCCCCGAGAACGTCCTCGTCGACCACCACGGACAGGTCCGCATCATCGGCTTCGGGGTGGACGCCGCCCTCCACGGCCTGCCGCCCGGTCGACGGTCGGCCGACCTCGTCGACGCCGCCGCACTGCTGTACGCCGCCCTCACCGGCAAGTGGGCGGGCGTCTCCTCCTCGCAGCTCCCCGCCGCGCCCACCGACCACGGCGCCGTGCTGCGACCACGGCGGGTCCGGGCCGGCATCCCCCGCGCCCTCGACGCCCTCTGCGACCAGGTCATCAACTCCGGCCGGTCCGCCGACGCCGGCGTGTCCGCCGCGGTCATCGCCGAGATGCTGCGCGACTACGTCGGCGACGCCTCCGGCATGCGGGAGCCCACCCAGGACCACGCCACGATCCCGCCCTGGGCGCCCCCGGCGTCGGAGCACGGCCCGGGGGCCCCGGCCGGGCGGACGCCGGACGCGATGGACGCGCCGGATCCCGCCGACGCCACCCGCGCGGTGCCGAGCGTCACCGAGCCCACCCGGGTCGTGGCACCGGTTCCCGTCGACGAGGACACCGACGCGGACGTGCGCGACGAGCCGGCCGGCGACGCCGGGGGGCCGCCCCGCACGGGTCCCGTGGACCAGCCCACCCAGGCCGGCATGCCGGTCTTCGACGACGAGCGCGACGAGATCGGCTGGGTGGCGGCCCGCAGCGACCGGCCGCCCCCACCGCCGCCCTTCGAGGAGCGACCCGCCAAGCCGCTCTTCGCCCCCGAGCCGCCCGAGGGCCAGCCGGCGAGGCGGCCCCGCGAGGGGTTCAGCGCCGCCTCGTCCAGCGGCTACTGGCCGTGGGAGGGCACGTCCGGCGGTCACCAGACCGGCTCCCACACCGGGACGGGTGCCGCGTCCCTCTACGACACCGGGGCCGGCGACGACGACGTCCCGGGCCGCAGCTGGATCCGTCTCGCCCTGCTGATCGGCCTGTGCCTGCTCGTCGCCCTGGCCGCGCTCGCGGCGTACCAGATCGGTCGTGGCGGCGGCGACGAGTCGACCACCGAGCCCCCCGGCACGCCGGTGACCACCGCACCCCCGACGCCCTTCCCCGAGGTGACGGGTCGCGACTTCGACCCGCAGGGCACGGACGGGCAGGTGGAGAACTCCGACCTCGTCCCGCTGGCGCTCGACGGCAACACCGCCACCTCGTGGAACACGTCGAGCTACAACCAGCAGCTCGGCCCGGGCGGCCTCAAGACCGGCGTGGGCCTGGTCCTCGACCTCGGCCGCACCCGCGGCGTCCGGCAGGTCGACGTCGCCACCCTCGGCGGCCCGACGTCGCTCGCCGTCTACATCACCGGGCAGACGCCCTCGGGCGTCGCCGACCTCACGCCGGTCGGAACCGCCACCGGCAGCGGCACCCTCACCGTCGAGCTCGACGAGGCCGTGTCGGGGCGCTTCGTCACCGTGTGGCTGACCGCGCTCCCACAGCTCGACGGCACCTTCCGCGGCACCATCGCCGACGTCGTGGTGGCCGGGTGACGCTCCCCACCGTCCCGGACGACCGGTCGGACCCCGACCTGCTGGCCGCGCACGTGGCCGGCGACGCCGAGGCCTTCGGTGTCCTCTTCGCCCGGCACCGCGACCGGCTCTGGGCGGTCGCGCTGCGCACCATGGGCAACCCCGAGGACGCCGCCGACGGCCTCCAGGACGGGATGATCGCGGCCTTCCGCCGGGCCGGCTCGTTCCGCGGCGAGGCCGCCGTCACCACGTGGCTGCACCGGGTCGTGGTCAACGCGTGCCTGGACCGGATCCGGGCCGCCAAGGTCCGCGCCGCCGACGCCCTGCCCGACGACCTCGAGGAGCGGGCCGACCGCGGCGCGCTCGTCGCGTCCACCGACGCCGGTGACGACCCCGAGGCCAGCGCCCTCGCCGGCGAGCGTCGCCGGGCGGTGCTGGACGCGCTCGCCACCCTGCCGGTCGACCAGCGGGCGGCGCTGGTGCTCGTCGACATGGAGGGCTACTCCGTCGCCGAGGCCGCGGCGATCCTGGAGTGCGCCGAGGGCACCATCAAGTCACGCTGCTCGCGCGGCCGGGCCCGCCTCGCGCCGTTGCTGGGCGCACTGAGACCCGCCTCACCCGCCACTCCCGTGGGGAACCCCCCGTCCGGCGCCGACGTCCCATCCACCGGTGCACCCCGCGGGCCTCCCGACAGCGCCCGCTGAGGTGCGCCCGCACCTGGTTCCCCGACCGACCCGACCCCGCCAGCTCCCGAGGAGGTGAGCACGATGACCGCCGACGACCCCGCCCTGTCCCCCACCGAGGAGGCGGCCGTCCGCGCCCGCCTCGCCGAGGCGCGGCACACCGACCCGGTCCCCGACCACGTCGTCGCCCGGCTCGACGCGGTGCTGGCCGACCTGACCGCAGAGCGCACCGCCAAGCCGTCCGCTGAGCCTTCCGCCGACCGCCGCGAGCCGGTCGACGCACCGGTCGCGCCCGTCGTACCCCTGGCCTCCCGGCGCCGACGCGCCCTCGCCGCCGGGCTGGTCGCCGCCGCGGCCGTCGTGGCCCTCGGGGTGGCCCTCCCCCAGGTCCTCGACTCCACGGGTGGGTCGGACTCTGCGTCCTCCGGCTCGGCGGCGGACAGCGGTGGGTCGGTCGCCGAGGCCGGGCCCGGCCAGGGCGACGACGCGGGCGACGACGCCGCGGCCGGATCCGCGCCCAGCGAGCTGGCCGAGGGCGACGGTGCGGCCAGCAGCGAGCGTGCCGGCTCGGCGTTCGCCGCCCCTCTCGCGCTCCGCAGCGACGAGGCCCTGCGCCCCGCGGTCCGGCCGCTCGCGCGCCAGGGAGCCGTCACGGCGTACGACGCCAGCCCCGGCTGCGTCCTCGACGTCGGCGACGGCGACCGCGTGGACGCCACGTGGGACGGGCTCCCCGCCGTGGTCGTGCTGCGCCCCGTCGAGGAGGACCGCCAGGACGTGGAGGTCTTCGTCTGCGGCTCGGACGAGGTCGTGGCCAGCACCACCCTGCGCGCCCCCTGAGCCCCTCGCGCCCCACCGGTCCCCCGTCGTGGTGTGCGCCACCGTGGGGAACATCCCTCGCCTACGATCGGTTGGGACCGACGTAGGCAGCAATCCCCCCGCATCCCTCCAGGAGCCCTGAACCTTCCATGACTGAGCGCACCGAGACCCGCAACGTGATCATCATCGGCTCGGGCCCGTCGGGCTACACCGCCGCGGTGTACGCCGCCCGCGCGGCCCTCGAGCCGCTGGTCTTCGAGGGCTCCGTCACCGCCGGTGGCGCCCTGATGAACACCACCGAGGTCGAGAACTTCCCCGGCTTCCGCGACGGCATCATGGGCCCGGCCCTGATGGACGAGATGCGGGCCCAGGCCGAGCGCTTCGGTGCCGAGCTCATCTCCGACGACGTCGTCGAGGTCGACCTCACCGGTGACGTCAAGGTCGTCAAGACCGCCACGGACACCTACACCGCTCGCTCGGTGGTGCTGGCGACGGGCTCGGGCTACCGCAAGCTCGGCCTGCCCCGCGAGGAGGAGCTCTCCGGTCGCGGCGTCTCCTGGTGCGCCACGTGCGACGGCTTCTTCTTCCGCGAGCAGGCCATCGCGGTCGTCGGCGGTGGCGACTCCGCCATCGAGGAGGCCACCTTCCTCACCCGCTTCGCCTCGAAGGTCTACCTGATCCACCGCCGCGACGAGCTGCGCGCCTCCAAGATCATGCAGGAGCGCGCCTTCGCCGACCCCAAGCTGGAGATGGTGTGGAACTCCGAGGTCGCCGCGATCAACGGCGCCGACAAGCTCGAGTCGGTCGTGCTGCGCGACACCGTCACCGGTGAGGAGCGCCAGCTCGACGTGACCGGGCTCTTCATCGCCATCGGCCACGATCCGCGCTCCGAGCTGCTCGCCGGCCAGGTCGACCTCGACGACGAGGGCTACGTGCTCGTCGACCACCCGTCGACGGCCACCAACGTCCAGGGTGTCTTCGCCGCCGGCGACCTCGTCGACCACCAGTACCGCCAGGCCATCACCGCCGCCGGCACCGGGTGCGCCGCAGCCCTCGACGCCGAGCGCTACGTCGCCGCCCTCGACCACGCCGCGCTCGTCGACGCCACTCCGGCAGAGACCGACGAGATCATCACCGAGGTCGTGCAGACCGCCGGTCTCTGACCCCAGCCGTCCGGGGAACAGATGTCCCCGGCACGGTGTTGACCGATCACAACCCGAGACCCCCACAGAAAGGTGGAGCAGTGGCCAACATCGCCGCCGTGACCGACGCCGAGTTCGAGGCGCAGGTCCTCAAGTCCGACAAGCCCGTCCTCGTGGACTTCTGGGCCGAGTGGTGTGGCCCGTGCCGCCAGGTCGCCCCGATCCTCGACGAGATCAACTCCGAGCACGGTGACAAGGTCACCTTCCTCAAGATGAACGTCGACGAGAACCCGGTGACCCCCTCGTCCTACCGCGTCACCGGCATCCCGACCATCAACGTCTACAAGGACGGCGAGGTCGTCAAGTCGATCGTGGGCGCCAAGCCCAAGGCCGCGCTCCTCAAGGAGCTCGCCGACTTCATCTGAGTCGAGTTCTCCACACCGCGCCCCGGCGCGCTCCTCACGGAGCGCCCGGGGCGTCGTGCGTACGCCGCGTCGGCAGGGTCCGCGGCTGCTGCGGCGCGCGGGCGGGGGCCGGGCGCACCACGCCCCACAGCTTCTCCAGCGCGGCCTCGACCTCGTCCTTCCAGCTGATCGCCGAGCGGAGCTCCATCCGCATCCGCGGGGTGGTCACGTGGGCGCGCTGGGTCCGGAAGCCCACCCGCCCGAGGAACTCCGCCGGCATCACGCAGCCGACCGCCCGGCCGCGGGTGTCCCCGAAGGCCTCCACGGCCACCTGGCCGCGGGTCACCAGGTCCCGGGCCATGCCCTGCACCAGCAACCGGCCGAGGCCGCCGCCCCGCGCCCACGGTTGGACCTGCACGGTGGTCAGCACGACGGCGTCCGCCGAGACCGGGGCCGTCGGCAGGGCGGCCTGGCCGGGCACGAAGGCCGCCGGGACGTAGATCGCGTGCCCCGCGACCCGGCCGTCGACGAGCACCACCCGGCCGCACGACCCCCACTCGCGCAGCACCGTGGACAGCCACTGCTGCTTCTCCGCGACGCGCTCGTCGAGGTCGAGGCGGCCGCGGTTGACCGCGTCGAGCTCCCAGAACAGGCAGGACCGGCAGGGCTCGCCCAGCTCGGCCAGGTGGTCGACCGTGATCGGGACGGTACGACGTGTCATGGGGACCTCCTGCGTCCGCGGCGCCGCGGGCGACGACCCGGCGTCGTCCACGCACGCAATCCCCATGCTAGGCCGCCCCGCGGCCTGCGAGGATGGTCCCGTGCGCCCCATCGTCCAGAGCCAGAAGCTGCGTGGAGTCCGCTACGACGTCCGGGGGCCGATCCTGCTCGAGGCACAACGCCTCGAGGCGGAGGGCCACCGGATCCTCAAGCTCAACATCGGCAACACCGCACCCTTCGGCTTCGAGGCGCCCGAGGCGATCGTCGCGGACATGGTCCACCACCTGCCGAAGTCGCAGGGCTACAGCGACTCCCAGGGGATCTACTCCGCCCGCACCGCGGTGATGAACTACTACCAGTCCCGCGGTCTCCGCGAGGTCGGCGTCGAGGACGTCTTCATCGGCAACGGCGTCTCCGAGCTCATCTCGATGGTGCTCCAGGCCTTTCTCGACGACGGCAACGAGGTCCTGGTCCCGGCCCCGGACTACCCCCTGTGGACCGGTGCGGTGACCCTGTCCGGTGGCACGGCAGTGCACTACCGCTGCGACGAGGCGGACGGCTGGAACCCCGACCTCGCCGACATCGAGGCCAAGATCACCGACAACACGCACGCACTGGTGATCATCAACCCCAACAACCCCACGGGCGCGGTCTACAGCGAGGAGACGGTCAAGGGGCTCGTCGACATCGCGCGGCGCCACGAGCTCGTCATCCTCTCCGACGAGATCTACGAGAAGATCATCTTCGAGGACGCCCAGCACCACCACGCCGCGACGTACGCCGGCCACGACGTGCTCTGCCTGACCTTCAGCGGGCTGTCCAAGGCCTACCGCGTGTGCGGCTACCGCGCCGGCTGGGTGATGATCTCCGGCCCCAAGGAGATCGCCACCGACTTCCTCGAGGGCCTCACCCTGATCGCCAACATGCGCATGTGCGCCAACGTGCCCGCGCAGCACGCCATCCAGACGGCGCTGGGCGGCTACCAGTCGGTGGAGGAGCTCGTCGGTCCCGGCGGCCGCTACTACGAGCAGTCGATGCTCGCCGACCGGCTGCTCAACGACATCCCGGGCGTCTCCAACGTGACCCCGAAGGGCGCGCTCTACTGCTTCCCGCGCCTCGACCCCGAGGTCTACCCGATCGACGACGACCAGGAGTTCGTCATCGACCTGCTGCGGGCCAAGAAGATCCTGGTCACCCACGGGACCGGCTTCAACTGGTTCGAGCCCGACCACTTCCGGCTCGTGACGCTGCCCGAGGCCGCCGTGCTGGAGGAGGCCATCGGCCGGATCGGCGACTTCCTCGCCACCCGCCGCTGAGCCCGCGCGTCCGACGCCCCGTCCCACCCGCGCCGCGCGCGGCGTACGACCCTCGACGGGAGCCCCTAGGCTCACCGCATGCGAGACCTCACCTACCCCCCGATCATCTACACGGCCCTCGCCGGCTTCAAGCTGCTCGGCCAGCGGATCCAGATGACCGGCACCGAGCACGTGCCGCGCACCGGGGGCGTGCTGCTCGCCTACAACCACATCGGGTACGTCGACTTCGTCTACGGCGGCCTGGCGGCGCACCCGTCCAAGCGGCTGGTGCGCTTCATGGCCAAGCGCGAGCTCTTCGACCACCCGGCCGTCGGTCCGCTGATGCGCTCCCTGCACCACATCGAGGTCGACCGCGCCTCGGGCGAGAAGTCGCTCGACGTGGCGCTGGACTACCTCAAGTCCGGGGAGGCCGTCGGGATCTTCCCCGAGGCGACCATCTCGCGGGCCATGGAGATCAAGGACATCAAGACCGGGGCGGTCCGCATCGCGGCCGAGGCCGGCGTCCCCCTCGTCCCGGTGATCCTGTGGGGCACCCAGCGGATGATGACCAAGGACCACCCGCGCGACTTCCGCCGCGGCAAGACCATCGCCCTCACCGTCGGTGAGCCGATGCACCCCACCGGGGAGAACGCCGCCGCCGAGACCGCTGAGCTCAAGTCCCGGATGAGCGCGCTGCTGGACCAGACCATCGCCGCCTACCCGGCCGAGGAGCAGCCGCCCGGCTCGTGGTGGCTGCCGCAGCGGCACGGCGGCTCGGCCCCCACGCTGGCGGAGGCCAAGCTGCTCGACGCCGAGGAGCTGCGCGAGCGCGCGCGCAAGCGGGCCGCCAAGCGGGCCGCCGCGAAGGGCGGCTAGACCCCGCCCCCTGTCGAGGCTTGCGCCCCACCTTTTCCCAAGGCGGCCCGCCCGATGCTGACCCCACCTGACCGCGGGTTGACCGACCCGTGGCCAACCCAGGGAGGGGTACATCGTGAGCATCGAGAAGAAGAGCAGCACGAATCCAGCGTCGGGTCCCAGAATCAGGCCACGGCGAGACACAAGACGCAGGTTCTCGGTGTTCCTGGCCCTCCTCCTCGGGATGGGGATGCTGCAGGGAACCCTCGTAGCGACCATGTCGACGAGCGCCAACGCGGCCGTCGGCCAGGGGTTCAACCTCAACCGGTCGGACATCCGCTTCATCCTGCGCCAGATCAAGATCTCGGAGGAGCACGCCCGCACGCGCTCGCAGGCGAACCCGTGCGGGACGCTCGTCGGCTCGGGGGAGTTCCAGGTCCCCGCGACGGGCAACGGTCGTGAGCTCCCTTGGGGCCTGCGCACCATCGACGGCACGTGCAACAACCTCTTCGCCGGCCGGGAGAAGTGGGGCGCCGCCGACACCGAGTTCCCGCGGCACGCGCCGGCCTCCTTCCGCGCAGCCGAGGGTGGCACGTCCTACGCCTCGAAGTCCGGCACGGTGCAGGACTCCCAGCCCCGCCGGATCAGCAACCTGATCGTCGACCAGAGCGCCGACAACCCGGCCGCCGTCGAGGCGGCAGGCCCCAACCCCGTGATCGAGTCGGGCACGCTCCAGATCCCCAACGTCGCTCCCGACGTCGGCCTCTCGGCGCCGTACAACTCGGTCTTCACCCTCTTCGGCCAGTTCTTCGACCACGGCCTCGACCTGGTGACCAAGGGCGGCGGCACGGTCTTCATGCCGCTGCAGCCCGGTGACCCGCTGTTCGTCCAGGGGAGCCCGACCAACTTCATGGTCCTCACCCGCGCCACCAACCGGCCCGGGCCCGACGGACTGATGGGCACGGAGGACGACATCCAGGAGGCGGCCAACACCACCACCGCGTTCGTCGACCAGAACCAGACCTACACGTCGCACCCGGCCCACCAGGTGTTCCTGCGCCACTTCGAGCTCAACGCGGCCGGTGACCCGGTCGAGACCGGCGGGCTCCTCGAGGGTCCCGGCGCGACCCCCACCACCCCGGAGGGCATGGCCACCTGGGGCACCGTCAAGGCGCAGGCCGCGGCGATGCTGGGCATCCAGCTCGCCGACAGCGACGTGCTCAACGTGCCCTTGCTGGCCACCGACCCCTACGGCAACTTCACCCGGGGTGCCAACGGCTACCCGCAGATCGTCACAGCCGACGGCCTCGTCGAGGGCGACCCGACTGCCGACGGTGGCCTCGGGCTCCCGCTGCCCGCAGGCACGCTCCGCACCGGACACGCGTTCCTGGACGACATCGCGCACAACGCAGTGCCCTCGGGCACGAAGACCCCGGACACCGACACGGTGGTCAACGGCCCCGGACCGCTCGCGGACGCCACGACGTACGACGACGAGATGCTCGACGCCCACTTCGTCGCGGGTGACGGCCGGGTCAACGAGAACATCGGCCTGACGTCGATCCACCACGTCTTCCACTCGGAGCACAACCGCCTCGTGGAGGACATCAAGAACGTCATCACCACGACCGAGACGGCGGCCAACATCGCCGAGTGGCAGGTCAGCCCGGGAGTCTGGGACGGCGACCGGCTCTTCCAGGCCGCCAAGTTCGTCACCGAGATGGAGTACCAGCACCTCGCGTTCGAGGAGTTCGCGCGCAAGGTGCAGCCGATGGTCAACGCCTTCGGTGAGGGCGGCACGGGCTACAACGCGGCGGTCAACCCGTCCATCCGTGCCGAGTTCGCCCACGCCGTCTACCGGTTCGGCCACTCGATGCTCAACGAGACGGTGGCCCGCCGCAGCGCGAGCGGGGCGAACACCAGCATGCCACTGCTCCAGGCGTTCCTGAATCCGCCAGCCTTCCGAGGGGCCGACAACGCCCTGAGTCCGGACCAGGCCGCTGGAGCCGTCTTCCGCGGCAGCGCGCGACAGGTGGGCAACGAGATCGACGAGTTCGTGACCGGCGCCCTGCGCAACAGCCTGCTCGGACTGCCCCTGGACCTCGCGTCGATCAACATGGCGCGAGCACGGGAGCAAGGAGTCCCGACGCTCAACGAGGCACGGCGCAACTTCTACGCCGCGTCCAACAACAGCGCGGTCGCGCCGTACGAGAGCTGGGCCGACTTCATGTTCGGTCTCAGGCGGCGTGAGTCGTTCGTCAACTTCATCGCGGCCTACGGCCGGCACCCGTCGATCACGGGCACCAACGCCGAGCGCCGCGCCGCGGCGCAGATCCTGATCGCGGCCGACGAGACGAACAACCCCGACAACACGCCCGACGACGCCGCGGACTTCATCAACAGCACCGGCACCTGGGCGACCCAGTCCACCGGCCTCGAGGACATCGACCTGTGGATGGGTGGACTGGCCGAGAAGCCGATGGTCTTCGGCGGTCTCCTCGGTCCGACGTTCAACTACGTGTTCGAGAAGCAGATGGAGGACCTCCAGGACGGCGACCGGTTCTACTACCTGTCCCGCACCGCGGGCCTCAACCTGCTGACCCAGCTCGAGGGCAACTCGTTCGCCGAGCTGATCATGCGCAACACGGACGTCACCGCACTGCCGGCGGACGTGTTCTCCCGGCCGGACTTCGTCTTCGAGGTCGCCAACCTCGGCACGACGGGTCCCGTCCCCGACGACGTCCTCACCGAGGACTGGAACGAGGCCACGGAGCTCACCAGGATGGCCAACGGCACGCTCCGGTACGCCGGACCCGCGCACGTGGTCTTCAACGGCAGGGACTGCCCGCCGGAGACGGAGCCGTGTGCTGCCGCCAACGACCGGGTCTGGTCGAGCGAGGGTGACGACACCATCCGCGGCAACGGTGGCAACGACTGGATGCAGGGGGGTGACGGTGTCGACAACCTGATCGGTGGGCTCGGCGACGACATCCTCAACGACCTGGCCGGAGACGACACCCTCAAGGGTGGCGACGGCGACGACGCACTGTCCTCGGGCCAGGGCTTCGGTGCCGACCTCAACCAGGGCGGTCGTGGCAACGACTTCATCGTCGGCGGCAACGACATGACCGAGTCGTTCGCCGGTCCCGGTGACGACTACGTCATGGCCGGTGACGGCGAGGACACGGTCTTCGGCGACGACGGTGACGACTGGATGGAGGGTGGTCGTGGCCCGTTCAACCTGCTGCAGGGCGACAACGGTGCTCCCTTCCAGGACGACCCGAACGAGCCCGGTCACGACGTCCTGATGGGCTACGGCGGCGAGACCGACTACGACAGCGAGGGCGGCGACGACATCATGCTGCTCGGCAACGGCATCCAGCGCTCGGAGGGGATGCTCGGCTTCGACTGGGCGACCCACAAGAGCGACCCGTTCGCGGGTGACTCCGACATGGAGATCATCGGGGCCCTGCCGCCGTCGGTGGAGACCAACAAGGACCGGTTCGACCTGGTGGAGGCGTTGTCGGGATGGACCTTCGACGACACCCTGCGCGGTGACGACCGGGCCGCGGCCGACCTCGGGACCGACCACGAGCTCAACGCGGCGGGCATCGCCCGCATCGCCGGGCTGCAGGACGTGCTCGGGACCGGCGTGACGTCCTTCCAGGGAGGCAACATCATCCTGGGTGGCGCGGGGTCCGACCTGATCGAGGGTCGTGGCGGTGACGACGTCATCGACGGCGACAAGTGGCTCAACGTCCGGGTCGAGGCTCCCAACCTCGCGACGGCCGACACTGCCGACACGATCCTGGTCGACAGCCTGGCGGCCCTCCAGGCCGACGTCTTCGCCGGTCGCATCGACCCGGGATCGCTCCGGATCGTGCGGACCATCGAGACGACACCGGCGGGCACCGCGGTCGACACCGCGCTGTTCACCGGGGCCAGGACCGAGTACACGATCACCGAGAACGCCGACGGGACCACCACGGTGGCCCACACCGGCGGCACCGGGCTGGACGGCACCGACACCCTGCGGGGCATCGAGGCCATGCAGTTCGCCGGTGACCCCGTGGCCACCGCACCGGGCGCGGTCACGAACGTCACGGCCGTCGCGGGCAACGCCCAGGCCACCGTCAGCTTCACCGCTCCGGCGGACGACGGCGGCTCGCCCATCACCGAGTTCCGGGTCGAGGTCCTGACCGGCGGCGTGGTGCAGAGGACGGTCCAGGGCATCGCCCCGACCGCCACCAGCACCGTCGTCACAGGGCTGACCAACGGCACGCCGGTCACCTTCCGGGTGATCGCCGTGAACGCGGTCGGTGCCGGCGCCACCTCGGTGGCCTCGGCGCCGGTGACCCCGACGGCCGTCACGGCCCCGGAAGCGCCGACGATCGGCAACGCCACGGCCGGCAACGCGTCAGCCACCGTCAGGTGGACCGCTCCCGCCAGCAACGGCGGGTCGGCGATCACCAGCTACCAGGTGCAGGTCCTGGTCGGCGGCGCGGTGCAGAGGACGGTCCAGGGCATCGCCCCGACCGCCACCAGCACCGTCGTCACCACGCTGACCAACGGCACCGCCTACACCTTCCGGGTGCTCGCGGTGAACGCGATCGGCACGAGCGCCCCGTCGGGGGCGTCCAACTCGGTGACACCGACGGCTCCGGTGGTCCTCACGGCCCCGGGGGCGCCGACCATCGGAACGGCGGTCGCGGGCAACGCGTCGGCCACGGTCAACTGGACCGCCCCTGCGAACAACGGCGGGTCGGCCATCACGTCGTACCGCGTGCAGGTGCGGGTCGGGACGAACGTGATCCGGACGGTGACCAACATCGCCCCCACGGCGACCAGCACGGTCGTCACCGCCCTGACCAACGGCACCGCGTACAACTTCCGGGTGCGGGCGGTCAACGCGATCGGAGTGGGAGCCCTGTCGGCGGCCAGCAACACGGTCACCCCGACGGGTCCGGCACCGGCGACGGCGCCGGGGGCACCGACCATCGGCACCGCCGTGGCCGGAGCAGCGGCCGGAGCGCCCATCAACGCGACGGCCAACTGGGCGGCGCCGGCCAACACCGGTGGTTCACCCATCACCGGGTACCGCGTGTTCGCACTCAGGATGAGCGCCGCCGGGGCAGTGCTGCAGACGACCCAGTCGGCAGTCCTCCCCTCGACCGCCCGCTCGTTCTTGATGACCCTGCCGCAGACCGGTAACTACCGGTTCCAGGTGGTCGCCATCAACGCGGTCGGCACCAGTCCGAGATCGGCCAGGTCCAACCTGGTCGCAGGGAGGTAGCCGGCGACACGACCAGGGCACCGGAGGCGAGGGACCCGACCCCCTTGCCTCCGGTGCCCTCTTTGTCCCGTCCTGTCCCCTCTGCTGGGGAAATCCGACCCTCGGGAGCACCTGATGACGCACCTGACTCCTAGCCTTCTCGACACCTGTCGGTCCTGGGGAAGGGTCCTGATGACGATCTACATGCAGCCGTCGCCTCTCGCGGTCGAGCCGGCCGACGAACAGGCGGACACGACCCGGGCGCGCCGCGTCGTCCTGGTGGACGACCACCGCACCTTCGTGGAGCTCCTCCAGTTCGCCCTGGGCAGCGCCAGGTCCCTGTCCTGCGTCGGCGTCGCCTACACCCCCGAGGACGGCCTCGAGGTCATCGGCGAGCACCATCCGGACCTGGTGGTCATGGACTACGAGTTCCCCGGCTCGCCGTACGACGGGATCCAGGCGACGGCCGCCGTCACGGCCCGCTTCCCCGACGTCCACGTCGTCCTGCTCACCGGGCACGCCGACGCCGACCTCCTGCACCGCGCGGCCGCTGCCGGGGCGCGCGCACTGCTGCCCAAGGACGGCTCGCTCCCCGACCTGCTCCACGCACTCCAGACCATCGGACCCGGAGCGCTGCTGGTGCACCCGGGGATGCTCCACGAGGCCGCGCCGGCCCAGGTCGACCCGCTCAGTGCGCGTGAGCACGACGTCCTCGCCATGCTGGCCCTCGGGCTCCGCGCCCAGGACATCGCCGACCAGCTGGGGATCTCGAAGAACACCTGCCGCGGCTACATCAAGTCCCTCCTGTGCAAGCTGGACGCCCACACCCAGCTCGAGGCGGTTGCCAACGCTCGGAGACGGGGACTCGTGACGGACCCGTGAGGTCCACAGGCCGCCGACGTGAGCGTGCCGAACGGTCCGTCGTACAGGTGGCGATCACCCGGTTCGCCGTCCTCACCTTCCTCGCGCTCGCCGGCGTGGCCTCCGTGACGGTCTACATGAGCCTGCACATCGCCCGGGACGAGGCCGTGCGGGACGCCCGCAACCGGACCATCGGCATCGCGCGGGGGATCGCCGCCCCGCTCGTCAACACCGAGGTCCGGGAGGGCAACCCGGAGGCCATGCGCGCCCTGGACGACGCCCTGAGCAACCGGATGCGCGACGGCACGGTCTCCCACATGGTCGTCTGGGACGTCGACGGCACCCCCATCTGGGGCGACAGCCCCGAGGAGATCGACCACGACGACGGACTGCCCGTCGCCCTGACAGCCGTCGAGGCGGTGGAGGGCGACGCCGTCGACCGGGGGCCCGAGCCCCTCCAGCACGTGGGCACCGGCACCGACGACCTGGTCGAGGTCTACGTCCGGGTCCTCGACGCGGACGGCACCCCCTTCGTCTTCGAGGCCTACACGCCCCGCGGCAAGATCCAGGCCGACGCGCGGGTCCTCATGCGGGAGCTGCTGCCCCTCACCCTGGGGTCCCTGCTCGTGCTCGTCGCCGCCATCGTTCCCCTCTCCCTCACCCTGGCGCGTCGCATCGACCGCGCCAACGCAGGTCGTCGCGACATCCTGCGCCGCTCCCTCCGGTCGTGGCAGGGAGAGCGCGAGCGCCTTGCCCAGTCGCTGCACGACGACGTGATCCAGGACCTGTCGGCCATGGGCTACGCCCTCCCCGTGGTGCTGGAGGCGCTGCCCGACGACCAGCGCTCCGCGGCGGCGCGGGCCATGGGCGAGCAGATGACCGGGGTGCTGATCCGCAGCGTCCGCGCGCTGCGCGGCGTGCTCACCGACCTCGCCCCGTCGGGGCTGGAGGACGCGGACCTCGACGCAGCGTTGCACGCCCTGGCCCAGCGGCACCGGGAGCACGGGCTGGGGGTCGACCTGTCGACGGACCCCGACCTGGGCGTGGGCAAGGCGGCCGGCACCCTCGTCTACCGCATCGTCCGCGAGGGGCTCCACAACGTCGCCAAGCACGCGGACGCGACGGCGGTGACCGTCCGGGTCGCCCGCCGCGATGCTCTCGTCGACGTGACGATCGACGACAACGGGCGTGGCCCGGCGCGTCCGGAGGGCGAGGACGGCCACGTGGGTCTGCGGCTGCTGGAGCACTTCCTCACCGACGTCCACGGCAGTCTCGAGCTCGTCGAACGCCCCGGTGGGGACGGCGGCGCCCGGCTGCGCGCCGTCGTACCGGCCCGGCTGCCCGAGCTCGACGAAGCACTGCGCGACTGAGCGACGGGCGTCCGGGCGACCTCCCATCTTTTCCCAAGCGCCTCCTCCTAGCGTGGGTGGATCGAGAGGGAGGTCGTTGTGGACCTGACACGACGAGACATGGCCAAGCTGTCACTGCTGGGGGGTGCGGCGGTGGCCCTGCCGCTCGAACGCGCGCTCGGGGGGCCGGCCACCCTGGCCAACCGGATCGCCACGAGTGCGTTGCCGCTGCCGTTCACGGTCCCGTTCGCCAGACCACCGGCCATCACGCCGTTCCGCTACGACGACACCACCGACTACTACCGGGTGTCGATGGAGCCGGCCATGAAGGAGATCATCCCCGGCCTGCAGACCATGGTGTGGGGCTACAACGGCTCCGTCCCCGGACCCACGTTCCGGGTCACCAAGGGGCGGCGGGCGGTGGTCCGACAGGTCAACAACCTGCCCAGTCGGCACCCGGTCCTCGACTACACCCCCTGGACCTCGGTGCACCTCCACGGCTCGGCGTCGCTGCCGCAGTACGACGGCTACGCCAGCGACATCTCCAACCCCGGGCAGTGGAAGGACTACGTCTACCCGAACGTGCAGCACGCCCGGACGCTCTGGTACCACGACCACGGGGTCCACCACACGGCCCAGAACGTCTTCATGGGCCTGGCCGGGATGTACATCATGACCGACGCCGTGGAGCAGGCCCTGCCCCTCCCGCGCGGGGAGTACGACGTCCCGCTCATCGTCTCCGACATGATGTTCAACGCCGACGGCTCGCTGCTCTTCAACCTCGACGAGGACTCCGGCTTCTACGGCGACGTCATCGCCGTCAACGGGCGGCCCTGGCCGCTGATGAAGGTGCAGCGCCGCAAGTACCGCTTCCGCATCCTCAACGCCTCGGTCTCCCGGTCCTACCGGTGGTCGCTCTCCGACGGTCGACCCATGACCGTCGTGGCGACGGACGCCGGCCTGATGGCCGCGCCGAGGAGCGTCACGAGCATCCGTCACGCCCCCGCCGAGCGCTACGAGGTGGTCATCGACTTCGCCCGCTACGCGCCCGGGACCCGGATCACGCTGCGCAACAGCTCGCCCAAGAACAACGTCAACTTCGCCAACGTCGACAAGGTGATGGCCTTCGAGGTGACGGGCGACCCGTTCGACCCCGCCAACAACCAGGTCCCCGCCGTCCTCGAGCCCGATCAGCCGGCGATGTCGCTGACCGCGGCCGACTCGATGCGCACCCGCCAGTTCGTCTTCCGCCGCGACGGCGGCGAGTGGGTCATCAACAACCGGACGTGGGAGGACGTCGTACGCAGCAACTTCACCCTGGCGCTGGCGACCACCAACAAGAACGACGTCGAGACGTGGGAGCTGCGCAACCCCTCGGGCGGCTGGCACCACCCCATCCACGTGCACCTGGTGGACTTCAAGATCCTCTCGCGCAACGGCCAGCCGGCCCAGCCCTGGGAGCAGGGGGCCAAGGACGTCGTCTTCCTCGGCGAGAACGAGACCATCAGGCTCCTGATCAAGTTCGACGGCGGCTTCGGGAAGTACATGATGCACTGCCACAACCTCGTGCACGAGGACCACGACATGATGGGGCAGTTCGTCGTCCTGAATGGTGCCAACGTCGCCGACGACCCGTTCTCCGTGCCGGCCCGCAACCTGCCCGAGACCCCCCTCTGACGCGCCATGGCGACCACCATCCCGTCCGTGTCGTCGAGCGGCTCGCTCGACGAGCCCCTCCCCGGCGAGGGCTTCGTCCTCGCCGCGGCGATGGGGGCAGCCATGGCCGGGGTGATCCACCTCGTCGTCGTGCCGGGGCACTGGGCGGTGTCCGCCCCGATGAGCGCGTTCTTCCTCGGTGTCGGGGTGGCGCAGCTGGTGCTGGCCGCCGCCCTCGGGCGCGGCCTCCCGGACGCTGTGCTCGTCGGCGTGATCTCCGCGCACCTCGCGATCATGGGCCTGTACGTCGCGTCGCGCACCGTCGACCTGCCCTTCGTCCCGCCGCACGACGCTGCGCACGAGATGGAGCACCTACCCGTGCCCGGGGCGGTCGGCAACGGCATCCCGACCTATCCGGGCTCACGCGTGGAGCCGGTCGGTGTCCTCGACCTCTTGTGCCTGGTCGCCGAGCTGGTCCTCGTCGTCTCCCTGGCCGCGCTCCTCCCGCCACGTCTGCGCGGGATCGTGACCACCGTGATGGCGGGCGCCGCGGTGCTGGCGGTGCTCTGGCGGGTGTGGGTCCTGTCCTGAGCCCGTCCTCGAGCCGACTCGAGCTGCGCCACCGGCTCCGTCCCGGCGCACGAGTCCGATCGGGTCAGACGAGTCCGTCCGGGTCAGTGCCGTTGGGGGGACCGACAACCCCCTCGCAGGGGCTGATGCTGCACCCTCGCCCTCCCTGACGATGAAGTCCGGACGGGGAGCGGAGGGGTCTTGATGATCGGGGTCACGTTGCTGGGCCAGATGTCGGTGGACGGGGCGGTCAGGCTGGGGGCGGCCGACCTGGGGGGCGTCAAGCCGCGCCAGCTGCTCGAGCTGCTGGCGCTGGAGCACGGTCACCCGGTGCCCAAGGAGGCACTGGCCGACCGGTTGTGGGAACAGCGGCCGCCCAGCGGGTGCATCACCACGCTGGAGAGCTACGTCTGCCTGCTGCGTCGCAAGCTGCGGCTGCCGGCGGGACGGCACAGCGCCATCGCCACCAGTCACGGGGGCTACCTGCTGGACCCCGAGCACGTCCGGGTGGACCTCGACGACGTACGGCGCCTCCTCGAGGGTGACGCCGCCTCGGTCCTGCAGGGCCTCGACCGCATCCCGGGGGACCTGCTGGCCGACGAGCCCTACGCGAGCTGGGCGGAGGAGGCGCGGACGTCCTTCGCCGACCTCCTGGCCACGTCCTGCACGCGGGCCGCCCGGGAGGCCAACGCCGCCGGGGACCACGCGACGGCCGTACGACTCGCCACCGAGGCCACCCGGCGGGCTACCTTCTCCGAGCCTGCCCTGCGCGAGCTGATGCGCGGGCTCGTCGGCATCGGCGACCGGACCGCGGCCCTGCGCGCCTACGAGGAGATGCGGTCCCGGGTCGCCGTCGACCTCGGTCTCGACGTCGACGCCGAGACCCGGTCGCTGTTCCTCGACACGCTCCAGCAGGACCGCAGCACCGGGCGCGACTGCGACCGGGCAGAGGCATCGGCGCTGGTCCGGCTGCTCCGGAGCACCCTGGACAGCAACCCCGAGGTGCTCACCGGGATGCCGGGCTCCCTCGCGCTCGTCCGGGCGCTCCGGGCGTTGCCGGCGACGGGCTGAGACGTGCCGCTCAATCGACACATCAATACCTCTACTTGTTGCTACATCGCTTTGTCGACAAATACTGTTCTTGCAGGTCAGGGGCTCGCCCGTGCATAGTTTGGGATGATCTGGTCGGTTCTGCTGCCGCCTTTCCGACCAGATCGTCCCAAACTATGCGCGCTCGGAGGGTCGTCGGGGCGGGCACGCGACGCCGGACGTACGACGCCCGGGGCGCCGCCAGCGGTCGCCGGGCGGGCCTCAGATGGGACGGTCGGTGCGGTTGCGGGGGTCCATGACCTCCACGATCCGCCGCAGGTCGTCGAGCGAGGCGAACTCCACGGTGATCTTGCCCTTGGACTTGCCCAGGTCGACCTTCACCCGGGTCTCGAACCGGTCCGAGAGACGCTCGGCCAGGTCGCCCAGGCCCGGTGCGGTCGGGCGGGAGCGCTGGGTCCGCGGGGACCCGGTCCGACCGGGGCCGACGGAGACGATCTCCTCCAGACCGCGCACGCTGATGCCCTCGGCCGTGACCCGGGCCGCCAGACGGTCCTGGAGGTCGGCGTCCTCGACGCTGAGCAGGGCCCGGGCGTGCCCGGCGGACAGCACGCCGGCCGCCACGCGGCGCTGAACCGCGGGTGAGAGCTTGAGGAGCCGCAGCGTGTTGCTGATCTGGGGGCGCGAGCGGCCGATGCGCTGGGCGAGCTCGTCGTGGGTGCAGCCGAAGTCCTCGAGCAGCTGGCCGTAGGCGGCCGCTTCCTCGAGGGGGTTGAGCTGCGAGCGATGGAGGTTCTCCAGGAGGGCGTCCCGGAGCATGTCGTTGTCGTCGGTGTGCCGGACGATCGCCGGGATGGCGGTGAGGCCGGCCTCCTGCGAGGCGCGCCACCGGCGCTCGCCCATGATCAGCTCGTAGGAGTCCTCGCCCGTGCGGCGCACGACGACCGGCTGGAGGAGACCGACCTCCCGGATCGAGTGGACCAGCTCGCCCAGGGCCTCCTCCTCGAAGACCTGCCGTGGCTGGCGCGCGTTGGGACGCACCTGGTCGATGGGGAGCTCGGCGAACCACGAGCCGGCCACCTCCCCACCCGCTGCGGAGACGGGCGCCGAGGTCTGGTTCGACGTGGTCGTGTCCGCACCGGACCCCTCGCTCGCCGTCACGTCCACACCGTTGTGCGTGGGTGACCCCGGCGCCTCCGTCAGGGCTGCCTCGGGGGGAGCCGTAGGGATCAGGGACCCGAGGCCGCGGCCGAGGCCACGGCGAACCGGCTTGGGGGTGGACGTCATCGTGGTGCTCCCTTGGTGGCGATCTCGCGGGCCGCCTCCAGATAGCTGAGGGCACCCGCCGACGCCGGATCGTAGGTCATCACGGTCTGCCCGTACGACGGCGCCTCCGACACACGGACCGAGCGCGGCACCGCGGTCTTGAGGACCTCGGTGCCGAAGTGCTCGCGCACCTCGCTGGCGACACCGGCCGCCAGCCGGGTGCGTGCGTCGTACATGGTCAGGAGGATCGTGGAGACGACGAGCGCGGGGTTGAGGTGCTTGCGCACCATCTCCACCGTCTCGAGGAGCTGGCCGAGACCCTCCAGCGCGTAGTACTCCGCCTGGATCGGGATGAACATCTCCCGCCCGGCCACCAACGCATTCAGCGTGAGCAGGCCGAGCGACGGGGGACAGTCCACCAGCACGTAGTCGAAGCGCTCGTCACCCGCCTCCGTGGCCGTCCCGATCCAGGGGTGCGCGGCGAGAGCCTTCTGCAGCCGGCTCTCGCGGGCGACCACGCTCACGAGCTCGATCTCGGCGCCGGCCAGGTCGATGGTGGCGGGCACCACCCACAGACCGGGCAGGTCCTCGCTCGGCGTCATCACGTCGGCGAGCGGCTCACCCTCCACCAGCATGTCGTACGTCGAGGGCACGCCCCGGTGGTGATCGATGCTCAGCGCCGTCGACGCATTGCCCTGCGGGTCGAGGTCGATCACGAGCACGCGCTGCCCGAGCTGGGCCAGCGCGGCGGCCACATTGACCGTGGACGTCGTCTTGCCGACCCCGCCCTTCTGGTTGGCCACCACGAACACGCGAGTCTCATCGGGACGCGGGACCTCGCGCCCCCGGTGCAGTCCGCCCGTGCGTGCCAGGACGGAGTGCTCCGCCGCTCGCGCCAGTGGAGTGGTCTCGTCGTGGAATCCCGTGGTGCCCTCGGCCACCTCGGCGGCAGTCCGCACCTGGAAGGGCCGGGCCGGTGTTTCACGTGAAACCGACGACGATCCGGTTGTTTCACGTGAAACCGCCGAGGGTTCACCCTGTGGATGAACGGGGCTCGTCTGTGGATACTCACGCTCAGCAGGGCGGTCGACACCGGTGGAAAACTCTGTGGTGTCACCGGACACGCTGTCCCGGTCGTCCCGGGGGAGGGAGGCGTGCGTCGGGTGGTCCTCAGACACGAGGGAGGCCTTTCGCTGTCTCACGCGGGCACGCGTGTTCAGGACGGACAGAATTTCAGGACAGGCATGGTGCAGGGACGGGCATGTGCGGGAACGGACATCGTGGCGAAGCACTGGCGCAGGAAGACGCACCACGGACCACGCCGGCCCGCGCTGATCAGCGGGAGCGACGACGTCGCGAGCTGCGCTTCGCCGGAGCAAGCGGCCAACCTACCTGCGCAGGGTCGGCCCAGGCCACTCTCAGCGCGTGGGTGCTGTGGACGAGGACACCGTCACCGAGGGTCAGCACCTCCGGCTCCGCGCAGCGCCACTCGCTGAGCACCGGACGGGCCGCGTCGATCTCGTCCGCGACGTTCGACCCCTTCATCGCCACCAGGGCGCCGTCGGGGGAGACCAGGGGCATGGACCACTGCAGCAACCGCTCCAGGGGCGCCACTGCCCGCGACGTGACCACGTCGAACGTGCGTTCTCCGTGCAGCGCATCGGCCCGGCCTCGCACCACGTCCACGTGGGGGAGCGAGAGCGCCGTCACGACCTCCTCCAGGAAGGTCGTCCGCCGCAGCAGGGGCTCCACCAACGTCACCCGGAGGTCCGGTCGTGCGATCGCAAGCACCAGGCCCGGCAGCCCGGCCCCGGAGCCGATGTCGCAGACGCTGGCTTCCTGTGGCACCACGTCACCGAGGACCGCGCAGTTGAGCAGGTGGCGGTCCCACAGACGGGGAGCCTCCCGCGGTCCGATCAGGCCTCGGACCACGCCCTCGGTCGCCAGCAGGTCGGCGTACGCGATGGCCAGCGGCAGGCGGTCGGACGCAAACACCCTCCCGGCCTCGTCCGGCGGGGAGGGTGCGCGGTCGTGCTGTTCGGTCACGGGACTCGTTTCACGTGAAACACGGACCTGATGGGGGACCCGATCAGGCAGGCAGGATGACGACGTAGCGCTTGGGCTCCGCGCCCTCGGACTCGGAGGTGAGACCCGCGGCGGCCACGGCATCGTGGACGACCTTGCGCTCGAACGACGTCATCGGCGACAGCGAGAGCTGCTCACCCGTCTCCTTCACGACCGCGATCTTCTCGGCGGCGAGCTCCACGAGTCGAGCGCGCTGGTCGGCGCGATGCCCGGAGATGTCGAGCATGAGTCGCGAGCGCTCACCGGTCTCGCGGTAGACGGCGAGCCGGGTCAGCTCCTGGAGCGCGTCCAGCACCTCGCCGTTGCGGCCGACCAGCTGGGAGAGGTCGGCACCGACGATGGAGACTGCCGCGCGGTCACCCTCCACGTCCATGTCGAGGTCCCCGTCGAGGTCGGCGATGTCGAGCAGCTCCTCGAGGTAGTCGGCGGCGATGTCGCCCTCCTGCTCGAGGCGCTCCACCTTGGAGAGGCGCCCTGCCTCGGAGCCGGTGTCGTCGGAGGCGCTGTCGTCGGTGCTGACGCCCTCGTGCGAACCGCCGGCGACGTCCTCCGTCGAGGTGTCGGTGCTGTCGCTGTCCTGCAGGGTCTCGGTCGGATCGCTCACGTGGGTCACTCCTGGATCATCGATGGGCAGCGGGTCTCCCCGCGGACAACTGGGGAAGGGTCAGGAACCCTTGGGCTTCTTCTTGGCCTGCCGCTGCGCCTTGGTCTGGCGCTTGGGCTGGACGCGGGGGGCCGCCGGGGGCTCCTTGACCGCGGTCGTGGACCCGAGCTCGTTCTGCGTCGCCTGGGCCTCGGGCGCCACGCCCTTGCGCATCGCCTTGGCCTTGTCGCGCTCCTCCTTGGCGGCGAATGCCGGGGTGCCCGGAGCGGGATTCCTGCGGATCACGTAGAACTGCTGGCCCATCGTCCACAGGTTGGAGGTGGTCCAGTAGAAGAGCACGCCGATCGGGAACGCGATACCGCCGACCGCGAAGACGACGGGGAGGACGTAGAGCAGGAGCTTCTGCTGCTGGGCGTAGGGACCCGTGAGCGCATCGGCCGGCATGTTCTTGCTCATCAGCTGGCGCTGGGTGAGGAACGTCGTGGCCGTCATGGCGAGCACCAGGACGGCGGCCAGCAGTCGCACGCTCCAGTCGTCCGTGCTCAGGAAGGTGTCGGAGATCTTGGCCCCGAGGAAGACCGCGTCGCGGAACTGGTTGTTGAGCTCCTCGGTCATCAGGCCGCGCTCGACCGCGGGATCCTTCGCCGCCTGGTCGATGAGCCGGAACAGCGCCAGGAAGATCGGCATCTGCAGCAGGATCGGCAGGCACGAGGCGAACGGGTTGGTGCCCGAGTCCTTGTAGAGCTTCATCGTCTCCTGCGCGAGACGCTCCCGGTCGTGGCCGTACTTCTTCTGCAGCTCCTTGACCTTGGGCTGGATCAACTGCATGTTGCGGCTGGACTTGATCTGCTTCACGAAGAGCGGGATCAGGGCGATCCGCACCACCAGGGTCAGGCCGATGATGGACAGCACCCACGCCACGCCCGAGGCCGGACCGAAGATGTCGCCGAAGACGTTGTGGAAGCCCAGGAGCACCGCGGAGATGACGTAGTACAGCGGCGCCATGATGAAGCCGCCCACGGCCTGGAAGAAGTCGATCACTCATGCTCCTCGGGTGGAGGTGGGATCCGGGCCGGCTGGTGCGGCACGGGGTGGAACGGGGTCGTAGCCGCCGGCGGCCCACGGGTGGCACCGGGCGAGTCGTCGTACGGCGAGCCAGGTGCCGCGGATGGAGCCGTGCTGGGTGACTGCCTCGAGCGCGTACGCCGAGCAGGAGGGGTGGTAGCGGCAGACCTGCCCGTAGAGCGGGCTGATGACCGCGCGGTAGGCGCGGAGCAGTCCGATCAACAGCAGTCTCACGCATGCACCTCGGTCACGACATCACCCTCGACAGGCAACGGTCCAGGTCGGCCCCGAGTTCCGCGTACGACGCCGTGGCGCTGGCCGGGAGGGCGCGGACCACGAGGACGGCAGAACCCGAGAGCTCCTGCAGCGATGGCAGGTGCTCCCGGGTCAGGTGCCGGAGCCGACGCTTCACACGGTTGCGGACCACGGCGTTGCCCACGGCCTTGCTCACCACGAATCCCGCACGGACCGGTGCGTCCGGCTCGCTCCGGTCCAGGTGGACCACGAGGGTCCGGGCCCCGGAGCGGTGGCCGGAGCGGACCGTGACGCGGAACGCGTCACTGTCGACGAGCCGGTGGTGCGCCGGCAGCACGGCCGTGGCCCTGAGCAGACGCCGAGGCGTCGCTCAGACGGCCAGGTCCTTGCGGCCCTTGCGGCGGCGCGAGGACAGGATCGACCGGCCGGCGCGCGTGCGCATGCGCAGGCGGAAACCGTGCACCTTGTGACGGCGGCGGTTGTTCGGCTGGTACGTACGCTTGCTCACGAGTTGTCTCCGATGCGTTTTCTGAAGGTGTCCACTCCACAGCCGGTGGATCGGTGCTCCGACCCGGTGCGGGGCACCGGTGCGGGACGGCGCTTCGGCCGGCACCGCCCACCCACGCGCACGCCCCGGTGGGCGTGAAGTCGTGGACATGCGGCACCCGTCGACACGAAGTGGTGACAGGGGAAGGTCGTGCATCGCCCAGAGGCGACCGGCCAACGGTACGCGGGAGGCGAAGACAGGGTCAAACCAGCGATGATGACACGAGTCCCACGCCTGTGGATGACTTCTTGCCGCGAGTGTCGCGACCTTGTTAGGTTGCGGGCGATCCGGTGCGACGAGATGGCCCGCACCACCGCTCTTCCCCCGCGGTACGGCGCTCTGACGCCGACGACGGCGTTCGCTGACCGATGGTTCACAGACTGTGGAAAACTCTGTGGAGCACCCGAGGTCCGCACACCGCGGCCGGGTCGAGACCAGCGAGGCGTGGAGGCAGTCGTGGAAGACCCGGAGACCGACCTCGGAACGGTCTGGCGCTCGATCGTCCGTGACCTCCAGCCCAACCAGCGGGCCTGGCTGCGGGCCAGCGAGCCCGTGACGCTGCACGAGAGCACCGCGATCATCGCCGTGCCCAACGACTTCACCCGCAACCAGCTCGAGGGTCGGCTCCGGGGTCAGCTCGAGGACTCCCTGAGCGACGCGCTCGGTCGCGAGATCCGGCTGGCCGTCACGGTCAACCCCGCCCTGGACGACGGCGGCACGACCCCCCTGCCCGAGGTCTCCGACCAGCAGGGCATCGACATGTCGACAAAGACACATGACGACATGTCGGCACCGCTGGGAGCGATCCCCGCCCCGACGGCCGCGGACGAACAGGCCGCCGAGCGGCGCGCCGGCTCCGCGCTCGAGACGCGCCTCAACCCCAAGTACACGTTCGAGACCTTCGTCATCGGCTCGTCCAACCGCTTCCCCCACGCCGCAGCGGTCGCCGTGGCCGAGGCACCGGGCAAGGCCTACAACCCTCTGCTCGTCTACGGGGAGTCCGGCCTGGGCAAGACCCACCTCCTGCACGCGATCGGCCACTACGTGCGCAGCCTCTACACCGGGGCCAAGGTGCGCTACGTCTCCAGCGAGGAGTTCACCAACGAGTTCATCAACGCGATCCGTGACGACCGGCAGGACCGCTTCAAGCGGCGCTACCGCGACGTGGACGTGCTGCTGATCGACGACATCCAGTTCCTCGAGGGCAAGACGCAGACCCAGGAGGAGTTCTTCCACACGTTCAACACCCTCCACAACGCCAACAAGCAGATCGTGCTCACCTCCGACCGCGCCCCCAAGCGCCTCGAGGCGCTGGAGGACCGGCTGCGCAACCGGTTCGAGTGGGGGCTCATCACCGACGTCCAGCCCCCCGACCTCGAGACCCGCATCGCGATCCTGCGCAAGAAGGCCGCGATGGACCGGCTCACGGCGCCGCCGGACGTGCTCGAGTTCATCGCCAGCAAGATCCAGACCAACATCCGCGAGCTCGAGGGCGCGCTGATCCGGGTGACGGCGTTCGCCAACCTCAACCGCCAGGAGGTCGACATGACCCTGGCCGAGATCGTGCTCAAGGACCTGATCCCCGAGGGCGGGGAGCCGGAGATCACGCCCGGGCTGATCATCGCCCAGACGGCCGCCTACTTCGGCGTCTCCATCGAGGACCTCACCGGTCCGAGCCGCGGACGCCACCTGGTGATGGCCCGCCAGATCGGCATGTACCTCTGTCGGGAGCTCACCGACCTCTCGCTGCCCAAGATCGGCGCCGAGTTCGGCAACCGCGACCACACGACCGTCATGTACGCCGACCGCAAGATCCGCCAGCTGCTCGCCGAGCGTCGCGCGGTCTTCAACCAGGTCAGCGAGCTCACCAACCGGGTCAAGATGCAGGCCCGCCAGTCCTGACGCGGCACCGGACAGCCGCGCACGACGGACACCCGACGAGTCACACGTCGGTTCACACGTCGGACCACACGTCGGACCGCAGCCCGAGAGCTGTGGAGGACGTGTGGTTCCACCCGGCCAGTCGTGCACACCCCCTGTGGGAATCACACGCACCGTCGTCCACGGACCCGCTGTCGTACACACCCCGGTCCGGGGGTCGACAGGCTCGTGCACACCCCCTGTGCACAGAGATCGAGCGCGACGACCTGCGACAACGTGAGTTGTCCACAGTTTCCACCGACGCTATGACTCCCACGAACCTCTACACGGATCGATCACCAGTCCAACGTCATACGGCCCCCTGCCTGGGGACAACCTGACCTGCACCACCCCACGACGAGGATCGGCATGGCAGGATTCACCTCCCACGGACAGGTTCGTGTGACTCGACCCTGCCCCGACCCTGCTCGTGGATCGTTGTCCCGCCTCCACCGCAGCACGCCTTCCACAGCACCGAGGAGCCCGCAGTGAAGTTCCGCGTCGAACGCGACGTCTTCGCCGATGCCGTTGCCTGGGCGGCCCGAAGCCTCCCGGTCCGTCCCAGCGCCCCGGTGCTCGCGGGTCTCCTCATCGAGGCCAGCAACGAGGGCCTGGTGCTCTCGACGTTCGACTACGAGACGTCCGCCCGGGCCGACCTCACGGCCCAGGTCAGCGACGACGGCAGCGCCCTGGTCAGCGGCCGGCTGCTCGCGGACATCTGCCGCAGCCTCCCCAACAAGCCGGTCGACGTGGTCCTCGAGGGCCCCAAGGTCCAGCTGACCTGCGGCTCGGCGCGCTTCAGCCTCCAGACCATGCCGGTCGAGGACTACCCCAAGCTCCCGGACATGCCCGCCGCCACCGGCACCGTCTCCAGCAACGACTTCGCGCACGCGGTGGCGCAGGCCGTCACCGCCGCCGGCCGTGACGACATGCTGCCGGTGCTGACCGGCGTACGCATCGAGATCGACGGCCCGACCATGTCGCTGCTGGCCACCGACCGGTTCCGGCTCTCGCACCGCGAGCTGACCTGGAACCCCCAGACCCCCGACGCCTCGGTCGCGGCCCTCGTGCCCGCCAAGGTGCTCGGCGACACCGCCAAGTCGATGACCTCGGGCGCCGAGGTGACCATCGCCCTCAGCACCGGCGGCACCGGCGAGGGCCTCATCGGCTTCCAGGGCTCCGGCCTCGGCGGCGTACGACGCACCACCACCCGCCTGCTCGACGGCGAGTTCCCCAAGGTGCGCGCGCTGTTCCCCAGCGAGCACCTGACCGTCGCCAAGGTCAACAAGCAGGAGCTCATCGACACCGTCAAGCGCGTCGCCCTGGTGGCCGAGCGCAACACCGCGGTGCAGCTGAAGTTCGGTGACAACCAGCTCGTGCTCGACGCCGGCAGCGGCGACGAGGCGATGGCGACCGAGGCGATCGACGCGGAGATCACCGGCGAGGACCTGACGACGGGCTTCAACCCGCAATTCCTGCTCGACGGCCTCACCGCGCTCGACGGGGAGTTCATCGACCTGTCGTTCACCCAGGCCACCAAGCCGGTGGTCATCTCGAGCACCGACGGCAGCGCCGACAACGGCTTCCGCTACCTGCTCATGCCCCGTCGCCTGCTCAGCTGACGCGAGCATCGGGCCGCGCCGGAGCGCGTGGTTGAGTGGCAGCAGCAGCGACATCGTCTTGGAGGGCACACGCATGGACATCGGACTCGTCGGCCTCGGCAAGATGGGCGGCAACATGCGCGAGCGGTTGCGCCGCGCGGGCCACACCGTGGTCGGATTCGACCGCAACCCCGACGTCAGCGACGTCGAGTCGCTCGCTGCCCTCGTCGAGGCCCTGCCCTCTCCCAAGGTCGTCTGGGTCATGGTCCCGGCCGGCGATCCCACCCGCGCCACGGTCAAGGAGCTCGGCGAGCTCCTCGGCGAGGGCGACGTGGTCGTCGACGGCGGCAACTCCCGCTGGACCGACGACATCGCCAACGCCGAGCTGCTGTCCGGCAAGGGCGTCGGCTACGTCGACTGCGGCGTGTCCGGAGGCGTCTGGGGCCTGGAGAACGGTTACGCACTCATGTACGGCGGCGACGCCGCCGACATCGCGAAGGTCCAGCCCGCCTTCGACTCGCTCAAGCCCGAGGGCGACTTCGGGGCCGTGCACGCGGGCAAGGTCGGCGCCGGCCACTTCTCCAAGATGGTCCACAACGGCATCGAGTACGCCGTGATGCAGGCCTACGCCGAGGGCTGGGAGCTGCTCGAGGCGGCCGAGCTCACCGACAACGTGACCGAGGTCTTCCGCTCGTGGCGCGAGGGCACCGTCATCCGCTCGTGGCTGCTCGACCTGATGGTCGCGGCGCTCGACGACGACCCCGGCCTGAGCCAGATCGCCGGCTACGCCGAGGACTCCGGCGAGGGTCGCTGGACCGTGGAGGCCGGCATCGAGCACGCGGTCGCCACCCCGGCCATCACCGCGGCGCTCTACGCCCGGTTCGTCTCCCGCCAGGAGGACTCGCCGACCATGAAGGCCGTCGCCGCGATGCGCAACCAGTTCGGCGGCCACGCGGTCAGGACCGCGGCCCCCAAGGGCGGCGACGCCTCCGGGGCCACCGACCACTCCCCCGACCAGTCGGGTGCGGCCCAGCAGGCCGGCGCCGGCGAGGGTCGCCAGACGGGCGAGAGCTAGGTCCCACGTGCATGTCGCACACCTGACGCTGCACAACTTCCGCTCCTACGCCGACCTCGACGTGGAGCTGGGCCCCGGCGCGACGGCGTTCATCGGTCGCAACGGGCAGGGCAAGACCAACCTCGTCGAGGCCATCGACTACCTCTCGCGGCTCTCGTCCCACCGGGTCGCCTCCGACGCCCCCCTGGTCCGGGCGGGCACCGACCAGGCAGTGGTCCGTGCCGCCGTGGTCAAGGACGGGCGTACGGCGCTGCTCGAGGTCGAGCTCAACCCGGGCCGGGCCAACCGGGCGCGGATCAACAAGTCCCCGCTCCCCCGCCCCCGCGAGATCATCGGCCTCGTGCGGACCGTGGTGTTCGCCCCCGACGACCTGACCCTCGTCAAGGGCGACCCGAGCGACCGGCGCAAGTTCCTCGACGACCTGCTGATCCTGCGCGCCCCCCGGCTGGCCGGGGTCCGCTCCGACTACGACCGTGTGCTCAAGCAGCGCAACACCCTGCTCAAGACCGCCGGGATCGCCCGCGGCGAGGCCCGCGAGACCGCGATCTCGACCCTCGGCGTGTGGGACGCCCACCTGGCTCGGGTCGGCGCCGAGCTGCTCGCCGCGCGGCTCCGGCTCGTCGACGACCTGCGGCCCTACCTCGGCAAGTCCTACGAGGCGGTGGCCCGCGGGGCGAGCCGCGACGACGCAGAGATCGACTACAAGCCGTCCTTCGAGCTCGACGGCGCCACCGAGGCCGGCGACCTGACCGAGGCGCTGCTCGCCGAGCTGGAGCGGCGCCGCAAGGACGAGCTGGACCGCGGGATCTCCCTGGTGGGCCCGCACCGCGACGAGCTCCAGCTCACCCTGGGCAACGACGACCTCCGGCTCCCGGTCAAGGGCTACGCCTCGCACGGGGAGTCGTGGTCCTTCGCGCTCGCGCTGCGCCTGGCGTCGTACGACCTGCTGCGCGCCGACGGCGACGACCCGATCCTGGTGCTCGACGACGTGTTCGCCGAGCTGGACGGTGAGCGCCGACAGCAGCTGGCCGAGCTGGTGGCCGGTGCCGAGCAGGTGCTGGTCACCGCGGCCGTGGCCGCCGACGTGCCGGTCGCGCTGCAGGGCGTGCGGTACGTCGTGGCCGACGGGGAGGTGCGTCGTGACGAGTGACCCCCCCGAGGAGGGGACCGCCTCCGACGAGCTGCCGACGACCGAGCCGGTTCCCGAGCACCGCGACGACGGGCTCGACCTGGCGCGCGCCGCCCGCCGGGCCGCCGGCGCGGTCCCCGGCCAGCCGACGGCCAGGAAGCGCAAGCGCTCCATGCCGTACGACGCCCCGCGTCGCCGCGGTGGCCCCCGCACGTCCGGGGCGTTCCCCTCCGACCGCGACCCCCAGCTGATGGAGACCGCGATGGGCCGGCTCATCGCCAACCACGGGTGGGAGCTCGACCTGCGGGTGCAGTCGGTCTTCGGCCGGTGGGCCGAGCTGGTGGGTGACGAGGTGGCCTCGCACTGCACGCCCGAGTCGTTCGGCGACACCCGGCTGGTGGTGCGCACCGACTCGACCGCGTGGGCGACCCAGCTCAAGCTGCTGGCACCGACCATCGTGCGCCGGCTCAACGAGGAGCTGGGGCACGGGACGGTCACCGTCATCGACATCCAGGGGCCCCACCTGCCGAGCTGGAAGAAGGGCCGCTTCACCAGTCGCGACGGCCGCGGGCCGCGCGACACCTACGGCTGATCCCCCGACGGCGTACCTCGAAATGACGATCTCCCGGCCGTACCGGCGTACAGGGACCTGTCCGACCCCCTGATCGGCGCTCCGCGAGCCCCTCACGGGGCGCTCAGGGGCACTTTTCATCCACAGGTGGCCCGATTGGGAGGGCACATGCGTGGATTGTGGGCCCGTGACGGGTAGACTCAGTCGTTGGGTCGCCGGCTCACCAGTCGCGACCCTCTCCCATGTCACCGACCCCTGTGGTCGAGAAGCAGATGAGGTACGCGTGAGCGACGGATCCGCCCCCGAGAGGCCCAACGGCGTCGACTACGACGCTTCCGCGATCCAGGTGCTGGAGGGACTCGAAGCGGTCCGCAAGAGGCCCGGCATGTACATCGGCTCGACCGGTGAGCGCGGCCTGCACCACCTCATCTGGGAGATCATCGACAACGCCGTCGACGAGTCGATGGCCGGCTACTGCGACCGCGTCATCGTCACCCTGCGGGCCGACGGAAGCGTCCGGGTCGAGGACAACGGCCGCGGCATCCCCACCGACACCGCACCCGGGCAGGACATGCCCGCGCTGACGATGGCGCTCACCATGCTGCACGCGGGCGGCAAGTTCGGCGGCGGCGGCTACAAGGTGTCCGGCGGCCTGCACGGCGTCGGCGTCTCGGTCGTCAACGCGCTGTCGACCCACCTGCACGCCGAGGTCCGCAACCGCGGTCACCTGTGGCGCCAGACCTTCAGCCTCGGCGTCCCCGACGGCGGACTGGAGCAGGTCCGTCCGATGGAGGAGGGAGAGCGCACCGGCACCACCGTCACCTGGTGGGCCTCCGAGGACATCTTCGAGACCACGACCTACAACCTCGAGACGATCACCCACCGCATCCGCGAGATGGCCTTCCTCAACAAGGGCCTCGAGATCGTGGTGCGCGACGAGCGACCGCACGCCGACGAGGTCGCCGATGCCGTCGGTGACGGCACCGTGGACGCCAGCGTCGACCAGGGCGGCACCGACGCGATCAAGCGCACGGAGACCGGCCTCGAGCGCATCTTCAAGTACGACCGCGGCCTCGTCGACTACGTCGAGCACCTCAACCGACGCAAGACCCTGGCCAACCCCACCGTCATCTCCTTCGAGGCCGAGTCGCCCGAGTCCTCGGGCGCGCACATGAGCCTCGAGGTCGCGATGCAGTGGAACACCTCGTTCACCGAGTCGGTGCACACCTTCGCCAACGCGATCAACACCCACGAGGGCGGCACCCACGAGGAGGGCTTCCGCTCCGCGCTCACCACCCTGGTCAACCACTGGGGCGAGGAGTGGGGCCAGATCAAGAAGAAGGAGGACCGGGTCTCCGGGGACGACATCCGCGAGGGCCTGACCGCCATCATCTCGATCAAGCTCGAGGAGCCCCAGTTCGAGGGGCAGACCAAGACCAAGCTCGGCAACACCGAGGCCAAGGGCTTCACCCAGCGTGTCGTCAACGACCAGCTCGGGGCGTGGTTCGAGCAGAACCCCGCCGAGGGCAAGGACATCGTCCGCAAGTCGCAGGCCGCGGCGTCGGCCCGCATCGCGGCCCGCAAGGCCCGTGACCTCGCCCGCAACCGCAAGGGCCTGCTGGGCGGCGGCGGCCTCCCCGGCAAGCTGAGCGACTGCCAGTCGACCAACCCCGCCGAGTGCGAGGTCTTCATCGTCGAGGGCGACTCGGCCGGCGGCTCCGCCCGCCAGGGCCGCGACCCGCGCGTCCAGGCGATCCTCCCGATCCGCGGCAAGATCCTCAACGTCGAGAAGGCCCGCATCGACAAGGTGCTCGCCAACACCGAGGTCCAGGCGATCATCTCGGCGCTCGGCACCGGCATCCACGAGGAGTTCAGTCTCGAGAAGCTGCGCTACCACAAGGTCGTGCTGATGGCCGACGCCGACGTCGACGGCCACCACATCAACACCTTGCTGCTGACGCTGCTCTTCCGCTTCATGAAGCCGCTCATCGAGCACGGCTACGTCTACATGGCCCAGCCGCCGCTCTACCGGATCCGGTGGAACAAGCCGGCCGAGCACGAGTTCGTCTACTCCGACTCCGAGCGTGACGCGATGATGAAGGACGGCCTGGCCCAGGGCCGCAAGCTCCCCAAGGAGAACCCGGTCCAGCGCTACAAGGGCCTCGGTGAGATGAACGCCGAGGAGCTGTGGGAGACCACGATGAACCCCGACCAGCGCCTCATGCTCCAGGTCACCCTCGACGACGCCGCCCAGGCCGACGAGGTGTTCTCCACGCTGATGGGCGAGGACGTCGAGCAGCGACGGTCCTTCATCCAGCGCAATGCCAAGGACGTCCGATTCCTCGATATCTAGGTCTCTAACCCTAGCCCTAGATTCGAGTAGATCTCCCGAGAAGGACACAGACCCATGACTGAGACCACCGACAACCTCGGCGGACCCGGCCCCGGTGGACGCATCGAGCCCATCGAGCTCCAGACCTCGATGCAGCGCGCCTACATCGACTACGCGATGGCCGTCATCGTCGGCCGCGCGCTCCCCGACGTGCGTGACGGCCTCAAGCCGGTGCACCGCCGGGTGCTCTACGCGATGTACGACGGCGGCTACCGCCCCGACCGCGGCTTCTCCAAGTGCTCGCGCGTCGTCGGTGACGTCATGGGTCAGTACCACCCGCACGGCGACACCGCGATCTACGACACCCTGGTCCGCCTGGCGCAGCCCTGGGTGATGCGGGCGCCGCTGGTCAACGGCCAGGGCAACTTCGGCTCGCCGGGCAACGACGCGGCCGCGGCCATGCGGTACACCGAGTGCCGGATGGCCCCGCTCGCGCTCGAGATGGTGCGCGACATCGAGCAGGACACCGTCGACTTCCAGCCCAACTACGACGGTCGCTCGCAGGAGCCGGTCGTCCTGCCGTCGCGCTACCCCAACCTCCTGGTCAACGGTTCTGCCGGAATCGCGGTCGGCATGGCGACCAACATCCCGCCGCACAACCTGCGCGAGATCGCCGACGGCGCCCGGTGGGCCCTCGAGCACCCCGACGCCAGCCGCGAGGAGCTCCAGGACGCGCTCATCGAGCGGGTCAAGGGTCCCGACTTCCCCAACGGCGCCCTCATCGTGGGCCGCGAGGGCATCGAGCAGGCCTACCGCACCGGTCGTGGCTCGGTCACCCAGCGCGCGGTCATCGAGATCGACGAGGACGCCAAGGGGCGCACCTGCCTGTCGATCACCGAGCTGCCCTACATGGTCAACCCCGACAACCTGGCGCTCAAGATCGCCGAGCTCGCCGACTCGGGCAAGGTCCAGGGCATCTCCGACGTGCGCGACGACTCGTCGGGTCGCACCGGCCAGCGCCTCGTCGTGGTCCTCAAGCGCGACGCGGTTGCCCGCGTGGTGCTCAACAACCTGCTCAAGCACACCGAGCTGCAGACCAACTTCAGCGCCAACATGCTCGCGCTGGTCGACGGGGTGCCGCGCACCCTGACGATCGACCAGTTCATCAGCAACTGGGTGACCCACCAGATCGAGGTCATCCAGCGGCGGACCCGCTTCCGGCTCGCCGAGAAGGAGCGCCAGGCCCACGTCTACCGCGGCCTGGTCAAGGCGCTCGACGCGCTCGACGAGGTCATCGCCCTCATCCGCCGCAGCCCCGACGTCGCCGAGGCCCGCGAGGGGCTCATCCAGCTCCTCGACATCGACGACGTGCAGGCCGACGCCATCCTCGAGATGCAGCTGCGTCGCCTGGCCGCCCTCGAGCGCCAGAAGATCATCGACCGGCTCGCCGAGCTCGAGCTCGAGATCGCCGACCTCGAGGACATCCTGGCCAACGAGACGCGCCAGCGACAGATCGTCATCGACGAGCTCACCGAGATCGTCGACAAGTACGGCAACGAGCGGCGTACGCAGATCATCGCCGCCGACGGGGACCTCTCCATGGAGGACCTCATCCCCGACGAGGAGCTGGTCGTCTCGATCACCCGCGGCGGCTACGCCAAGCGCACCCTGCGCCAGCAGTACCGCCTCCAGAAGCGCGGCGGCAAGGGCGTGCGGGGCGCGACCCTGCGCGGCGACGACGTGGTCGAGCACTTCATCTCCACCACCAACCACCACTGGCTGCTGTTCTTCACCACGGCCGGCCGGGTCTACCGCACCAAGGCCTACAACCTCCCCGAGGCCGCACGCGACGCCAAGGGCGGCCACGTGGCCGGGCTGCTGTCCTTCCAGCCCGACGAGGACATCGCCCAGGTGCTGGCGATCCGCGACTACGAGCAGGCTCCCTACCTCGTGCTCGCGACCCGCAACGGCCTGGTCAAGAAGACCCGCCTCGGCGACTACAACTCCCCCCGCCAGGCCGGCGTCATCGCCATCAACTTCCGTGAGGACGACGACGAGCTGATCGGCGCCGAGCTGGCCAACGCCGAGGACGACATCCTGCTCGTCTCCCGCAAGGGCCAGGCGATCCGCTTCAAGGCCGACGACTCCCAGCTGCGGCCGATGGGCCGGGCCACCAGCGGTGTGTCGGGCATGAAGTTCCGCGGCGAGGACTCGCTGCTGTCGATGTCGATCATCCGGGCCGCCCAGGTCGCTGCCGAGGTCGCCGCCGGGCTCGACGCGGAGACGCCGAGCGACGAGGTCGCGGCCCCGACCGAGGGTGCTGTCGAGGAGGCGCACGGCAACGACGAGGTCGCCACCGCAGCCGGCACCGGCGAGGTCAAGCCGCAGTACGTCTTCACCATCACCGACGGCGGCTTCGCCAAGCGCACCCGCATCAACGACTACCGCACGCAGTCGCGCGGCGGCCTGGGCATCAAGGCGATGTCGCTGGCCAACGAGGACCGCGGCGGGCTGGTCGGCGCCTTCATCGTCGAGGACGGCGACGAGGTGCTGTCGATCACCCAGGGTGGCCAGGTCGTCCGCAGCCCCATCAACGACGACTTCCGGCCGACGGGCCGCTCGACCATGGGCGTGAAGTTCGTGCAGCCCAAGAAGGACGACTCCGTCGTCGTGGTCGCCCGCTCGGTCGAGGCCCGCGAGGAGGAGGCCGACGAGGTCGAGAACGGCCCGGTCGAGGGTGGGGACGAGGCCGGTACGCCGGTCGCGACCGACGCCGCCGACGGCACCGTGACCGACGTCGCGGACGCCGACGAATCGCCCGAGGTGGCCGACGATGCAACAATCGAGAGTCCGTCCGAGTCCGCTGAGGAGTGATCCATGTCCGAGCGCACCGCTTCCCGATCGCAGGGCAGCCCGCGCGGTGACGAGCCTGCCGCGTCTCGGCCGTCGCTGAGCGAGCGCGTCCAGGCGAAGCTGTCGAACGCCGCGACCGAGCACAAGGCCAACGCCGACGCCAGCGACAGCCGCACCGGTCGTCGGGTCACCAAGGGGCCCGGCAAGTCGCCGCGCCGCGCGAGGCTGCGACTGACCCGGATCGACCCCTGGTCGGTCATGAAGACGTCCTTCCTGCTGTCCGTGGCCTTCGGTGTGGTCACGTTCGTGGCGGTCTTCATGGTCTGGTCGGTGCTCGGCGCCGCCGGCGTGTGGGACTCGATCAACTCGACCGTGGCGAGCGTCGTCGAGGGTGACACCAACACCAGCGACTTCGACGTCACCAACTACGTCGGCATGGGTCGGGTGCTCGGCTTCACCCTGCTCGTCAGCATCATCGACGTGATCCTGCTGACCGCCATCGCGACCCTCACGGCCTTCCTCTACAACATGGCCGCGGCCCTCCTCGGGGGCATCGAGGTCACCCTCGCGGAGGACGAGCGCTGAGACCGGCGCACACCCCCCGCTGACGGCGTACCGGCGTTTTGTGACGGCCCTCGGCGGTGGGGTAGTGTTCCCCCTCGGCCGCCGGTGGCGGCCGTGTCGTCGTCAGCGGCGACTCGGGCCTATAGCTCAGACGGTTAGAGCGCTTCCCTGATAAGGAAGAGGTCACAGGTTCAAGTCCTGTTAGGCCCACCGCAGTTCCCCATCCGGCACCAGCCCCGCCCCTCAGGAGCGCACCTTGAAGAAGATCATCCTGGTCCTGCTGGCCGCCGCCGGTGCCGCCTTCGCGAAGAAGAAGATGGACGAGGGCAAGTCCGAGCAGGCCCTGTGGGCCGAGGCGACGGACACCGTCCACAAGTCCTGATCCTCACCGGCCCTCGCGGGCCGACCCGGGGGCCTTGGCGCAATTGGTAGCGCACCTGCTTTGCAAGCAGGGGGTTAGGGGTTCGAGTCCCCTAGGCTCCACCATCTCCTCCACCTCGTCGCGCGGAATCACCGGCTGACCGAGGTTCCAGTGGGTTCGGCCACGCTGCAGCACACGCCGACCCACCGGATCACCGGCTGACCGGTGATCCCCGCCGCCCGGGAGAGGACCTCCGGCACCGTGGCCCGGGGCGCCCGCCTCTGACCGTCCGGCCCGGACCGGCGCATGCTCGGTAGCAGGAGAACCCTGCGAGGAGGCCGTCATGAAGCGCCCGACGATCGTTGCGCTCTCGGTGGCGGTGGTGGCCGTCCTGGTGGCGACCGTCCTCGCCGTCGCGCTGTGGGACCGGGACGACGACTGGGGCCCGGGCATGATGACGTCGCGCGCCCAGGACCGCGACCCCGGCAGATCGGGGCCGGGGTCGATGATGAGCGGCGGCTTCATGGGTGCCGGGATGCACGTCGCCGTCCGCAGCGAGGCCGAGTTCCTCGTCGAGATGGTGGCCCACCACGAGGAGGCGATCGACGCGGCCGGCGAGCTGGCCCGGTCGGACCGCCCCGAGATGCGTGAGCTCGGCCGCTCCATCGTCGAGGGCCAGACCGCCGAGGTCGAGCAGATGCGCGGGTGGCTCGACGAGTGGTACCCCGACACGTCGACCAGCGCCGACTACGAGCCGATGATGCGCGACCTCGAGGACCTCACCGGCGACCAGCTCGACCGGGTCTTCCTCGAGGACATGATCGGGCACCACATGGCCGCCGTGATGATGGCGCAGCAGCTGGTGGTCCGCGACCTCGCCGAGCACGAGGACGTCGAGGACCTGGCCCGGTCGATCAGCAGCAGCCAGCACGCCGAGATCCTCACCATGCGGGCGTGGCTGTGGGAGTGGTTCGGCTGATCCTCAGCGCCGGCGGCGGAGCAGCGAGCGCGGGTCGAGCGGGGCGAGCACGCGGCGTACGGGACGGGCGGACGACCTGAGCCCGGCGCGTCCCTCGTCGACGAGCGTCCAGAACTCTTCCGCGGTGTCCGGCTCGTCCGGGGAGAAGGTCGCGACGTCGGCGTCGCGGGCAAGCGTGCGGGGTACGCCGAGGGCGGTGGCCTGCGCGGACCGGGTGCTGCGGGGCACGGCGACACCGAGGTCGTGCGCGGTGTCGACCAGCTCGTCCCAGCCGCCGAGGTAGGCCATCGACGTCGGGGACGCGGCCCGACGCCGGCGTCGTCGGAGCACCTTGAGCAGCGGCACGACCCCCAGCGCGAGCGGCACCAGCAGCAGCGGCCACCGGGGCAACGGCTGGTCCGTGGCCTCGTCCTGCTGGTCCTCGGCCTCCGCCTCCTCCCGGACCTCGGGCTCGGGCTGCTGCGGCCGGTCCTCGGGACGCTGCTCGGGTGGCAGCCTGACCTCGGGCAGCGGCGCCGAGTCGCGCTTGGGCGGCCGCCGCCCCATGAAGGCCCGGGTCGGCAGCACCCGCCAGGAGCCGTTGGCGACCCGGATCTCGACCCAGGCGTCGAGGTGCTTGCCCTTGATCACCCCGTTGCGGCCGAGCACGGCTCCCACAGCCACCCGGGCGGGCACGCCGATGCGGTTGGCGAGCAGCGCCATGGTGGCGGCGTACTGCTCGTCGTTGCCGACCATCATCGGCGCGTTGACGAAGCCTTCGTCGAGCCGGCGCTCGTCCTGGCCCGCGTCGAAGCGGGTCTCCCACCCGAAGGCGCCGTCGGAGTAGCGACCGCGCTCACGGAGCCGGTCGGCGATGCGGAAGACGGCCGCCATCTGCGTCTTCGCCCCCAGCGACCACGCCTGCGCGGGCACGTCGAGGAACTCGGCGGCCTCCTGCAGCGTCGTGTCGGGCCGCCGGAACGGCTTCATCCGCACGGTGAGCTTGTCGGGGGTCGGGATGGCGGTGAGGACGTAGTCCTCCTGGACGCGCAGCCCGCCGGGGAGGACCGCGGTGTCGGTGGCCCGGTTGTAGCGCAGGTCGGGCAACCGGTCGCTGGCGTAGTCGTCGTAGAACTCGAAGGCCTGCATCGCCCCGATCGTCGGCACCCACGGGAGGTCCCACGTGCTGCGGACGAAGAACGTGTAGAGCTGCTCCTCGCCCCGGGCGGGGTTGTCGAGGCGCGAGGGCACGCGCAGGAACCGGTCGGTGAAGTCGTCGGGGCTGGTGTCGTCGTCGGCGTACCAGCGGGTGCCGTCGTACCGGTCCATCACCGCCACCCGGACCCGCGTGCCGGGCCCGGCGCCCCGGACCCGGAAGAGCTTGCGGTCCGCGAGGTTGGTGTAGGAGCCGGGGCCCTCGTCGCGGAACCGGCGGAAGGCCGACAGCGGCGTCTCGAGGTAGACCGAGTCGTAGGGCGTCACCGCCTCCCGCAGCACGAAGCGGCGCTGGCCGTTCGGCTGGTCGACGACGACGTACGACGCCGCGGCCACGAGGCCGACGACCGCCAGGCCCACCAGCAGGCGACGCGCGGACACCGCACCGAGGGCCGCGTCGCTGCGCCGCCCGGCCTCGAAGCGCAGCCCGCGGTGCGAGACCCAGGCGAGGGAGACCAGCCCGAAACCGATCCCCTGGAGGAGGGTCGAGAACGGGTCGGTCACGCCGAGCACGAGGGCGACCACCAGCCCGGCGGCCATCGGGAGCAGCGGCAGCGCCGCCCGGCGGCTGCGCAGCGCCAGCGCCGAGGCCGCACCGGCCGGGAAGAGCCCCAGGGCGTAGGGGATCAGCAGCACCGAGCCCTCCCCGTCGACCAGCGGCGCGGTCTCCACGAGGACGCGCCAGGAGCCGACGGTGCCGACCACGACGTCGGTGATCGTCTCGATGTCGGGCACGCCGAGGAGGAGCCCCGACGACCCGAGGGCGACCAGGCCCGCGGTGAGCAGGTAGGGCACCGGCAGCAGCGGTAGGACCACCCCGAGACCCTGTCGCAGGGTGACGAGAGTGAGGGTCCAGGCGAGGCCGATCGCCACCCCGGCCACGCCGACCAGGATCCAGCGGATCCCGGCGAAGCTGTCGGTGAGGCCCACCAGCGTGATCGCCGACAGCACGACGACCGCGAGCAGGTCGGCGGCGGCGTACGGCGGCAGGGGCCGGGTGCGTGTGCTCACGACGCGGCCGCCATCAGGCCCGGGAGCTCGCCGAGCAGGCCGACGGTGACGGCGTCGTGGCCGTGATGGCGCAGCACGCCAGCCGTCTCGCCGGGCGCGGCCCGCACCACCACGACGCGGGTGTCGGCCGGCAGCGTGACGGTCGCGCGCGTGACGGCCTCCGGGTCCGTGCCCCTGCCCGTGACGAGCAGCAGCACGCTGGTCTCCGGGGCCAGCACCATCGCGGTGGCCACCTGCTCGCTCAGCGGCGCGGCACCGGGTGCCGGGTCGATGCGGCAGGTGCCGTCGAGGACGGCGGGGGCCGGCAGCGCGGTCAGCTGCACGTCGCCGCAGGCCAGGCTCACGTCGTACTCCTCGCGCGCCGCGCACATCAGCAGCGACGCCGCGACGGAGGCGGCGAGCTCGAAGGCCTCGACGGAGGGGTACGCCGCCGGGTCGGCGTCGACCACCACGGTGGCGTGGTTGCGCCGGGTGTCGTGGTACTGCCGGACCAGCAGCTCGCCGGCGCGGGCCGACGAGCGCCAGTGGACGTGGCGCAGGTCGTCCCCGGGGACGTACTCGCGCAGCGCGTGGAAGGCGAGGTCGCTCATCGAGACCCGGTCGCTGGGCGTGCCCTCGAGGTCGCGGACCTGCCCGGCCCCCAGGGTCGGCACCACCACCATCGCCGGGCGCACGAAGAGCTCCCGGGCCGCGCCCCAGCGCACCGGTCGGTGCAGCAGGCCGAGCGGGTCGGACCGGACGGCCGTGGCGGGACCCACCTGGAGCACCCCGCGGGCCAGGTCGTCGACGACGACCTCGACGCGCTGGCGGCTGCCGCGGTCGAGCGACGGCATCCGCACCCAGGTCTCCCGGGTGCCGACGGGGATCCGCACCAGGGGCTGCCACAGCGGCAGGGCGCCGTGGTTGGTCGCGGTCAGGGACGCCTCGACGGCCTCACCGGCGGTGGTGCGGGGCGGGCGGAGCCGCAGGTCGGCCTCCACCCGCATGGGGACGAGCAGCCAGGGCACCGCTGCGATCAGCACGCCGAGGCACATCACCGCGACGAGGCGCAGCTCCACCAGGCCCCAGACGAGCGACCCGGCGTACGCCACGACCCCGAGCAGGAGCACGCCGCGCCCGGTGGACGTCACCACGCGCGACCCCGTCCTGGTCACCGCGAGCGCGCGCGACAGCACGGCAGGTCCCCGGTCAGCCGCGGTAGGTCGGGGGCTCGACGGACTCGAGCAGGCGCTCGATGACGTCGTCGACCGAGACCCCGTTGAACTGGGCCTGCGGGTCGAGCAGCAGGCGGTGGCACAGCACCGGCGTGGCCAGGGCGGTGATGTCGCCGGGGACGACCGTGGTCCGGCCGTCTGCGGCGGCCCACGTCTTGGCGACCCGGACGAGGGCGAGGCAGCCGCGGGCGGACAACCCCATCCGCACGTGCTGGAGCTCGCGGCTGGCTTCGGCGAGCTGGCGGACGTAGCGCACGATCGCGCGGTCGACGTACACCTCCCCGGCGACGCGGGTGAGCTCGGAGACGACCTCGCGGGACACCACGGGTGCGACCAGCGAGGCGCGGTCACGGACCGCCGAGCCGAGGAGCAGCTCCTCGGTGGCCTCGGCGTCGGGGTAGCCGACGGAGGTCTTCATGAGGAAGCGGTCGAGCTGGGCCTCGGGCAGCCGGTAGGTGCCGGCCTGCTCGATGGGGTTCTGGGTGGCGATCACCATGAACGGGCGCGCCACGGCGTGGGTGATGCCGTCCACCGTGACGTGGCCCTCCTCCATCACCTCGAGCAGGGCCGACTGGGTCTTGGGCGAGGCACGGTTGATCTCGTCGGCCAGCACGATGTCGTGGAAGATCGGCCCGCGGTGGAAGTCGAAGGTGCCCTTGTGCTGGTCGTAGACCGTCACGCCGGTGACGTCGGTCGGCAGCAGGTCGGGGGTGAACTGGATGCGCGCGTGGCTGCCCTCGATGGTGTTGGACAGCGCGCGGGCGAGCATCGTCTTGCCCGTCCCGGGGAGGTCCTCGAGCAGCAGGTGTCCCTCTGACACCAGGCAGGTGAGTGCGAGCCGCACGACGTGGTCCTTGCCGAGGACGGCGCGGCCCATGTGGTCGGCGATCTGCGTGAAGGTGCGGCTGAACCACTCCGCCTCGTGCGCGGTGATCGATCCGGTGCTGCCGTCGACCACCGTCGGCTGGGTGTCAGTCATGTCCGCCTCTCCCTGTCGTGCGAAGGGTACGCGGGCACGGGGCGGCTGGGGGCCGAGTGGCAGACTCTGGCCGTGTCATCCACCTCCCGGACCGTCGCCGCCACGGCGCTGGCCCTGGTGCTCGTCGGCATCGCCGGCTGGCTCGGCTGGTGGCAGCTCGAGGCCTGGCAGGCGCGTCGTGACGCCGAGGCGCGCGACCTCACGGAGCTGACCCCGCTGGCGATCGACGAGGTGATGGGCTCCGACGACCCCTTCCCCGGCAACGAGGTCGGCCGCCCGGTCGACGTGGCCGGCGGCTGGCTCCCCGAGGGCTCGTTCTGGGTGTCCGACCGCGTGCAGGACGGCCGTGACGGCTACTGGGCGGTGACCCCGCTGGAGCTCACCGGGACCGACACCGCGGTGCTGGTCGTGCGCGGCTGGAGCGACACCCCCGAGGCCGAGCTGCCCGACGGCTCCGCCGAGCTCACCGGCTGGCTCCAGCCCGCGGAGGGCACCGGTGCGGTCGACGACGACCCGGACGACGACGTCGTGCCCCAGCTGCGGATCGCCGACGCCGTCCAGCGCGTCGACGCCGACCTGTACGGCGCCTACGTGGTGGCGCAGGAGCCCGCGCCCGGCCTGGAGGCGGCCAGCCTCGAGTCGCTGCCGGAGGTGGGCAGCTTCACCGCGTTGAAGAATCTGTTGTACGCCGTGGAGTGGTGGGTCTTCGGTGGCTTCGCCGCCTTCATCTGGTGGCGCTGGGTGCGCGACCTGCGGGCTGCGGACCGCGTGACAGACTCGCCCGCGTGAAGGCTGCACTGCTCCGCTACCGCGTCATGGCCACCATCGTCGGTGTGCTCCTCGTCGTCCTCATCCTGATCGGCGTCCCGCTGGCCAACTTCGACGGCAGCAGCATGTGGGGCGTCTTCCCCGCCACCCCCGAGCTGGTCACGCCCGGATCCTCCGTCCAGCAGTTCGGCGAGGCGATCACCGAGTACCTCGGCGTCGCGCACGGGTGGCTCTACATGATCTTCCTGGTGACCGCCTTCATGCTCGGCCGTCGAGCCCAGTGGGAGATGCCCTTCCTGGTCGTCACCCTGGTCTGCGGGACCGTGCCGATCCTGTCGTTCTGGGCCGAGCACCGCGCCACGCAGCGCACCCGGGCCGAGCACCCCGAGCTGCAGGCCGAGCTGCGATGAGCACGTGACGGGCGCTCGATCGTGACGACCGCGTTCGTCCTGGGCGGCGGCGGCATCCTCGGTGCCGTCGAGGTCGGCATGCTCCGGGCGCTCTTCGAGCGCGGCGTCACCCCCGACCTGGTGCTCGGCACCAGCGTCGGCGCCCTCAACGGTGCGATGGTGGCCCGCGAGCCCCGGCTGCCGGTGATCGAGCGGCTCACCGACCTGTGGGCCCAGACCGCGCAGTCGCGCGACGTGTACGGCGACCGTCCGCTGCGCAGCGTCCGTCGCGCGGTCTCGACCGGCACCCACATCTACTCCGCCAAGCCGCTCACCGCCCGGCTGGCCGAGGAGTTCGGCGACACCACCTTCGCCGACCTCGAGGTGGCCTTCCAGGTGTGTGCGGCCAGCATCGAGCGCTCCGCCGAGCACTGGTTCGACTCCGGCCCGCTGGTGCCGGCCATCGTGGCCAGTGCCGCGGTGCCGGGGCTGCTCCCGCCCGCCCGGGTCGAGACGGAGTTCGGCGTCGAGCACTTCCTCGACGGCGGGCTGGTCAACTCGATCCCTGTCGGACGGGCCGTCGCGCTCGGCGCGACGCGGGTCTTCGTGCTCCAGGTCGGCCGTATCGACCGGCCGCTCTCGGTGCCCAGGCGTCCGTGGGACGTGGCCCGGGTGAGCTTCGAGGTGGCCCGCCGGCACCGCTTCACCCGAGAGCTCGCCGAGGTCCCCGACGACGTCGAGGCCCACGTGCTCCCGGCGGCCGGCACGTCGTCCAAGGACGACTCGATGCTCGCGTTCCGCAACTTCTCGTCGGTGCAGCGCCGCATCGACGCGACGTACGACGCCTCGATCGCCTATCTCGACGAGCACCTCGGGCCGGCCCCCCGGTGAGCCGGCCGTGATCTGGGTGCTGCGTCGGCTGGTGCTCGCGCCGGCCCTGGTCGTGATCACCGCCCTGCTGTGGATCAGCCTGCCGCTCTGGATCATCGGGGCGGCCGCGCTCTCCCCGGTGATCCCGGGCCGCTGGCGGGCGCTGCGCCTCTTCTGGGTGGCGTTCCTCTACCTCACGGCCGAGTCGTTGCTGCTGCTCGTGCTCCTCGGGCTGTGGCTGGCGTCGGGCTTCGGGTGGAAGATCCGGTCGCCCTACTTCGCCGGCATCCACTACGACCTCGTGCAGTTCACGCTGGTCGGCTTCTTCCGCGAGGCGCGCCGGGTGCTGGCGCTCCGGATCCGGACCGACGGGCCGGCACCCGACCGGCACCCCGAGCGCCCGATCCTGGTCTGCTGCCGCCACGCGGGGCCGGGCGACTCGTTCACCCTGATGTACGCCCTGCTCCACTGGTACGGCCGCGAGCCGCGCGTCGTCCTCAAGGACACCCTCGCCTGGGACCCGGCCATCGACGTGATCCTGCGCCGGATCCCGGCGAGCTTCATCTCCCCCGACCCGGGGGCCGGGGAGGACCTCGAGTCGCAGATCGGCGCGCTCGCCGCCGGGTTGGACACCAACGACGCGTTCGTGATCTTCCCCGAGGGCGGCAACTTCACCCCCGCCCGCCGCGAGCGCGCGATCGGGCGGCTGCACAAGCTCGGCCTGCACCAGATGGCCCACCGCGCCGAGCGGATGACCCACGTGCTCGCCCCGCGCCCGGGTGGGTTCCTCGCCGCCCTCGACGCGGCCCCGCACGCCGACGTGGTGATGGTGGCCCACACGGGGCTGGACCACCTGCTGACCGTCGCCGACCTGTGGCGGGAGCTGCCCATGGACAAGACCCTGGTGATGCGCTGGTGGGAGGTCCCGCGCGCGGAGATCCCGGAGGGACGCGACGAGCGCATCGAGTGGCTCTACGGCTGGTGGGAGCAGATCGACGCCTGGGTCGAGGACAACCGCCCGGTCGCCTGAGGGAAGCCATTTTGTGGGGTAGTCCGTGACGAACGGACCCCGCCCACGGCCGGTGGGGGGTCCCTTCGTCACGGACTACCCCGGGACACCCGGGCCCCCGGACATGCCACGAGCCCCGGACCAAGGTCCGGGGCTCGTTGGGGTGGATCAGTGCTGCGTGGTCAGCGCTTGTTGTCGGGGACGTCGTCCACGTCGATGACCTCGGCCGGGTTGTCCGGCGTCGTCACGTCGTGGGGCTCCTCGACCGCGTCGCTGAGGGCCTCGCCCGGGGCGCCGCCGGCGGCGTCGTCCACCGGGGCGCGGTGGGTGGGGTCGGTCATCGCGTCGGACGCCTCGGCGGCGTCGACCGCCGTGGGGGTGTCCGCGTCGAGCGGCGTCTTGATCGGGTCGGTGAGCGGGTCACCGGCCGTGCCGCTCTTGGGCAGCGGGGACGAGACGCCGGAGCCGGACGGGCTGGCCGGCGGGGCCGGGGTGTAGCTCGACTGCCAGTTGTCCTTGGTCTTCTGCGACTGGCGCAGCTTGCTGAAGACGGCGGCAGCGACGGCCAGCAGGCCACCGATGACCAGGGCGGTCTTGATCTTGCTGCGCTGGGGCTCGGGCTCGTGGCGCAGCTCGGCGACCTTGGCCGCCGCCAGGTCACGACCCTCGGCCGCCTTGTCCGCGGCGATCGTCGCGGCGACCGCGGCCTTCTCGGCCGCCAGTGCCTTGCCCTCGGCGAGCACCGGGACGGCACGGTCGCGCGCGTCCTGGAGCAGCGGGACCGCGCGGTCGCGGGCGTCGTGGGTCAGGGTGACCGCGCGCTCGCGGGTGTCCTGGAGGAGGGGTACGGCGCGGTCGCGGGCGTCGGACACCAACGGCGCTGCCTTGTCCCGCGCGTCGGCGAGCGCGGGCCCGGCCTTGTCGCGGGCGTTCTCCATCGCAGCCTCGAGCTGGGGGATGACGGTGTCGGCGACGGACTCCACGTAGTCGTGGGCCCGTTCCATGACCGACTTCTTCCTGCCGATGTGCATGCAAGGCCTCCTGCTGTGTAGTGGAGCGAGTAGTGCACCCATCTCACCATGCCGCGTGAAGCGACCGACAGCCCCGTCCGGGTGAACCTCGACCGTGCGGTCGCGGTGCAGGACCACATGGCAGGATCGACGGCGACACGTGCGCGGCGCCCCGGGGCGTCGTACGCACTCCTGACACGCGAGAGGCAGACCATGGCTGACACCAAGGCCACCCTGAAGACGAACAAGGGTGACATCGTCATCAACCTGTTCCCCAACCACGCGCCGGAGACGGTCGACAACTTCGTGGGCCTCGCCGAGGGCACCAAGGACTACAAGACCGGCGACGGCAAGACCGGCCCCTTCTACGACGGCCTCGGCTTCCACCGGGTCATCGAGGGCTTCATGATCCAGGGCGGCTGCCCCAGCGGCACCGGCACCGGCGGCCCGGGCTACACGTTCAAGGACGAGATCCACCCCGAGCTCGTCTTCGACAAGCCCTACCTGCTCGCCATGGCCAACGCCGGCCCGGGCACCAACGGCTCGCAGTTCTTCATCACCCTGGGCGCCACCCCGTGGCTCAACCGCAAGCACACGATCTTCGGCGAGGTGGCCGACCAGTCCTCGCGCGACGTCGTGGACGCGATCGGCACCACCCGCACCGGCGCGATGGACCGACCGGCCGAGCCGGTCACCATCGAGTCGGTCACGATCGAGCGCTGAGGCACCCACCCGCATGACCCAGCCGCCCTCCGGCGATCCCGCGGCCGGCGTCCCGACCTGTTATCGGCACGCCGGTCGCGAGACCTGGATCCGCTGCCAGCGCTGCGAGCGCCCCATCTGTCCCGACTGCATGCGGGACGCGGCGGTCGGCTTCCAGTGCCCCTCGTGCATCGCGGAGGGCGCACGGACGACGCGCAGCATCCAGGCGCCGTACGGCGGGGCGCGCTCGGCCAACCCGGCGCTGACGTCGATGGTGCTCATCGCCGTCAACGTCGTGGTCTGGCTGGCGATCCAGGTCACCGGCCGCTCGTCGAGCGTGCTGGTCGACCGCCTCGGGCTGCGCCCCAACGGCGCCTGCGCCCCGGGCGACCAGTTCCTCTACGCCATCGAGCGTGGAGCGTGCGACGCCGTGGGCGGGCAGTTCCTCGTCGGCGTGTCCGACGGGGCGTGGTGGCAGATGGTCACCAGCCAGTTCACCCACGTGCAGCTGTGGCACATCGCGGGCAACATGCTCGCCCTCTACGTCCTCGGCCCTCAGCTGGAGGCGGTCTTCGGACGCGTGCGCTTCCTGGCGATCTACCTGCTGTCGGGGTTGGCCGGCTCGGTCACGGTCCTGTGGCTCTCGCCGGAGCTCGGGCTGACCGTCGGTGCGTCCGGGGCGATCTACGGACTCTTCGGCGCCCTCGGCGTCGTCGCCCACAAGGTCGGCGGCGACCTGCGCAGCCTGTTCGCGCTGCTGGCCATCAACATCTTCATCACCTTCGCGGTCCCCAACATCTCCTGGCAGGGGCACCTCGGCGGTCTCGCCGGCGGCGCCCTCATCGCCGCCCTGCTGGTCTACGCACCCCGGGAGCGCCGCGCCCTCGTCCAGTGGGCCGGCATGGCGGTGCTGACCGTCGCGCTGCTCGGCCTGGCGACCGTCCGCACGCTCGCCCTCGGCTGAGCCGTACGCCGTACCCCGCTCGCCGTGCATGACGCCCGGCGGTCGTCGCGACCCCGCGCTGTATGAATCACAGCGGCCGGTATTCGCGCACCCACTCCATCCACAGGTGTGGAATCACCTGTGGATAACTACACGGGTGTAATTCTCCACAGGTTGTCCCCAGACTGGGGAAATCGCCCCGGGGGAGACACCCGGAAATGGCACCGGCGCCGACCCCCTGACGGGAGCCGGCGCCGGTGAGCTCGACGAGGGGGGAGGGTCACTCCCAGCGGGTCGCGAAGGTGAACCCGACCGCCATGAAGGCGATGCCGACCGCGAGGTTCCACTGGCCCAGGTCGTTCATGACCGGGAGGCCCGACAGGTCGTTGGAGAAGACGTAGAAGGTGCAGATCCACAGCAGGCCGATGAGGAAGCAGCCGAGCATGCCGACCACGACGCCACGACCGCGACCCAGCGGGGTGGACGGGTGCGCCGAGATGGCGAGGCCGACCATGATCAGGCCGAAGCCGATGGTGTAGTTCCACAGGCCGAGGTCGGCGATCGCCTTGGGCGAGCCCTCCTCCGCCGGGAAGGCGGCGGGGTCGGGCCGGACGCCGAGGTAGTAGTAGAGGATCCAGCCGATCCCCGCCGCGATGAGCAGCAGTGCGACGACGAACCTCACGGAGAAGACCTTCGCCGGGCTGTCGACGAACGCCTCGCTGGACTTGGGCACGACCACTCCTCGTAGCTCACGAACTGGGGCGATGGGACGTCAGGCGCCCACCGGGGGGTTAGCGTAGTCGCCATGCCCGCCCAGCCCGATTCGCGCCCCGACGAGGACGCCGCGCGCGCACGTCGCCGGCGCCTCGTGTGGCGGGTCGGGACCCCCGCGATGTTCATCCTGTGCGGGGCGCTCTTTGCGGTCAGCGCCGAGCACAGCGGCGGCACCGACCTGCGCGGGGGCAGCTACACCGACCTGGCGTCGGTCGTGCAGGCCGAGCGCAACGACACCAACGAGCTCACCGACGAGGTCGCCGACCTCACCGCGGAGATCGAGACCCTCACCGCCGGGCTCGGCGACCGGACGGTCAACCGCTACCAGGACGAGATCGACACCCTAGTCGACCCGGCCGGCCTCACCCCGCGCACCGGTCCCGCGGTCAAGGTCACGCTCACCGACGCCCCGCAGGACCTCATCGAGACCACCGACCGCGACCAGAACGACCTCGTCGTGCACCAGCAGGACATCCAGGCCGTCGTCAACGCCATGTGGCGGGCCGGGGCCACCGCCGTCACCCTCCAGGGGCAGCGCGTCATCTCCACCACGGGCATCAAGTGCGAGGGCAACTCCGTCACCCTGCACGGTGTGCCCTACTCCCCGCCGTACGAGATCGTCGGGATCGGCGCGCAGGAGGAGGTCCTGGCCTCTCTCGAGGACGACACGTACATCGACATCTACCGGCAGTACGCCGCCGACCCGACGGGCGGGGTGGGCTACGAGGTGGCCACGCTGCCGCGGGTGACCGCCCCGGCCTACGAGGGCCTGCTCGACCTGACCTGGGCGACCCCGATGGCCACGCCGAGCCAGGACAACGGCTGACCCGTCAGGGCGTACGCCGCCCGGCCGGCGTCGTGGGCGGCGTCTCCGTGGGGGTCTCGGTCGGCGTCTCCGTGGGGACCGGGGTCTCCGTCGGCGTCTCCGTGGGGGTCTCGGTGGGCGTCTCGGTCGGGGGCGGCTCCTCGAAGGCGGACACGAAGATGATCACCGTGTCGCCCCGGTCGGCATCGCCGCCGGCGGTGGGGAACTGGTCGACGACCTCGCCCTTGGGAGCCGTGGAGGTCGAGTCGGTGCGGACCTCGACCTCGAAGCCGGCCTGCCGCAGGGTCCGGGTCGCCTCGCCCTGACGGAGCCCGACCACCGACGGGACCGACTCGGGACCGTCCGAGACCGACATCGTCACCGTCGTGCCCTCGGCGACCGACTGGCCGGCGGCGGGGTCGGTGGAGATGACCTGGCCCTGGGGCTCGTCGGACTCCACCTCGGTCGCGGTGACCTTGAGCCCCGCGGCCAGGAGCGCGTCGCGGGCCGTGGCCCGTGGCTGCCCGACGACGAACGGCACCTGCACCTCGGGCTTGCCGAGGGAGACCACCAGGTCGACCTCGGTGCCGGGCTCGACGAAGACGTCGCGGTTGGGGTCCTGCCGGATGACCTCGTCGGCGGGGGTGTCGTCGGACGCCTCCCGGGTGACCCGTCCGACCGCGAGGCCGGCCTCGCCGATGGCCAGCCGCGCCTCCTCCTCGGTGAGCCCCACGAGGGCGGGGACCGGGTCCCGCTGGACCTCCTCCTCGAACATGCTCGGGAGGAGGTACGCCGCACCCGCGATGGCCGCGATAACGAGCAGGCCGAGGAGCACCATCAGCGCGGTGCGCCCGCGGGGCTTGTCGTCGTCCTGCGGTGCAACGGTCGAGGCGGCCGGGATCGTCGTGGTGGCATCGACCGGCGGCACCACCTCGGTGGGCGCCACCGGCGGCGGAGCGGCCTGGATCGGGTGGCCGGCGAGGTAGCGCTCGATGTCCTGTCGCATCGCCGCGGCGCTCTGGTAGCGGTCCTCGACCCGCTTGGCCAGCGACTTGAGGACGATCGCGTCGATCTCGGGGTCGAGCTCCTGGTCGTGGTCCGACGGTGGGGAGGGCTGCTCGCGCACGTGCTGGTAGGCGACGGCCACGGGGCTGTCGCCGACGAAGGGCGGGCGTCCGGTGAGGAGCTCGTAGAGGAGACAGCCGGTGGAGTAGACGTCCGAGCGGGAGTCGACGGTCTCGCCGCGCGCCTGCTCGGGGGAGAGGTACTGCGCGGTGCCGACCACGGCTGCGGTCTGGGTCATCGTCGACGAGGCGTCGGAGACGGCCCGGGCGATGCCGAAGTCCATCACCTTGACGTCGCCGCCGGGGGTGAGCATGACGTTGCCGGGCTTGATGTCGCGGTGGATGATCCCCGCGCGGTGGCTGTAGTCGAGAGCCGCGAGCACGTCGCTGGTGATCTCGAGCGCGCGCTCGGGCAGGATCTTGCGGCCCTCGCGCACGATGTCGCGCAGCGTCCGCCCCTGGACGCACTCCATGACGATGTAGGGCTGGGCGACGTCGGATCCGTCGGTGGACATCTCCTCGCCGGTGTCGTAGACCGACACGATCGCGGGGTGGTTGAGCGAGGCGGAGCTCTGCGCCTCCCGGCGGAAGCGCGCCTGGAACGTCGCGTCGCTGGCCAGGTCGGTGCGCAGCCGCTTGACCGCGACCGTGCGCCCGAGCCGGGTGTCCCGGCCCTTGCGCACCTCGGCCATGCCGCCGCGGCCCAGCAGCTCGCCGAGCTCGTAGCGGCCGCCGATCACGGTCGGCTCGTTGCTCATCGTCGCCCTCTCGGTGCGCAGGTGGTGTGACTGGTCGTGTCGCTCATCAGGTCGGACTGTCCGTCGGTGTCGGCTCGGTCGTGGGGCTGGTGGGTTCCTCGGTCGGCGTCTCCTGCGGTGCCGGCTTGCCCCAGTAGGACACGGTCACCGTGTCGCCCGGCGCCAGCGTGCCGGACGGGTCGACCGCGAGGACGGCGTTCTCCGTCTCGGTGCCCGGGTTGTCGACCCGCTCCTTGCGCACCTTGAGGCCGAGGTCCCGCAGCTCCGGCTCCACGTCCTTGACGTCGCGCCCGACGTACGACGCCTCGTCGACCTCGACGCCCGGCTCGTCGGTGGGTGTCTCCGAGGTCGGGGTCTCGGAGGTGGGCGTCTCTGACGGCTCGGAGGTGGTCTCGCTCGGGGTCCGGCTGGGCGTCTGCGACGGGGTCGGCTGCTCCGGCCCGTCGTCGGGGGTCGTGTCGTCGCCCAGCGCCTGCACCAGGACGAGCGCGGCCACGCCCAGCGCGAGGGCCAGCAGCACCCACGGCAGCCAGCCCGGCAGGCCGCGCCGGGAACGGTCGTCGGCGGGCGGGGAGGGCGGTACCGGGGCAGGGGAGGCCTGGGAGGCGGCCGGCACCGGCGCGATGACCTGCGTCCGGGTCGGCTCGTCGTCATCCGGGAGCCCGGCGACCACCGGGGCGACCACCGTCGTCGCCCCCGCCGAGGCTGCTCCCGAGGGGTCCCGCAGCGCGGCCGCGAAGGCCTCGCCGTCGGCGTACCGCTCGGACGGGTCCTTGGCCATCGACCGCCGTACGACGGCGGCGAGGTCGGCCGGGACCGCGTCGGGCGGGTCGGGGACCGGCTCGCGGAGGTGGGCGATGGCGGTGGCCACCGGGGTGTCGGCGAGGAAGGGCTTGCGGCCCGCGAGGCACTCGAAGGCGACCACGCCGAGGGCGTAGACGTCGGAGGCCGAGGTGGCGCGCTTGCCCTCGGCCTGCTCGGGCGAGATGTAGGCCGGCGTGCCCATCACCTGACCGGTCTCGGTGAGCGACATCCCCTCGGCGGCGCGGGCGATCCCGAAGTCGGTCACCTTGGTGCGACGGTCCGGGGTGATGATCAGGTTGCCGGGCTTGACGTCGCGGTGCACGATCCCGCTCTTGTGCGCGGCGCCGAGCGCCACGGCGGCCTGGCCGAGCAGGTCACGCACGACCTCGGGGTCCATCGGAGCGTGGGGACGCAGCAGGTTGGACAGCGGCTGGCCCTCGACCAGCTCCATCACCAGGAACGGCCGCGGCGAGGTCGAGCCGTCGACGGGGGACGCCTCGCCGAAGTCGAAGACGCTGGCGATGCCCGGGTGGTGGAGGGAGCCGGCGTGCCGGGCCTCGGTCTCGAAGCGGGTGCGGAAGAGCGCGTCGTCGGCGTACTCCGGCTTGAGGACCTTGACCGCGACCGGGCGGGACAGCACCGTGTCGGTGCCGCGCCAGACCTCGCCCATGCCGCCGGTGGCGATCCGCGAGGTGAGGGCGTATCGGTGGCCGTCGTCGGCCCAGCGGTCCGGCGTGTCGCCGGTGGAGGGCCCGGTGGGAGGAGTCGTCACGGGTTGAGCACCGCCTCCATGACGGCCTTGGCGATCGGGCCGCCGAGCCGGCCGCCGGCGATGTCGCCGGGGGCCGTGTTGCTGGACTGCACGAGCACCGCCACGGCGACCTTGGGGTCGTCCGCGGGGGCGAAGGAGGTGAACCAGGCGTACGGCGGCCGCGAGTCGGTCGACTCGGCGGTGCCGGTCTTGCCGGCGACCCGCACGCCGGGGATCGCCGCGGCGAACGCCGTGCCCTCGTCGACCGTCGCCACCATCATCTCGGTGAGGTCGTCGGCGGTGCTCACCGAGACGGCCTGCGAGAGCTCGGACTCCTCGGTCTTGTCGAGCAGCGAGAGGTTGGGCGCGCGGACCTCGTCCACCACGTAGGGCCGCATGACCACGCCGTCGTTGGCGATGCCGGCCGAGACCAGGGCCATCTGGAGCGGGGTCGCGGTGACGCTCGACTGGCCGATGCCCGAGAGCGCGGTCTGCGGCGGGTCCATGTCGGGCGGGTAGAGCGAGCGGGCCTGCCCGTCGAGGTCCTCCAGCGAGGTCGCGTTGAAGCCGAACTTCTCGGCCTGCTCGGTCATCGCCTCGATGCCCAGCTCGTCGGCCAGGGACAGGAACGTGACGTTGCAGGAGACCTGGAGCGCCTGGGTCAGGGTGATCCGGTTGCCGCCGCAGTCGCCGCCGCCCTGGTTGCCGACCTCGGTCGTCGACTGCGGGAGCTGGTAGGACGTGCCGCCGGGCACGATCGACTCGGCGTCGTAGTCGCCGGACTCGATCGCGGCGGCCGCGGTCACCAGCTTGAAGGTCGACCCCGGGGGCAGCGTGGTGCCGATGCTGCGGTTGATGAGCGGCTCGGCCGGGTCCTGCTCGAGCTGCTGGAAGGTCTCGGTCACCGCACCGAAGTCGTGGGTTGCCAGCGTGTTGGGGTCGTACGTCGGGTTGGAGACCATCGCGAGGACCTTGCCGGTCGCCGGCTCGATGGCCACCACGGCGCCCTGCACGTCCTCGCCCAGCGCACGCAGCCCCTCGTACGCCGCGGTCTGGGCGTCGGGGTCGATGGTGAGCTGGACGTTGCCGCCCTTGGGGTCGGTGTTGCTGAGCATGTCGACCAGCCGGGTGACGAAGAGCCGAGAGTCCTCGCCGGAGAGCACGTCGTTCTGCGAGCGCTCGATGCCGGACTGGCTGTAGTAGGAGAAGAACCCGGTGAGGGGGGCGTACTTGAAGGGCTGCGGGTAGACGCGCTGGAAGTCGTAGGCGTCGTCGCTGGGCACGCTGCGCGCGACCGGGTCCTTGCCGACGAGGATCGCGCCGCGCTCGCGGGAGAACGCCGCGGTGATGACGCGGCGGTTCTGCGGGTCCTCGGTGAGCTCGCCCGAGCGGACGTACATGAGGTACGTCGCGTTGAGCATGAGGGCGAGGAAGAGCACGAGGCAGAAGAGGGAGATCGTGCGGATCGGCTTGTTCACCTCAGCTTCACCACCTGGGTCGACTCGCTGTCGGAGCCGGTGTCGGAGTCGGCCTCACTGAGGCGCGGGGCGGGGCGTCGGGCCTGGTCGGAGATGCGCAGCAGGAGCGCGATCACCACCCAGTTGGCCACCAGCGACGAGCCGCCGTAGGACAGGAAGGGCGTGGTCAGGCCGGTGAGCGGGATCAGGCCGGTCACGCCGCCGACGACCACGAAGACCTGCAGCGCGAAGATGCTGCCCAGGCCGACGGCCATCAGCTTGCCGAAGCCGTCGCGGGAGATGAGTGCGATGCGCAGCGCCCGCTCGACGATGAGGCCGTAGCAGAGGATGACGGCCAGGACGGCGGTCAGCCCGAGCTCCTCGCCGATGGCCGGGACGATGAAGTCGGACTCGGCGTAGGGGATGCGGCAGGGCGCGCCCTCGCCGAAGCCGCGGCCGATGAGGCCGCCCCAGCCCATCCCGAACAGGCCCTCCACCAGCTGGCCCGAGCCGGGGGTCTGGTCGTAGTAGGCCATCGGGTCGAGCCAGATGTTGACGCGGTTCTGGACGTGGCCGAAGGCCTGCCAGCCGGCGAACGCCCCGGCGGCGAACAGGGCCGTGCCCACCACCAGCCAGCCCGGCCGCTCGGTGGCGACGTACAGCATGATCAGGAAGATCCCGAAGAACAGCAGCGAGGAGCCGAGGTCGCGCTGGAAGACCAGGATGAACATGCTGACCGCCCACATGCCCAGGATCGGGCCGAGGTCGCGACCGCGCGGCAGGTCGATGAAGAGCACCCGTCGCCCGGCCAGGGCCAGCGCGTCGCGGTGCAGCACGAGGTAGCCGGCGAAGGCGATGACCAGCAGGACCTTGGCGACCTCGCCGGGCTGGAAGCTGAACGGACCGACGGAGATCCAGATCTTGGCGCCGTTGACCGTGTTGCCGATGATCGGGAACATCGGCAGCAGCAGCAGCACGATGGCGGCCAGGCCGGTCGTGTAGGTCAGGCGCTGGAGCAGGCGGTGGTCGCGCAGCAGCCCGAGGGTGGCGACGAAGAGCACCACGCCCAGCGTCATCCAGATGAGCTGCTGGCGGGCGAAGGTGTCGTTGTCGACGCACTGGGCGGTGTTGTCGAGGTCGAGGCGGTGGATGACCGCCAGGCCGAGGCCGTTGAGTGCCGCGACGAGGGGCAGCAGCACCGGGTCGGCGTACGGCGCGAAGATGCGGACCGCGACGTGGGCGACCACGATGAGGGCCGTCAGCCACCCGCCGTACCCGACGATGTCGGCCGGGATCGTGCCCTCCATCCCGAGGCCGACGGCGGCGTAGGCGCCGATGCCGACCGCGAGGGCGAGCAGGAGCAGGAAGAGCTCCGCGCCCCGGCGCTGCCGGTGCACGAATCCCATCAGGGTGTGGTTCTGGCTCATCAGCCCGTGCTCGTCTCGGTGGGCACGTCCTGACGGGCGGCGTAGTTGTCCACCGTGGCGCGGGCGTCGTCGAGGTCCCTGGCCTCGATGCCCTCGGCCACCTGCTCGGCGTCGATCTCGCTCAGGTTGGCGAGGTCGACGTCGGTGACCTCGTAGGGGTGCGAGATCTCGATGCCGGGGATCTCGGCGTTGAGGCCGCGGAAGATCGTCACCCGAGAGTCGGAGACGCCGACGTAGAACTGCTGCTGGCTCCACGACCACATGGCCGCCAGGGCCACCCAGATGACGCCGAGGACCACGGCGAGGGCGAGCAGGCGCTTGAGCCAGGTGTACCGGGCCGGCGGACGCGGGGCGTAGCGCTGGGCCTCGCGGTCGATCGGGTCGGAGGGGATGACGTGCATGTCCGCCGGCAGGTCGTCGGGCACCGGGTCGATCTCGCCGGTGTCGCCGGAGCGGTGCCCCCGGAAGAGGCCGCGGCCCGTGACGCCGCCGGTCGCCTTGCGGGGCAGGTCGGCGGCCGCGCCCACCAGCAGGGGCTGGAGGTCCGGGTCGGGCTCGGTGTCGATGACGTCGGCGACCACGCAGGTGACGTTGTCGCTGCTCCCGGCCTCCAGGCTGGCGCGGACCAGCTCGACGGCGGCGTAGTCGGGGGTGCCGGTGGCGAGGATGTCGGCCATCCGGGCGTCGTCGAGGGTGCCGCACGCGCCGTCGCTGCACAGGAAGATGCGGTCCCCGACCTCGAGGGGGACCTCGAAGAGGTCGGGCTCCTCGTGCCGGACGCCGTCGAGGGCCTTGAGGATGAGGTTGCGGTGCGGGTGCACGCGCGACTCCTCCTCGCTGATGCGCCCCTCGTCGATCAGGCTCTGGACGAAGGTGTGGTCGTGGGTCAGCTGGCGCAGCTCGCCGCCGCGGAACAGGTAGCCGCGGCTGTCGCCGAGGTGCCCGACGCCGAGCCGGCTGCCGTCGAAGAGCGCCACGGTCGCCGTGGTGCTCGTGCCGCTGAGCTCGGGGTCCTCCTCGACGAGCTCGCCGATCCGGTCGTCGGCCCGGTGGATCGCGCCGGCGACCAGGGCGAGCAGGTCGTCGGTGGGCTCGGCGTCGAGCTTGCGCAGCTGCTGGACGGCGGTGCTGCTGGCCAGGTCGCCGCGCGCCGCCCCGCCGACGCCGTCGCAGACCGTGAGCAGCCAGGGTCCGGCGTAGCCGGAGTCCTGGTTGTCGCGGCGCACGCGGCCGACGTCGGAGATGGCGCTGTACGCCAGGTGCAGCGGTCCGGTCATGGGGAGGAGGTCCCTACTTCCGCAGCTCGAGGATGGTCTTGCCGATGCGCACCTGGATGCCGAGGCCGATGGTGGTGGGCTGGGTGATGCGCACGGAGCCGACGTAGGTGCCGTTGGTCGAGCCGAGGTCCTCCACGAACCAGTCGTCGCCGCTGGCGGCCACCCGGGCGTGGCGGGTCGAGACGTAGTCGTCGTCGAGGCGGATCGCCGCGTCGTTGCCGCGTCCGATCAGCAGGGGGGCGTCCTCGAGCTCGGCACGGGCGCCGGTGTTGTCGCCCTCGACCACGATCAGGTGGGTGGGCGAGCCGCGGCGGCGCGACGGGGTCTTGGCCTTGGACTTGCCACGGGCGGGAGCGGCCGCGCCGCGGGCGGTCTCGGGGACCCGGGCGCCGAACATGTCGGAGCGGATCACCGAGATCGCCGACAGCACGAAGATCCACAGGATCGCGAGGTAGGCGAAGCGGATGAGGAACAGGGTGAGCTCGGACACGACCTAGCCCTCCTCGGTGACGCGGACCGTCATGGTGGTGTGGCCGATCTTGACCTCGCTGCCGTCGCGCAGGCCCGCACGGCCGACCTTGGCGCCGTTGACGAGCATGCCGTTGGTGGAGCCGAGGTCGACGACCTCGAGGTCCTCGCCGTTGACCAGGAACTCGATGTGCCGGCGGCTCACGCCCGGGTCGTTGATGCGGAGGTCGGCCTCGGTGCCGCGCCCGACGACGAGGCCGGGGGCACGCAGCGGGTGGCGGGTGCCGTTGACCTCGAGGACGGCCCGCGCGGCCCGGGTGCGGGTGCGCTGGTCGTTGTCGGTGACGCTGGCCTCGGCACGGCTCAGGATGCGGAAGCGACCGGTCGTCAGGTCGTCGGCCGCCTCGAAGTCGACGTGCACCGGCCCGGTGAAGACGTAGCCCTGGGCGTCGGCGTGGTCCTTGAGCTGGTCGACGAGCTCGCGCTCCATCGCGTCGTCGTAGCCCTGCAGGCGCTCGAGGTCGACGCCGGCGAGCTGCACGAGGAACCGGTTGGGCACCAGCCGACGGTCGCGGCTCATGATCTGCGCGTTGTTGTCGCACTCGCGCTGGAGCGCCGCGGCGATCTCGACGGGCTGCACCGCGCTGCGGAACGCGCGGGCGAACACCCCGGAGATCATCTGCTCGAGCCTGCGCTCGAATCGCTGCAGTGCATTCACGTCGTGCGCCTCCTCTCGACGGCCGTCGGGTCTGGCCGATCGTACTGTCAGGGGACCGGCCGTCCGGGCACCACCGCGACCGAACGCCGCCCCGGGACGGCGATTGTGACGCCTCCGCGGCCGTGGGATAGCCTTGCCCTCGCTTCACGCGCGAGTGGCGGAACGGCAGACGCGCTGCGTTCAGGTCGCAGTGTCCGAAAGGGCGTGGGGGTTCAAATCCCCCCTCGCGCACCACATGACAACAGCCCCAGGTCTTCGGACCCGGGGCTTTGTCTGTTCCTGGGGGCGGCTCCCTCAGCCGGCGGCCCCGTGCGCGACCGCGGCCCGCGCGGTCGCCTCGTGCAGCGAGACCTCCGAGTCGTGGGCGTGTGGCGCGAGGTCGAACACGACGTCTCGCACCGTTCCGGTGAAGGCGTACGGCGCGCGGTCCTCGTAGTCCAGGTCGACCACACCGCCGTTGTCCCGTCCGATGTCCATGCCGGCGTACGTGGTGAAGAGCATGGCGATGCTGCGGGGCATGTCGCCCTCGCCGATCTGCCGGTCGTCGGCCCACAGGGTGACGTGACCACCGGTGCCCGGCCTGGACTCGTCCGCCTCGAACAGCATCGTGAGGGTGACGTCGCCGGTCGGGATCGGCTCGGTCGAGGTCTGGCGGTAGGTGTCGACGCCGAGGAACTGGTAGGTGTGGTTGAGCAGGCCCTTCTCGTCGACCCAGAGGGCGAAGCCGCCGATGAAGTCCGCGAAGGCCACGAGCACGCCCTCGGCGCCGTCATCGGGCACGTGGACGTGTGCCTCGATGCTGTAGGAGCGGCCGTAGATGCGCGGGATCATCGTCGTCTGGATGTTCTGGACGTCGCCGGCGAACGTGAAGCGGGTCTGCGTCGGCATGGGCGGCAGGATCCCGAAGAAGGCCGCGAACCCGCCCAGCAGCGGCAGGACGTGGTTGCGCTCGGCCTCGGCCCAGAAGAGCTCGACCAGCTCGCTCACCTTGTCGGGGTGCTCGGAGGCCAGGTCGTGGGCCTGGGAGAAGTCGTCGGGCAGGAAGTAGAGCTCCCAGACGTCGCTCTCGGGGTCCCAGTCGCTGCCCGGGCCGAACCGGGCCAGTGTCTCGGGAGAGAAGTCCCAGGGCAGCTTGTCGAGCTTGGTGCACGCCCACCAGCCCTCCTTGTAGATGGCGCGGCTGCCGTACATCTCGAAGTACTGCACGGTGTGCTGCTCCTCCGCTGCCGGGGCGTCGAAGGTGTACGCGAAGCTCGTGCCGTCCATCGGCTCCTGGTCGACGCCGTCGACGACGGTGGGCTCGGGGAGTCCGATGACCTCGAGCACCGTGGGCACCACGTCGATGCAGTGGGTGAACTGTGTGCGCAGGTCACCACCGGCAGGGACCTTGCGGGGCCAGGAGATGACCATCGGGTCGCGGGTGCCGCCCAGGTGGGAGGCCATCTGCTTGCCCCACCGGAAGGGGGTGTTGTTGGCGTGTGCCCAGGCCGCGGCGAAGTGCGGTGCGGTGTGGAAGCCACCGAGCTCGGCGATGCCGCCGTACTTCTCGATGAGCGCGAGCTGCTCCTCCGCCTCGAACACGACGCCGTTGAAGAACGTCGTCTCGTTGAAGGACCCGGTCACGGTGCCCTCCATGGACGCGCCGTTGTCGCCCCAGATGTAGATGACCAGGGTGTTGTCGAGCTCGCCGAGCTCCTCGACGGAGTCCAGCAGCCGGCCCACGTTCCAGTCGGCGTTCTCGGAGAAGCCGGCGAACACCTCCATCTGGCGGGCGTAGAGCCTGCGCTCGGCCTCGGAGAGGGTGTCCCAGGCGGGGAAGGCGTCCGGGCGCGGCGCGAGCTCGGTGTCGGGAGGGACCACGCCGAGCTTCTTCTGGCGCTCCAGGGTCTGCTCGCGGTAGGCGTCCCAGCCGTCGTCGAACTGGCCCTTGTACTTGTCGGCCCATTCCTTGGCGACGTGGTGCGGCGCGTGGGTCGCGCCGGTGGAGTAGTAGACGAACCAGGGCTTCTCGGCGTCCTGCGCCCGCACCGCGTGCAGCCACTCGACCGTCTTGTCGGTGATGTCGTCGGGGAAGTAGTAGACCTTGTCGTCCTCGTCCTCCGGGACGCCGAGGGTGGAGTTGTCCTGGGTGATGATCGGGTCGTACTGGCCCGCCGCGCCGGTCAGGAAGCCCCACCAGTGGTCGAACCCCCATCCCGTGGGCCAGTGGTCGAACGACCCGGCGGCGCCCATGTCGCGCCCCGGTGTCATGTGCCACTTGCCGAAACCACCGGTGATGTAGCCGTTCTCCCGCAGGATGCGGGGAAGGGCGGTGCAGGCCTGGGGCCTGACGCCGGTGTAGCCGGGGAAGGGGCCGGGGAACTCGGCGATCCCGCCCATGCCCACCCGGTGGTGGTTGCGACCCGTGAGCAGGGCCGCGCGGGTCGGGGAGCAGACGGCGGTGACGTGGAAGCGGTTGTAGGTGATGCCCTGCTGCTGCACGCGCGTGAGGTTCGGGGTGCGGATGCCGCCACCGAAGGTGTCCGGGCCGCCGAAGCCGGCGTCGTCGATGAGCACGATGAGCACGTTCGGGGCGTCGTCCGGAGGCTTCTTGCCCGCCACGATGGTCCAGTCGCCGACCGAGTCGTCGATGGTGCGGCCCGCCACCCCGCTGAACTGCTTGTCGGGCAGGGGGAGCACGGAGCGGTCGGGTGAGAACTTGCCCATGGCCTCGGCCAGCTTCACCTTGAGCTCGTCGATGCCCTTTTCGTCACTCTCGACGACGGACTTCAGGGGCGCACCCGGGAGCGCGCGCTCGACGGCCAACCGGGCGTCGGCCGGGAAGACACCGATGATGACGGCCGTGCCGGCCTCGAGGGCGGCGCCGACCTGCTCCTGGACGGCAGCGGTCAGCTTGTTGCCGGCGAAGTGCCCCACGACGGCACCGGCAGCCGCACCCACCGCGACGGCCCCGAGCATCGGTGGAGCGAACATCCCGATGAGCACACCGGTGCCACCGCCCCACCCGGCACCGCGCCGTCCCACGTGGTTGCCGGTGTCCATGAGCCGGGGCTCGCCGTCGCTGTCCTTGCCGACCAGGATCATGCCGGCGCTGCTCAGCTCCTTGGCCTCGACCTTCGCGGCGAGTGCCCGGAACTCCGCCTCGGCGGTGTCGACGTCCGGGTAGCCGGCGACGATCAGCATCTGGGTGTCACTCATGACGTGCTCCCATCGGGCCTGCCGGCGCCCGCCGGGTGGGCCATCGGTGCGGTCCAGACCGGGTAGTTCCTCGGACCCGCGTTCGAGCATGGCCACGTCCTGCGGGCGGGGCATCCTCCTGACCGGGTGAGATGGCCCTGGGGTCCGGACGCCACAGTGGCGGCGGACGACGCCGGGACCCGAGCATCCCGTGTCGTCCGCCGCCACCGCGGGGGTCAGTGGTCGGCGTGCTCCTCGACCAGGTCGACGACCTCGCGACCGGGCGAGACGACGCCGCCGGTGAGGACCTGACCGCCGGTCCGGGCCTGGTAGCGGCCGCGGTACTTCGTCAGGCAGCCCTTGGAGGCACCCAGCGAACGGAGCCCGGCGAGGTCGCCGGCCTCGTAGCGCGAGTAGTAGCCGCCCACGGCGGGCGAGCGGTTGCCCGGGTGCATGACCTGGACGTCGTCGGCGAAGTGGTCGAGACCGAACGCGTGGCCGAGCTCGTGGATGAGCACCAGCCCCATGGTCTCGTGTCCCGGGTCGTCCATGGTCATGGGGTACTCCGCGCCGTACGCCATGTTCATCGTGACGCCGGGGGTCTTGATCCGCCAGGTCGGCTTCTTGCCCTTCTTGAACTGCGCGACCGGCGAGGGGCCGGTGCCACCGACGCCGACCGCGCCGACGAGGCGGGGGTCGAGGTCCTGGTGCGACCAGGCGACGACGAGGTCGGTGCCCCGGGGGTGGCGGTCGCCACGGATCGGCACGGCGGTCGTGGTGCCGACGTACTTGGACTTGAATCCGGTCGCCCGCTCGAGGAGCTCCATCGCCTGCTGGGTCACCGGGACCGCGGCGGGGCCGCCGAGGCCCGGGTTGATGCGGTACTTCACGGTCTCGCACGGGTTCCAGCGGAAGGTGAGGCCGCGGTCGGAGAACGGGAGGTACGCCGACGCGGAGCCGCGCGGCGTCCACGGCACGGCGACGGAGAACTTCTTCGCCTTGAAGGTCCTGGCCCGGAAGCTCTTCTTCCGCGGGACCAGCACGCGCAGCTTGTGGGCGCCGTACCAGTCGAACGAGCCGGTGAACTTGTACGTGCCCTTGCGCTTGGTGCGCGTCTTGTCGATCGTGTGCCAGCCGTCGGCCCACTTCACCTGGAGGGCGACCTTGCGCCGGGGCCCGGAGGCCTTGCCCCTGATGGCGTAGCCGGAGGTGCCTGCAGTCCAGGAGGTGTTGCCGTAGGACACCTTGCCCTGCGTGCGCTTGCCGGCGGCGGAGGCCGGTGAGGCGGCGAGACTGGTGAGGACCAGGGCGAGCACGGCGACGAGCGCCATGCCTCCCAGGCGAGATCGGTGCGTCATGGGTGTCCCCTCGTGGTGGTCGCGATCAGGTGCCTTGTGCCACCGGGGGACGGCCCGCAAACCCCCCTCGCCGATACTGGTCGACATGTCCGGACCAGCCGTCGCGACCGACGCCGTCCTCCCGTCGACCGCCGAGGCCGCGCCGTGGAGTGGCTGAAGGCGCTGCTCGCCGACCGGCGGCGCGCCAAGAACGTCGCCGTCCTGGCCTTCGTGGTGGTGATGGTCAACCTCCCGCTGGCCCTGGCCACGTGGAACAACCTCCGCGTCGAGAGCGCCGGCACCGACGTGACCGCCGAGGTCACGGCTGCCCGCAACCTCGGCACGGCGGAGGAGCCGCGCTGGTGGGTGAGCTACCGCTTCCCCGAGGACGTCGACCCCGAGCAGGGCACGTGGGCGGGGGAGGTCGACCGCGCCACCTGGACGGCCGCCGAGGAGAGCGGGTCGATCACCGTCCGCGTCCTCGAGGGCGCACCGTCGCGGCACACGGTCTCCGGTGAGGTGCGCAGCTGGGTCGGGCTGTGGAGCACGCTGCTCTTCGACGCGATCCTGGTCGCCGTGCTGGTGCTGGTCTGGAGGGCCCGCGTCCTCGGTCGCAAGGACGCCGAGCCGGGTCGGGAGCCGGGGCCGGGCTCGGACCCCCGGCCCGAGGCGTGAGCACCCCACCCATCCGATCCACCCCCCACTCCGAAGGACGGGCATGACCTCCCTGGGCGACTTCAAGGCCACCGGCATCGACGGCACCGAGACCGACCTCGCGTCGTACGAGGGACAGGTGGTGCTCGTCGTGAACACCGCCTCGCAGTGCGGCTTCACCCCGCAGTACAAGGGCCTGCAGGAGCTGCAGGACACGTACGGCGAGCGCGGCTTCACCGTCCTCGGCTTCCCGTGCGACCAGTTCGGCGGCCAGGAGCCCGGCACCGACGAGGAGATCTCGGCGTTCTGCGAGCGCAACTTCGGTGTCGACTTCCCGCTGTTCGCCAAGGTGGACGTCAACGGCGACGAGGCGCACCCGCTCTTCGCGTGGCTGCGCAAGGAGAAGTCGGGGCTGCTCGGAGGCAAGATCAAGTGGAACTTCACCAAGTTCCTCATCGGCCGCGACGGCGCCGTGGTCGACCGCTTCGGACCGACGACCAAGCCGGAGAAGATCACCTCCGACATCGAGCGCGTCCTCTGATCCCACCGGGCGGTGTGCGTCTCACGGATCGCAGGTGACTTGCCCGTAACCTCCGGGCCGGGGGAGGGTCGACCCATGGCCGCCACCGCTTCGTCGTACTCGATCACCATGCGGTTGCACACCGCGCCCGACCACGGCGTCGTGGGGACCGTCGCCACGACGATCGCGGAGGGCGGCGGGATCGTCACCGCCATCGACGTCACCGAGTCGCGGCACGACCGCCTCGTCGTCGACGTCACCTGCTCCGCCTCCGACGAGGGCCACTCCAAGGAGCTCGTCGCCATGGTCGAGGGCCTCGAGGGCGTCGTGGTCCACAAGGTCAGCGACCGGACCTTCCTGCTGCACATCGGCGGCAAGATCTCGGTGGAGTCGAAGGTCCCGCTGCGCACCCGCGACGACCTGTCGATGGCCTACACCCCGGGCGTCGGCCGGGTCAGCATGGCGATCCACGACAACCCCGAGGACGTGCGCCGGCTCACCATCAAGGGCAACTCGGTCGCCGTGGTGACCGACGGGTCGGCCGTGCTCGGGCTCGGCAACATCGGTCCCGGCGCCGCCCTGCCGGTGATGGAGGGGAAGGCCGCGCTCTTCAAGCGCTTCGCCGACATCGACGCCTGGCCGATCTGCCTGGCCACCCAGGACACCGACGAGATCGTGCGTGCGGTCGAGATGATCGCGCCCGGCTTCGGTGGCATCAACCTCGAGGACATCGCGGCCCCGCGCTGCTTCGAGATCGAGCGCCGGCTGCGCGAGTCGCTCGACATCCCGGTCTTCCACGACGACCAGCACGGCACGGCCATCGTGGTGCTCGCGGCGCTCACCAACGCGCTGCGCTGCGTCAAGAAGTCGCTCGGTGACGTGCGCATCGTCGTCTCGGGCGCCGGTGCCGCCGGCACCGCGATCGTGACCCTCCTGCTCGCCGCCGGGGCCGGCGACGTCGTGGTCGTGGACCGCGAGGGCGCCCTCTCGGCCGACGACACCACCCTGTCGCCCGCCCACATCGAGCTGGCGGGCGCGACCAACCCGCGCCGCGTCACCGGCGGCCTCCACGACGTGCTCGTCGACGCCGACGTCTTCATCGGGGTGAGCGCGCCGGGCATCCTGGCGCCCGAGTGGATCGACGACATGGCCGACGACGCGATCGTCTTCGCGCTGGCCAACCCCGACCCCGAGGTCGACCCGGCCGAGGCCGGCAAGCGGGCGGCCGTGGTGGCCAGCGGCCGTTCCGACTACCCCAACCAGATCAACAACGTGCTGGCCTTCCCCGGCGTCTTCCGGGGCCTGCTCGACGCCCGCGCCGACCACGTCACCACCGACATGCTGCTGCGGGCGGCCGAGGCGATCGCCCTCGTCGTCACCGACGAGGAGCTCAACGCCTCCTTCATCATCCCCAGCGTCTTCCACCCCGACGTCGCCAAGAAGGTCGCCGCGGCGATCAGTCACCAGGAGTCCTGAGCGCCGCGCTTCACTAGGCTCCCCCTCGTGACGACCGACCGGTCGTGGCACGGAGGGGGAGACGGACATGAGCAACGACGGCACCAGCACGCCCGACGGACAGGACCCGTACACCGGCCAGCAGCCACCGGCACCGGGGCAGTCCCCGTACGGCCAGCCGGACCACGGGCAGCAGCCCGCGTACGGCCAGCCCGACTACGGGCAGCAGCCCGGGTACGGCCAGCCGGGGGCGTCGTACGGCGCACCGCCCGTCCCGGCGGAGCCGCCCGCGTCGATCCGGACCGCCGTGCTCCTGATGCGCGCGGGTGCCGTGCTCTCCCTGGTGAGCCTGCTGTCGACGTTCTTCCTCATCGACCAGATCCGCGACGAGGCCGAGCGGTCGCTGTCCGAGCAGGGCACCGAGCTGACGGGCACCACCCTCGACGCGGCCGTCGCGGTCGGCGTGGCGTTCGCGATCTTCTTCGGCCTGGTCGGGGTGGCGCTGTGGCTGTGGATGGCCTGGGCCAACGGCCGCGGCCGCAGCTGGGCGAGGATCGTGTCGTCGATCCTGTTCGGCCTCTCGGCCGCGTCGTTCCTCTTCTCGTTCACCCAGCCCCAGCCGCTGGTGACCACTCTCCTGGGAGTGGGCAACCTCGTGCTCGGGGCCGTGATCGTCTTCCTGCTGTGGAAGCGGGAGTCGAGCGACTTCTACGCCGCGGTGTCGGGCCAGCGCCAGCGCTGACCCGACCCCGCGGGTCCTCGTCCCGGATCAGGCCGGGGCGTCCTGGTGACCAGCGGCCGGCCCGACCGAGCGAGGCCACCAGAAGCGGTCGCCGAGCGTGAGCGCGAGCGCCGGCACCAGCACCGTGCGCACCACCAGGGTGTCGAGCAGCACGCCGATGCAGATCACCGTGCCCAGCTGGGCGAGCACGACCAGCGGCAGCACGCCGAGTACGGCGAACACCGCCGCGAGCAGGATGCCCGCGCTGGTGATCACGCCGCCGGTCGCGGTGAGCGCCCGCAGCATGCCCTGGCGCGAGCCGTGCACCGCCGCCTCCTCCCGGGCGCGGGTCACCAGGAAGATGTTGTAGTCGACGCCCAGCGCCACGAGGAACAGGAACGCCAGCAGCGGCACCCCGGAGTCGAGGGCCTCGAAGCCCAGCGGTCCGGTGAAGAGCCACCAGGAGACGCCCATGCTCGCGGCGTACGTCGCCAGCACGGTCGCGACGAGCAGCAGCGGCGCCACGACCGCCCGCAGCAGCAGGAACAGCGCGCCGAGGACGAGCAGCAGGATCAGCGGGAGGATCACCAGCCGGTCCCGCTGGGCGCTCTCGCCCTGGTCGATGAAGGTCGCCTCGGTGCCGGTGACGTGGGTGTCCTCGAAGGGGGCGACCGCGTCCCGGATGTCGGTGATCGTCGACCGCGACTCGTCGGTGCCGGGCTCGGCGGTGAGCACGGCGTCGATCTGGGTGATGCCGTCGCCCTGCTGGGTGATCGCGGCGGTCCCGACGCCGTCCACGGACTCGACCGTGGCCAGCACCTCCTCGCCGTCGTCCCGGCTGAGCACCTGGGCCGGGTCGGAGACGCCGGCCGGGAAGGACTCGCCTAGGCGCTCGGAGGCGGAGATCGCCTCGGGCTCGACGAGGAACTGGTCGGCCTGGTCGAGGCCGGTGTCGATCCGGAAGACGCCGATCGCCATGATCGCCAGGACCACCAGCGTGCCGGTGACGAACGCGGCCGGCCGCTTGGCGACGCGGGCGCCGACCTTGTGCCACAGCGAGTCGGTGTCGACCAGGGCCGGGTCCCCGACGTGCGGGACGCGCGGCCAGAAGACCCACCGGCCGAAGAGCACCAGGGCCGCGGGGAGCACGAGCAGGACGAAGGTCGCCGCGATCACCACGCCGATCGCACAGGCCAGGCCGAGGCCGCGGGTGGTGGGGACCACCGACAGCAGCAGGGTGAGGAGGCCGAGGACGACGGTGGTGGAGCTGGAGAGCACGGCCTCGGCCGTACGACGTACGGCGACGCTCATCGCGACGTACCGGGACTCGTGGGTCTTGAGCTCGTCGCGGTAGCGGGAGATGAGGAGCAGGGCGTAGTCCGTGCCCGCACCGAACACGAGCACGGACAGGATGCCGACGGTGGACTCGTCCCACGCGACGTCCAGCACGGCCATCACCTGCGTCGCGGTCACGGCGGCGAGCCGGTCGGCGATGCCGACGACGGTGAGCGGGATGAGCCACAGGACCGGGCTGCGGTAGGTGATCAGCAGGAGCAGCGCCACCACGCCGGCGGTCACCAGCAGCAGGTTGGCGTCGGCGCCCTCGAAGACGGCGGCCAGGTCGGCCTCGACGGCGGCCGGGCCGGTGACCTGGCTGGTGACCCCGTCGGGCCGGTCGGCGGCGAGGGTGTCGCGGAGCTCGGTGACCTGGTCGGAGTTGTCGGTGGCCGAGGTGGACTCGACGGGCACCACGGCGATCGCGGCGGTGCCGTCCTCGGCCACCGTCACGGGGCCGGTCGGGCCGGCGGGCACGGCGCCGAGCGCCTCGGCCTGGCGGCCGAGGTCGGCGACCACCGCGCGGCTGAGCTCACCGTCGTCGCTCGTCCACAGCACCACCGCCACCGGGGCGTCCTCGTCGGGGAGTGCGTCGCGCAGCTCGGTGCCCAGCGTGCTGTCGTAACCCTCGGGCAGGTTGTCCAGGCTCGTGCGCTCACGGCTGCCCTCGCCCATGCCCACGATCAGGGCCACGGCGACCAGCAGGGGGAGCAGGGCGACGAGCCACGCCGTACGACGGCGCAGCAGCGGCGAGACCCGCTGCTGGTCCTCGTCTGCGCGACCGCGTGGAAGGGTGGAGGTGGACATGACGGTCTCCTGGCGGGGGCTTGTGTGGAATAATCGTTCAGTACCTTAGTCGCTAAGTAGGTGAAAGACCAAGCATGAACACGACGCCGGACTCGCGAGGCGGCGCTGCCGAGGCGCCCGCCGACGCTGCTCCTGCCACCGCGTTCGCGGACGCGTGGGAGCAGACGGGCAGCCTCGAGGCGCTGCGCGAGTTCTCCGACGCGGCAGCCCGGATGCGCCCGATCGTGGCCCGGCAGGCCGGCCTCAGCGAGTCGGAGCTCGGCGCCCTGGAGCACCTGGTGCGGGGGCCGCTCGGCCCCGCGGAGCTGTCCCGGCTCCTCGAGGTGAGCACCGCCGCCGGCACCGGCATCGTCGACCGCCTGGCCAGCCACGGGCACGTCACCCGTGAGCCGCACGAGGGTGACCGGCGTCGTACGCAGGTCACGGTCACCCCGTCGGGACGCGAGGAGGTGCTCCGGCGGCTGATGCCGATGTTCATGTCGCTGCAGCGCCTCGACGCGTCGTTCGACGCCGAGGAGCGGGCGGTGGTCGAGCGCTACCTGCGGGGGGCGCTGGACGCCTTCCGCGCGGTCACCGAGCCGCCTGCCGATCCCGCCCCGTGACCCCGCTTGTCATGATCGGCCCATGAGCGACGGCGACCCGGCACCCGAACCCACCGTCACGCCGCCCGGTCCGCCCCCTGCCCCGTCCACGATGGGCGGCCCCGCCGCGGCGGCGCTCGTCTTCGGCTCCTCGGCCGCGGTCCTCGTCGTCGAGCTGGTGGCGCTGCGCCTCCTCGCGCCGTACCTCGGGCTCACCCTCGAGACCAACACCGTCGTCATCGGGGTCGCACTGACCGCGATCGCCGTCGGGTCCTGGTGGGGCGGCCGGCTGGCCGACCTGGTGCCGGCCCGGCGCCTGATCGGGCCGCTGCTGCTCGTGTCCGGGGTGACCGTGGCCGCCACGCCGTTCCTCGTGCGGCTCGCGGCCGAGTCGGCCGACGGCTCGATGCTCCTGCTCGCGGCCGGGCTGACGCTCTTCGTGCCCGGCGCCCTGCTCTCGGCCGTCACCCCGGCGGTGACCAAGCTGCGGCTCTCCAGCATCGCCGAGACCGGCACCGTCGTCGGCCGGTTGTCGGGGATCGGCACCGCGGGCGCGGTCGTCGGCACCGTGGTGACCGGCTTCGTCCTCGTCTCCCGGGTCCCGGTGACCGGCATCATGGTCGGCCTCGGGCTGGCGCTGGTGGTCGCCGCCGTCGCGGTCGAGGCCCGGCTCCGGCTGGTGCGCGGGGCCGCGGGTGCCTCGCTCGTGCTGGTGGCGCTGGGCGGGCTCGGCGGGGCGGTCGGCCCGGGCGGCTGCGACGCCGAGACGACGTACCACTGCGTGGTGGTCGAGCAGGACCCCGAGCGGGAGTCCGGCCGGGTGCTCGTGCTCGACGGCCTGCGGCACTCCTACGTCGACCTCGACGACGCCACGCACCTGGAGTTCGCCTATGTCCAGGCCATCGCGTCGGCCGTGGACACGGCGCTCCCCGGGCAGGAGGCGGTCGACGCCTACCACCTGGGCGCCGGGGCGCTGACCGTCCCGCGCTACCTCGACGCCGTCCGGCCGGGCTCGAGCAGCCTCGTCTCGGAGATCGACCGGGGCGTCGTGGACGCCGCGGTCTCGCGCGTGGGTGTGGACCTGCCCCCGGACATCGAGGTGCGCGTCGAGGACGGTCGCCTCGGGCTCGGCCGGCTCGGGGACGACACCCATGACCTGGTCGTGGGCGACGCCTTCGGCGGGGTCAGCGCGCCGTGGCACCTCGCCACCCGTGAGGCCGTCGGCGAGGTGGACCGGGTGCTGCGTGACGACGGGGTGTACGTCGCCAACCTCATCGACCACGGGCCGCTCGGCTTCGCCCGGGCCGAGGTGGCGACCCTCGCCTCGACCTTCGACCACGTGGCCCTGGCCGCCGACGCGGACACCGTCGGCCGCACTGCGGCAGCGGGCGGCAACCTGGTCGCCCTCGCCTCGGACCGCCCGCTGGACACCGCCGCCTGGCAGGCCCGGCTCGACGAGCGCGGCACCGACTGGCGGGTGATCACCGGCCGCGACCTCCGGTCGTGGGTGGACGGTGCCGACGTGCTCACAGACGAGCTCGCCCCCGTCGACCAGCTGCTGACGCCCTATCCCGTGGCCTGATCCTCAGGCGCCGTGCGCCGCCCGGGTCGCGACCAGGGCGGCGCCGATGATGCCGGCCTTGTTGCGGAGCTTGGCCGGGACGATCTCGGTCTCGATGTCGATGAGGTGCCCGAACTTGTCGAAGCTCTTGCTGACCCCGCCGCCGACCACGATCAGCTCGGGGGAGAAGAGCCGCTCGACCGTGCGGTAGTAGGTCGTGAGGCGCTCGGCCCAGTCCTCCCAGGAGAGCTCCTCCTTCTCGCGGGCGCTGTTGGCCGCCCGGGACTCCGCGTCGTACCCCTCGATCTCGAGGTGCCCGAGCTCGGAGTTGGGCACGAGCACGTCGTCGTGGATGAGCGCCGAGCCGATGCCGGTGCCGAGGGTGGTGACGATGACCAGTCCGGTGCGACCGCGCGCCGCGCCGTACTCGACCTCGGCCAGGCCGGCGGCGTCCGCGTCGTTGACGACGTGCACCTCGCGGCCCAGCGCCTCGGTGAAGACGGCGTCGGCGTCGGTGCCGATCCAGGACGGGTCGATGTTGGCGGCCGAGGAGACCATGCCGTGGCGGACGACCGCGGGCACGGTGACGCCGACGGGCGAGGTCGAGGCGGGGAAGTGGCCGACGAGGTCGCGGAAGACCTGCGCCACGGCCTCGGGGGTGGCCGGCTTGGGCGTGGAGATCTTGAATCGCTCCCCGGCGAAGTCGCCGGCGTCGAGGTCGACCGGCGCTCCCTTGATGCCGGTGCCGCCGAAGTCGATGCCGAAGGGGTCGTTGCTCATGGGTCCACCCTGCCGCAGGGTGTCCCGGGGGACCAGTCGGCCCCGTCGACGGCGCCCGCGTCAGTCGGCGACGAAGGCCAGCAGTCGGGCGTAGAACTCCTCGGCCGCCGCGGGGTCGTGCTCGTCGGGCAGGCCCGGCTCGTTGAAGAGGTGGCCGCCGCCCTCGTAGCGGAAGAGCTCGGGCGTCGCCCCGGCCTTCTCGACGTCCGCGACGAACTCGGCGCGCACTTCGGGGCCGTCGTCGAAGTCGTCGTGGGCACCCATGTGCTCCTGGGCCGGTACGCCGGAGGGCCAGGGGGTCGTGCCGTCGCCGAGGTACTTGGTGGGCATGGCGCCGCCCATGGCCACGACGCCGCGGACGTCGTCGGGGCGCTGCGTCGCGACGTACATCGCCAGCGCGGCACCCGACGAGAAGCCGACGGCGACGAAGGGGCCCTCGACCACCCGGGAGCGCTCCAGGGCCGTGGCCTCGTTGGTCGCGCCGGCCGCCCGAGCCCGCTCGAGCGCCGGCTCGTAGGAGTCGAAGGTCGTGCCGTCGAGGACGTCGACCACCTCCACGCGGTGCCCGGCCGCGCGCAGGCGGGCGGCGGTGTCGGTGACCCCGGTGCGGACGCCCAGGACGGAGGGGAACAGCAGGATGTCGGTCATGGCGCCCACGCTAGGGGGCGGCGGGGACGGCGAAAACCACGAGCGGACGCGTCCCGTCCTCTGTCACCGTGGCGACATGACGAACTCGTCCGCCCGACCCCGCCTCGGCGTCCCGCGCCACCTCGAGGGGCTGCGGGAGGCGATGGTCGCCTTCGTGCGGTACGCCGATCGCGCCGGGCTGCGCGCGCCCGTGCCGACCACGCCCGACTGGACCGTCCGGCGGCTCGTCGCCCACCAGGGCATGGTGCACCGCTGGGCGGTCGCCACGATCCAGGGCCGGCCGGTCGACCCGGACGCCCTCGAGCAGGAGGGGATCGACGCGGCCGACCCGCTCGACTGGCTCGGCGACGGTGCGATCGACCTCGTCACCGCGCTGGTCCGTGCGCCCGACGACCTCAGCGCCCCGGTGTTCCTCCGCGACGCGCCTGCGCCGCGGGAGTTCTGGGCGCGCCGGCAGTGCCACGAGACGACGATCCACGCCGTGGACGCGCTGGCGGCCCAGCTCGGTCGCCTCCCGCGGGCCGCGGACGCCGACTGGATCTCCGAGGAGGTCGCCCTCGACGGCATCGACGAGCTGCTCACCGGCTTCGTCACCCGGCCGCGCTCCCGGCTGCGGTCGCCCGAGCCGCACCGCATCGTCGTGCTCCCCGAGGACGGGGGCGTGGCCTGGACCGTGGACGTGGGCCCGACGCCCGCGGTGACCACCCGGGTCGACCCCGCCGCGCGCCCCGACGGGGACTCGTTGCTCCGGGGCTCCGCCGTGGCGCTCTACCTGACCCTCTGGAACCGCAGCGACGAGGTCACGCCCTGCTCGGACGACGACTGGGACGACACCTGGCGGGACGCCGGCATCACCTGGGGGTGAGGGGACTTCCACAGGTTTACAAACAGCACACTCTTGTCAAACAGGTTTACAAACCCTATGGTCCTGTAAACCCCGGAACCACGGCGTTCCCCTGACGGAAGGTGTTGGCCATGAGCCTCGAGCACTCGCTCAGCGGCACGGTCCCCTCGGGCTCCACCGACGGCTGGACCGACAAGAAGCGCTACCTGTGGCTGATCGGGCTGGTGGTGCCGAGCCTGGCGTTCCTCGGCATCGGCCTGCACCAGCTCACCGGCTGGGGGGTGTGGTTCTGGCTCGGCCCGATCGTCATCCTCGGCGTGGTCCCTGCCATCGACCTGGTCGTCGGGCTCGACCGCGCCAACCCGCCGGACGACGTGATCGAGGCGCTGGAGAACGACCGCTACTACCGCTGGATCACCTACCTCTTCCTGCCGATCCAGTACGCCGGGTTCGTCGGCGCGTTCTACCTGCTCGCGCACCCCGAGGCCATCGGCGGGATGGGCGTGCTCGACAAGGTCGGCATGGCCGTCTCGATCGGCTGCATCGGCGGGATCGGCATCAACACCGCCCACGAGCTCGGCCACAAGAAGGAGGCCAACGAGCGCTGGCTGTCCAAGATCGCGCTTGCCCAGGTCGCCTACGGCCACTTCTACATCGAGCACAACCGGGGCCACCACGTCCGCGTCGCCACCCCCGAGGACCCGGCGAGCAGCCGGCTCGGCGAGAGCTTCTACCGGTTCTGGCCGCGCACGGTCCTCGGCTCCCTGAGGTCCGCCTGGCGCCTGGAGAAGCGCCGCTACGCCCGCAGGAAGCAGCACCCCTTCCACCTCGGCAACGACGTGCTCAACGCCTGGCTGATGACGGCGGTGCTCTGGGGCGGCCTGGTGGCCTGGCTGGGCCCCGGCGTCGCGCCGTACCTCGTGCTCCAGGCGGTGGTCGGCTTCTCGCTGCTCGAGGTCGTGAACTACATGGAGCACTACGGGATGCTGCGGCAGAAGGTCGGGGTGGGCGAGCGCCGGCGCTACGAGCGCGTGCTGCCCAGCCACAGCTGGAACTCCAACAACATCGCCACCAACGTCCTGCTCTACCACCTCCAGCGGCACAGCGACCACCACGCCAACCCGACCAGGCGCTACCAGGCGCTGCGCGACTTCGAGGAGTCTCCGGTGCTGCCCACCGGCTACGCCGGGATGATCGTGCTGGCCATCGTCCCGCCCGTCTGGCGCCGGGTGATGGACCCCCGCGTGGTCGCACACTTCGGCGGCGACGTGAGCCGCGCCAACATCAGCCCGGGCCGGCGCGAGCGCTACCTCCGGAGGTACGGCGCCCTGTCGGTCGCCGTCGTCGACGAGCGGGAGGACGAGACGCCCGGCCTCGCCGAGGAGGTGCTGGCCGCCCGTTGCCCGGGCTGCGCCTACACCTACGAGGTCGCCGCCGGCGATGAGCACGAGGGCTTCGCCGCGGGCACCGCCTGGGCCGACGTCCCGGCCGACTGGACCTGCCCGGACTGCGGGGTCCGCGACAAGGCCGACTTCGTGCCGTTCGACCCGAGCAGGGCGGCGGCCCGATGAGGGTCGAGCTGCTGCTCGCCGACTGAGCGGAGCCGCCCCGCACGCGCCTGCCTAGACTCGGCGCCATGTCGACCCCTCGCGTGCCCACCCTGCGCGAACGGATCGTGACCGCCGCCGTCGTGATGACCACCGACGTGGGGTGGGCCAAGGTGACGATGGCCCGCCTCGCCGAGGCGGCCGGGGTCAGCCGGCAGACCGTCTACAACGAGATCGGGACCAAGGACGCGCTGGCCGAGGCGATGATCCTGGGCGAGCTCGACCGGTTCCTCACGGTGGTCGACGGGGCCTTCGAGCGGCACCCCGGCGACATCTCCGCGGCGATCGAGGCGGCGGCGTACGACGTGCTGGTCCTGGCCCAGGACAACGCCCTGCTCAAGGCGGTCGTGAGCGCCACGCACGGCGCCGACACCGAGCTGCTCCCGCTGCTGACCACCCACGCGGGGACCCTGCTCGCGACCGCCAAGACCGTCATCGAGGAGCGGGTGCAGGCCTTCGACCTCGACCTGGCCCCGCACCGGCTGGCGCCGGCGATCGACATGGTGGTCCGGGTCGTGCTGAGCCACATCATGCAGCCGTCGGGCTCGGCGCAGCAGACCGCCGCCGACCTCGCCTGGATGGCCCGGCAGGTGCTCGGCGGCTGAGCCCGAGCCGGCTGACGGTCGCGGTCAGGCCGAGCGGCGCTGGGCGGCAAGCTCGGCGGCGTCGCGGAAGGCCGCGAGGACGTAGGGAGGGACCCGCATCCCGTCGGCCTGCGCCCACAGCAGATCGCGCTCGACGCGGGCGATGGTCTCGGTGAAGTCCTCGAGGTCGTCGCTGATCCCCAGGGTCTCCATCACGTCCCCGAAGTCGGCACGTTGGGCCGCGTCGTTGGCGCCGACGGGGGCGAAGGACAGCTGGCGCAGGCGGCGTACGAGCCAGCGCTGCCAGGGCGCGAGCTGCTCGGCGAGCCCGATCGCCGACATCTTGTAGAACGCGTAGTGACCGGGCTCCTGGCGGCGGATCGGCGCCACGACGGTCTCCGCGACGGCCGTCTCGCCCATCTCGACGACGCCGTCGTGCAGCAGGTTGTAGGCCAGCACCGCGGAGCGCTCGGTGGCCATGCCGGTGAGGTAGTAGAGCATCCGGGTGACGTCCTGGACCCGGTCGAGGTGTCCCAGCACGCCGAGCACCCGCAGCTTGGCGGAGACGGTGTCGAGGTCCGGCGTCGCCGGCGGACGGCCGACCCGGGTCTGCAGCTCGTCGAGGATCAGGCCGTGCCGGATCTCCTGCGGCTGCCACACGTCGGCGTAGAAGCGCCGGTCGACCTCCGGCGGGTCGGGCAGCATCGTGACCAGCTCGAGGACGTTGCGGTCGACCTCGAGCTCGACGCGCGCCATGTAGTCGAGGACGTGGCCGAAGCGCGCGGAGAACGCGGCCGGGTCGTGGACGGTCCAGTCGACCGAGGCGAGCTCGATCGGCGGGTGCTCCTCGCCCAGCCGGTCGACGTGGGCGGCGAGCCGCAGCTCGGTCGAACGTGTCCTCACGACCACGGATCCTAGGGCTGGAGCGCCCCCTCGATCCTCGCGGTGCCCTAGCCTGCGGAGGTGGGCGCGGATCCGATCGGGTGGGGTACGCCGCGTGCGCGCGCCGTGATCGCGGCCGCCAGCCTCGGCTCGGGGATGACCTGGCTCGACGGCTCGGTGGTCAACGTCGCGCTGCGGACCATCGGGGAGGACCTCGACGCCTCGCTGGCGCAGCTGCAGTGGATCAACAACGGCTACCTCATGATGCTCGCCTCCCTGATCCTGATCGGCGGGTCGCTCGGGGACCGCTTCGGCCGGCGCCGGATGTTCGTGCTCGGCACGGTGCTCTTCGCCGCGGCCAGCCTGTTGTGCGGTCTCGCGCCCACCGCCGAGGTCCTCATCGCCGCGCGGATCCTGCAGGGCGTCGGCGGCGCGCTGCTCACGCCGGGCAGCCTGGCGATGATCCAGGGCTCGTTCGGGCCGAGGGACCGGGCGCGGGCGATCGGGGCCTGGTCCGGCCTCGGCGGGGTGGCGTCGGCGATCGGCCCCTTCGTGGGGGGCGTCCTGATCGACCACGCGAGCTGGCGGTGGATCTTCCTCATCAACCTCCCGCTCGCCGTCGTCACCGTGGTGATCGCGATGCGCTCGGTGCCGGAGACGCGGGACCCGAACGCACCGACCACCTTCGACTACACCGGGGCGGTGCTCGCCTCGCTGGCGCTGGCCGGGACGACCTACGCGCTGATCGAGTGGGGCGGGCGGGGCGCGCCCTGGGCCGCCGCGGCAGGCATCATCGCCGCCGTCGCCTTCGTGGCCCTGGAGCGGAGGGAGGAGTCCCCGATGATGCCGCCCGAGCTCTTCCGCGACCGCACCTTCAGCGCGAGCAACGCGATGACCTTCCTCGTCTACGCGGCCCTCGGCGCCGTGCTGTTCTTCCTCGTCCTCCAGCTCCAGACGGTCAGCGGCTACGGCGCCCTCGGGGCCGGGGTCGCCACCTTGCCGATCACCGTGTGCATGCTCCTCCTCGCCGCACGAGGCGGTGCGCTGGGCGCCCGGATCGGGCCCCGGATCCCGATGACGGTTGGTCCGGTGGTGATGGCGGTCGGGACGCTGCTCCTCCTCGGGGTGGGCGAGGACGTCGACTACTGGGTCGACGTGTTCCCCGGGCTGACCGTCTTCGGCCTCGGCCTCGCGCTGATGGTCGCCCCGCTCACCGCGACCGTGCTGGCCGCCGCCCCCGACGACAACGCCGGCATCGCCAGCGGGATCAACAACGCGATCGCCCGCGCCGGGTCGCTCATCGCCGTCGCCGCGTTCCCGGTCGCCCTCGGGCTCAGTGGTGACGCGTACGCCGACCCGGTCGCGCTCGACGCGGCGTACGGCTCGGCGATGATCGTCTGTGCCGTGCTCCTCGCCCTCGGGGGGCTCGTCTCGTGGCTGACCATCCCGGCGCGGATGCCGAGCTGAGCAGCCGCTACGCGGAGCTCGATCGCCGGATGGGCGTGACCTGGGCGGCGGCGGTCTCGGCCGCGGGCTCGTCGACGAGGCTCGGTGACGGATCGCCGGCCCGCGGGACCTGGGCCGCCCTGCTGGTCCTGCGTCCGACGAGACGGTTCTTGAGGCGCATGCTGGGGGCCTCCACGAGGTGCCAGGAGACCAGGGCGAGCATCGCGGAGATGGCCACCACCAGCACCAGGTTGAGCGACATCGCGACGACGCCCACGTAGACCACCACGAGCTGCTGCACCGGGAAGCCGACGAGGTACATGCCGTAGGACAGGTCGCCGTACCGCGCGGCGCGTCGGACGTAGGGGGTGCTGGCGAGGCCGATCGTCAGGACGATGTAGGGGAGCGCGATCCAGGAGATCTTCGTGGTCCAGGTCGGCTGGAGGGCGCTCAGCATGAGGTACGCCAGCCCCAGGACGACCGCGACGTCGGTCCGGAAGAGCCCGCGCCAGCGCTCGTGGGCGAGCCTGAGCAGCGCCCCCGCGGCGAAGAAGACCCACATCAGGGCGGCGTCGGAGACCCGGGTGCCCCAGATGACCGGGGAGTCGACGGCCGGGATGGCCGCCAGCACCAGGGAGACGACCAGCGCCGCCGCGAACGTGACCGGTCGGGCGAAGCGAGGCACCAGGCACAGCAGGGGAACCATCAGGTAGCAGAAGAGCTCCGCGGGCAGCGTCCACAGGGACCCGTTGACGGCGTTCGGGTAGGGCACGTCGGTCGCGAACACACCGGGCAGGTCGTACTGCGGCTGCATCACGATGTTGACCAGGTAGTGCAGCGTGCGCGGGTTGTCGAAGTACTGACCGACGGTCTGCGTCGTGACCAGGGGCCCGAGCACGAACACGGTGATCAGCACCACGACTATGAGCGCCGGAAAGATCCGCAACGCCCGGGCGGCGGTGTAGCTCACCACGCTGGGGGAGCGGCTCCAGCTCGCGGTGATGAGGTAGCCGCTGATGCTGAAGAACACCACGACGCCCAGGGTCTGCACCGGGTAGCCGAACAGTCCCGGGATGAGCAGCGGCCGCCCCGTGAGGTGGTAGGCGTGACCGAGGATGACCGCCGCGGCACCCAGGAGTCGGAGCGCGTCCAGGTTGTTGGAGCGGGGGGCGGGGGCCGACATCTAGCGGCCTGCCCCGGCGTTCTGCTCGTCGATCCAGGCCTGGAGCGCGCGGACGCCGTCGTCCAGGCTCCACTGCGGGGTCCAGCCCAGGGCTGCGGTGGTCGCGGCCACGTCGCACCTGGCGTGGCGCACGTCGCCGTCGCGGAACTGCCCGGTCACCTCCGGTGCCGGCGCGGAGTGCATGGCCGCGACGGTCTCGGCGAGATCGCGGATCGTGGTGCGCGTGCCGGTGCCCACGTCGGCGGTCCGGGGGAGGCCGGCAGGCGGGGTCGCCGCGGCGGCCACCAGCGCCGACACCACGTCGTCGATGTAGACGAAGTCGCGGGTGATGTCGCCGTCCTCGTACAGGGGGATCGACCGACCCTCGCCGGCGATCCGGGAGAAGAGCGGCACGATGCCGGTGTAGGGGTTGCTGAGGGACTGGCCGGGGCCGTAGACGTTCTGGAGGCGGAGCACCGACAGGGCCGTGCTGCGCGCCCCCACCCACGCCGACAGGACGTGCTCCTGCGCGAGCTTGGTGGCGCCGTACACGCTGACGGGCGCCGGCAGGGAGGTGGCCACGGCGTTGGGGACGTGCTCGGCACCCTCGACCTCCCACTGCCCGGCCTCGAGCTGGGCGCGGGTGCGCTGCGGCGGGTAGAACGTCTCACCGTCGGCACGTCGCCACAGACCCTCGCCGTACACCGCGCGGCTGCTGGTCAGCACGATGTGTGCGGGGTCGTGACCGGCCCGGGTGAAGGCGTCGATCATCTGGGTGGTGCCGACGACGTTGACGCTGGCGTGGCGGTTGCTCTCGGAGAGCGACTGCGCGGTGCCGGTCTCGGCAGCGAGGTGGAACACGACGTCCGGACGGACCCGCGAGAGCAGCTCGTCCCACGCGGCGTCGTCGGTCACGTCACCGACGACGAGCTCGGCCTCGGCAGCGAGCCGCTCCGGACGCGAGGTCGGCGAGGCGTGCACCTGCGGGTGCATGTTGTCGAGCACCACCCACCGGTCGGCGGAGGGCGCCAGGGCCCGCGACAGCTCGCACCCGATGAATCCGGCACCACCGGTGACGAGCACCGTGCCGAGCGAGGAAGTCATGGGTGAGGGGACCTTTCGATGGAGGACGTCGTGGTCGGAGAGGAGGACGACCTCGCGGATCGCCTGCGTCTGACGCCGCACAGCATACGGAATGTCGGGCCCAGCGAGCCTTCCGCGGGCGGCGGCGACGGGCTGGCAGGCACGCCCCCGGGGCCGGGTGCCTACGCTGGGCTGCGGAAGGGGGAGCACGATGACGCGAGTACGACGCCTGCGCGCGGCGGTGGTCGCCACGCTGCTCTCCCTCGCCCTGGCCACGGGGTGCAGCGACGACCCCGTCGGATCGGCAGGAGACCCGCCGCCGTCCGGCCCCTCCGCTCCCGCCTCCGAGCCCCCGGCGGACGACCAGGGGACCGACGACCCGGGCGACGGCTCCACCGCAGTCCCGGTCGCCGACCCCGAGCACGCCGTCGACCCGCCCGGGAAGCGCACCGGCACCCTGGTCGGGCCGGACCTGCGGATCTACTCCAAGGAGCCGCTCGGCGACGAGCTCGTGGAGCGCATCACCGGCAACCGGCGCGTGGAGCGGGTCGAGCGGATCTCCCTGGGTGACTTCGGCGTGCAGAACGGTGTCATCACCGTCGCCGCGGTCGACCCGGCGACCTACCGCAACTACGCGGTGCGGGAGGCGGCCGAGCTGCAGGAGATCTGGGACCGGGTGGCCGGGGGCGAGCTGGCCATCGACAAGGCCCTCGGGCGTCGCCTCCAGGACGGCGACGGCTACCTCAAGCTCGGCAACGACAAGGACGCGGCCCGCGTGCACATCGGGGCCTTCGCACCGCAGGTGCCCCAGGTCGACGCGGTGGTCAACGAGAAGTGGGGGCAGGAGCTCGGCATCGGGACCGGCAACGCGCTCCTCGTCTACACCGGCATCCACTCCCCCCGAGACGTCCGCAAGGACCTCGTCCGGCTCGTCGGCGACGACGCGTCGGTGACGATCCTCGGCCCCAACCTCGACCCCGGCGCCACGCAGACCGCCGTGCTCACCGGTGGCTCGGTCGCCGACGCGGTCGGCACGTTCCGCTACACCGTGCTCGAGGCGGGCCGGATCGCCCCGGAGCAGTCATGGGTCGACGCCAACATCCGCACCGAGCCGGTCCCGATCCTCGGCACGATGACGTGCCACCGGGTGGTCTTCCCGCAGCTGCGGGCGGCCCTGCTCGAGATCGAGCAGCGCGGTCTCGCCGACGAGATCAACGTCGAGGAGTACGCCGGGTGCTTCTACCCGCGCTTCATCGCCGGCTCCCAGCAGCTCTCCCTGCACTCCTTCGGGATCGCCTTCGACATCAACGTGCCGGGCAACCAGCGCGGGACCGTCGGCGAGATCGACCGCGACGTGGTGAGCATCTTCAAGCGGTGGGGCTTCGCGTGGGGCGGCGACTGGGGCTACACCGACCCGATGCACTTCGAGATGAACGCGATCGTCGACCCGGAGTGAGCCACCACCGCTCGAGGTGCGGGAGTCAGGTCGACGCGTCCGACCGCCCGTAGTCGTCCTCGAGACGACGGATGTCGTCCTCCCCGGTGTAGTGGCCGCGCTGGACCTCGATGATGACGAGGGCGTCCTCGTGCGCGTTGATGATGCGATGTGCCGCACCGACCGCGATGTCGACGGACTGGCCGGACTCGGCCACGACGGTCGCGCCGTCCACGACGCACGTCGCCGTGCCGGCCACGACCACCCAGTGCTCGGAGCGGTGCTCGTGCGTCTGGTAGGACAGGCGCTGGCCCGGGTTCACGTGGATGCGCTTGACCTTGTAGGCGTCGCCCTCATCGAGGACGTGCCACGAGCCCCACGGCCGGTCTTCCGATTCCATCGACATGCATGCTTTCCCGTCATTTCGCTCTACGACGGATCAACCCTAGGCGACCTGGGTCGTCGACACGTCGTCGCCGCTGGGCGGTCGCCTCAGTCGCGCAGCGGGTGCGCGACCTCGTCGGCCGGCAGCCGCGCCCAGAGGATCGCGACCACCGCGACCACGACCGGGACCAGCCCGGCGATGAAGAAGGTGTTGCGGAGCCCGATCGCGTCGGCGACCGGCCCGGCCAACGCCATGGACACCGGCATCAGCGAGACGCTCACGAAGAAGTCGAGCGAGGCGACCCGGCCGAGCAGGTGCGGCGGCACCCGGCGCTGGAGCAGCGTCCCCCAGATGACCATCGGGAAGGAGAACATCGCCCCCATCACGAAGGAGGCCGCGATGACGACCGACAGCGAGTCGGCCAGGCCGATGACGACGAAGGGCAGCGCGCCCAGGCCCCACCCGAGGTTCATCACCGTGAGGTAGCGCCGGGGCATCGGGACCGAGGCCATCGCCAGCGACCCGAGCGCCCCGCCGATGCCGAAGGCGGCCAGGACGTACGAGTGGTCGCTGGGCCCGCCGCCGAGGCCGTCCTTGACGAGGAACGCGATGAGCACCTCGAGGGGACCCATCATCACCAGGATCATCAGCGAGGCGAAGAGCAGCGTGGCCAGCAGCCACGGCGTGCGCACCATGTAGACGAAGCCCTCGCGCATGTCGGCGAAGGCCGCGCGCACCGGGTGACCCGCGTGCGTGGCGTCGAGCGTGCGGCGTACGGGCGTGGACGGGACCTTGGTCAGGACGACGAGGGCGACCGCCGACGAGACGGCGGCGACCGTGAACGCCGCCCCGGGGGAGGCCGCGGCCACCACGGCGCCGGCCACGGCCGGTCCGACGGCCTGCCCGATCGTCGGGCGGACCATGCCCTCGAAGCCGTTGACGGCCTGCAGGTCGGACTCGGGGATCAGGGCGGGCAGCCAGGCGGAGTAGGCCGGGTAGTAGAACGCCATGCCCATGCCGGTCACGAAGGTGACGGACGCGAGCATCCACAGGGTGCTGGTGTCGGTGCTGGAGAGGAACGCGACCAGCGCCATGCCGACGAGCTCGACGAGTGCGACGGCGAGCAGGATGAGCTTCTGCGGGAACCGGTCGGCCACCACGCCCGCGAGCAGGGCCGGCACGAGCACACCGACGGCGCTGGCGGTCATGACCGTGGAGAGCTGGGCGGGACCGCCGCCGAGGCGGATGACCTCCCAGATGAGCGCCACGATCCACACGCCGCTGGCGAACGAGCTGGCCGCCAGGGCGAGGGCGAGCCAGCGGTAGGCCGGCGTGCGGAAGGGGGTCAGGGCGCGGGGGAGCCGCCGGCCGACCCGCTGGTCGCCGACCGTGTCCTGGAGCTGGTCGATCAGCGGGTCCGGCATGTCGCACAGTCTGACGGGCGGCACCGACACCGGGCCACGCATTTGTTGCTCATCCGGCGATGGTCCGTGCTCACGTGCACCTGAGGTCAAGGTCCCGACTCCGCTCGACCACCGGGCCCGGCTCTGCTTGACCACCGGGCCGCGCCCGGACGCTAGCCTCCTCGGCATGCGCGCAGCCCAGGTCGTCACGCCCACCGGTCCGCTCGACGTCGTCGTCAACGACGTGCCCGAGCCCACGCCCGGACCCGACGACGTGCTGGTCGAGGTGCACAGCGTGGGGGTGTCCTTCCCCGACCTCCTGCTGAGCCGCGGGGAGTACCAGATGAAGCCCGAGCCGCCCTTCAACCTCGGCGTCGACTTCGCCGGCGAGGTGCTCGACCCGGGCAGCAGCGACCTGGTGGTGGGCCAGCGCGTCGCCGGTGTTGCCGGCTGGGGCAACGCGGCCGAGCGGGTGGCCTCGCCCAAGACCTGGACCTTCCCGCTGCCCGACGTCTCGTCGTACGACGAGGGCGCGGCGCTGCCGATGAACTACCTCACCGCGCAGTTCGCCCTCAAGGACCGCGGCTCGGTGCGTGAGGGCGACACCGTGCTCGTGCACGGGGCCGCCGGCGGCGTCGGGACCGCGACGATCCAGGTCGCGAAGGGGTACGGCGCCCGCACCATCGCCGTCGTCAGCACCGAGGAGAAGGCCGAGGTGGCCCGCCGGGCCGGCGCCGACGAGGCCGTGCTGGTGGATGGGTTCAAGGACCGGGTCAAGGAGCTCACCGGCGGACGGGGCGTGGACATCGTGCTGGACGTGGTGGGCGGCGACCTCTTCACGGACTCGCTGCGCTGCCTGGCCGAGCAGGGGCGGCTCCTCGTCGTCGGCTTCGCCGCCGGCCAGGGCATCCCGGAGGTCAAGGTCAACCGGCTGCTCCTCAACAACATCGACGTGCGCGGTGTCGGCTGGGGCGCCTACGCGATGACCCGCCAGGACTTCATGCAGCAGCAGTGGGCCGAGCTGGTGCCGATGATCGAGAGCGGAGTCGTGAAGCCGCCGATCGGTGCGACGTACGCCCTCGAGGACTTCGGTCGTGCGCTGGTCGACATGGACGAGCGGCGCACGCTCGGCAAGAGCGTCGTACGGGTGCGCTGACCCGGGAGGCTGACCCTGCCGGCTGACCACTGTGGGTGCGGCCGGTTAGGGTCGGCCCCGTGAGCATCCTCGACGACGCCCGCCCGGGCATGAACCCTGACATCCGTCCCCAGGACGACCTGTTCGGCCACGTCAACGGGCGTTGGCTCGACGAGACCGAGATCCCCAGCGACCGGTCGAGCTGGGGCCCCTTCGTCCAGCTCGCCGACGTCGCCGAGCAGCAGGTGCGCGACATCATCACCTCGCTCGCCGAGACGCCGGCCGACGAGCTCGACGAGGAGGCCCGCAAGATCGGTGACCTCTACGCGTCGTTCATGGACGAGGAGGCGATCGACCGGATGGGCACCCGCCCGATCCAGCCGCTGGTCAACGCCGTCGAGGGGCTGCGCGACGTGCGCGACCTGGCGGCGTTCCTCGGCGAGTTCGAGCGCATCGGCGGCGCCGGCCTCTTCGGGTCCTACATCGACACCGACGACCGCAACTCCGACCGCTACCTGTTCCACATCACCCAGGGCGGGCTGGGCCTGCCCGACGAGAGCTACTACCGCGAGGACAAGTTCGCCGAGATCCGCGAGGCGTACGTCGGCTACCTCACCCGCCTGCTCGAGCTGGGCGGCGCCGGGACCTCGTGGCTGGGCGACCCCGCCGCTGCGGCGCAGACGGTCCTCGACCTCGACACCCGCCTGGCCAAGGGGCACTGGGAGCGCGCCGAGACCCGCGACGTGCAGAAGACCTACAACCTGATGACCCTCGAGGAGCTCCAGGCGTTGGCGCCGGCCTTCGACTGGGAGGCCTACGCCACCAACCTCGGCGGCAGCGCCGAGACGATCGCCGAGTCGTGCGTCCGGCAGCCGTCCTACCTCGCCCACCTCTCCACGGTGCTCGAGGAGGTGGACATCGAGCAGTGGCGCCCGTGGCTGCTGTTCCACGTGCTGCGCTCCGCCGCGCCCTACCTGCCCGACGCCTTCGTGCAGACCAACTTCGACTTCTACGGCCGCACCCTCAACGGCACGCCCGAGCTGCGCGAGCGCTGGAAGCGTGGCGTCGCGCTGGTCGAGGGGGCGATCGGCGAGGCCGTCGGCCGGGTCTACGTCGACCGCCACTTCCCGCCGGAGTCCAAGGCGATGATGGACGACCTCGTGGCCAACCTGCTCCAGGCCTACCGCGTCTCCATCGAGGCGCTGGACTGGATGACCGAGGAGACCAAGCAGCGGGCCTACGACAAGCTCGACACCTTCCGGCCCAAGATCGGCTACCCGGAGAAGTTCCGCGACTACAGCAACCTGCGGGTCACGCCCGGCGACCTGATGGGCAACGTCGCCGCCTCCGCGGCGTACGAGACCGACCGCGAGCTCGCCAAGATCGGCTCGCCGGTCGACCGCGACGAGTGGTTCATGCTGCCGCAGACCGTCAACGCCTACTACAACCCCGGCACCAACGAGATCTGCTTCCCGGCGGGCATCCTCCAGAAGCCGTTCTTCAGCCCCGACGCCCACCCCGCGGAGAACTACGGCGGCATCGGCGCGGTGATCGGCCACGAGATCGGCCACGGCTTCGACGACCAGGGCGCCCAGTACGACGGCACCGGCAACCTCAACGACTGGTGGACCGCCGACGACAAGGCCGCCTTCGAGGTCAAGTCCAAGGCCCTCATCGAGCAGTACGACGACTTCGAGCCGCGCGCGCTGCCGGGCGAGAAGGTCAACGGGGCCCTGACCGTCGGCGAGAACATCGGCGACCTCGGTGGGCTGACCATCGGCCACAAGGCGTTCGTGATCGCCGAGGGTGGCGAGGCGTCCGTCGAGGACCGCCGCAAGGTCTTCCTCAACTGGGCCTACGTCTGGCGCACCAAGCGGCGCAAGGAGCAGGAGCAGCAGTACCTCACGATCGACCCGCACTCGCCGCCGGAGTTCCGCGCCAACATCGTGCGCAACCTCGACGAGTTCCACGAGGTGTTCGAGACCTCGGAGGACGACGCCCTCTGGGTCGAGCCGGACCGGCGCGTCCGCATCTGGTGAGTCAGGCGGCTCCCCCCGTGACGAGGGGGGAGCCGTGCTCCCGGCGCCACGAGTCGAAGTCCCAGCGACCGAGGAACGCCGTCGCTGCCCCGACCCCGTTGTCGAAGAGCTCCCTCTTGGTCCGTGCCGAGAGCCGGAAGTCCGTCGAGCGCACCTCTCCGGTGTCGACGAAGACGGTGCGCGACACCACCGACGGGCGCTCCTCGACCACCCGGTCGTGGGCGTTGGTCATGGTGGCGACCAGGGCCCGGGCCAGCGCCATCGGGTCGTCGGCGTCGTACCACCGCTCCTCCGACAGCGGCAGGCCCGCCGACAGCCGGATCCCGAGGGTCGGGTGGTCGGGCTCGTCGTCGAAGAGCCCGATCGGGAAGTTGGACAGCATGCCCCCGTCCGTGAGCACCAGCTCGGTGCGGCCGCCGGTCAGCGCCGGATCGACCGGCAGGCGCCAGGGCCGGAAGAAGAAGGGGATGGACGCCGAGGCACGGACCGCGTCGGCGACCGGCATGCCGTCCGGGGAGCAGCCGAGCAGGCGCTCGTAGTCCCACGGCAGGCGCAGCATCCGGCCACGGGAGACGTCCGAGACGATGACGACGAGCCGGTAGCGGTGCTCGATCGGGGTCCGCGACGTGGTGCCGGGCAGGCGCAGGTCCCCCCAGGACCACACGCCTGCGTCCGCCAGCGTCTCCTGGATCCAGCGGTGCAGGCTGCGGCCGCGGTGGATCCCCTCGCCGGTGAGCAGGTCGAGGCCGTTGCCGAGAGGGCCGAGGAGACGGCCGTAGGGCCCTTCGTCGAGGAAGCTCGCGAAGTCCGTGTCGATGGTGAGCGCCTCCACCCGGTCTCCGAGACCCGCGGCGACCAGCGAGGCCACGATGGCGCCTGCGGACGTGCCGGCCACCCGGTGGAAGTCGTACTGGCCCGCGAGCACGTGCACCGCTCCGGCCAGCCCGGCACCCTTGACGCCCCCGCCCTCGAGGACCAGATCGCTCATGGACATGTGGTGCTCCCCTCGACCCCGACGCCCCCGTGACACCGGCTCACCAGGTAAAGAGACGCGCGGTCGGCCGGTGATACGGCACGGGCGCGATCGAGGTGATTCCCCGGACCCGCCGACGGGTCTACCCTCGGGCCATGGGAGCAGCGGTCAGCATCGATGGCGGGATCCTCGTGGGTCATGACGGGTCGAAGTCCTCCAGCGAGGCGGTGACCTGGGCCGCCGGCCATGCCGCCCGGCTCGGGGTGCCCCTCCACGTGCTGCGGGCCTGGGTGCTCACCAACGCGCCGCGGCCCAAGACGATGGAGCCGGGCTTCGTCCCGCCGGAGAAGGACTTCGAGGAGGCCGTGCTCGAGCAGCTCGCCCACGACGTCGAGGCCCTGCACCTGCGCCAGGACTGCACCGTCGAGCTGCACGCCGCCCACGGCCAGTCGTCGGCCAAGCTCCTCGAGGCCGCGGCCGGTGCCGAGATGCTCGTGGTCGGCCGGCGCGGTGCGGGCGGCTTCCGCGGGCTGCTGACCGGCTCGACCGCCGACCAGGTGGTGCGGCACTCGCCGTGCCCGGTCGTGGTCGTGCCGATCACGCACGCGAGCGCCTGAGCCTCCTCCGGCCCCGCCCACCGGTGGGTTGTTGAATGGGTCGGTGATCAAGCCGGGGCACGACCAGGCCGCGTACGCCGTCCGCTGCGAGTGGGGCCCCGTCGGCGCGGCCCTCGTCCCCGCGGACGTGGCCGTCGTCGTCGACGTGCTCTCCTTCACCACGACGGTGACCGTCGCGGTCGGGCAGGGCATCGAGGTCCTGCCCTTCGGCTGGCGCGACGAGCGGGCCCGTGCGTACGCCGCGTCCCGCGACGCGCTGCTGGCGGTCGGCCGTCTCGAGGCGCGCGAGCAGGCGGGCAGCGTCAGCCTGTCGCCGGCGGCGATGACGGAGGTCACCGGCGTGGACCGGATCGTGCTGCCCTCGCCCAACGGCTCGACCATCACCGTCGCCCTGGCCGGCACCGGGGCCCGGGTCGTGGCCGGGTCGCTGCGCAACGCCTCGGCGGTCGCCGCGCACCTCGCCCCGCTGCTGCGCGACGGCGCGACGTGCGTCGTCGTACCGGCCGGCGAGCGGTGGCCCGACGGCACCCTGCGTCCGTGCGTCGAGGACCTGTGGGGTGCGGGCGCGATCCTGTCCGGCCTGGTCGGTCTCGGGGTCGGTGGGCTCAGCCCGGAGGCCCGGGCCGCGACCCACGCCTGGTCCGGGGCGGGGTTGCCGTCCGACCTCCACGACTGCGCCGGTGGGCGCGAGCTGGCGGCCGCCGGCTTCGCCGACGACGTCGTCGTCGCGGCCGAGGTCGATGCCAGCGACGTCGTCCCCGTGCTGGACGGGGAGGCCTTCGTGGCGGCGGCTCCGCCGACCCGGTGACCCGCGGCGGGTTCTCGCCACACCGCACCACGCCAACGCGTGACGCACCGCCCGGGCGGCGCGATGCGCCCGGGCGGTGCGTCGGGGTTCCTCACTTCACCTCGGACCTCATGACCAGCCGGAGTCCCAGCAGGGCGGGCAGGACCAGCCACAACGCCGCGGTGACGGCGACCTGCGCCCACTGCTCGCCCGTCGGCGGGCCCTCGAAGAGGAAGGAGCGGGCGAGCTCGGCATCGATCCAGGGCCTGACGTCCACGAAGTCGGGCTGGCTGGTGGCCAGGATGCCGAAGACGGTGGGGAGGACCAGGGCCATCAGGAAGTAGGCGACCAGCGCGCCCGGCGAGCTCCGCAGGAGCATGCCCAGCATCGTCCCCGTCAGGAGGCACAGCAGGCTGCCGAGCACGATGGTGCCGAACTGCGCGGCCGAGAGGTCCCACACCGGGTCGGTCCCGGCGATGGCGGTGCCGACCACGTTGCCGACCACGCCGACGACGAGGGCGACGAGCATCGCCGCGACGCCCACGACCACCGCCGACAGGGTCTTGGCCAGCAGGACCTTCTCCCGGTGCGGGACGAGGGTGAAGGTCGTCAGTCCGGTGCGCTGGCTCCACTCCCCGGTGATCGACAGGATCGCGATGACGGGCAGCACGATGGTCATCGGGAAGCCGATCGCCGCCGCGAACGTGTTGTGGGTCAGGTCCTCGTCGGGTGCGAAGAGGATGGTCCCGATCGTGGCGAGGACGCCGAGGATCACCAGGCTGGCCATCAGCCAGAACCCGGAGCGGGTGTCGAACATCTTGCGGAGCTCGACGCCCACGACGCGAGCCAGGGGGATCGACGGCACGGGGGCCACGCGCTCCTCGTGGACGGTGGGGATGGTGGTGGTCATGCTGCTCTCCTGTCTCTCCTGGTGTCGCGCCCGGTCTCTCGTTGGGTGTCGGCGGTGAGCTGGAGGAACACGTCCTCCAGGCCGCTGTCGGCCGGGCGCAGCTCGATGACGGCCACGCCGGCCCGCAGGGCGACCTCGCCGACCCGAGCGGGGTCCGCGTCGGTGGTGACGGTGCCGTCGTCGGACGCCGTGGTGTCCGCGCCGGCCGCGTGCAGGGCCGCCCGCAGCGCGGCCACGTCGGCGGCGCGGACGGTGCTGCCCACTCCGCTCAGCAGGTCCGCCTTGGTGCCCTGGCGGACGATCCGCCCGCCGCCGATCATCACGATGTCGTCGGCCACGATCTCGACCTCGCGCAGCAGGTGCGAGGACAGCAGCACCGTCCCGCCCCGGTCGGCGAAGTCGCGCAGGAGGTCGCGCATCCAGCGGATGCCGGCGGGGTCGAGGCCGTTGGCCGGCTCGTCGAGGACGAGCACGCCCGGGTTGCCGATCAGTGCGGTGGCGATCCCGAGGCGCTGGCGCATGCCGAGCGAGTAGTTGCCGACCCGTCGGTCCGCCTCGGAGGGGGTGAGGCTGACCAGCTCGAGCATCTCGTCGACGCGCGTGGCGGCCACCCCCATCGTCCGTTGGGCGACGGTGAGGATCTCCCGGCCCGTGCGACCGGCGTGCTGGGCGGAGGCGTCCAGCATCACGCCGACCTCGAGGCCGGGGTTGGGGAGGTCGGCGTACCGACGGCCCGCGACCGTCGTCGTGCCCGACGTGGGCTTGGTCAGGCCGACGACCATCCGCATGGTCGTGGACTTGCCGGCGCCGTTGGGTCCGAGGAAGCCGGTGACCCGGCCCGCCTCGGCGACGAAGCTGACGTCGTCCACGGCGACGGTGTGGCCGTACTTCCTGGTGAGGTTGTCGATGGTGATCATCTGGTGGTCCTCTCTCTGCAAGGGGTGCCACCGACGCTAGGTACGGCGCCGCGTCCGCGCGTCGTCGTCAGGTCGCGACCGTGGTGCGACCAACCGGCGGTGCGGGGTCCTCCTCAGGTCGGACTCCGCAGGTCGGACTAGGACTGCTCGAAGAGCCCGGACTGGTAGGCGAGCACGATCGCCTGGGCGCGGTCCCGGAGCCCGAGCTTCTGCAGCAGCCGGGTGACGTGGGTCTTGACGGTCGTGTCGCTGATGAAGAGCTCCCGGCCGATCTCGGCGTTGGACAGCCCGCGTGTGATGAGCTCGAAGACCTCGAGCTCTCGTGCGGTCAGCTCCGACAGTCCGGCGGGCGGCGACTGGTGCCGCGCGCTGGTGAAGTGCCGGATGACCCGGCGCGTGACGGCCGGGGAGAGCAGGGCCTCGCCGGCGGCGATGGTGCGCACGGCGGCGATCAGCTGCTCCGGGGGGTCGTCCTTCAGCACGAAGCCGCTGGCGCCGGCACGCAGTGCCTCGAACACGTAGTCGTCCAGGTCGAACGTGGTGAGGACCAGGACCCGGGCGGTGGTGTCCGTGGCCAGGATCCTCCGGGTGGCCTCGAGGCCGTCGAGCTCGGGCATCCGGATGTCCATGAGGATCACGTCCGGGTGCAGCCGTGCCGCATGGACCACCGCCTCGCGGCCGTTGCTCGCCTCGGCAACGACCTCGATGTCCGGCTCGTCGGCGAGCAGCAGCCGGAAGCCGGCCCGCACCATGGACTGGTCGTCGGCCACGAGCACCCGGACGGTCATGCCGGCTCCCGGTGCCGCGGCAACCGGGCGCGGACGAGGAACCCGCCGCCCGGGGCAGGTCCGGCGGACATCTCGCCACCGAAGACCTTCACCCGCTCGCGGATGCCGACCAGGCCGTGTCCCCGCCCGTGTCCGTCGAGGCGGCTCCCGTTCGTGCTGCCGTGGTCGCGGACCTCGAGGCGCAGGGCATCGCTCTCGTAGGCCACGGTGACCTCGGTCCGTCCGGCGCCGGAGTGCTTCAGGCTGTTGGTCAGGCCCTCCTGCACGATGCGGTACGCCGACAGGTCGAGGCCGGCGGGCAGGGGCGCGGGCTCCCCCACCACGCGGAGGTCGACCGCCATCCCGGCCGCGGTCACGTCGTGGACGAGCCGGTCGAGGTCGGCCAGTCCCGGGTGCGGCGCGAGCTCGGCCTCGTCCCCCTCGTCCCGCATGGCGTTGAGCAACCGCCTCATCTCGGCCAGGGCGTTGCGACCCGACTCCTCGACGTTGCGCAGCGCCTCCCGGTCCGCGGCGGACGAGTCCGGCATCCGGTGGCGGACGGCGCCGACCTGCAGCACCATCACGCTGACCGCGTGGGCCACCACGTCGTGCAGCTCGCGCGCGATGCGGCTGCGTTCCTCGGCCACCGCGACCCGGGCAGCGGCCTCCCGCTCCCGCTCCGCGCGCTGGGCACGCTCCTCGGCCGCCTCGGTCCGCTCGGTGCGCTCACGCAGGGCCCAGCCGACCAGCCAGCCGATGGCGAACATCGCCGGCACCGAGATCAGGTCGTCGGAGGTGGAGCTCGGCCCGTTGCTCACGACCACCACCGACCCCAGGAGGACGATCGCGAGCCCGAGCCGCGAGAGCGCCACGCTGCGCTGCGCGCCCAGCAGCACGGCGGCACCCATGCCTGCGATCAGGATGCCGGCGCCGTTGACGACGAGCTGGGCGTCCATGAAGGACAGCGCACTGCACAGCAGCCACGTCGTGGCCGGCGCCGCGAAGGGGAAGCGGCGCCGAGCGAGGAGCACGAGCACGGCCGAGGTGATGCCGACGAGGCCCAGCACGAAGCGGGGACCGTCCGGGTGCACCAGGTCGTCACGCACGACGGTCGCCACGGCGGTCACCACCGCCGTGACGACGACCAGCAGGTCGAGACCATGCCGGGAGAGCAGCTGTCCCGCTCGGCTCACCCCGCCACGGTACGACGCCCGGAGCCGCCCCGCGTCCATCAAAAGGAGGACGTCGCCTCGTCGGCGGGTGCCCCCCGTGACGCGGCCTTCCGACGACGCCCTCGGGGTGCCCGCGGGCATAGCGTCGACGTCATCTCGACCAGTCCACCGCACCAGTCATCGAGGAGCTCGCCATGAACACCGAGGACGAACACGGCACCTACGTCCGCTCACCCCGGCGGCACGACGGCTACTACGCAGGCGACTTCAGCCACCACCCGTTCCCGACGGGGCGGGACCTCCGGATGCTGGCGGGGGAGCGGGTGCGGAGCACTGTCGGCAGGTCTTGGTAGACAGGGCGCATGACGACCGTGACGACAGACGCCGTACGCCCCGACGTGCGCGCCGAGGCGGAGCGCCACCTCAAGGCGCTGGTGGGTCGCGACGACGCCGTCCTCCGCGAGGACCAGTGGTCGGCGATCGAGGCCCTCGCCGTCGACCGGCGCCGCGCGCTCGTCGTCCAGCGCACCGGGTGGGGCAAGTCGGCGGTCTACTTCGTGGCGACCCTCCTCCTGCGCTCGCAGGGGGCCGGCCCGACGGTGATCGTCTCGCCGTTGCTCGCCCTGATGCGCAACCAGATCGAGGCGGCCGAGCGGGCCGGCATCCGCGCGGTGACGATCAACTCCACCAACATCGAGCAGTGGCAGCCGATCAACGACGCGATCAACGCCGGCGAGGTCGACGTGCTGCTGGTCAGCCCCGAGCGGCTCAACAACCCCGGCTTCCGCGACGAGGTGCTGCCCCGGCTGGCCGCCACGTCGGGGCTGCTCGTGGTCGACGAGGCGCACTGCATCTCCGACTGGGGCCACGACTTCCGTCCCGACTACCGCCGCATCCGCACCCTCCTTGGTGACCTGCCCGAGGGGATCCCGGTGCTCGCCACGACCGCGACCGCCAACGCCCGGGTGACCGCCGACGTCGCCGAGCAGCTCGGGGGCGGGCTCGACCCGGCCGCCGACGAGCGCTCCGGGGTGCTCGTGCTGCGCGGCTCTCTCGACCGCGAGTCGTTGCGGCTGGGGGTGCTGCGGTTGCGCACGGCCGAGCAGCGGCTGGCCTGGCTGGCCGACCACCTCTCCGAGCAGCCCGGCTCCGGCATCGTCTACTGCCTGACGGTCGCCGCCACCCAGGAAGTCGCGGCCTACCTGCGCGAGCGCGGGCACGAGGTGGCGGCCTACTCCGGCCAGACCGACCCGACCGAGCGCCAGGCGCTGGAGGCCGACCTGGTCGGGGGCCGGGTCAAGGCCCTCATCGCCACCTCGGCGCTGGGCATGGGGTTCGACGCGTCGCTGGGCTTCGTCATCAACCTCGGGGCGCCGCAGTCCCCGGTCGCCTACTACCAGCAGGTCGGTCGCGCCGGCCGTGGCACGTCCGAGGCCAGCGTCGTGCTGCTGCCCCAGCTCGAGGACCGCGACATCTGGGCCTACTTCGCCGGCCTGTCGTTCCCTCCCGAGCAGCTCGTCCGCCAGACCATCGACGTGCTAGCCCGGTCCGACCGGCCGCTGTCCACCGCGACCCTCGAGTCCTACGTCGAGCTCGGTCGCAACCGCCTCGAGGCGATGCTGAAGGTGCTCGACGTCGACGGAGCCGTCCGGCGCGTGCAGGGCGGGTGGGAGGCGACCGGCCGCGAGTGGGTCTACGACGCCGAGCGCTACGACCGGGTGCGCGCCGCCCGCGAGCGCGAGCAGGCCGCGATGCTGGCCTACCTCGACAGCGACGTGTGCCGGATGCGCTACCTGCGCGAGCAGCTCGACGACCCCGACGCCGTCGACTGCGGGCGCTGCGACAACTGCGGTGGCCTCTCGCTCACCACTACGGTGTCCGACGAGGCGGTCGCGTCCGCCAGCGCCCGGCTCTCACGCCCCGGGGTGGCGATCGAGCCGCGCAAGATGTGGCCCACCGCGCTGGCCAACCTGGGCCTGGGCCTCAAGGGCAAGATCGGCAGCGGCCCCTCCGAGGGGCGCGCCATCGCCCGGCTCACCGACCTCGGTCACGGTCAGGCGCTGCGCGAGCTCTTCGCCGAGGGTGTTCCCGACGGCCCCGTGCCGCCGTCGCTGGCGGCCGGCCTGATGACGGTGATGAAGGACTGGTCGAGCGAGTGGGCCGAGCGTCCCGTCGCGATCGTGCACGTCGAGTCGGCCACCCGGCCCCAGCTGGTCGCGGACCTCGCCGCCGGCCTGAGCCGGGTCATGCAGCTCCCCGTCGTCGGCACCTGGGCGATCGCCGACCCCTCGGTCGGGCCCGGTCGGGGAGCCACCAACTCCGCGCAGCGCGTCGCGGCCGTCACCCGGCGCTACGAGCTGCGCGCCGACGTGCCGGCCGGCCCGGTGCTGCTCGTCGACGACCTCGTGGTCACCGGGTGGACCCTCACCGTCGCCGCCGTCGCGCTCCGGGACGCCGGTGCCTCGGCGGTGCTGCCCGTGGCGCTCGGCACGCAGGCCTGAGCGGTCGGCCCGAGGCGGCCGGGAGGTGGCCCGGGCCGGTGCCACACCTGCGGGACCGGTGAGGCTCCGCACCCGAGACCCGGGTCATCCCGCGAACGCCGACGGCCCGCCCCTCCGTGAGGAGGGACGGCCTTGGCTCGCTCGACGAGCGCGGGTCGGAGTGGGGGTCAGTGACCCATCATCGCCGCGGGGTCGGCCGGGGTGACCTTCGTGCGCGGCAGGAAGGCGGCCGGGATGAGGCAGCAGGCGACCAGGATGGTCGCCACGACGAACACCGTGGCGAAGGAGTCCGCCAGCGCGACCTGGCCCTGCGCCACCACGGCCGTGAACTGGTCGATCGGCAGGCCGAGCTGCTCCGCGAGGGCGGCCAGCGCCGAGGGATCGCCCTCGGCGGACCGGGCCGCGAGGTAGACGGGGGCCGTGTCGCTGCCCTTGATCTCGTTGGTGAGGATCACCGAGAACAGCGCGGTGCCCATCGAGGCCGCGACCTGCTGGGTGATGTTGAGCAGCGTCGAGCCCCGGGCCACGTTGTGCGCGGTCAGCGTCGCGAGCGCCGCGGTCATGATCGGCATCATGGTGCCGCCCATGCCGAGGCCCATCACGAACAGCGCGCCGAGCATGTAGGGGTAGGAGGTGTCGGCACCGATCTGGGTGAACATGGCCATGCCGATGGTGATCACCGTGATGCCGGAGAGCACGATCTTGCCGGGTCCGATGCGGTCGGCCAGGATCCCGGCGATGGGCATGGTGATCATGGCCCCGATGCCCTGCGGGGCGAGCAGCAGGCCGGCGCCGAGGGCGTCCTCGCCGCGGACCTGGATGAAGTAGAGCGGGAAGAGCAGCGAGGCGCCGAAGAACGCGATCGCGAACAGCATCATCGCGATCACCGCGACGGTCATGTTGCGGTTCTTGAACAGGCGCAGCTCGACCAGCGGGTGCAGGTTGCGGCGGTTGAGCGCCCAGGGCACGAAGGCCACGATGAGCGCGAGGCCGAGGACCATCGGGGCCCAGACCTCGCTGGCGGCGGCCGTGCCGTGCTCGGGGATGGAGCTCACGCCGTACAGGAACAGGGCGAGACCGGGTGACAGCAGCAGCATCCCCAGCCAGTCGAAGGTCTCCGACGGCTCGACCTCGTCCTTCGGCAGGACGACCCACGCGTAGGCGATCGCGGCGATGCCGATCGGCAGGTTGATCAGGAAGATCCAGTGCCACGACGCGCTGTCGATCAGGGCGCCGCCGATGATCGGGCCGAAGATCGGGCCGAGGAGCATCGGAATACCGAGCACGGCCATCACGCGACCGACCCGCTCGGGGCCGGCGGCGCGGGTCAGGATGGTCATGCCGAGCGGCATCAGCATGCCGCCGCCGAGGCCCTGCAGGACGCGGAAGAGGACCAGCATCTCGAGGCTGGTGGCCGCGGCACAGAGCACGGACCCGGCGGTGAAGAGCAGCACGGCCAGCAGGTAGAGCCGCTTGGTGCCGAAGCGGTCGGCCGCCCAGCCGGTCAGCGGGATGACGCTGGCCAGGGCCAGCGTGTAGCCGGTCATGGTCCAGGCGACCTCGGCCGCCGTGGCGTCGAACTCGCGCTGGAAGGTCTCGAGCGCGACGGACACGACGGTGATGTCGAGGATGGACATGATCGCGCCGAGCACGACGACGCCCGCCACCAGGAGGACGTTCTTGTCGAGCTTGTCCGAGTCGCCGGCCGGCGTCCCGGCGGGGTGCTGCTGGATGTCTGTGGTCACGCGGGAATGGTGACAGTTGCCACCGACAACCACCCAGTCCTTGTGGACGTGTGCTGCCTCACCCTGCCGGGTGGTCGAGGTCCTCGATCCGGGCCAGGCTCGGCCCTCGGTGCCGCTGGATCTCCCGGGCTCCCGCCTCGACGGACCGCATCACCCGCAGCACGTTGCGGCAGGTGAGCCGGGCCAGGTCGTCGGCGGACCAGCCGCGGTCGGCCAGCGCGGAGAGCAGCGCCGGATAGCCCGTGACGTCCTCGAGGCCGGTGGGGAGGACCTCGACTCCGTCGTAGTCGCCACCCAGCCCGACGTGGTCGATCCCGGCGACCTCGCGGACGTGCTCGCAGTGCGCGACGACGTCGGACAGGTCCGCGACGGGCTCCGGTCGGGCGGCGCGGTACGCCGCGTAGAACGGCGAGAAGCGGGCGCCGTCGGCCTCGGCGATCCCCTCCGCGGCCGCGGCCTCCACGGCACCGCGGTGCCAGTCGGCGCACGCCTGGTTCACGAACTTGGGGACGAAGGTGACCATGCAGACCCCGCCCTGGTCACGCAGCGACTCCAGCACGTCGTCGGGCGCGTTGCGGGGGCTGTCGGTCACCGCCCGCGCGGAGCTGTGGCTGAAGATCGCCGGCACCTCCGCGACGGCGAGGGCGTCGCGCATGGTGTCGGCCGAGACGTGGGACAGGTCGACCATCATGCCGATCCGGTTCATCTCCCGGACCACCTCACGGCCGAAGGCGGTCAGTCCGCCCGCGACCGGGCGGTCGGTGGCCGAGTCGGCCGAGGGGGTGTTCGCGTTGTGGGTGAGCGTCAGGTACTGCACCCCGAGGGCGTGCAGCTGGCGCAGGGTCCCGAGCGAGCAGTTGATCGAGTGTCCGCCCTCGGCGCCCATCAGCGAGGCGATCCGGCCGTCGGCCCAGGCCGCCTCGACCTCGTCGGCGGTCCGAGCCGGCGCCAGCCGGTCGGCGTACCGGGTGGTGAGGGCGTACGCCGCGTCGACCTGCTCCAGCGTCGCGCTCACCGCGTGGTCACCGGTCAGCCGGGTCGGGACGTAGACCGACCAGAACTGGGCGCCCACCCCGCCGGCGGCCAGCCGCGGCAGGTCGGTGTGGGTCGGGGTGCCGCCGACGCCGACGTCGAGGGCGTCCCAGTCGTAGCGGGTCTCCTCGCGGGCGGTCCAGAGCAGGTCGTTGTGCCCGTCGACGACGGGGTGCTGGGCGAGCAGCGCGGGGAGGTCCACCTCAGTCGAGGAGCGACTCGATGCGACCGACCAGCTGCGGGTCCTGCGGCTCCACGGTCGGGTTGAAGCGAGCGACCACGGCGCCGTCGCCGTCGACGAGGAACTTCTCGAAGTTCCACTGCACGTCGCCGGCCTTCCCCTTGTCGTCGGGAGTCCCGACGAGCTCGCGGTAGACCTCGTGGCGGTCCTCGCCGTTGACCTCGACCTTCTCGCTCATCGGGAAGCTGACGCCGTACGTCGCCGAGCAGAACTCCGCGATCTCCTCCGAGCTGCCCGGCTCCTGGGCGCCGAACTGGTTGCACGGCAGGCCGACGACGGTGAAGCCGCGGTGGCCGTACTTCTCCTGGAGCTCCTCCAGTCCGTTGTACTGCGGGGTCAGCCCGCACTTGCTGGCGACGTTGACGAGCAGGGCGGGGCGTCCGCCGGTGAGGTCGCGCAGGGTGCCGGGCGTGCCGTCGAGGCGGGCGAGGGGTGCGTCGAGGATGCTCATGGGTACGACGCTAGCGGCTGGCCGTGTGCACCTCGCCGCGGTGGGGTGTCGGTGTCGCGCGTTAGGTTGCGAGGCGTGAGCTTCGTCCCGGTCAGCGGTCCCGCCACCTTCCGGGCGGGCGAGCAGCCCCGCGACGGGACGGTGGAGTTCTCCGACGAGCGCCGCACGGTCAGTCTCCCGATGCGGGGGGCGCTCCCGGTGCTGACCCGGGCCCACTCGCAGCCCGACGTGCACCCGAGCGTCGCCCTGCTCAGCGGCGCCGCCCTGCTCGGCATGCGACTGGTCGCGGCCGGCCGGTTCGCCCCGGACGAGACGGGCACCCGCTGGCAGGTGTCCGGGCTGGACGCCTCCGACGAGGACCGGATCGCCCGGCTGGCCCAGGCCCGGGCCCGCGAGGGCCTCGACGTCGACACCGCCGAGGGCATCGTCCGCGCGGTGCTGGAGGCCGTGGCCGACGCCATGCCGCGCGCCGCTCCGCTGGCCACCCGTCGCAGTCCCGCCCGGTCCGTCGCGGCGTCGCCGGCCCCACCGCGGGTGGACCCCGACTTCACCCGACGTCTCGAGGAGCGGATCGCCCGGGCCCGCTCGCGCGGCAACGACGACCGGCCCCAGCTGGTCAACATCGCCCTGCGGGTGGAGGCCGACGAGGAGGAGCTGGTCGCGGGCACCGTCCGCCTCGTGCTCCAGGTCGTCGCCGCCGACAACGCCGCGCACGTCGCCGACGCGGCCCTGCTGTGGACCGAGGCCGACGAGCCGGGCAGCAGCCACGGCTTCGGCGACCGGGCCCGCACCCACGCCTCCATCGCCCTGCGGGCCGCCGCGGAGGCCTGGCCGGTGCTCGACCGGCTGCTGGAGCTCCGGGTGCCCGACCAGATCACCCTCGACAGCGACGAGCTGCTGAGCCTGCTCGACGGGGGAGCGCTCGCGCTCGACGCGATCGGGGTCCAGGTGCTGTGGCCGCGCTACCTCGACCGTGACGTGACGTCCCGGGTGGTGCTCTCCGGCCCGCCGGCGAGCCGCGAGGAGCCCCTCCAGACGGGGCTCTTCGGTCCGGACGCGCTCTTCGGGTTCTCCTGGCAGCTGGCGCTGCACGGCGACGCGTTGAGCGACCAGGAGATGGACGACCTGGCGACGGCGGCCACGCCGATCATCAAGATCCGCGACAACTGGACCATCGTCGACTCCGCCGTGCTCAAGCGGGCCCGCAAGCGCCTCATCAAGCGGGTGGCACCCGCGGCCGCGCTCGCCGCGACGCTGACCGAGGTCGTCCAGGTCGAGGACGTCGAGCACCAGGCGGTCGTCGGGGCGTCGTTGCTGAAGGTGCGCGACCAGCTGCGCACCGCCGCCGTGCGCGAGCCGATCGAGGTGCCGACGGGGCTGGCTGCGACGCTGCGCGACTACCAGCGGCACGGCTTCTCGTGGCTGGCCGAGCTCACCTCGCTCGGGCTCGGTGCCTGCCTCGCCGACGACATGGGGCTGGGCAAGACGGTGCAGGTCATCGCGCTGCACCTGCACCGGCACGAGGGGGCGGATGCACCCGGCGGGCCGACGCTGGTGGTGTGCCCGGCGTCGCTGCTGGGCAACTGGGAGGCCGAGATCCGGCGGTTCGCCCCCGGCGTACCCGTCCGGCGCCTCCACGGTGCCGGTCGCACGCTGGACGGGCTGGTCTCGGATCCGGACGACCTCCTGGCCCCGCTGGAGGGGGCAGCGGCGGGCGACCCGGGGTTCGTGCTGACGACCTACGGCACGATGCGCAACGACGCCGAGCAGCTCGCCGCGGTGCCGTGGGGGCTGGTCGTGGCCGACGAGGCGCAGCACGTCAAGAACGCCCAGTCCTCGACGGCGCGCGCTATGCGCACCATCCCGAGCGCGGCCCGGGTCGCACTGACCGGCACCCCCGTCGAGAACAACCTCACCGAGCTGTGGGCGATCCTCGACTGGGCGATCCCGGGGCTCCTGGGCAGTCGCAACGCCTTCCGCAAGGTGTGGGCCGCGCCCATCGAGTCCGGGCTCGAGCCGACCAAGGCGCGCCAGTTCGCCGACCTGATCGGGCCGTTCCTGCTCCGCCGCCGCAAGTCCGACCCCGGCATCGCCCCCGAGCTGCCGGCCAAGACCGAGACCGACCACCTCATCGGACTGACCCGCGAGCAGGTCGTCCTCTACGAGACCTACGTGCGCGACTGCATGCGCCGCATCGAGGAGGCCGACGAGGACACCCGTCGCGGCCTGGTGCTCAAGCTGCTCACCGGGCTCAAGCAGATCTGCAACCACCCGGCCCACTTCCTCAAGCAGTCCAACCCGCGCCTGTCGGGCCGCTCGGAGAAGCTCGACCTCCTCGACGAGCTGATCGGCACGGTCCTCGCCGAGGGCGGGGCGGCACTCGTCTTCACGCAGTACGTCGCCATGGCGCGGCTGCTGGAGCGCCACCTGTCCCGGGCGGGGGTGCCGCACCAGTTCCTGCACGGGGGTACGACCGTCGCGGAGCGGGAGGCGATGGTGGCGCGCTTCCAGGCCGGCGAGGTGCCGGTCTTCCTGCTGTCGCTCAAGGCCGGGGGCACCGGGCTCAACCTCACCCAGGCCGACCACGTCATCCACGTCGACCGCTGGTGGAACCCCGCCGTCGAGGAGCAGGCCACCGACCGGGCCTACCGGATCGGCCAGACCCGGCCGGTTCAGGTGCACCGGTTCGTCACCCAGGGCACGATCGAGGAGAAGATCGCCGAGCTCCTCTCCCGCAAGCGCGCGCTGGCCGACACGGTCCTGGGTCGCGGCGAGGCCGGTCTCACCGAGCTGAGCAACGCCGAGCTCCGAGACCTGGTGGAGCTGCGCGACCCGGGCTCGGGTGGCGTGGCGTCGCCGTGACCGGCGCGCACACCGTCACCCACCCGCGGATCCCGCCGCGTCGCGGCGGGGGTGCCGGCACGTGGTGGAGCAAGGCGTGGGGCCGGGCGGTGGAGGAGTCGGCCTTCGCGGTCGCGGAGCTGCGCCGCGGCCGGACCCTGGCCCGGGCGGGCGAGGTGGGCGCCATCGCGGTCGACACCGGGTCGGCCATCGCGGCGGTCAAGGACGGCGACGACGCCTGGACGGTCACGATCAGCGTGCCGCCCCTTGACGACCGCGACGCGGCGACCTTCGTCGAGCTGGTCGGTGCCGAGTCCGGGCGGATCGCCGCGCTGCTCGCCGGACAGCTGCCGCACGCCCTGGTCGAGGCCTGTGAGGAGGCGGGCATCGAGCTGCTGCCGTACGGCGGGGAGCTGGGCTCGACCTGCACGTGCGACTCGTGGCTCGACCCGTGCCCGCACGCGGTGGCCGTGCTCACGCAGGTCGGCTGGCTGCTCCAGAACGACCCGTTCGTGCTGATCCAGCTGCGCGGGTTGTCCCGGGAGGCGGTGCTGGCCGGGTTGCACGAGCTGACGATGGGGTCCGGTGGTGCTGCCGGCGGGGCTGGCCGGGCCGGCGAGGGCGCGGACCCGCGGACCGACGACCTCGCGGTGGCCGAGGACGCCGCCCTGCGCGCCGCCCGGATGCTGAGCGCGCTGGAGGCCGACCCGGAGGTCGACCTGGCGCGCTGGTGGTGAGGCCCGCCGGGGCGGGCGGTGAGGGCCGCTGAGGGCGGACGGCAGTGAGGGGTCGGTCAGGCCTTGGGCTCGGTGGTCGCGATCGGGCGCATGCCGAGCTCCTCGTCGAGGCGCAGCAGGCCGGGACCGTCGTCGTCGATCATGACCAGCCGACCGATGATCTCGCTGACCGTCGCCTCCTCCTCGATCTGCTCTTCGAGGAACCAGTTGAGCAGCGGGCGCGAGTCGAGGTCACCCTCGGACTCGGCGGCCCGGTAGAGGTTGCGGATCGACTCCGACACCTTCTGCTCGTGGGCGAGTGCCGCCTTGAAGGCGTCGAGCACCGACCCGCCGGTCACGCTGGGTGCCTGCATCGCGCCGATGGCGGGGTGGTTGTCCCGGTCGGCGACGTGGTCGATGAACCTGTTGGCGTGGACGATCTCCTCGTCCGCCTGGTGGCGCAGCCACGCCGACATCCCGGGCAGGTCCATCAGCTCCAGCTCGATGGCCAGCTGGCGGTAGACGAGGGACGCCTGGAACTCCAGCGTGATCTGCGCGTTGAACGCGGTCTCGAGCGTGTCACTGAGCTTCATGGCGCCAGCCTAATCGTGGCCCACACCCTCCGGGGTGAGCGGTCCTACGCGGGCGCGACCAGGGCGCCGAGGGCCATGTCGTGCAGCAGCCCGTGCATCTGGTCGTCCGGCAGCAGTCCGCTGTGCGGCGTGGAGTTGATGAGCCCGAAGGCCACGTGGGCCATCGCCCGGGCGCGGTCGAGGGTGAGGCCGGGGTGCACGCGGCGGAGCTCGGCGGCCCACACGTCGACGTACTCCCGCTGGAGCGCGCGCACCTGCTCGCGGGCGTCGTCGGCGAGCGAGGACCAATCGCGGTCCTGGACGACGATGAGAGCACGGTGGGCGAGGGCGAACTCGATGTGCCACTCGATCAGCGCCTCGACGGCCGCCGCCGGGCTCCCGGCGGCCTCCGCACGCTGGCGCCCGACACTCAGCAGCTCCTCGCTGATGGAGACCAGCATCTCGGCGAGCACCGCGTCCTTGCTGGGGAAGTGCTTGTAGAGCGCCGGTCCGGAGATGCCGCACGCCGCGCCGAGGTCGGCGACCGAGACGCCGTGGAAGCCCCGCTGGGCGAAGAGGTCCGCGGCGATGTCGAGGATCTGCTGGCGCCGCGGGGTCACCGGCCAAGGTTAGCGCCCGCTAACCGCGGTCCCCGGTGTCGTCCATGGTGTTCCTGCACACGTGCGCAGCTCTGGAGGTCGGCCGCGGTCGGTTCCCTGCGCAGGTGCGCAGCCATGGCAGCCACGGTGGACCCCTTCCCTGCGCACGTGCGCAGGGAAGGGCAGTAGGCCCGCCCGGATACCCGCGCACCTGCGCAGGGAAGGGTCGTGGGGCCACCCGCAGAGCCGCGCATCCGCGCAGGGAAGGCATCCAGGCCCCTCCGCATGGCTGCGCACGTGCGCAGGCGCGGTGCCTGTGGACAACGAGATGCGACTTCGGCCGGACGGGGTACGAGCCCGGCATGAGACCACAGAACCTGAGCTACTACGTCGAGGTGTACGCCGCCGTGGAGCGGATCGTCCTCCGGTCCGGCTGCGGAGCCGCCACGGTGCGGGCCGTCGCGGCCGAGGGCGGCCTGAGCGCCAGCACGGTCCGCTACTACTACCGCAACCAGTCGCACCTCCTGGCGTGCGCGTTCGCCGCGGTCGACGACCACTTCTCCCACGAGCTCGGTCGGCACCCGTTCGCCCCCGGCAGGCTCGGTCGCGGTGACAAGCCCCGCGTCGAGGACGCCGTCGACGTCCTGGCCGTCCACCTGCCCACCGATGGTGCCGGGCTGGAGCGGCTCCGCCTGCTCCACGCCTACAAGGCGTGGGGGCGGCACGACTGGGACATGGCGGTCACGGTCGGGGGCTTCGACCGACGACTGCTCGACCTGTCCCACCGGGTGCTTGTGGGCCTGGGCCTGCCGACCCCGCAGGCGCAGCGCCAGGCGAGGATCCTGCGCGCGGTCGTGACAGGGCTCGCGGAAGAGGTCGTGACGCTTGCGGGGCCTCCGGAGGGCGAGCCCGCCATGAGGCTGCCCGACCGGTTCACCGACCGCGGGGTGCGCGCCGCGTTGACCCAGCACCTCCGCGCGGTCCTGACCGAGCACCCGCAGGTCGTAGCCGACCCGGTCGACCCGTCGTACGACGATCAACGTCCTGAGGACCTGCCGGTCGACAGGGCAGGTTAACGATCGCTAACCTGACCTCGTGACCGACGCCAGCAGCGATCCCTCGAGCGGCCCCGCCCCCGCGGCCGCACCCACGATGCGTGACCTCGTCGCCGACCTCCGAGAGCGGTTGGCCGTCGTGCGCCAGGGTGGCAGCGAGGCGGCCCGGGCCAAGCACACCGGCCGCGGCAAGCTGCTGGTCCGCGACCGGGTCGACCGGTTGCTCGACCCGGGCAGCCCCTTCCTCGAGCTGAGCGCGCTGGCGGCGTACGGGATGTACGGGCGCGACGCCGACGACCTCAACGCGGTGCCGAGCGCGAGCATCGTGACCGGGATCGGCCGGGTCAACGGCCGCGAGGTCGTGGTGATCGCCAACGACGCGACGGTCAAGGGCGGCACGTACTACCCGCTGACGGTCAAGAAGCACCTGCGTGCGCAGACCGTGGCCGCGGACAACAACCTGCCGTGCATCGCGCTGGTCGACAGCGGCGGCGCGTTCCTGCCGATGCAGGACGACGTGTTCCCCGACCGGGAGCACTTCGGCCGGATCTTCTTCAACCAGGCCAACCTGAGCGCGAAGGGCGTCCCGCAGATCGCGGCGGTGATGGGCTCGTGCACCGCCGGCGGCGCCTACGTCCCGGCGATGTCGGACGAGACGGTGATCGTCAAGGAGCAGGGCACGATCTTCCTCGGCGGTCCGCCGCTGGTGAAGGCCGCGACCGGTGAGGTCGTCACGGCCGAGGACCTCGGTGGCGGCGACGTCCACGCGCGCAAGTCGGGCGTGGTCGACCACCTCGCCGACGACGACGCGCACGCGCTGGCCATCGTCCGCAGCATCGTCGACACCCTCCCCGCCACGTCCGGCTACCCGCAGCCGGGGCGTCGGCTCGAGCCCGGCCCGGTCGAGGAGCCGCACGAGTCGCCCGAGAGCCTGTACGACGTCGTGCCCACCGACACCCGCACGCCGTACGACGTCCGCGACGTCATCCGCCGCATCGTCGACGGCAGCCGGATGCACGAGTTCAAGAAGCTCTACGGCGAGACGCTGGTGACCTGCTTCGCCAAGATCCACGGCTACGACGTCGGGATCGTCGCCAACAACGGCATCCTCTTCAGCGAGTCCGCCCTCAAGGGCGCGCACTTCATCGAGCTGTGCAACCAGCGCGGCATCCCGCTGGTCTTCCTGCAGAACATCACCGGCTTCATGGTCGGCCGCGAGTACGAGAACCGCGGCATCGCCCGCGACGGCGCCAAGCTGGTCACCGCGGTCGCGTGCAGCGTGGTCCCCAAGTTCACCGTCGTCATCGGCGGCTCGTTCGGCGCCGGCAACTACGGCATGTGCGGGCGTGCCTACGACCCGCGGTTCCTGTGGATGTGGCCCAACGCCCGGATCTCGGTGATGGGCGGGGAGCAGGCGGCCAGCGTGCTGGCCACCGTGCGCACCGACCTCGAGACCGACGAGCAGGTCGAGGCGTTCAAGGCGCCGATCCGTGAGCAGTACGAGACCCAGGGCTCGCCGTACTACTCCACGGCCCGCCTCTGGGACGACGGCGTGATCGACCCCGCCGACACCCGCCGGGTGCTCGGCATGGGCCTGGCGGTGGCGGCCAACGTCCCGGTGCCGGACCCCTCCTACGGCATCTTCCGGATGTGATCGCCTTGTCCTCCTTCGACACCGTCCTGGTCGCCAACCGCGGCGAGATCGCCCTGCGCGTCATGCGCACCGCCCGGGCCCTGGGCCTGCGCACCGTTGCCGTCTTCACCGCCCCCGACCGCGACGCCCCGCACGTGCGGGAGGCCGACGAGGCCCTCGAGGTGCCCGGCTACCTCGACGTCGACGCGATCGTCGACGCCGCCCGGCGCAGCGGTGCCGGGGCGATCCACCCCGGCTACGGCTTCCTGTCGGAGCGGTCGGCCTTCGCCCGCGCGATCGAGCGGACCGAGACGATGGTGCTGGTGGGTCCCAGCTCGGGGGTCATGGAGGCGATGGGCAAGAAGGACGCCGCGCGAGACATCGCCGTGGCCGCCGGCGTGCCCGTCGTCCCGTCGTACGACCTCGACGCCGACCCCGCCGACTTCGCCTACCCCGTGCTGGTCAAGGCCGCCGCCGGTGGCGGCGGCAAGGGCATGCGCATCGTGCGTTCGCGCAGCGAGTACGACGCCGCGCTGGCCGCCGCCCGCCGCGAGGCGCTGAGCGCGTTCGGCGACGACACGATCCTCGTCGAGAAGTACGTCGAGCACGGTCGCCACATCGAGGTGCAGGTGCTCGCCGACCACCACGGCAGCGTGGTGCACCTCTTCGAGCGCGACTGCTCGACCCAGCGTCGTCACCAGAAGGTGCTCGAGGAGGCGCCCGCCCCCACGATCACCGACGCCCAGCGTGCGTCGGTCACCACGAGCGCCGTGGCCCTGTCACAGGCGGTCGGCTACACCAACGCCGGCACGGTCGAGTTCCTGCTGGACAGCGACTCGGGGGAGGTCTACTTCCTCGAGATGAACACCCGCCTCCAGGTCGAGCACCCGGTCACCGAGGAGGTCGTGCGGGTCCGCGGCGAGCGCATCGACCTGGTCGAGCTGCAGCTCCGGGTGGCTGCCGGCGAGCCGCTCGGCTTCACCCAGGCCGACGTCACCGTCGAGGGGCACGCGATCGAGGCGCGGATCTACGCCGAGGACTCCTTCGGCGGGTTCCTCCCGCAGGCCGGCACCGCCGAGCTGGTGCGGTGGCCGACCACCCCCTTCGCCGAGGGCGCCGCGGGTGGTCGACCGGGGTCGAGGTCCGGCCGTGTCCGCGTGGACGCCGCGCTCGAGTCCGGCCAGGTCGTGAGCTCGTCCTTCGACCCGATGCTCGGCAAGGTCATCGCCTGGGGCGCGGACCGCGAGGCCGCACGCACCGGGCTGGTCGACGCCCTCGACCGCACCGGCATCCTCGGCCTCACCACCAACACCGGCTTCGTGCGGGCTCTGGCGGCCGGAGCGGAGTTCCGGGACGCCACCATCGACACCGCGTGGCTCGACCACGCGACCGTCGAGGCGCCCGAGGCCGAGGTGGCCCTGGTGGCCGCTGCCTGGGTCGACGCGGTGCTGCACAGCCCCCGGTTCACCGACCGGCCCGGCGACCCGTTCGCCACCGACGGCTGGCGGGTCGCGGGCGAGCCCGCCCGCACGCTGGTCACCCTCGAGACGCCGGACGGGCGCCGCGAGCTGCGGGTCGACGTACCCGGCCACCGCGTCGACGATGTCGTCGTCAGCGAGCACCGCCTCGCCGACCACACGGCGGAGCTGTCCCTCGACGGCCACCGCGAGACGGCGTACGTCAACGCGACCACCCACAAGGTCGAGGTCGCCCACCGCGGCCAGCGCCACTCCTTCGAGCGTCCCGACGCGTTCGCCGACCACGGCCCCGCGGCCGGCGACGGCACCCTGCTCGCGCCGATGCCGGGCACGGTCCTCGACGTCCTCGTCACGGTCGGGCAGGAGGTGGCCGCGGGTGAGACGCTGGGTGCCATGGAGGCGATGAAGATGGAGCTCGCGCTCACCGCGCCCTTCGCCGGCACGGTCACCGAGGTCAACGTCGCGCCCGGCCAGCAGGTCCCGCTCGGCGCCGTCCTCCTCGTCGTCGAGGAGGGAGATCTCGATGGTTGAGGTGCGAGCGGAGCGAGCCTCGAAACCGCTCCCGAGCAGCGTCACGATCTACGAGGTCGGCCCCCGCGACGGCCTGCAGAACGAGAAGGCGGTCGTCGCGACCGAGGACAAGGCCGAGTTCGTACGCCGCCTGGTCACCGCCGGCCTGCCGGTCGTCGAGGCCACCAGCTTCGTCCACCCGAAATGGGTCCCCCAGCTGGCGGACGCGGCGGACCTGATGACGATGCTCGGCGAGGAGGGCCGGGCCCACCCCGTCCTCGTCCCCAACGAGCGCGGCCTCGACCGGGCCCTGGAGCTGGGGATGAAGCACATCGCGATCTTCGGCAGCGCCACCGAGACCTTCGCGCAGAAAAACCTCAACCGCAGCCTCGACGAGCAGTTCGCGATGTTCGAGCCCACCGTGGCCCGGGCCCGCGCCGCCGGGCTCGACGTCCGTGCCTACGTCTCCATGTGCTTCGGCGACCCCTGGGAGGGGGCGGTGCCGGTGGACCAGGTGGTCTCGGTGGGCAAGCGCCTCTTCGACCTCGGCGCCAGCGAGCTGAGCCTGGGCGACACCATCGGCGTCGGCACGGCCGGCCACGTCAAGGACCTGGTCCACGCCTTCGTCGGCGCGGGCATGCGCACCGACCAGCTCGCCATGCACTTCCACGACACCTACGGCCAGGCGCTGGCCAATGCCTTCTCCGCGCTCCAGGAGGGGATCACCACCTTCGACGCCAGCGCGGGCGGCCTCGGCGGCTGCCCCTACGCGAAGTCCGCGACGGGCAACCTGGCCACCGAGGACCTCGTGTGGATGCTCACCGGCCTCGGCATCGAGCACGGGGTCGACCTCGACGCGGTGGTGGAGACCAGCGTGTGGATGGCCGGACGGCTCGGGCGCCCCAGTCCCAGCGCCGTCGTACGCGCGCTGGCAGGATGAGCCCATGAGTCGCGTCGTCTACCTCCACATCGGCGCCCCCAAGACGGGGACGACCTACCTGCAGGACCGGCTGATGCTCAACCAGTCGTCGCTGTCGGACCACGGGGTGACGATCCCGACCAAGAACCGCTTCGTCGACGCCGACCTCTTCCACTTCCGCGCGGCCCTCGACCTGCTCGAGCAGGACTGGGGCGGCACGCCCGGTCACGCGCAGGGCGCGTGGGAGACGATGGTCAAGCGGGTGCACCGCTCCAGCGGCACCGTCATCATCAGCCACGAGATCCTCGCCCCGGCCAAGCCGGACAAGATCGCCCGGGTCATGAACGACCTCGAGGGCAGCGAGATCCACGTCGTCTACTCCGCGCGCGACCTCGGCCGCCAGCTCCCGGCCGCCTGGCAGGAGAGCATCAAGCAGGGTCGCAAGTGGACCTTCAACCGCTTCCTGACGAAGGTCGAGCGGGGCCAGACGTGGTTCCGCAGCGCCATGGACCTGCCCAGCGTGCTCAGCAACTGGGGCGCGAAGCTGCCGCCCGAGCGCGTGCACGTCGTCACCGTGCCGCACGACCGCGGCCCGACCGGCAACGAGCTGTGGTTCCGCTTCTGCCGCGCCTTCGGCATCGACCCCGCGTGGGCCCCGCTCGACTCCGAGCGCGCCAACCGCAGCCTCGGCATCGCCGAGACCCAGCTCCTGCGGCGCCTCAACCGGCGCCTCGAGCTGCCGATGTGGCGCGACGCGACGTACGACGGACTCATCCGCGAGCTCCTCGCCCAGGAGGTGCTGGTCAGCCGGGACTCGATCCCGGTGCGCCTGCCCCCGGACCGCTTCGACCACGCGGAGGCGCAGGCCGAGCTGTGGATCGACTGGATCAAGGGCAGCGGCGTCGACGTCATCGGCGACGTCGAGGACCTGCGTCCGCGCCGGCCGGAGCCGGACGCCGCATGGCGCAACCCCGACCGGGTCAGCCCCAAGCTCCAGCTCGGTGCCGCCCTCGACGCCCTCACCGTGATGACCCGCGAGGCCGCCGAGCGCACCGCCGCCGAGACCCCGGTCCGGCGGCTGCGCGACCAGGCCCGCCGGCTGCGCGAGCGGTGAGCCACGCCGCGGCCGCACCGGCCGCCGGGAGCCCCGGGGCCGCGCGAGCGTGGGGCTGGGTGGCCCACCTGCGCCACGGCGGTACGACGCCCTGGTCGGCGTGGACCGGCGAGGCACCGGCCTCCGGGCGCGTGCTGCCCGGCGCCCAGCAGCTGGAGCTCCTTCGCCGGCTCAACCTCGCCGCCTCGGCGCCGCTGACCCCGGACCTGGCGCACCGGGTGCTGACCGCCGCCGCCCCCGGCCGCGGCAAGCCCGACCTGGCCCTCGTCGGTGTGGCTGGCTCGGCCCACGGTCCCCGGCCGGTCGACCCCGTGACCCTGCCCGCGGACGAGCTGGTCCGCGTCGCCACCAGCGTGCTCGCCGAGGACGTCGTCCGGATCGGCCTCCCCCGCGAGCCGCGCGGCCTGCCACGACCATGGGCCCGCCACCACCGGGTCGCCGGTGACCCCATCCTTGCGACGGCCGCACGAGGGGCGCTGGGCCCGCGCCGCCTGGGTCGCGGCCGGATGGTCGTCATCGGGGCCCCGCTGGACCAGATGCTCGCCGACGTGTGGACCCGCCGGTGCTTCGAGCGCGGCTCGGGAGCCTGGCTGGAGTGGCTGCGGTTCTGGCAGCAGCGCGGTCAGCTGCCGCCCCGCGTCGACCTGACCGCCGTGGCCGAGCGGCACGCGGCCTCGCCCGGGGGAGTGGTCGTCGTCCTGGACCCGACCGCGCTGCCGCACGCCCTCGGCGTACGACGCCTGCCCCCGGCCCACCGCCCCGGTGCCGACGCCGCCGAGCTCGCGCGCCGCATCGCCACGGTCGTCGGGCTCCTGGTGCCGCCGGACGAGCGGGCGGCCCTCATGTCGCGCACCGTGTGGCCGCGGATGCCGGTCACCTCGATGCCGCCGGTGAGCGTCCCCGACGAGCACCGGGAGTGGGTGACGCGCGCCGCCGAGCGGATGGCCCGCCAGCTGCAGCGGGCTGGCTACCCTGTCGTCGGCGATCCCGCCGCCGTCGCCCCGGTCCTGACCGGCGAGACCCCGGCGCCGGAGCGCCCCGACGCCGCGGTGCTCGAGCTCGCGGTGCGGATGCTGGTGGACGACGACTGGACGAAGGAGGCGCGGTGACGACCCCTCCGACGGCCGCGGCGCCCACCCCGACGGCCAAGCGCGTGCTGCTGCACGTGGGCACCCCCAAGACCGGGACGTCGTACCTCCAGGACGTGCTCTTCCGCAACCGCGAGGTGCTGCGCGGGCACGGGATCCTCTACCCGGCCGACCGGTTCGACGGGCACTTCCTCGCCGCGCTCGACCTGATGCGGCTCACGTGGGGCGGGCTCGAGACGCAGGCCGTCGGCGCCTGGGACCGGCTCGCCGAGCAGGTGCGCGCTTGGCCGGGCACCTCGATCATCAGCCACGAGATCCTCTCGACCGCCTCGCCCATGCAGATCGACCGGGCGATGACGTCGTTCGGCGAGGGCGTCGAGGTGCACCTCATCGTCTCCGTGCGCGACCTCGTCCGGCAGGTCCCGGCCGAGTGGCAGGAGAACGTCAAGCACCGCAGCCTCGTCTCCTACGCCCACTTCCTCGAGATGATCCGCGACCCCGCGCGCGACACCCGGATCGGCTCGTGGTTCTGGGGCGCCCAGGAGATCCCCGACATCCTCGACCGCTGGGGGGCGATCCTGCCGCCCGAGCAGGTCCACCTGGTGACGGTGCCGCGTCCCGGCTCGGCGCCCGACGAGCTGTGGCGGCGGTTCAGCCACACCTTCGGCCTCGACGGCATCGACCTCGACCTCACCCCCGAGCGCGCCAACCCGTCCCTCGGTGTGCCCGAGACGGCCCTGCTGCGGCTGGTCAACAAGCGGGTCACCCCGGTCGTCGACCCGCCCGACTACCGCCCGCTGGTCCGCGAGCTGCTCGCCCACCAGACGCTGTCGCGGCGTACGTCGAGCGCCCGGCTCGGCCTCCCGCCCGCCACGCACGCGTGGGTCCAGGACCTGTCGCGGTCCTGGATCGCGGAGGTCGAGCAGCGCGGGTACGACGTGGTGGGCGACCTCGCCGACCTCCTCGGTGCCCCCTCGGAGACCTTCACCGACCCCGACACGGCACCCGCCGACGACCTGCTGCCGGCCGCGCTGGACGCGATCACGGCGCTGCTCGTCGAGGGCTCCCGGCTCCGCGAGTCGGAGGCCAACCTCGCCCGCGAACTGGAGGAGGCCCGCCACGAGCTGCACCTCGCGCGTCGTACGACCGCCGAGCGGACCGTCCAGGCGCTCGAGGCGCGGCCGTCGGGACGCAAGGCGCTGGGCGCCTACCGACGGGTGCGTGGGCGGCACCACTGACGGGCGCCGCTGAGGGGGCCTGCTGACCGGGCCCGCTGGCCGGGACTGCCGCCCGGCCGGCGCCAGGGGTCCGGCGTCAGGGCCGGTTGTTGCGCGGCAGCAGCTCGCGATCGGCGTACCGGCCGACCCGCCACGTCGCGTAGCCGTCGGCACCCATGCCGACCATGCCGCCCACGATCGGCACCCGGCGGCCGACGCTGGTGGCCAGCCGCTTGCCGGCGACCCGGGTGAGGAGGTCGGTGGCCACCACGGCGGCGATGATGCCGTCGAGGTGGGCGTCGTGCGCCGGCGCGGTGGCGAGGGCCATCGGGGGCGCGGGGAGCTTGGACTGCCGCACCATCGCGGTGACGGTGTCCTCGCCGAGCAGCGTCATCAGGATCGCGTTGCGGACCCGGGGGTCGTCGAGGTCGTGGCCGCGCAGGTGCGCGATGCCGGCGATCATCCGGCACTGGAGCAGCGTGAGCCCGGCGATGTTGGCCGGGATCGCGACCGCCGCGGTGACGAGACCACCGACGTTGGTCAGGAAGCCCTGGGCGCCGGCGAGGCGCACGTGGTTCTCGATGACCTCGTGGACCGCCCGCTCGACGTGGCCCCGCTGCTCCTTGAGCTGCTTGTCAGCGGCCGCCGCGGCCGGCGGGAGGGGACCGACGCCGTCGATGGCCCGGTTGAGGGACTCCCGGACGAAGGTGGTCGTCAGTCCGGGCGCGATGTCGGAGATCCTGGGGGCGAGGTGCCGGCCGACGGATCCCTTGATGCTCATGCTCCCGATATTACGGACCCCGGTGCAGCCCGTCGGTGCAGCGGCCACCAGTGCCGCTCGCCGAGCGCTTCGGCGGCGGCGGACGGGCCGAGCCACCGGCCGTCCGACTCCTGCGAGTCCCGCCCGGTCCTGGCTGCCCCGTCGGGCTCCGCGCTCCGGTCGACCGTGCCGCGCCAGACCGCGAAGTGCGCGACCGGCGCGGGCCACGGGTAGTCGGCCGGCGGGTCCGGCACGGTGTTGCGCACGAATCCCAGCGGTCGGAGCCCCGTCGTGCCGACCGGGACGGTGGCCAGCAGTGCGTCGAGGGCGCCGGCCCGGGCGGCGGCCACGCCGTCGGTGACCCTCGCGGTCGGCAGGTCGAGGCCCTTCCCGTCGGCGCGTGGAACCACCCACACGTCCTCGCCCGAGGTCACCAGCAGCCGGACGACGGCGGTCGGCTCCGGCGCCGGCTGAGCGGAGAGCACCACGTCCGCCCGGCCGCCCGGGGGCAACCACGGGCACGGGTCGTGTCGTACGACGACGACCTCGCGCTCGCTCATGGCCGCGAGGCTAGCGGGGACTGCGCTGGTCGGCTTCCCTGCGCACGTGCGCAGGAATGGGCGTGGTCCTGCCCTCAGAGCTGCGCGGGTGTGCAGGGATGCGCCGACGTCGCGGCCCCAGAGCTGTGCGGGTGCGCAGGAAGGCGGCCCCCCCGCCGCCCCGGCCGGCCGAGCCCCGACCTCAGCGGCGCCGCTCACAGTCCTGGGCGCGCTCGATGCGCACGCAGGTGTCGCGTCCCGAGGAGCCGGTGGCCCGGTCGCGCCCGCGGCCACCGTCGAAGAAGTCCCGCCCACCGGTGCCGCTGAAGACGTCGTCGCCCCCACGTCCGAAGGCCCGCACGGACCGGCCGCCGAGGACCCGGAAGCTCTCGTCGGCGGGGGTGCCGAGGAAGGTCCAGTGCGGGTGCCCGCCGCTGACCTCGAGCCGCTCGACCTCGGAGTAGGCCAGCCGGGTGGTGGAGCCGGTGAAGGTGATCCGGCGCCGCGGCAGGTCCACGCGCACGCGCTCGCCCTTACCGAAGGCGCGGCTCAGCCCGAGGTCGAGGAGGTCGCGACCGCCGTCACCGTCGATCTCGGTGCGGAAGCCCGGCCGGAGGTCGTAGTTGATCTCGTCCTTGCCCGCGCCGGCCGACACGTCGACGGCACCCTCGGCGTCCACCGAGTCCCGGCCGGGGCCTCCCCGCAGCTCGCCCGACGAGATGGGCGACGTCGTGAGGAAGTCGCGATCCCCCTGGCCCGACAGCACGTCGGTGCCGCCGCTAGAGATCATTCCGTCCCGCCCGTCGCCGCCCACGGCGACGTCGTCGCCCCCGTCGAGGGCCGGCAGGGAGGTGGTGAAGCCGAGGCCGCCGTCCACGACGATCCGGTCGTTGCCCGCACGGCCGTCGACCACGTCGTCGCCGTCCCCGGCCTGGATCAGGTCGGCGTACGGCGAGCCGGTGATCCGGTCGCCGAACGCGCTGCCGACGACGCCGGCCGGCCCCTCGACCACGATCGTGTCGGTGCCCTCGCCGGTGGCCGTGCCAGCGGTCAGGTCGACGACGACCGGACCGGCGGCGTCGGTGTAGACGACCCGGTCGTAGTAGGCGAAGTCCACCGGGTGGATGTCGAGTGCCTGCCGGTCGGCGCCCAGGTCGACGTGGTCGTCGCCTGGCCCGGGGGCGACCAGGTCGGACGAGTAGCCGTTGTCGATGGAGTACTGCCCGTCGAACCCGCCGAAGAGGCGGTCGTCCCCGGGGCCTCCGCCGAGGGTGTCGGGTCCGCCGAGGCCGCAGATGACGTCGTTGCCGCCGGCCCCGTCGATCGTGTCGCGGCCCGGGGTGCCGACGATCACGTCGTCCCCGGGGGTCCCGACGACCGGCGCGGTGTCGTAGCCCGTCGCGGGCACCACGATGGTGGCGGCGCGGCCCTCGCAGGTCGTCGCCGCGGCAGCGTGGGCGGGCGCGACGAGGGCTGTGCCGCCGAGGGCTGTGCCGAGGGACAGGACGCCGACGGACAGGGCCGCGGCGAACGTCGGCCTGAGCGTCGGCCCAAGGACCGGCGTGAGCAGGATGGTGAGTGGGCTGTTTCGCATGGTGTCCTCCGAGATCAGGTGCCGGGTGGGATGCCCGCCGGGGGCGCAAAGTTGTCGACGCGTTGGCTACCGTGCCCACCGTGACCCCCGTCCAGCCCCCCGACACACCCTGGGTCTTCCCCGACCCGGAGCTGTGGGACGCCGAGGACGACCTGGTGGCGGTGGGGGCCGACCTGGAGGCCGGCACCCTGCTCCGGGCCTACTCGCACGGCCTGTTCCCGATGCCGATCGGTCCGCCGCAGGACCCGATGGGCTGGTTCTCGCCCGTACGCCGCGGGGTGCTGCCCCTGGACGGGCTCAAGGTGTCGCGGTCGCTGCGACGCTCCGCCAAGGACGTCGAGATCCGCGTGGACACGGCCTTCGAGGAGGTCATCGACGCCTGCGGTGACCGCCGCCGACCCGACGGCTGGATCACCCGCGACGTGCGGGCGGCGTACTGCGAGCTCCACGAGCTCGGCTGGGTGCACTCGGTCGAGGCGTGGCACGAGGGGCGCCTGGTGGGCGGGTTGTACGGCGTGGCGATCGGCGGGCTCTTCGCCGGGGAGTCGATGTTCCACCGCGAGCGCGACGCCTCCAAGGTGGCGCTGATGGGCCTCGTCTCGCTGCTCTCCGACGAGCACGCGGAGGACCGGCTGCTCGACGTGCAGTGGCAGACCCCGCACCTCGAGAGCCTCGGCGTGGTCGAGCGGTCGCGGTCGGCGTACCTCGCTGACCTGCCGGTCGCTCTCCACCTGCCGCTGCCGGCCGCCTTCGGCCCCCGCCCGCCGTCCCGCGCCTGAGCCGCAGGACGGGGAACGGGGAACGGGGAACGGGGCCCCGCGACAGGTGTCGAGCAGGGGCGATGGGGCAGGCTGGGGGACAGGCACCCGCGCCGCACCCACTCGTCAGGAGAGCCCCATGAAGTCTGCACTGCTCGCCGCCTCGCTCGTCCTCGTGGGCGGCACGGCCCTCGGCTGCAGTGGTGGAGGTGGGGGCGCCGGCGCCCCGACGGACGCCAGCGAGGAGGACTACTGCGCGGGCTACCAGAGCCTCTTCGACGACATGTCGACGATGGCTGACGCCACCGACGCGGAGATCATCGCCCAGATCAAGGACTGGGCGGCGACGATGGAGGAGACCGGCACCCCCGAGGACATGCCCGAGGACGCGCGCGCCGGCTTCGAGACGACGATGACCCTCATCGACGACCTCGACGACGACGCCAAGCAGGAGGACTTCGAGAAGATCGACGAGGACCTCACCGAGGACGAGACCGCGCAGGTCGACGAGTTCGACACCTACACGACCGACACCTGCGGCTCCCCGATGGACAACCTCGAGGTCCCCGAGATCCCGACGGAGACCCCGAGCCAGTAGGACGCACGACGGGCCCCGGTCGATGACCGGGGCCCGTCGGGTGCGGTGGGTCAGCGGACGCGCACCCGGGTGGTGCGCCCCCGTCTCCTGCGCTGCGGGGCGTCGAGGACGACCCGGCACTCGACCCGGTCGTCCGGGAACGCCGCAGCGACGTGCTGGCTGGTGGTGGCGACCGCCTCGGTGAGGGCCTCCACGTCGGCGGCGGGGTCGACCCGGCCGCGCAGCTCGACGAGCGTCGTGGCGCCGTAGGAGCGCACGGTGCCGGATGGGTCCACGACCGGGGCGATGGTGCCGAGGTGGGCCGCGGCCGCGGTGGCGACGGAGCGTACGTCGACCTCGAGCCGGCCGGTCTCGTCGCTCGCGGACAGCCGCGTCGTCGAGGAGGCCTCGCGACGCAGGTGCGCCAGCAGCCACCACAGGCCGAGCAGGCCGAGGAGGACACCGGCGACGGCCAGGACCCACGGCCACCAGGCGGTGGTGACGACGTCCTCGGCGGCACCGGTGCGCACCGTGTCGTCGTACGACGAGAAGAGGAGGTGGTACTGCCAGTCCACGGCCAGCAGGCCGAGGGCCACGAGGGCCAGTCCGACCACGAGGACGAGCAGTCGGTCGAGGCCGAGGAGCGTGCGGGTCATCGGGACACCTCCCGGGTGCGGACGGTCACGGCGGCCCGGGTGAGGCCCTGGACCTGGGACTGGAGTGCGGAGTCGACCCGCTCGGCGACGGCCGTCGGGTCACCGCTGGTGACCACCTCGACGGTGATGCGCCGGCGGCTGACCCGCGTGGCGTCGGCGGAGATGACGCCGGGCGCGCGGTCGGCGACGCCGCGGGCGAGGGCCGCGACGGCGGGCGCGGACAGCCACAGGTCGCCGTCGGCGTGCGCCTGCAGGTGGGTCCGAGCGGCCGGCTTGAGGGCCAGCCACACCAGCACCAGGCCGAGCAGGGCGATCACGACGCCGACGGCGGCGACGCCCACGGAGGGGGTGAGGCCGTCGAGGGAGCGGACCGCGTCGAGCGACCACGGCGAGCCGCTCGCCCAGCCCTGGCTGACGGCCAGCTCGCGGACCGCCACGACGGCGACCGCGATCAGGACGACCGCGGTCAGCGCGGCACCCAGCACCGCGGCCGGGCGGGCCTTGGGGGGCGTGGAGACACTCACTGGACCCTCCTCTGCTGGTGGTCGACGGCGTCGGGCGTCACGAGGTGGACGGTGACGTCGACGGTGCGGATGAAGACGCCGGACTGGCGCACGGCCTCGTGGAGCACGCGGTCACGGACGTCGGTGGCGATGCGGGTGACCGGCGAGGGCCACACGGCGGCGACGTCGACCTCGACGCGGGCCCGGCGGCCCTCCATCGTGATGGACGCGCGGGGCGATCCGGTGCCGATGAGTTTGCCGAGCGCACCCTGGTGGGCGACGGTGCCGGGGGTGTCGAGGACGGCCCGCTCGACGATGTGCTGGATCGCCTTGGTGCGGACGTCGAGGGTCCCCCGCTCGGCGGGGTCGGCCGCCACGAGCTGCGGTCCGGCCGGCTCCTCGGGCGGTACGACGGGTGGTGGCGGCGCCGTTGCGGGCGCGGCCTCAGCCACGACGACCCCGGAACAGGGAGCCGAGGTCGAGCTCGCCGTCGACCTGTCCTCCGATGAGGTAGCCGCCGCCGCCCAGCACGAGGGCGAGGAGCAGTCCGAGGAGGCCGCCGGTGACGATGGCGATCGTCAGCAGCAGGCCGGCGAGCAGGCCGAGGGTGGACGTGGTCATGGTGGTCTCCTTCAGAGGTGGCCGTAGCGGCGGGAGCCGGGCAACGACCGTGGGATGCGGGTGCGGATCGTGTGGACGAGCTGTCTGCCCGAGGCGGTGATGCGGCGGACGGCGCGCGAGCGCGGCGTCGTACGGATGGTGGCGACGGGGTTCGTCGCGGAGCCGCCGGCGGATCGGCGGTGCCGTGGCCCGGCGGGCGGGGGCGGCCCGGCCGCCTCCAGGGCCCGCATGGCCCGGTCGAAGTCGTCGGGGTCGCCCCCGAGGTCGGGGTGGAGCTGCCGGGCGGCGGCCCGGCGGAGGGATCGTCGCGCGGCCTCCCCCCCGGCCAGGCCGCGCGACGGGTCTGTGGGGTGCGTCGGACCGGTCACGCCGAGCCCGGCGCGACGACGTCCTCCACCGTCACGTCGACCGGTCCCCCGACGAGCGGGCGGACGGCTTGACGGACGAGGTCGGACGTCTCCTGGATCGGCGCCCCGAACTCCAGCACGACGTGGACGTCGCAGCCGGGCTCGAGGAGCCGGACGCCGTTGACGCGACGGCCGGGGAGGTACGTCGCGACCTCACCGACGACGCCCGCGTGCAGTCCGTGGACGCCGGGCACCGCGACGACGGCCTCGGCGACGAGGTCGGCGTCGGTGCGATCGGCGGCGCCCACGGGAGCGGGTCGGTCACTCGACACGCGAGCCGGTGCTCTCGTCGTCGACGCCGTCGCCGTCGGTGTCCATGAAGATGTCGTGGACGGTGATGTTGACCTCGGTGACCTCGAGGCCGGTCATCCGCTCGACCGAGCCGACGACGTTGCGCCGGATGGCGGCGGCCAGGTCGGCGATGGACACGCCGTACTCGGCGACGATGTCGAGGTCCACGGCGGCCTGGCGCTCGCCGACCTCGACCGCGACACCCTGGCTGAGGTTGGTGCGGGAGCCGGGGATGCGCTCGCGGACGGCGCCGACGGCGCGCGACGCGCCGCCACCGAGGTCGTGGACGCCGCTGATCTCGCGGGTCGCGATGCCGGCGATCTTGGAGACGACGGTGTCGGAGATGGAGGTCCGGCCCTGCTCGCTGACCAGTGCGGTGTCGTTGCCGGGGCGGCTCACGACCGCGGCGGATCGGGTCGTGGGGGTCGTGGTCTCGCTCATCGTGTTGCCTCTCGTCTGCGTGTTGGGACAGGGGTTAGTCGTCGCGAGCGGCCGATTCCTCACGCTCCGTTCGTGTGGCCTGCGTCACGCCTTCCGCCACGTCCTAGGGTGAAGGCCGGGACACAGGTCCCGCGGGCTGTCGGAGGGGGTGGGGAATGTCGGGTTTCGTGGCCGAGCCGACCGACGACGCCCTGGTCCGGGCGGCCCGACTCGGCGACGAGGACGCGTTCGCGGTGATCGTGGACCGCTACGGCCCCGGGATGTACCGCTACGCCGTGCGGCTGGTCGGCTCGGAGAGCGATGCCGGCGAGGTGACCCAGGAGGCGCTGGTGTCGGCCTGGAAGGACCTCGCCACGTTCGCCGGGCGCTCCAGCCTCAAGACGTGGCTGTTCCGACTGGTCCATCGCCGGGCCGCCGACCTGCAACGGCACCGCAAGGCGATCCCGGTCAACGACGACCTGTTGTCGACGATGGTGCGCCCGGCGCAGGACAACCCCCTGCAGCAGGTGCTGGACGCCGAGCTGCTCGCGGCGCTGCAGGTGGCCCTCGCGGAGCTGCCGTGGCACCAGCGGGCCGCCTGGCTGCTGCGGGAGGTCGAAGAGATGAGCTACGACGAGATCGCAGTCACCCTGGGGGTGTCCGAGGGCAGTGTCCGCGGGCACCTGCACCGGGGCCGACGCACCCTGGCGGAGAGGATGGCACGATGGCGATAGAGCCCAGACCTGACCCGCTCGACCGGGCCCGGGAGGCCGCGCGGCACGACGAGCCCGCGGGCTGGATCGAGCTCTCCGGGTCGATCATGTCCCGCGTGCGGGCCACGGTCGCCCCGTCCGAGCCCATCCTGGCCTTCGGCCACGACGGGGCCACCGAGCGCGACGACGCCGGATCCCGCACGTGGGTCTCCGCCCGGATCCTCACCACGGCGCTCCGTCGCGCCCTGCGCGAGCCGACCCTGGCCCCGGAGGCCATCGACCTGGTGATCGAGGACGAGCGGCTGCGCCGCGTCGAGGTCACCCTCGTCTGCTCCTACGGCATCGACCTGCGCGCGCAGGCCGAGGTCGCCCGCGACGAGGTGCACGCGGTGGTCCTCGGCATCCTCGGTCCGGACCCCGAGTTCACCCGCGGCAGCATCGACATCGTCGTGTCCGACGTGGTGGTCGGCGACCCCCACGTGGTCTAGCGGCGGCTACTTCAGCAGCCGGCTCATCCGGCGGTCCGCGAGCGGCTTGCCGCCGGTCTGGCAGGTCGGGCAGTACTGCAGGCTCGAGTCGGCGAAGCTCACCTCGCGCACCGTGTCCCCGCACACCGGGCAGGCCTCACCCGTCCGGCCGTGGACGGCGAGGTGGGACTTCTTCTCGCCCTTGAGCTCACTGGCGGCCAGGCCGCGGGACCGCTCGACGGCCGCACCGATGACGGTGCGGATCGCGTCGTACAGGGTCTGCACCTCGGCCTCGTCGAGCGAGCTGGCCGGCTTGTACGGCGACATGCGTGCGGCGTGCAGCAGCTCGTCGGAGTAGGCGTTGCCGATCCCGGCGATGGTGCCCTGGTGGCGCAGGACGCCCTTGATCTGCTTGCGGCCCTCGCTCTGCAGGATCCCGGCCAGCACGTCGATGGTGAACGCGTCGTCCAGCGGGTCCGGCCCGAGCCGGGCGATGCCGGGGACCTCCTGGGGGTCGCGCACGACGTAGATGGCCAGGCTCTTCTTCGTGCCGGCCTCGGTGATGTCGAGCCCGGGCGTGGTCTCGAAGTCGGGGTCGTCGATCACCACCCGCGCGGCGAGCGGGTTCTTGCTGTTGGGGCGGGCGGGGAGCGCCGGCACGTCGTCACGCCAGCGGATCCAGCCCGCGCGGGCGAGGTGGACGATGAGGTGGGTGCCGCTAGCGGTGATGTCGAGGAACTTGCCGTGGCGGGTCACGTCCTCGACGAGGGTGCCGTGCAGCGACTGCAGCGGCGGGTCGAAGGTCTTCAGCGCGCTGAAGGCCGCCAGGTCGATGCGGGCGATCGCACGGTCGACGAGCCGGCCCCGGAGGTCCTGGGCCAGCGCTTCCACCTCGGGCAGCTCGGGCATGCACCGAGTCTAGGACGCGTGACAGGGCCTTGTGCTCCGGGTCACAATGGACCATGGCCCAGCCGCGACCGCTGCCCCGCACCGGGGCCGTCTTCCTCGACCCCCGGGGTGAGGACCGCTCGCTGCGCGTCTCGTGGCACCCGGAGGCCGACGTGGTGGTCCTGTCGCTGTGGCGCGACAACCTCTGCGCCGGGACCTTCCGCCTGTCCGTCGACGAGGTCCCCGACCTGATCGCCATGCTCCGCACCGGTCTCGCCGAGGCGTACGCCGTCGCGCGCGACCGCGCCGAGCGGGGTGGCGCGCTCCCCGACGAGGGCCAGCAGGCCGGCTGAGCGTCGTACGGGCTGGCCGTCCCGGGATCACCGGGCAGCCGGTGAATCGGTGGGTTCGGCCACGCTGCAGCACGCGCCAACCCACGGGATCACCGGGCAGCCGGTGATTCCGCCGCGACACGATCGCCGAGTCTCGCGATATCTAAGGATCCGGCTAGAGAGCCCGATACCGTCACATCGTGGACCCGATCCGTAACCCCTACGCCCCCGGCGCGGGCCAGCGCCCGCCCGAGCTCGCCGGGCGCGACGAGCAGCTCGCCGCCTTCGACGTCGTCCTCGAGCGCGTGTCCCGCGGTCGCCCCGAGCGCAGCCTCGTGCTCACCGGGCTCCGGGGGGTCGGCAAGACGGTGCTCCTCAACGCGCTGCGCGGTGCCGCCGTACGCCGCCAGTGGGGGACCGGCAAGCTCGAGGCCAGGCCCGACCAGGGGCTGCGCCGCCCGCTCAGCGGGGCGCTGCACCAGGCGGTCCGCGAGCTCGGCCACCGGGACGCCGACAGCGTCGACCACGTGCTCGGCGTGATCAAGGCCTTCGCCCAGCGTGACGCGGGACCTGCCGCCAAGATGAGGGACCAGTGGAGCCCGGGCATCGACGCCCCGGCCGTCCGCGGGCGGGCCGACTCCGGCGACATCGAGATCGACCTGGTCGAGCTCTTCACCGACCTCGGCGGGCTCGCCGCCGACAAGGGCAAGGGCATCGCGATCTTCATCGACGAGATGCAGGACCTCGGCCCCGACGACGTGTCGGCGCTGTGCGCGGCGTGCCACGAGATCAGCCAGTCGGGACTCCCGGTGATCGTGGTCGGCGCAGGTCTGCCGCACCTCCCGGCGGTGCTGTCGGCCAGCAAGTCCTACTCCGAGCGGCTGTTCCGCTACCAGCGCATCGACCGGCTCACCCGCGAGGCGGCCGACCTTGCGCTCACCGTGCCGGCCGAGGACGAGGACGCGCTCTACGAGGCGGGTGCGCTCGAGGCGATGTATGCAGCGACGGGCGGCTACCCCTACTTCATCCAGGCCTACGGCAAGGCCGTCTGGGACCGCGCACCCCGCTCGCCGATCACCGCGGCCGACGTCGCGGTGGCCGCGCCCGAGGCCGACGCCGAGCTCGCGGTCGGCTTCTTCGGCAGCCGCTACGAGCGGGCCACGCCGGGGGAGCGCGACTACCTGCGGGCGATGGCCGACGTGGCCGGCACCGAGCAGGACGCGCCCGACGCGGTCCCGACCTCGGACGTCGCGGCCGCCCTGGGCAAGAAGCCCCAGTCGCTGAGCCCGGCGCGCGACTCGCTGCTCAAGAAGGGGCTGATCTACTCCGGCGAGCGCGGCCGGATCGCGTTCACCGTGCCGCACTTCGGGCGCTACCTGCGCGAGCACGCCAACTAGGCCCTCCGCGACCACTCGCCATCATCGGGGAAGATCGTCCGGCCCTGCGCGGGACGACGTTCCCCGGTGAAGAGCCGGCGACCCAGGGTCAGCGCGCCCAGGCCGGGAGCCGCTGGACGACGGCGTACGTCCCGACCCCGACCGCGGCCGAGAGGAACGTCCCCCACGCCATGTCGATCGGCACCAGCGCCACCGGCCAGCCGTCGACGACGGCCAGGTTGGTGAGCTCGTAGACGCCGTAGACGACGAAGCCGAAGAACGCGCCGACCCCGACGGCCCGACGCCACGACCCCGCCGCGACGGCCGGGTGGATGACGAAGTGCACGAGCCCGGCCAGCAGCACGAGGTAGACGAGCACGGCGGCCAGCACGTTCGGCGACTCGGCCCGCAGCGCCCCGAGCTGCTCGTCGTACAGGTCGGTGGCGACGGTGCTCAGCCAGAGCACGTCGATCACGCTGAAGACGACCGCGGCGACGAGGAACTGGGTGAGCCAGGCAGACACGCGCATGCGCTCAGTATGGAGGGCGACTGCGGACCGATCCTGTCCGCCTGCGGCGGGAGGGTGGAGGCACGGCAACAGGCCACCACAGACAGGGGAGTTCCCATGATCGAGCCCAGCACCCGCACCGAGTCCGAGGCCCTCACCGCCTTCCTGCGTGAGCAGGTCGTCGCCGCCCGCACGGCGGCGCACGGCCTGACCGACGAGGAGGCGCGGATGACGCCGACGCGGTCCGGGCTGAGCGTCGGCGGGATCCTCAAGCACCTCGCCACGGCCTGGGTGACGTGGGAGCGCCGGGAGGCGCAGAACCGCGGCGAGCGGGGCTGGGAGCTCACCGAGGAGGACTTCGGCGTCTTCTACGGCAGCTTCGCGCTCACCCCCGACGAGACGCTGGCGCGGGTCGTCGAGCGGTACGACGCCGCGACGGGCGCCCTGCTCGACGCGGTGGCGGCGGTGGACCCGGCGGCCGAGGTGCTGGAGGCGCCGGCGCCGTGGTTCGGCCGGATGGAGCCGAGCGTGGTCAACAGGCGCTCCCTGGTGCTGCACATGATCGAGGAGTTCGCCCGGCACGCCGGCCACGCCGACATCATCCGCGAGCAGATCGACGGCGCGCAGGCCGGGCAGCTGGCCATGGCGGTGGAGGGGATCGAGGGCAACGACTTCATCCAGCCCTGGCGCCGGGAGACCGCCGACGCCTGAGCCGGATCGGGGCGGGGTGACCCTCAACCCGGGGTAGTCCGTGACGAAGGGACCCCGGAAACTCGATTCCAGGGGTCCGATCGTCACGGACTACCCAAGAGGGGTCAGCGCGTCCGCGGGATCTGGGCGCGGCTCACCCAGTACGCCGTGCCGGGCTCGGCGGGCGTGGAGAAGCGGGCGTTGGGCAGGTAGAGCCAGCGCCCGAACGCCGCCACGGTGGTCGGTACGTCCACGGCCGCGTCGAAGTCGGTCCCGGCGATGGTGTCGACCAGCGTCCCGGCGCTGCCGTCGCGCTCCATCTCCAGGACGGCGACCTGGTTGAGGCGGTTCTGCACGACGTACAGCGTGCGCCCCCTCAGCAGCATCCCGTCGCCGTTCTCGACGGACGCGCCGCCGAGGTCGACGACCTGGGCGTCACCGGTCCCGGGGTCGACCCGGTAGAGGACGCCGGCGTTGACGACGAGCAGCCCCGAGTCGTCCGGGGTCTCGGTCAGCCCGTTCGCGCCGTTGACCCCGGCCCCCGGCTGGACCCACTCGCCGCCCAGCGGCACCGTGACGACCTCGCCGGCCGCGGGCAGGGAGCCACCGCGGCCGAGCGGGAGGGCGAAGAGCCGGGCGCTGCGCGAGTCCGTGAACCACACGGTGTCGTCGACGATCAACGAGTCGTTGATGAAGCGGTCCGTCGCCGTGGAGAGCTGGTAGCGCGCCAGCAGCTCGCCGGTCCGCGTGTCGACGACGCGGGCGTCACCGGCCGTGCCACCGGAGACGAAGAGCCGCCCCCGCTGGTCGACCTTGAGCCCCACCGCCGGGTTGCCCGGCCCGGGGCCCTGGCTGATCGTCTCGCCCTCACCGGTCCGCAGGTCGACCTCGTGGATGTCGCCGTCGGCCCGGGAGCCGAACCACGCCGTGGCGCCGCGGCCGATGGTGATCCCCTCGGGCTGGAAGCCGTCGGGCAGCTCGATCCGGGGCGGGAACACGTCGTCCGGAGGCGCGGCCGTCGCCCCGGGGGCCGTGGTGAGGCTCGCGGCCAGGCCGGCCGTGAGCAGGGCGGAGAGGGTGGCGGCGAGCGTGGTCCTGCGTGCGCCGCGGATTCGTCGGGTGCTGGTCATCGCGCAACCTCATCGTCGGGCGCCGGCCGTTCTCGCCGACGCGAGGGGTGGTGGTTTCCGCCACGGTACGTCGACGTGGGTGACGCTCCTCTCGCGTCCGGACCCCTACCCTCGACGCATGAGGCCGCAGGTCGTCGCCCACCGGGGCGCCAGCGACGAGACCGCCGAGCACACGCTGCGCGCGTACACGCGGGCGATCGAGCTCGGTGCGGAGGCGCTCGAGTGCGACGTACGCCTGACGGCAGACGGCCACCTGGTCTGTGTCCACGACCGGGACCTGCGGCGTACGGCGTCCTCGCGCGGCCTCGTCTCGACGATGAACCTCGCCGAGCTCGACGAGCTGGACTTCGCCCGGTGGAAGAACCCGTGGTCCGACATGGACGACGAGGCGCCCGAGCTCGACCCCACCGACGGCAAGGTGCTGACGCTGCGCAAGCTGCTGGAGACGGTGGCCGACGCCGATCGCCGGGTGGAGGTGGCCATCGAGACCAAGCACCCCACGCGGTACGGCGGGCTGGTGGAGAAGCGGGTCGTCGAGCTGCTCTCCGACTTCGGCTGGGACCGGGCCGGCAGCCCGGCGCGGGTGATGAGCTTCTCCTTCACGGCGCTGCAGCGCACCAAGCGGCTCGCCCCCGACGTCGATGTCGTGATGCTGGTGGAGAAGGCGCACCACTGGCCGATGCTGCGGCGGGTCGTCGGCGACGACTGGATCATCGGACCGGGCATCGGCGAGCTGCGCGAGCACCCGGGCCTGCGCCGGTCGCTGCGGCGGGCGGGTCGCCAGGTGCACGTGTGGACCGTCAACTCCGAGGCGGACCTGCAGCTGTGCCTCGACCTCGGCGCGCGGGCGGTCATCACCGACCGGCCGGCGTACCTCCTCGAGCTCCTCGACGGTCCGCCCGACGGAGGCGTTGGATAGCCTCGCCCCCATGGCGAAGAAGTCCCGCACCAAGGCCCGTGACCACGCTGCTCCCGTCGACGGCGAGGTCGGCCCGCGCCAGCCCTGTCCCTGCGGCTCGGGCAAGCGCTACAAGGCGTGCCACGGCGCCGCCGGCGGAGCCGCCCCGGCGTTCGTGAGCCGCCCCTTCGAGGGCATGCCGGGCGAGTGCGACGTGATCGCCCTGCGCGAGCTGGTCCCGGCCGCCACCGTGCCGCTGGACGTGAAGGGCACCGACCGCGAGGTGCGGCTGTGCACACTGCTGCCGATGGCGGCGCCCGCGATGGTGCGCGACTCCGGCGCGATCTGGCTTGGCCTGCAGGTCGCCCACCAGTACGGCGATCCCGCCCGCGACCTGGGTGCCGTGCTGGAGAAGGCGCTCGCCACCGAGGAGCCCGGGATCATCGGCCTGACCGAGGCGCCCGGTGAGGGCCCGCGGCTCCAGGACCTCATCAACGACACCGAGCTCGACATCACCGTGCACGACGGCTTCGGCTACTGGATCGACGACGTCGAGGACCAGGACGCCTCCACGCAGGCCGCGCTCGAGCAGGCCAACGGCGCCGCCAACCCGACCACCCGGCTCGCGGGCGTCGAAGCGGCGTACTGGACCAACGTGGGGCCCAAGGAGCACCTGCGCTGGGTGATGCCGCACCCCGAGGACGAGCTGCTCAACGCGCTGGCCCGGCTGCACGCCGCCGGGAAGGACAGCATCGCGGAGGGCTCGCGCTTCGTCGGCATGTTCCGCGCTCACGGCCTCCTCGCGCCCGTCTGGGACCTCCCGGTCGGCACCGGCGCCGAGGTGCTCGAGGAGCCCGCCCAGCGCTTCGCCGCCGAGCTCGAGAAGGCGCTCGCCGACACCTCCGACCTGACGCCCGAGCAGCGCTCCGCCCGGGCCGGCCTGGCCAACCGGCAGGTCACCATCCGTTAAGGATCAACTTGTTTTGGCTCAAGACCTTGTCGGCGTTGTGACCGGCAGGTAGGTTTTCGTTCGCCCGGTCGTTGTTGTTTCCCCCGTCAACAGCGGCCGGGCATCCAGATTTCGTCCGGACGTCCCGGCCCCGTTGCGTGGCCGGCCGCCGCCTCCCGGCTGGCACACTCGCGATCATGTCGATCGCCACGTCGCTGCTCCTGTTCGCCCTGGCCGCCGTCGCCGAGATCGGCGGCGCCTGGCTGGTCTGGCAGGGCGTCCGGGAGGACCGCGGGTGGGTCTGGATCGGCGCCGGGGTGATCGCGCTGGGTCTCTACGGCTTCGTGGCGACGCTCCAGCCCGACGCCAACTTCGGCCGGATCCTCGCGGCGTACGGCGGGGTGTTCGTCGCCGGGTCGCTGGTCTGGGGGATGGTCGCCGACGGCTTCCGGCCCGACCGGTACGACGTCACGGGCGCGCTCATCTGCCTGGTCGGGGTCGCCGTGATCATGTACGCCCCGCGCGCCACCCTCTGAGGGCGGCGACCAGCAGGCGGGTCAGCCCCGCCGGGTCGTGATGAGGTCGATGAACTCGTCGGCCATCTCGAGCTGGCGCACCAGCGCCCGGCGCCGCTCGGTCGCGTCCTGACGGATCTCGTCGAGGCGCTGCCGGACGGCGTCGCGCTCCCCGGCATCGGTGGCCGGGTCGTCGAGGGCCTCGATGTCGCGCATGACGGCCTTCATCTGGTCCAGGCTGAAGCCGAGCGGCTTCATGCGGCGGATGACCAGGACCTTCTCCACGTCGGCCTCGGTGTAGAGGCGGAACCCGCCGTCGGTGCGCCCCGACGGCTGGAGGAGGCCGACCTCCTCCCAGTGCCGCAGGCTGCGCAGCGACAGCTCGGTGCGCGCGGCGACCTCACCGATGTGCATGACCGCCTCGGGGTTGGTGCTCACGTGTTCCCTCTCACCTCGGTCCGGATTGCAACCCTACCCTTACGTGAGGTTAGGGTTGTTGCTCGTGACCCAGTCTGCCCCCACGACCGACGCTGCGGCGCTCGAACCCACCGTGCGCAACGCGCTGCGGTCGCCGCGGATGCTGCGCACCGAGGTCCTCGCCGGCCTCGTCGTCGCGCTCGCCCTCATCCCCGAGGCGATCTCGTTCTCGATCATCGCCGGGGTGGACCCCCGGGTCGGGCTCTTCGCGTCGTTCACGATGGCCGTCTCGATCGCCTTCCTCGGTGGCCGCCCGGCGATGATCTCCGCCGCGACCGGCGCCATCGCCCTGGTCGTCGCGCCCGTGGCCCGCAACTACGGCCTGGACTTCCTCATCGCCACGGTCCTGCTGGGAGGCGTGCTCCAGGTGGTGCTGGGCCTGGTCGGGGTCGCACGCCTGATGCGCTTCATCCCGCGCTCGGTCATGGTCGGCTTCGTCAATGCTCTGGCCATCCTGATCTTCATGGCGCAGGTCCCGCACCTGGTCGACGTCCCGTGGCTCGTCTACCCGATGGTGGCCGTCGGCATCGCGGTCATCGTCGCCCTGCCGCGGGTCACGACCGTCGTCCCGGCGCCGCTGGTGGCCATCGTCGCCCTCACCGGTTTCACCCTGCTGGCCGCGCTCAGCGTCCCGGACGTGGGCGACGAGGGCGAGCTGCCCGACAGCCTCCCCGGCCTGCTGCTGCCCGACGTGCCCTGGACGCTCGAGACGTTGCGCATCATCGCGCCGTACGCCCTCGCCATGGCCCTGGTCGGGCTCCTCGAGTCGCTGCTGACCGCCAAGCTGGTCGACGACATCACCGACACCCACTCCGACAAGACCCGCGAGGCGTGGGGCCAGGGCGCGGCCAACGTCATCACCGGCTTCTTCGGCGGGATGGGCGGCTGCGCGATGATCGGCCAGACGATGATCAACGTGAAGGCCTCGGGCGCCCGCACCCGGATCTCCACGTTCCTCGCCGGTGTCTTCCTGCTCGTCCTGGTCGTCGGCTTCGGCGACGTGGTCGCGCTGATCCCGATGGCCGCGCTCGTCGCGGTGATGATCATGGTGTCGGTCGGGACCTTCGACTGGCACTCCGTCCGGCCCGCCACCCTGCGCCGGATGCCGAAGTCCGAGACCGTCGTGATGGCTTCCACCGTCGTGGTCACCGTGGTCAGCCACAACCTCGCCATCGGTGTCGGCGTGGGCGTCCTGGTCGCGATGACCCTCTTCGCCCGCCGCGTCGCCCACCTCACCGAGACGCACCGCGAGGTGGTGGCCAACCGGGACGGCACCACCTCGGCCGTCTACCGCGTCACCGGAGAGCTCTTCTTCGCCTCCAGCAACGACCTCTACACGCAGTTCGAGTACGCCGACGACCCCGACCACGTCGTCATCGACCTGTCGGCCTCGCACGTCTGGGACGCCTCCACCGTGGCCTCGCTGGACGCGATCACCACCAAGTACGAGCGCAAGGCCAAGACCGTCGAGATCGTCGGCCTCAACGCCTCCAGCGCCGAGCGCCACGAGCGCCTCTCGGGGTCGCTGCCCGCGCACTGACCCGGCCGGGCGCCTGCGTCAGTCATGCTTCGGACGCCGCAGGCTCCAGGCCTCGAGGCGCGAGTAGCCCTTGACCGAGACGCGGCGCAGCCGCTTCAGCCGGTACGACGGGGTGTCGGTGTCCGGCTCCTCGGCCGCCGGGTCGTCCGGAGCCGCCGCCGCGGAGGAAGGCGTCTCGGCGGACTCGTCGGGCGGGGAGAGCGCGTCGTGGAGCCCCCGGTCCACGACGACCGTCCCCGGGCGGGCCACCGAGGTGAGCCGGGCCGCGATGTTGACCGTCGGCCCGAAGACGTCGCCCAGCCGGCTCACGACCGGCCCGAAGGACAGGCCGGCGCGCACCGCGGGGAAGGGGTCGTCCTCGTCGAGGCCCCGCTCGACGAGCGCCAGCGCGATCTCGGCGGCCGCGACGGGGTCGTCGGCCGTGAGCAGGACCTCGTCGCCGATGGTCTTGATCACCCGGCCCCCGCGGTCGACCGCGACACCGGTCGCCTCCTGCTCGAAGCGCTCGATCCACTGCACGAGGTCGCCCTCGGAGAGGTTCTTGCTGTGGGTGGTGTAGCCGACGATGTCGACGAAGCAGACGGCCATGTCCACCTCCGCCGCCCCGGTCGACTCCGCCGTCAGCAGCCGGCTCGCCGCACTCGCGAGGTGCCGGCGCCAGACGTAGGACTGGAGCGCCTCCACCCGGGGCAGCACCCCGGCCGCCAGCTCGGCCATCCGGACGTCGGGATCGGGCCCCTCGACCGCCAGGCCGGCCAGCAGGCTGGTCTGCCACTCCGCCAGCCGGGCATAGCTGCGACCCCACGTGCGCACCAGCGCCGCCTGCGAGTCCTCGCCCAGGATGCCCATCCGCATCAGGTCGGCCGTCAGCTCGAGGGCCCGCACGTCGCTGTCGGTGAAGGCCACCGTGTCGTCGCCCTGGTGCGCGAAGCCCAGCAGCCGCCACAGCTCCTGGGCGAGCTCCAGCGGCACGCCGGCCCGCTCCGCCACCTCGACCCGGGTCAGGGCGGGGGCACCGCCGAGGAGGAAGGCCTCCACGTCGTCGTACGCGTCGGCGAGGACCTCGGCGGACGACGGTGCGTCGGCGTCGGGATCGGTGACCTCCGTCGCCGGAGCGGCCGGAGGGACGTCGTCGGTCAGGGCTGGGCCTGACGCCCGGCGGTCGCCGACCGCACGGCCTCGCCGAAGGCCGGCACCTCCCCGACCAGGCGCTCGAGCGCCTCGCCGGTGAAGTGGAGGACCCGCAGCGGGGTGGTGGCCACGACGCTGGCGGTGCGCAGCGAGCGGTTGAGGATGGCGGCCTCCCCGATGATCTGCCCCGGGCCGAGGGTCGCGACCTCCTCGCCGCGGCGGCGTACGGAGACCTCCCCCTCCTCGAGGATGTAGGCCTTGTCGGCCGGGGTCTGCTCCGAGATGGGGGACCAGCCCTGCGGCAGGGTGAGCGTCGTGCCGGCGGACCTGATCCGGGCGACGTCGGCGGGGGAGAGGCCGTCGAAGATCGAGGACGTCATGGGTGGTGCCTTTCTTCCGTGCGCACGTGCGGGGTCACTGCGCTCAACGAGCGAGTGGCTCCGACGTGATGTGTGACGTGCGGCGCCCTACAGCGCGTCCTCGTCCACCGGCAGCGGGTCACGGGAGATCGGGCACGACATGCAGCGCGGCCCACCGCGGCCCGAGCCCAGCTCGGAGCCGGCGATGCGGACGACCTCGATGCCGGAGTCCTCGAGCCGGTCGTTGGTCTCGTCGTTGCGCTCGTAGGCCACGGCCACCCGCGGCGCCAGCGCCAGGGTGTTGTTGCCGTCGTCCCACTGCTCGCGCTCGGCGGTGACCGGGTCCAGGCCGGTGTCGATCTGGTGCAGCGTGTCGATCTGCATCGCCTTGGCGGCGGCCACGAGGAACGGCTCCGGCTCGGCGACGTCGAGGACGAGGTCCCGCTCGGCCGAGCCCCAGTCGCCGACCGTGACCGTGATCGCGGTGAGGGTGTGGGCGACGTTGGGATACATCACGACCTTGTCCACGTCGACCATCGTGCAGACGGTGTCGAGGTGCATCGTGGCGCGCTCCTGCGCGATCGGCACCGCGAGCACGGTGTGCGCGAGGTCGGCGTCGAAGACCTGGCGGGCCAGGCGCTCGACGCCGGCGGGCGTCGTACGCTCCCCGACCCCGACCGCGATGACGCCGGGGGCGAGCAGCAGCACGTCGCCGCCCTCGACGTGCTCGTTGTGCCAGCCGTGGATCTTGCGGGTCTGGCCGGCGAAGCGCGGGTGCTCGGTGTAGATCAGCTCGGTCAGCTGGGTCTCGCGCTTGCGCGCCGGCATGGCCAGGCTGGTGATCGCCACCCGGTCCCGGATCCACACGCTGGAGTCGCGGGTGAAGAGCAGGTTGGGGAGCGGGTCGACGAGGAAGTCGTAGGGGCTGAGCAGGCTGGTGACCAGGCCGTGCCCGCCGCGGACCTCGTCGTTGCGGATGCCGGCCGTCAGCACCTGCGTCAGCTCGTCGGGCGAGTAGTCCTTGAGCGCGGACGCGAGGTAGCGCCGGAGCGTGTCGCCGAGGTGGAGCCCGCTCAGCGCCGAGGTGATGGCGTGGTTGCGGGCGTCCTCGCTCGCGAGGGTCTCGGTGAGGAGCTCGGTCAGGTAGAGCACCTCGACGCCGCGCTGGCGCAGCGTGTCCGCGAAGGCGTCGTGCTCGTCCTGGGCCCGGCTCACCCACGGGATCCCGTCGAAGAGGAGCTTGTCGTTGTTGCGGGGGGTCAGGCGCTTGAGCTCGTTGCCGGGGCGGTGGAGCATGACGGTCTTGAGCGTGCCGACCTCGCTGTCGGCGCCGTGGGTTGCGGGCATGGGCTGACTCTAGTGGCCCCACGCGGGCGCGCCAGCCCCCGATCAGGTCGTACGCCGCTGGGCCCACTCGTCGGCGAGGACCGCCCAGCGCTGGGAGTCGGTCCACTCGCCCTTGGACCAGTAGTCGCTCCGGGCGTCGAGCTCGAGCCGCATCCCGAGGCGGCGGGCGAGGGCCCGGGAGCGCTCGTTGCGGCTGTCGAGGTCGGCGAAGAGACGGTGGACGCCGTAGTGGCCGAAGGCGAGGTCGGCCATCGCGGTGGCCGCCTCGGTCGCGATGCCCCGCCCGCCCACGTCCGGGTTGATGACCCAGCCGATCTCGGCCATGTCATTGCCCTCGCCCTTGAGGAAGATCACCAGGTCGCCCACCACGCGTCCCTCGAGCTCGACCACGAGGTTGCAGACGTGGTGGTTGCGCGGCTCGGCCAGTCGCCGGCGCAGCATGTCGTCAATCTCGGGCCGGCTGAACGCCTCGTGCAGCAGGTCCTCGGTGACGTCCTCGCGGCCGTAGTAGGCGTGCAGGTCGTCGGCGTCGTCCGGCGTCGCACGCCGCAGCACCAGCCGCTCGGTGCGGATCGGCAGCTCGGGCAGTGCCGGGACGAGGTGGTCCTGGCGGGCCTGCTGGACCCGCTGCCAGGAGCTGGTCGCGCCGCCGAAGCGCAGCGCGTCGTACGTCGTCTGCGGCAGCAGCAGGTCCTCGAGCCGGTCGACGACCTCGCCGAGCATCCCGCGGCCGACGTGGTCACCGGGCGTGGTCGTCAGGCGCTCGAGGGCGGCGTCGAGCTGGCCGAGCCAGCGCGCCTTGTCCCGGACGCTCAGTGGCGAGACGCGCTTGAGGCACACGTACTGCCCCGAGAGGTAGGCCGCCCACTCCCGCTCGGCGTCGTCGCGGCGGTCGGCGGGCCAGTAGGCGACGAACCAGTCGTGCAGCCGGTCGGTGCCACCCGCCCACCCGACGGGGTCGAGGTGGTCGCGGGGGACCATCGGGGTGCCGTCGGCGAGGAGGTACGACGGCAGCGGCACCAGGCCGCCGACCATCAGCTCCAGCTGCTCGTCGGTGGCCGCCACGAAGCCGGCCCGCACGTAGGTCTCGTCCACCTCGGTCATCGGGTGCTCCCCGTTGACCTCGAGGTAACGGTCGCGGACCGCCTGCCGGACGGGCGTCAGGCCCTCGTCATCTCCCACACCGTCAAACATGCCATGAGCAGGCAGACCCCCGCACCCAGGTAGTGGAGCAGGCTGAGCCGGACGCGGCTGAGCAGCACCCGGCCCACGATGACCGCGAGGCCACTGACCGCCAGCAGCGCGCCCCAGGCGCCGAGGAAGACGCTGACCGGGTCGTCGTACTTGGCGACCAGCGAGAGCGTGAGCAGCTGCGACAGGTCGCCCCACTCGGCGGCGAAGAGCACGAGGAAGCTGGTGAGGATGACCTTGTAGCCCTGGGCCTCCCCGGCCTTGGCGGCGAAGTCCTCCTCCTCGTCCTGCTCGGCGGCGTCGTGCGAGCGCGCCTCGCGCAGCAGGATGACGGCGCCGATGGTGAACATCAGCGCGGCCGCCACGTGCACGACGGTCTCGGGCAGGAAGCTCACGGCCTTGCCGAGCGCGACGGCGATGAGCGTCTGGACGAGGAACGCGAGACCGACACCGATCCAGACGAAGAGCGGCCGGAACTTCGTCGAGAGGACGAGGGTGGCGATGAAGGTCTTGTCGGGGAGCTCCACCACGAAGATGGCGGCGAAGGCGAGCGCGACGACGACGGGGTCCACCCGATCAGCCTAGGGAGCGGGTCTCAGGCCAGCAGGGCCCGGGTGGCCGCGATGGCCTCGGCGAGCACGTCGTTGGCCGGGAGCCCCAGGGCGGTGGCGGCGCGGGCGACGTCCTCCCACTCGGGCTGCGCGTTGACCACCTCGCCGCCGTGGCGGGCCAGCTTGACCGCGATCCTCTGCCCCGCGACCTCGACGGCGACCATCTCGCGGTCGAGGACGTGCTTGTCGAGGCGGGACTCGCGGACCCCGATCGTCGAGGTGTGCCGCCACAGCGCCTCGCGGACCGCCTCCGCGGTGGTCGACGAGGTGAGCACCGACAGCGTGTGGGCCGGGCGGCCCTTCTTCATCAGGATCGGCGTCAGCCAGGCGTCGCTGGCCCCGGCGGCGAAGAGGGCGGTGATGACCGACGGCCACACCCGGGGGTCGAGGTCGTCGATGTTGGACTCGATGAGCAGCGGGGACCCGTCGACGGCCGCGGTGGGACCGGTGAGGATCCGCAGCACGTTGGCGTGGGTGTCCGGGTCCCGTCCCCCCGCGCCGATCCCGATCGCGTCGACGGCCATCGCGGGCTGGGGACCCCACGCGTCGGCGAGCGTGGTCAGCAGGGCGGCACCGGTCGGCGTGCAGGACTCGGCGGTGCCGGGACCGGCGAGGGACGGTACGCCGCGCAGCAGCTCGGCGACCGCGGGTGGCGGGACCGGCATGGTGCCGTGGGCGCCGCGGACCGACCCCGACCCCACCGCGACCGGCGAGACCGTGACCGGGCCACCGACATGGGCGGCGAGCCAGGCGAAGCCGGCGCATACCCCGACGACGTCGGCGATCGCGTCGAGCGCACCCACCTCGTGGAAGGCGACGTCGAGCGGGTCGGCGCCGTGCACCCGTGCCTCGGCGACCGCCAGCCGCTCGAAGGCGCGGGTCGCCCGGTCGCGGACCTCCTCGTCGAGCTCGGCCCGCTGGAGCAGGGCCTTGATGTCGCGCCAGCTGCGGTGGTGCTCGGTGTCGGCGATCTCGACGTGGCAGCGGGTGGCGGCGAAGCCGTTGCGGGTGACGGCCTCGGGGGCGAGCACGACCGGCTCGGGGGCGACCGCGTCGACGGCCCGGCCGAGCACGTCGAGGGGGACACCGGCGCCGAGGAGGGCGCCGAGCAGCATGTCGCCGCTGGCGCCGGCGGACGCGTCCACCCAGATCGTCATCCGTCGGTCCCGTCCTGCGGGCCCGCGGGTGCGCCCACGCGACGGGCGATGCGGGCGGCGGCGACGCCGGCGCCGTACCCGTTGTCGATGTTGACCACGGTGACGCCCGGCGCGCAGGAGTTGAGCATGCCGAGGAGGGCGGCCAGGCCGCCGAAGGAGGCGCCGTAGCCGATGCTGGTGGGGACCGCGATGAGCGGCGTGCCGGTGAGGCCGCCCACGACCGACGGCAGCGCGCCTTCCATCCCGGCGACGACGACGAGGCAGTCCACCTCGTCGAGCCGGTCCCGGACCGACATCAGCCGGTGCAGCCCGGCCACGCCGACGTCGCGGATCTCGACCGGCTGGGAGCCGTGGCAGGCCACCGTGAGGGCGACCTCGGCGGCGACGGGGGCGTCGGAGGTGCCGGCGCTCACGACGCCGACCGTGCCGCGGGCCGTGGGCAGCGGGCCGAGGGTCGCCGCCCGGGCGGTCTCGTGGACGGTGGCGCCTGCGGTGCGGGCGGCGTCCATGGCCTCGGGGGACAGGCGGGTGGCGAGCACGGCCCGGTCGGGGTGGCTGGCGTGCAGGGTGGTGAGGATCGCGGCCACCTGCTCGGGGGTCTTGCCGGCGCCGTAGACGACCTCGGGATCACCGGTGCGGGCCGCGCGCTCGAGGTCCACGCGGGCGAAGCCGAGGTCGGCCGTCTTGTCGTCGGGGCCCGGTGTCTGCGTCACGCGCGCAACGCTAGGCCATGTCCCTACTCGGCCCGGAACGCGTCGGCGGGGTAGACGCCGAGCACCTTGACCTCGGTGGTGAAGAACGTCAGCTCCTCGAGGGCGTTGCGCACCGGCGGGTCGTCGGGGTGCCCGTCGACCTCGGCGAGGAACTGGGTGGCGGTGAAGTGCCCGCCGACCATGTAGCTCTCCAGCTTGGTCATGTTGACGCCGTTGGTGGCGAAGCCGCCCAGTGCCTTGTAGAGCGCGGCCGGCAGGTTGCGGACGTTGAAGATGAACGTCGTGACGATCGGCCCGTTGCCGCGCGGTGCCTCGTCGTAGTCGCGGGACAGCACGATGAAGCGCGTCGTGTTGTGGTCCTCGTCCTCGATCTCGTCCCGCAGGACCTCGAGGCCGTAGATCTCCGCGGCCAGCGGCGGCGCGATCGCGGCCTGCGTCGGGTCGGCGGCCTCGGCCACCTCGCGGGCCGCGCCCGCCGTGTCGCCGGAGACGATCGGGGTCAGCCCGAGCTCGCGGATCACGCCGCGGCACTGGCCCAGGGCGTGCACGTGGCTGTGCACCGTCCGCAGCCCCGTCACGTCGGCACCCGGGGTCGCCATCAGGGAGAACTGGATGCGCAGGAACCGCTCGCCCACGATGTGCAGGCTGCTGGTCGGCAGGAAGTGGTGGATGTCGGCCACCCGGCCGGCGATCGAGTTGTCGATCGGGATCATCGCCAGGTCGGCGTCCCCGCCCTCCACGGCCGCGAAGGCGTCCTCGAACGACGCGCACGGCACCGCCTCCCAGTCGGGGTAGGCCTGCTGGCAGACCAGGTGGGAGTTGGCCCCCGGCTCGCCCTGGTAGGCGATGCGCCGGGCGCCCGGGCTCGGAGTCGCTGGGGAGGCGCTGGACGTCACGGCTCGGAGTCTGGCACGCGTCACCGTGTCGCGACCGGCTCGTCTCAGCGACCGCCATAGGGTCGGCCCCGTGTGGATCCTCGCCTCAGCCGCCCTCGTGCTCGCCCTCGCCGCCCTGGTGCTCGCCGTCGTCGCGCTGCGTCGTACGTCGTCCGCGGGCGCCCGACCGCAGGCCGACGCCCTGCCCGAGGACGTCCACGGGCTGCGGCAGGAGGTCGCGGCGCTCAAGCTGGAGGCCGGCGACGCGCTGCGGCACCTCTCGGTGGTCCGGTACGACGCGTTCGGTGACGTCGGTGGGCACCTCAGCTGGAGCCTGGCCCTGCTCGACGACGCCGGCCACGGTGTCGTGCTGACCTCGATCCACGGGCGTAGCGAGGCGCGCACCTACGCCAAGAACATCACCGGCTGGACCTGCGAGCAGCAGCTCTCGCCGGAGGAGGACGAAGCCATCTCGCACGCCCGGGGCTGACCTCCGCGCGCCTCGTCCGGTTCGCCTGACGGTCTCCCCCAGGCGTGAGACGCTGCCGTCGGTCAAGCACGAGGGGGACCGATGATGTCAACGCGGTGGGTGCAGGTCGTCGCCTGCGCGGTGCTGCTGGCCGGTTGCAGCGGTCCAGGGGCAGACGCTCCGAGGGACGCGTCGATCGAGGACTTCTGCGCGGCCAAGACCTGGATGGTGGCGGAGGGCACGGACCGCTTCTTCGCCAGCGGCCTCCCCTCCGACGACGAGCTCGCTCTCCTGGTCCACGACTGGGCAGCAGAGCTGGCGCGCGTCGGGACTCCGGACAACATGTCCGCGGACGCCCGAGCGGGCTTCGAGAAGCTCATCACCCGTCTCGAGGAGTTGGAGGCGGGCGACGTCGAGGAAGGGAGCTTCAACTGGGAGGAGGGGGACTGGGAGAACGACGAGGAGAAGTCGTTCGCCCGGTACGTGACGAACACCTGCCCCTGACGCCGCGCACGAGCGGAGGTGACCCTCCGCCGGCTGCCCCGCCGGGTAGTACCGGACCTTTGGGTGGCGACACGCCGACGGGTGCCGCGCGAACGTCCGGTACTACCCCGACGGGCGGCGGCGACGTCAGCGGGGGACGCGCACCAGCAGCCGCCCGTGGACGCACGACATCCGCAGCTCGCGGCCGGCGCCGATGGAGTCGCCGTCGAGCTGGCGGGGGATGTCGGAGGAGGCCCGGAGTACCACCCGCTGGCCGGTCATCCGGTTGATCAGCTCGTCGGTCTTGGTCGCCCGGGACAGCACGCGCACCGCGAGCGGGATCCAGGACAGGAACCGCTGCGGGTGCAGGATCACCACGTCCAGCAGGCCGTCGTCGATCGACGCGTCCGGCAGCAGGGGCATCCCCGCCTGGAGGTGCCCGACGTTGCCGACCACCACGGTGCGGGCGCGGTGGACGGTGGGCTCCTCGTCGTCGATCTGGATCTCGACCTTGACGGCCGGGAACATCAGCGACCGCAACCCGGAGACCACGTAGGCGAGCCACCCGACCCGGGCCTTGATGTCGTCGTTGACGCCCTCCATCAGCGCGGCGTCGAAGCCCATCCCGGCCATCACCATGAAGTGGGTGTCCTCGATCCCGTCGCCGCTGACGTCCACCAGGTCGATGGCCCGGTCCTGGCCGTTGAGGGCGACGTCGATCGCGGAGCGGATGTAGAGGGGGATGTCGAGGTTGCGGGCCAGCAGGTTGCCGGTGCCGGCCGGGACGATGCCGACCGGGATGCCGGTGCCGGCGAGCTCGGCGCACACCTCGCGGACGGTGCCGTCGCCGCCGCAGACCAGCACCAGGTCGGTGCCGTCCACCGCGGCCTTCTCGGCCATGCCGGTGCCCGGGTCCTCGATGGTGGTGTAGTGCCAGGTCGGCTCCGACCAGCCCGACTCGGCGGCCATCGCGTCGACCATCGCGCGGAAGGCTCCGGCGTCCTCGACCTTGATCGGGTTGAGGATCACGGCGAGTCGGCGCTCGCTGACGAAGACCTCGGGGAGCGGCTCCTCCTTGACGGCGTGGCCGCGCGGGAGCGGGTTGAACACCGCGATGAACAACAGGGTCACGGCGATCCCGAGCAGCGAGCCACCGACCACGTCGGTCGGGTAGTGCCGCCCGAGCATCACCCGGTCGGCCCAGGTGACGACGACGAGCAGCACGCACCCGGCGTACGCCCAGCGCCGCAGGCCCGAGCGGCGGACGAGCATCAGGGCGAGCACGGCGAGGACCGCGGCGAACGCGGTCACCGAGGAGGCGTGGCCCGACGGGAACGACTTGGTCTCCAGGAAGTCCGCCGACGCCTGCCACTCCGGGCGGGAGCGGGCGAGGTTGAGCTTGACCACCGTGGTGATGAGCGACGTCGTGACCATGACCAGCACGGTGAACAGCGCGGCCCGGCGGTGCTTGCTGTAGAGCAGTGCGCCGGCGAGCAGCACCGTCAGGACGGTCATGCCGATGGTGCTGAAGGCGTGCTCGACGAGGCTGAGGAAGGTCAGCAGGTGCTCGTGGTCGTCGGCCCAGTCCTCCGCGTCGCGGCCCCAGGTGTCGAGGGCGTCGAGGGGGGAGCGGTCCTGCTGGGCCACCATCCACGCGAGGACGGCGAAGGCGGCGAAGAAGCCGGCTGACCAGAGCAGGGGCACGTGGCGGGGACGGTCGAGCACGGACGCCAGTATGCAGGGGACCAGCCGATAGCCTTGCACCGTGATTGATCCCCGACTGCTCCGAGACGACCCCGACCGCGTGCGTGCCGCCCAGGCCAAGCGCGGACTCTCCGCCGACGTGGTCGACCGGGCCCTGTCCGCCGACGAGGCCCGTCGCAGCGCGATCACGGCATACGAGCAGAAGCGGGCCGAGCAGAAGGCGATGGGCAAGCAGGTCGCCCAGGCGCAGGGGGACGACAAGCAGGCGCTGCTCGCCCGGGTCAAGGACGTCGCGACCGCCGTCAAGGAGCTCGAGGCCGCCCAGACGGCTGCCGAGCAGGAGTGGGACGAGGCGCTGCGCTCGATCCCCAACGTCGCGGCCGACGAGGCCCCGGCCGGGGGCGAGGACAACTTCGCGACCCTCGAGCACGTCGGCACGCCGCGCGAGTTCGACTTCGAGCCGCGCGACCACATCGAGCTCGGCAGGATCCTCGGCGCCATCGACCTCGAGCGCGGCGCCAAGGTGTCCGGCTCGCGCTTCTACTTCCTCACCGGCATCGGCGCCCGCCTCGAGCTCGCGCTGGTCAGCATGGCGATGGACCAGGCCCGCGAGGCCGGCTTCACCCAGGTGATCGCCCCGTCGCTGGTCAAGCCGCGCGCCATGGAGGGCACCGGCTTCCTCGGCCAGGCGGCGGACGACGTCTACCGCATCGAGGGCGAGGACATGTACCTCGTCGGTACCAGCGAGGTCGCCATGGCGGCCTACCACTCCGACGAGATCCTCGACGGCGCATCGCTGCCGCTGCGGTACGCCGCGTTCAGCCCGTGCTTCCGCAAGGAGGCCGGCTCGCACGGCAAGGACACCAAGGGGATCATCCGCGTCCACTGGTTCGACAAGGTCGAGATGTTCGTCTACACGACGCTCGAGGAGTCGTACGCCGAGCACGAGCGGCTGCTCGCGTGGGAGAAGGAGTTCCTCGACAAGCTGGGGCTCGCCTACCGCGTGATCGACGTCGCCGCCGGGGACCTCGGGCTGTCGGCGATCCGCAAGTTCGACTGCGAGGTGTGGATCCCCACCCAGGGCAAGTTCCGCGAGCTGACCTCGACGTCCAACTGCACCGACTTCCAGACCCGGCGCCTCGACACCCGCCAGCGCGTCGACGGCGACATCAAGCCGGTCGCCACCCTCAACGGCACGCTCACCGCCATCACCCGCACCATCGTCGCGATCCTCGAGACCCACCAGAACGCCGACGGGTCGGTCACGGTGCCCGAGGCGCTGCGGCCCTACCTCGGCGGCCTCGAGGTCATGGAGCCGATCGGGTGACGCAGTGGCAGCCGCAGCTGGTCGCGCTCGACATCGACGGCACGCTGCTCGCCTGGGTCGAGGGGTCCGGGCAGACCTACGAGCAGATCGCGCCCGCGGTGTACGACGCGGTCCAGCGCGCCCGGGCGGCCGGCGCCCACATCGTGCTGGCCAGCGGCCGCTCGCCGCACGGCATGACCCGGATCGCCGACCTCCTCGACATCCACGAGGGTGACCAGGACCCGCTGTGGATCGTGGCCTCCAACGGGGCCGTGGTCTTCCGCTATCCGCCCGTGGACGTCGTCCACGAGGAGACCTTCGACGCCGCCCCGGCGGTCGCCGCCGTGCTGGAGCTCCACCCCGACGCGCTGGTCGCGGTCGAGGAGCGTGGCGTCGGCTATCGGGTCAACCGGCACTTCCCCGAGGGCGAGCTCTCCGGCGAGATGATCCTCACCGACCTCGACGACATCGTCGGTCACCCGGTCAGCCGGGTGATCATCCGCGACCCCAACGCCAGCGCCGACGACTTCGTCAAGCTGGCTGACACCCTCGGCCTGCACTCCATCGGCTACGTCGTCGGATGGACGGCCTGGCTCGACCTCTCCGCGCAGGGCGTCCACAAGGCGTCCGGGCTCCAGCACGTGGCCGACGAGCTCGGCATCGACGCGCGTGACGTGCTCGCCATCGGCGACGGCCGCAACGACATCGAGATGCTCCGCTGGGCCGGCCGCGGCGTCGCCATGGGCCAGTCCGTCGAGGCGGTCCGCGACGTCGCCGACGACGTCACCGACACGGTCTACGACGACGGGGCCGCGGTGGAGATCGGCCGCTGGTTCCCTCCCGGTGGTTGAGGTGCGAGCGGAGGTTCTCGGTGGTTGAGGTGCGAGCGGAGCGAGCCTCGAAACCCCTCCTGGTCGCCACCGACCTCGACGGCACGCTGCTCCACACCGACGGCACCGTGACTGAGCGCACCCGCGCCGTCCTCGCCGCCCTCGACGACCTCGGCGTGCCCGTCGTCTTCACCACGGGTCGCCCCATCCGCTGGATGGAGGCGCTGTGGGAGGAGGTCGGCGGCCACGGCCTCGCGATCTGCAGCAACGGCGGCATCGTGTACGACGTCGCGCAGCGTGCGGTCCGCACGGCCCGCACCATCCCGACCGACGTCCTCCTCGACGTCGGGGCCGCGATCCGCAGCGCGATCCCGGGGTCGACCTTCGCCCTCGAGAAGACCACCGGCTTCGCCCGCGAGCACGACTTCATGCCACGGCTCAAGGTCAACGCGGCGCCCGACGTGCCGTCCGGCACGCTGAAGGAGATCGCCGACGACACGGTGGTCAAGCTGCTGGCCCGCCACGAGGAGATCGGCCCCGAGGACTACTGGCGGCGCGTCGAGGAGGTCGTCGGCGCGCGGGTCGTCCCCACCTGGTCGTCGGTCGGCACCCTGGTCGAGATCAGTGCGGCCGGGGTCACCAAGGCGACCACCCTCGCGAGCCTGGCGGCCGAGCTCGGGGCCGGGCCCCAGGACGTGATCGCCTTCGGGGACATGCCCAACGACCTGCCCCTGCTCGAGTGGGCCGGGACGTCGTACGCCATGGCCAACGCGCACCCCTCGGTCATCGAGCTGGCCGACCACACGGCCCCCCACAACGACGACGACGGCGTCGCCACCGTGCTCGATCGGGTGTTCGGCCTCTCGGTAGGGTGACGCGCATGTCCATCCGCCTCCCGTCCGCGCTGCCCCGGGTGCTGCGCGCCCTGCTGGCCTGCGTGTTCGTGGTCGGCGGTCTCGTCCTCGCGGTGCAGGCACCGGCCGCCGCCGCGTGCACCTGCCAGCCCGCCGACGCCGAGCGGCAGACCTCCCGGGCGGACGCCGTCTTCATCGGCACCGTCGACGGGGTCACCCGCGGCGACCAGCAGCTCGAGATGGCCGTCACCGCGACCCGCGCCTACAAGGGCACGGTGGAGCGCAGCACGACCGTCACGACGGCCACCCAGTCGACCGCGTGCGGCATCGGCGAGCCCGAGGTCGGCACCGACCTCCTCTTCATCGTGCGCGGTGACGCCCCGCCGTACGTCGCCAACAGCTGCGACGGGACCGGCCGCCTCGACCCGGACCGGGTCGCCCAGATCGAGGGCATCCTCGGCACCGGGCAGGCCGTCCAGCCGCCTCCGCCGCCGACCGCGACCCGCACCCTGGTCGAGGACTCCCCGCCCGCCTCGCTCGCGCGGCTCGCCGCTCCCGGCGGCGCGCTGGCCCTCGTCGGACTGCTCGGGCTCGTCGTCGTCGGGCGGCTGGGTCGCCGGGCGTGACGCCCGCCTTCCGGGCGCTGGTCGGGGCACTGATGGTGGTCTCCGTGCTGGCCGGTTCGCTGGTCCTCACGGCCGGCCCTGCCACGGCGTGCACGTGCGCGGAGCTGTCCGCCGACCTCGCCGACGGCAGCGACCTCGTCTTCACCGGCGAGGTGGAGGACAGCCGCTCGGACGGTGCCGTGCAGACGGTCCGGGTCGACGAGGTCTTCAAGGGCGACGTGACCCGTCGGGTCGACGTCGTCAACGACATCGACGGGACCTGTGTCTTCGAGTGGCCGCTGGGTGCGCAGGTGCTGGTCTTCGGCAACCTCGAGCGCGACGAGGTCCGCAGCAGCCTGTGCACCTCGGCCGTGTCGACCGACGAGGGTTACCGGCAGGTCGTCCAGGCGCTCGGAGAGGGGATGGAGCCGTCTCCCGGGTACACCGAGGCCGACAGCGTCGGGCTGACCTACGACCAGTGGCGGACGGGCCGCCTGGTCTTCGGCGTGATCGGGCTGACCCTCATGGGGTTCGTCGCGTTCCGGGCGTTCCGTGCCTGGTGGTCGCGACGTCGCACGACCGACGACCGGTAGCCGTCCCTCAGAGGTACATCCCGCCGGACTCGCCCGGCGCCTGGGGCTCGCCCGTCGGCATCGTCGGCATGCCCTGCGGCTGCGACGGGCCGTGGCCCTCGGCGTGCATGCCGGGCGGGAGGGCCTTGCGCATCTGCTCGAGCTGGCTGCGGGCCGCCATCTGCTGGGCGTAGATCGCGGTCTGGATGCCGTGGAAGAGCCCTTCGAGCCAGCCCACCAGCTGCGCCTGCGCGATCCGCAGCTCGCCCTCCGAGGGCGTGCCCTCCTCGGTGAAGGGGAGCGTCAGACGCTCCAGCTCCTCGACCAGCTCGGGCGCCAACCCGGCCTCGAGCTCCTTGATGGACGCCTGGTGGATGTCCTTGAGGCGGTTGCGGCTGGCCTCGTCGAGGGGAGCGGCCTTCACCTCCTCGAGGAGCTGTCGGATCATCGAGCCGATCCGCATCACCTTGGCCGGCTGTTCGACCAGCTCGGTGATGTGTCGCGCGCCCTCGCCGGCGTCGTCCTCGGCGTCGCGGTGCTCGTCGAGCGTGGGCAGAGCACTCACCGGGATGGTCCCGACCGGGCGCCCGTCGGGCCCGACGACCACGACCTGCTCCTCGTCGCTGTGGTCGGGGACCGTGCCGTCGTGGCCGGGCTGCTGCTGCTCACTCATGCCAGCCACCCTAGCCGCGGGGCGATGGGCCTCCCGGGGAGTGGGTTGCGCGGGTGCGCAGCTCTGGGGAGGCATCGCGCCGCGTTCCCTGCGCACCTGCGCAGGGAAGGACCCGGGCACGGCCGTCAGAGCTGCGCACCTGCGCAGGAAAGACACCGGCACGGGGTCGCGACCGGCGTCAGAGCGTCAGGACGATCTTCCCGATGTGGTCGCTGGACTCCATCAGCGCGTGCGCGGCGGCGACGTCCTCGAGCGGCATCGTCGTGTGCACGATCGGCCGCACGGTGCCGTCGGCGACGAGCGGCCACACGTTCTCCACCACCGACGCGCAGATGGCGGCCTTGTCGTCGGCCGGGCGGGAGCGCAGCGAGGTGGCGATCACGGCGCCGCGCTTGCGCAGCAGGGCGTTGATGTCGAGCTCGCCCTTCGAGCCGCCCTGCATCCCGATGATGACGAGCCGGCCCTCGGTGGCGAGTGCGTCGACGTTGCGGCCGAGGTACTTCGCGCCCATGTTGTCCAGGATCACGTCCGCACCGCCGTCGGCCTTCAGCACGTCGACGAAGTCCTCGTCGCGGTAGTTGATCGTCACGTCTGCCCCCAGCTCCGCACAGGCCGCGAGCTTCTCCGCGCTGCCGGCGGTGGCGAAGACCTTGGCGGACAGCGCGGTCGCGAGCTGGATCGCCATGGTGCCGATGCCGCCGGAGCCGCCGTGCACCAGGAACCGCTCACCGGGCTGCAGGCCGGCGACCATGAAGACGTTGGACCACACCGTGCACGCGACCTCGGGGAGCGCCGCTGCCTCCACGAGGGAGACCCCCGCCGGCACGGGCATCAGCTGCCCGGCCGGCACCGCGACGTACGACGCGTAGCCGCCGCCCGCGAGCAGCGCGCAGACCTGGTCGCCGACCGCCCACCCCTCCACGTCGTCGCCGAGCGCGGAGATCGTGCCGCTGCACTCGAGGCCGATGACGTCCGAGGCGCCGGGCGGCGGCGGGTAGAAGCCCTGCCGCTGCAACGTGTCGGCCCGGTTGACCGCCGTGGCGGCCACCGCCACCAACACCTCGCCGGGACCCGGCGTCGGGTCGGGCACCTCGCCCACGGACAGGACCTCGGGACCTCCGGTACCGGAGGCGATCACGGCTCGCATGGGTCCACCATGCCAGCCCATCGAGGCCGGCCCGTCGAGCGGGGAGTCGGGGCTACTCCTCCTCGAAGTCCTCGCCGGTGTGGTCGACCCCGGAGTCGTCGGGGACCTCGTCGTCGATGTCGTCGGGGTCGGGCGCCCCGGCCGGCCGCTCCCAGCGCTCGGCCAGGCCCTGGGCGAGCGCCGCCAACCGCTCCGTCTCCTCGGGGTCGGCGTCCCGGGAGCCCACCGCCACGCCGAGGAGGTAGGCCGTGATGGGCGCCGACGTCTTCTGCACGTTCTTGGCCGCTGCGCGTGCCAGGTCGAGGATCAGGCCCTCGTCGACCTCGGTCTCGACGTCGAGCACGTCGCACAGCTCATCGATCCAGTCGTGGAGGTTCACACGCTCAATCTCCACCCGCAGGGATCGGGCGTGCAAGTGCCTCTCCGGTGGCGGCCTAGTCCTGCAGGTCGCGCCAGTCCGCCCAGGTGTCCACGTCGCGCGCCTCGGTGCCGTCGGCCGGCACGGACGCGAGGTCGAGGTCCGCGAGCAGCGCCCGCAGGGACATGCCGTGCTGCCGCTCCGGGTCGGGGCGCACGGCGGCCAGACGGGGGGCCGACACCACCCCGGCCAGCTGCCGGCGTCCGTCGGCATCGACGAGGAAGGCACCGTCGTGACCGGTGGCCGCCTCCCGCAGCCGACGCAGCGTGTACGCCGTCACGTGCGGCATGTCGACGGCCAGCACGCCGACGACGGCCGGGGTGCGGAGGAGCGCGTCGACACCGGTGAGGAGGCCGGCCACGGGCCCGCCCTTCGGCGGGTCCTCCCGGGTGAAGGTCACCGGACGCGTGGTCGGCACCGACCGGGGACCGACCACGACGACCTCGTCGGCGTCGAGGAAGGCATCGATGGTCCACTCCAGCAGGGTGCGCCCCCCGAGCTCGAGGCCGGCCTTGTCGACGCCGTCCATGCGCGCCGCCGTACCGCCCGCGAGCACGATCCCGCTGAAGCCCGCCGCCGTCCCGTCCGGTCCCATGGCCACAGTCTCCCAGCGGCGTCCCACGCCCCGGCCGCCTGTAGCCTTCGGGCCGTGTCCTCCCCCTCTCGGGGCCCCGCCAAGGGCCGCCGCATCGCCGACAAGCCGCCGTCACGGTGGCGGCGTGGTCGGTCGTCGCACCCCGAGGCGGAGGCCGCGCACCCCACGGGGTCCGGGACGGTCTCCCCGCCGGACCGGCCTGCCTCGGACGAGCCGGGTCCCGCGCCGACCGGGACCCCACCGACCGAGGGCGAGTCGACCAGGTCCACGCCGACCGAGGCCGAGGAGACCGGGACCGAGTCGACCGCGACCGCGCCGACCGAGGCCGAGCTGACCCCGCCACCCGAGTCCGGACTCGGCGTCTCCCCGCGGGTCCAGGCGCTGCTGTGGCTGACGGCCGCCGTGGTGCTCGTCGCCGGCGTGGCCGCGCTGGTCGCCGCCGCGCTGGGCGTGGGGCCGTCGTGGCTCGACGGCGTCGGCGCCGTCGCGGTGGCCACGGTGCTGGCGTGGGCGCTCGCGGTGCGGACCGGCGGCCGTCCCTGGGTGACCGCGGTGCTGGCGCTCGCGATCGGGAGCTCGGCGGTCGTGGTCGACACCCCGATGCTGCGCACCGGTGCCGCCGTCCTCACCGTCGTCACCGGCGGCGTGCTCGCGGTGATGCTGACCGTCCCGGCCGCCACCTACCTGCGCGCGTGCCGCGAGGTCCTCATCGCCACCGTGCTCTCCGGCATCACGGCCCTCGCGGCCGTCGGCCTCGAGCCGACGGTCACGGTCCCACGCTTCGACTACGCGTCGCTGCTGCTGGGGCTGGTGCTCGTCTTCGGTCTCGTCTACCGCCTCGGCGCGGGTCTCCACGGCCTCGGTCGCCGCGGCCTGGTCGCGGTCCTCGTCGGCGCCGTCCTCCTGGTCCTCACCCTCGCCTACGCCGAGCTCCTGCGGAGGTACGGCGCGGGGTCGGTCGTGCAGTCCGTGCTCGAGTTCGTCGACTGGACCACCGAGCGGATCGGGGCCTTCCCGCGTCCGCTCGTGGTGCTGCTCGGCATCCCGGCGCTGGTCTGGGGCACCCACATGCGCGCCCGGCGCCGCCAGGGCTGGTGGGTCTGTGCCTTCGGGGTGACGGCCACGATCCCGCTGGCGCAGGGGCTGCTCGACCCGGACGGCAGCTTCCTCGAGGCCGGCCTGCAGGCGGCGTACTCGCTCGTCCCGGGCCTGCTGCTCGGCTACCTCGTGGTGCGCACGGACCTGGCGTTGACCGGTCCGCGCGGCCGCCGCGGGCGTCGCGCGGAAGAGGCGGAGGCGCACCGTCCCGAGCCGTCGCGGCTCGCGGAACTCTGACTACGCCCCAGTAACGGCTAGCGTCGCCTCCATGGCCCGCTCCCAGTCCACCGAGATCCTCGCCGAGATGGTGGCCAACGTCCTTGTGGTGTCCTGCGAGGTCGGCGACACCATCGCCCAGGGCGACACCGTCATCCTCCTCGAGTCGATGAAGATGGAGATCCCCGTCCTCGCCGAGCGCGCAGGCACCGTCACCGCCATCAGGGTCACCGCCGGTGACGTCGTCCAGGAGGGCGACCCGCTGATCGTGCTGGACTGACGGGTCCCTCCCCGGGAGGGGTGCGGCACAGTAGGCACATGCTGATCCGTGGTGCCGTCCTCGAGTCGATCGGCGCCCCGCGCCCCTACGCCGACTCCCGTCCGATCACCATCGGTGAGCTCGAGCTGGACCCGCCAGGGCCCGGCGAGCTGCTGGTGCAGGTCGAGGCCGCGGGCCTCTGCCACTCCGACCTGTCGGTCGTCGACGGCAACCGGGTCCGGCCGGTGCCCATGCTGCTGGGCCACGAGGCGGCGGGCCGGGTCGTCGAGGCAGGGCCCGGTACGACGGTCGCGGTGGGGCAGCGCGTGGTCATGACGTTCCTGCCACGCTGCGGCGAGTGCAGCTCGTGCGCCACCGACGGGCTCGCGCCCTGCATCCCGGGAAGTGCCGCCAACAACGCCGGCCACCTCATCGGCGGCGCGCAGCGCCTGCACCGCGACGGCGCGGACGTCTTCCACCACCTCGGGGTCTCCGGCTTCGCCGATCACGCGGTGGTCCACGAGACCTCGGTCGTGCCGGTCGACGACGACGTGCCCGCGGAGGTGGCCGCGGTCCTCGGCTGTGCTGTCCTCACCGGTGGCGGGGCGGTCCTCAACGCCGGCCGGCCGACACCGGGGCAGACCGTCGCCGTGGTCGGCCTCGGCGGTGTCGGCATGGCCGCGGTGCTCACCGCGCTGGCCCAGGACGGCGTACGCGTCGTCGGCATCGACACCCTGCCGGACAAGCTCGAGGCCGCCCGCCGCCTCGGGGCGCACGACGCGCTCACCCCCGGCCAGGCGGTGGAGCAGGGCTTGAAGGCCGAGGTGGTCATCGAGTGTGTCGGTCGTGCCCGCGCCTTCGAGGCGGCGATCGACCTGACCGCGCCCGGCGGCCGCACGGTCACCGTCGGGCTGCCCGCGCCCGACGACACGGCGACGGTCTCGCCGCTCGCCCTGGTCGCCCAGGGGCGCACCATCATCGGCAGCTACCTCGGCTCGGCCGTCCCCAGCCGGGACATCCCCGTCTTCGCCGACCTGTGGCGCGCCGGGCGCCTGCCCGTCGAGCACCTCGTGTCGTCGCACATCGCCCTCGACGAGATCAACGCCGGCATGGACGAGCTGGCCGAGGGGCGCGCCATCCGCCAGGTCATCACGTTCGGCTGACGGACCACCGGCGGCTCAGCCGCTGGTCTCCTCGGGCCGGCCGTCCTCGGCCCAGCGGGTGTGGAACGTGCCCTCGCGGTCGACGCGCTCGTAGGTGTGCGCCCCGAAGTTGTCGCGCAGCGCCTGGATGAGCGCCGCCGGCAGCCGGTCGCGGCGCAGCCCGTCGAAGTAGGCCAGCGACGAGGAGAACGCGGGAGTGGGTACGCCGCCGCGTGCCGCCGTCGCGACGACCTCGCGCCATGCGTCCACGCCGTCCTTCACGGCGTTGGCGAAGTACGCCGTGGTGAGCAGCGTCGTCAGGTCGGGCTCGTCGGCGTACGCCTCCTTGATCCGGTCGAGGAACTGCGCCCGGATGATGCAGCCGCCGCGCCAGATCGTGGCGACCTCACCGAGGTCGATGTCCCAGCCGTGCGCCTCGGCGCCGGCCGCGATCTGGTCGAACCCCTGGGCGTAGGCGACCACCTTGGAGGCGTAGAGCGCCGCCCGGACCTGGTCGACGAACGCGTCCCGGTCGACCTCGACCCGCTGGGCCTCGGGGTCGGTGGTGAAGACCGCGCGGGCCGCCGCCCGCTGCTCGGTGTGGCCGGACAGCGACCGGGCGAAGGTCGCCTCGGCGATGCCGGTGACCGGGACGCCCAGCTCGAGGGCGTTCTGCACGGTCCAGCGACCGGTGCCCTTCTGCTCGGCCGCGTCGCGCACGACGTCGACGAACGGCTCGCCCGTCTCCGCGTCGGTGTGGCGCAGGACGTCGGCGGTCATCTCGATGAGGAACGACTCCAGGTCGCCGCCGTTCCACTCCTCGAAGATGTCGGCCACCTGCGCGGGCTCGAGCCCGAGCACCGAGCGCAGCAGGTCGTAGGACTCGGCGATGAGCTGCATGTCGGCGTACTCGATGCCGTTGTGCACCATCTTCACGAAGTGACCGGCACCGTCGGGGCCGACGTGGGCGCAGCAGGGGGTGCCGTCGACGACGGCAGCGATCGACTCGACCACCGGGCGCAGGCGCTCGTAGGCGTGCTCCGAGCCGCCGACCATGATCGAGGGGCCGTGGAGGGCGCCCTCCTCGCCGCCGGAGACACCCATGCCGACGAAGTGCAGGCCGTGCTCGGCCAGCGCCTCTTGGCGCCGGACGGTGTCGACGAAGTGCGCGTTGCCGGCGTCCACGACGATGTCGTCCTCGTCCAGCAGCGGCAGCAGCTCGTCGATCACGGCGTCGGTGGCCTCGCCGGCCTTGACCATCACGACGATCGCGCGTGGTCGGGCGATGGCGCCCACCAAGTCCTCCAGCGACTCGCTGGCCACGAAGTCGCCCTCGTCGCCGAACTCGTCGAGGAGCGCGGTCGTGCGCGCGGTCGTGCGGTTGTGCACCGCGATGGTGTGGCCGTTGCGGGCGATGTTGCGGGCCAGGTTGCGCCCCATGGTCGCCAGCCCGGTGAGGCCGATGGTCGCTCGAGCATGCTCGTCGGTCATGGTGCGCCAACCCCTGCCGGCGGGTCGCTATTCCTCGGGAGAGGCGCCGCGTGGGTAGCATCGGCGTCGAGCCGACCCGGCTCGCCGGACGAGGGAGCCGTACCCGGACAGCGACAAGACGGCCTCCTGGAGGTCGTCATGGCGTGGATCGTGCTCATCGTGTCCGGGGTGCTGGAGGCCGTCTGGGCCGTGGCGCTCGGACGCTCCGAGGGCTTCACCCGCCCCGTCCCGTCACTGGTGTTCGTCGTGGGCCTGGTGCTGAGCATGGGCGGGCTCGCGTTCGCGATGCGCACCCTGCCGATCGGGACGGCGTACGCCGTGTGGGTCGGGATCGGTGCGGCCCTCACCGTGGGCTTCGGGATGGCGACCGGCGCCGAGTCCGTCAGCCTGGTGAAGGTGCTGCTGATCGTCGGCCTCGTCGGCTGCGTGGTCGGGCTCAAGCTCACCCACTGAGCCCGGAGCGCCCGGCCGGGGCGGCCCGCACGTGCGCACGCTCGCCCTGCCGGCCGATCAGGCTGAGGAACTCGACCGGCCCGGCGCCGGTCGCGCCGAACCAGTGCGGCGTCCTGGTGTCGAACTCGGCCGCCTCGCCCGCGACCAGCACCAGGTCGTGCTCACCCAGGACGAGGCGCAGCGTCCCGTCGAGTACGTAGACCCAGTCGTGGCCCTCGTGGGTGCGCAGCTCCGGCTCGGCGTCGTCGCGCCCGGCGGGCAGGACGAACTTGTAGGCCTGGATGCCACCGGGCCGCCGGGTGAGCGGGATGACCGTCGACCCGTCGCCGACCGCGAGGGGGCGCAGGTTGATGCGTGGGTTGCCGGTCGGCGGCGCGTCGACGAGCTCGTCGAGGGTGACGCCGTGGGCCCGGGCCAGGGGGAGCAGCTGCTCGAGGGTGGGTCGCCGCAGCCCGACCTCGAGGCGGGAGAGGGTGCTGGTGGAGATCCCAGTCTCGGCGGACAAGGCCGTGAGGGTCAGGTCGCGCTGCTGGCGCAACCGCTTGAGGCGCGGCCCGACGGCGTCGAGGGTGCGGTCGTCCATGGACGGAGTTTGCCATTCGGCAAGATCGTGTGCGGATCGGAGCCGTACGCCGCAGGCTGGCGACCGAGGACCCGACCGCGCACCGGACGCCGGTCAGGCCGAGACACGGAGGCACGATGACGCACGGGTTCGACGCGGACTACTGGGAGGACCACTGGCGTGAGGTGGGTGCTCGTGACGGGCACCGACAGGCTCCCGCCAACCCCTACCTCGCCACCGGGACCGAGGGCCTCGTGCCCGGCACGGCCCTGGACGCCGGCTGCGGCGAGGGCGCCGAGGCGATCTGGCTCGCCGAGCACGGCTGGCGGGTCACCGCCGCCGACATCTCGGCCGAGGTGCTGGCGCGGGCGACCGAGCGGGCGGCCGCGAGCCCGGCCGCGGACCGCATCGACTGGCGGCCGGCGGACCTGGGCACGTGGGAGCCGGTGGGCGCCTTCGACCTGGTCACCACCCACTACGCGCACCCCGCGATGCCCCAGCTGGCGTTCTACGAGCGGATCGCCGCCTGGGTCGCGCCGGGTGGGACGCTGCTCGTGGTCGGCCACCTCCAGGACCCGGGTGGTGACCACGGGCACGGCCACGGCCACGGACACGACGCCGGTCACGGCGCCGAGGACGACCAGCCGCCCGCGCACGCCACTGTCACCGCGGCGAGCGTGGTCGGCTGCCTCGACCCGGACGCGTGGGAGGTCGTCTCCGCCGAGGAGCGCAGCCGGACGATGGAGGGGCGGGAGGCGCCGTTGCACGACGTCGTCGTCCGGGCCCGGCGCCGTACGTCGCACGGGGCGGCCGCCTCGTAGTCCCCCGGCGGCGTCGACTCAGCGCGTCGGGTCGACGATCGTCATGCCGGCCACGGTCGCCGTGTCGAAGCCGGGCAGCAGCGCCGCTGCCTCCTCGAGGCTGACGGTGCGCTCGACGAGTCGCTGCGGAGCGAGGGCGCCGCTGCGGATCAGCTCGAGCATCTCCGGGTAGTCGACCGCCGCCATGCCGTGGCTGCCGAGCAGGTCCAGCTCCCAGGCGATGACGCGCGCCATCGGCACCCGCGGGTGCCCGTCCACCGGGGGCAGCAGCCCGACCTGGACGTGGCGTCCGCGGCGGCGCAGGCCGAGGATCGCGTCCGCGCTCGTCTGCTCGCTGCCGACCGCGTCGACGGCGACGTGGCTGCCACCGCCGGTCAGGTCGGCCACCACGGACGGCACGTCGACCCCGTCGGCCAGCACGACGTGGTCGGCGCCCAGCGCGGTGGCGACCTCGAGGGCCTCGGGGTTGCGGTCCACGGCCACCACCCGTGCCCCGAGCGCGCGGGCGATCATGATCGCGCTGAGGCCGACACCGCCGGCACCGACGACGCTTACCCACTCGTCCTCCCGCAGCCGGGCCCGCGCGCCGAGGGCGCGGTAGGCCGTGGCGAAGCGGCACCCCAGACCGGCCGCGGTGGCGAAGTCCACCTCCTCCGGGACGGCCACCAGATTGGTGTCGGCCGCGTGGAGGGCGACGAGCTCGGCGAAGGAGCCCCAGTGCGTGAAGCCCGGTTGCTGCTGGTCGGGGCAGACCTGCGCCTCACCGGCCCGGCACCACTCGCACCGGCCGCAGCCGCAGACGAAGGGCACCGTCACCCGGTCCCCAGCCTGCCAGTCGCGGACGTCCTGGCCGACCTGCTCGACGACCCCGGCCAGCTCGTGGCCCGGCACGTGGGGGAAGGCGAGGTCGTCGTGGCCGGCCCAGGCGTGCCAGTCGCTGCGGCACATCCCGGTGGCCATCACCCGCACCACCACCCCGCCCGCCGGGGCGACGGGATCGGGCACCTCCCGGACCTCGGGTCGGGCTCGGACGGCATCCAGGACGACAGCGCGCATGGCGACATCGTGGCACCCGCGAGCCGAAGGCCCGGATCGGTGCACCCCGAGATGACACAAGGCCCGGACCCACGTCCGTGGGTCCGGGCCTTGCAGATGTCCTGGGACATCACATGGCGGTGGCGGTGGGATTTGAACCCACGGTGGGTTTGACCCCACACATCATTTCGAGTGATGCACCTTCGGCCGCTCGGACACGCCACCGCGGGAGAGATTACCGGACGTCGCACGAGGTGCTAAATCGACCTCTGACCGGCGAAGAACGCGTCCAGCAGGGAGGTCGACTCGGCGGCCAGGACGCCGGCGACGACCTCGGGCCGGTGGTTGAGTCGCCGGTCGCGCACCACGTCCCAGAGCGACCCCGCGGCGCCGGCCTTGTCGTCGTACGCACCGAAGACGACGCGGTCGACCCGCGCCAGCACGGCCGCGCCGGCGCACATGGTGCACGGCTCGAGCGTGACCACCAGGGTGCAGCCGGTGAGCCGCCACTCGCCGAGGGCGCGGGCGGCGGCGCGCAGGGCGACGACCTCGGCGTGGCCGGTGGGGTCGCCCGCGGCCTCGCGGACGTTGTGGCCGCGGGCGAGGACGCCACCGGACGGGTCGAGGACGACCGCGCCGATCGGCACGTCGCCGGTCGTCCCGGCGGCCCGGGCCTCGTCGAGGGCGAGGCGCATCGCGGTGTCCCACACCGGGGGAGCGGCGGGGCTCATGCAGACGTGAAGCCGACGACGTCGTCGAAGAGCTGGCCGAAGCCGAGGCGGCGGGCGACCTCGGAGAGCATCTCGTCGGGGTAGAGGTCGACGTCGTCGAGGAGCACGGCGAGGTCCACGGCGTGCAGCCCGAGGTCACCGAGCAGCTCGAGGTCGCCCGCGGGCGCCGGCTCGTCCTCGTCCTCGAGCGGCGGCAGGCCCAGGACGTCGAGGGCCGACCGTGCCAGCTCCCACTCCTCGGCAGCGGTGACGTCGGACAGCAGCACCCGGGTGGACGAGCCGTCCACCCGGACCAGCACGAAGAAGTCCTCGTCGACGGCGACCATGCCGACGGCACCGGCGTCGCCCGGCAGGCGACGCAGAGCGTGCGACAGGGAGTCGACCGACTCGAAGGCGGGCGACGCGATCTCCTGCAGCTGCCACTCCCCGTCGTCGCGGAAGGCGGCGAGCGCGAAGTCGACTCCGTCCGACTGCTCAGACATGGAGACCCCTTCCCGTGCTCCGTCCCCGCCGAGCCTCCAGCGTCGCAGAAAGGCGACCCGCCGCCAACCCTGTTCACGCCCGCGCCCACTAGGGTTTGCGCCATGCGCACCCACGTCGTCGACCACCCGCTGGTGTCCCACAAGCTCACGACGCTGCGGGACGAGACCACGGACTCCCCGACCTTCCGCCGGCTGACCGACGAGCTGGTGACGCTGCTGGCCTACGAGGCGACCCGCGAGGTCCGCGTCAACGAGCACACCATCCAGACTCCGGTGGCCGCGGCGACCGGCGTCAAGCTCGCGACGCCCAAGCCGCTCGTGGTGCCGATCCTGCGCGCCGGCCTCGGGATGCTCGACGGGATGATGCGGCTGCTCCCGACCGCCGAGGTGGGCTTCCTCGGCATGATCCGCAACGAGGAGACGCTGGCCGCGTCGACCTACGCCGAGCGCCTCCCGGAGGACCTGTCCGGTCGCCAGTGCTACGTCCTCGACCCGATGCTGGCCACCGGTGGCACCCTCGCCGCGGCCATCCGCTTCCTCACCGACCGCGGCGCCGACGACATCACCTGCATCTGCCTGCTGGTCGCCCCCGAGGGCGTCGCTGCCCTGGAGAAGGGCCTGGAGGGGCTCGACGTCCCGGTCACCGTCGTGACCGCCGCCATGGACGAGCGCCTCAACGAGAAGGGCTACATCGTCCCCGGCCTCGGTGACGCAGGAGACCGCCTGTACGGCGTGGCGCACTGACGTGGGTGCCGTGCGGCCCACCCGCCGCGACCGCCTCGAGCGGGCCGTCAACCGGGTGGCCTCGGCCAGCCCGGCCCGGCTCCAGTCGCTGCTCGCCGGCAGCGGCGTCACCAGCGAGGGCCAGCGGCTCAGCCCGCAGTTCGCCCTGGCCCTCCGCGCCCTGGCGCTGACCGGCAAGACGTCGTACGACCAGCTCGACGTGCCCGCCGCCCGGGCACTGCTCGAGAAGGAGTCGTGGACCTTCACCGGGCCCACCATCGAGGTCGGCGCCGTCCACGACGTGACCCTCGACGAGCCCGGCGAGGTCCCGGTCCCGGCCCGCCTCTACCTCCCCGCCGACGAGCCGGGTGGCTTCGACGGCCCGCCGCCCGTGGTCGTGTTCCTCCACGGCGGCGGCTGGGTGCTCGGCAGCGTGGAGAGCCACGACGCCGTCACCCGCTTCCTGTGCCGTCACGGCCGGGTGGCCGTGCTGTCGGTCGACTACCGGCTCGCGCCCGAGCACCCGTTCCCCGCCGCGGTGGAGGACGCCGTGCACGCGGTCCGCTGGGCCCGCCGCCACGGCGAGCAGTGGGGCTACGACGGCTCCCGCCTCGCCGTCGCCGGCGACTCCGCGGGCGGCAACCTGTCCGCCGTGGCCTGCCAGCAGCTCCGCGGCAGCGACGACCTGCCCGACCTCCAGGTGCTCGTCGTCCCGGGCGTCGACTTCAGCCGTCGCACCGCGTCCCGGGCGGCGTACGGCGACGGTTTCTTCCTCACCGACGGCGAGATGGACTGGTACGAGGACCACTACCTCGGGCCCGACACCGACCGCAGCGACCCGCGGGCCTCGCCGCTGCTGGCCGACGACCTGGCGGGCCTGCCGCCGGCGTACGTCGTGGTGGCCGGCTTCGACCCGCTGCGCGACGAGGGCGAGGCCTACGCGAGGGCGCTGCGCGACGCCGGCGTGCCGGTGACGCTGCGGCGCCACACCGCGCTGGTACACCCCTTCATCAACGGGATCTCGATGAGCGACGAGGCCCGTGCGGCGGGCTTCGAGATCGTCGGGGCGATCCGGCTCGGGCTGCGCGCCTGAGTCGAGCAGGACTCAGCCCGACTGGTCCGCCACGAGGTAGCCGTCCTCGAGGTGCACCCCGATGGGGTCGACGATCTCCATCGCGTCGATGCCCTCGGGCTCACGGTTCAGGAAGCCGATGAGGCACCACGACCCGTCTCGGCGCTGCACGAGCGGGGCGGCGAAGAGGGTGGGTGCCGCCGTGAACGGCCGGGCCGCGGCCACGTCCCACGGACCCAGCGGCGAGTCGCCCGGCACCGACCAGGTGCAGAAGTCGCCGAAGCGGGCCCGGTGCTCGTCGGTCTGCTCGTCGGGGTGGCAGGTGAAGACCAGCACCCACTGGCCGTCGACGTGCCGGACCTGGATCACCTCGAGCTGGCCGAAGCCGCTGCCCGGCTCGCTGAGCGGCGCGCCGACCTCCCACGTCGTCAGGTCGCGGCTCCTGGCGTGGCCGACCACGCCGTCGTCGTTGCGGTCCGCGCCCATGGCGCGGGCGGTGACCAGCATGTGCCACCCGTCGCCTTCCGGGTCGCGGAGCACCTGGGGGTCGCGCCAGGTCTCGCTGGCCGCGACGTCCTGCGGGTGCGTCTTGTACCAGCGCGGGTCGATGCCGACCAGGGGAGCGTCGCCGATCCGGTGCCAGGTCGTGAGGTCGTCCGAGACCGCGAGACCCAGGCGCTGGTCGGTGAGCCCGCCGCGCTCGGAGATGGCGGTGTAGAACAGCCGCCACCGGCCCTCGTCGTCACGCACCACCGAGCCGGTCCAGATGGCCAGGTCGTCCCACGCGCCCGCGACCGGTCCGAGCGCGTCGGGGCACTCGGTCCACGTCACCAGGTCGCCGGAGACGGCGTGCCCGACGATCGCGCGCGTGTGCCGCGACGACGGGCCCGCCTCCGAGCGCTCGGCCTTGAGGAAGAACAGGTGGAAGTCCTCGCCGTCGTCGACGACCCAGCTGTCCCACACCCAGTGACCCGCCAGCCTCAGCACGGCGGGACCGGCCCCGGCGCGGCGTCGGTGCCGGTGAGGACGACGCGCGCCCGCGGCTCCAGCGCGGCCATCAGTCGCGGATCGCCAACCCGGTCTCCGGGTCGAAGAAGTGCAGCCGCTCCTGGTCGATGGCGATCTCCACCTGGTCGCGCGGACGCACGCGCGAGCGCGGGCTGAACGACGCCACCCAGATGTTGCCGTCGTGCGCCACCGGCACGTCGTCGACGCCCGCGTCCTGCTCGAGCGCCTTGGTGTCCTCGGTGACCACGCGCGGCGCGTCGACGGGGAAGTGCACCACGATCTCCGAGCCGAGGGCCTCCGTGAGGGCCACCGACGTGGTCAGCCGCGCCTTGCTGTCGGCGTCGCGGGCCAGGGAGGCGTCCTCCATGTCCTCGCTGCGGATGCCCACCGCGACGTCGCGACCGGCGTACGACGCGAGCGCCGGGCGGGCAGCGGTGACCGAGTCGGGCACCTGGATGGTCGCCCCGCCGAAGCTCACCGTGACGCCGGCGTCGGTGCGATCCACCCTCCCGATGGCCATGTTCATCGGCGGCGAGCCGATGAAGCCGGCGACGAAGATGTTGTCGGGGTGGTCGTAGAGGTGCTGCGGGGCGCCGAGCTGCTGGAGCACGCCCGCCTTCATGAGCGCGACCCGGTCGCCCATGGTCATGGCCTCGGTCTGGTCGTGGGTGACGTAGATCGTGGTGACGTCGAGGTCCCGCTGCACCTGGGCGATCTCGGCGCGCATCTGCACGCGCAGCTTGGCGTCGAGGTTGGAGAGCGGCTCGTCCATGAGGAACACCTGCGGCTCGCGCACGATCGCGCGACCCATGGCCACCCGCTGGCGCTGGCCACCGGAGAGCTGCTTGGGCTTGCGGTCGAGCAGCGGCCCGAGCTCGAGCATGTCGGCGGCCCGCTTGACCCGCTTCTCGATCTCGCTCTTGTCCATGCGCCGCAGCTTGAGGCCGTAGGCGATGTTGTCCGCCACGCTCATGTGCGGGTAGAGCGCGTAGGACTGGAAGACCATGGCGATGTCCCGGTCGCGCGAGGGAAGGGTGTTGACCACCCGGTCGCCGATGGTGAGCGTGCCGGTGCTGATGTCCTCCAGTCCCGCGATCATGCGCAGGGCGGTGGACTTGCCGCAGCCGGACGGGCCGACGAGCACGATGAACTCGCCGTCGGCGATGTCGATGGACAGGTCGTGCACGGCGTGGAAGCCGTTCTCGTACTGCTTGTTGACCTTGTCGAGGACTACTTCGGCCACGATCCACTCATCCCTTCACGGCGCCGGCGGTCAGTCCGCCGACGATGTAGCGCTGGAGGTACATGAACAACCCGACCGTCGGAATGGCCAGGATCACTGCGCCCGCCGCGAACTCACCGAACTGGGCGTTCTTGGTCAGCGGGTCGGCGATCATCCCGTAGAGGCCGACGGCTGCGGTCTTGGACTCGTCCTGCCGCAGGAAGATGCTGGCGATCAGGAACTCGTTGATCGCCCCGATGAAGCCGAGGAGGCCGGTGATCGCCAGGATCGGCGCCACGAGCGGGAGGATGATGCCGAAGAAGACCTGGAAGTGCGTCGCTCCGTCCATCTTGGCCGACTCGTCGAGGTCCTTCGGGATGGTGTCGAAGAAGCCCTTCATGAGCCAGGTGTTCACCCCGAGGGCGCCACCGAGGTAGAGCAGGATGAGCCCGGCGGAGGTGTTGAAGCCGATCACCGGCCACAGCTCGGTGATCTCGGCGAAGATCAGGTAGATCGCGACGATCGCGAGGAACTGCGGGAACATCTGCACGAGCAGCAGGCTCATGAGGCCGGTCCGACGCCCCTTGAAGCGGAAGCGTGAGAACGCGTACGCCGCGCAGGCCGAGATGAGCATCGAGATGGCGGCGGCGAGCGAGGCGATCACCAGGCTGTTGACGAACCAGCGGGGGAACGATCCGTCGAACAGCTCCTGGTAGTTGACCAGGCTGACCTCCCGGGGGATCAGCGTGGCCGAGCTCAGGGTGCCGGTGGGGTTCAGCGAGGCCGACACCACGAACAGGATCGGGAAGATCGAGAAGGCCAGCGCCAGGATGCCGACCAGGTGGCTCAGCCCGGTGCGCCGGAACCAGCCGCCCTTGGCGGAGCCGTGCCGGACCACCTCGGGCGGCGGCGACCCGTCCTCCGCCGCGGCCGGGGTGGCGTTCGATGTCGTGGTTGCCATCAGTTGATCTCCTCCAGGGCCTGGGTGCGGCGGAAGCTCACGATCGAGACGGTCGCGACGATGAGGAAGATGAGCACCGAGATGGCGGCGGCGAACCCGTAGTCGGCGCCTGATCCGCCGAACGCCAGCCGGTACGTGTAGGTGATCAGGATGTCGGTGCTGCCGGCACTCGGGTTGTCGGGCGGGAAGGGTGCGCCCGCACTGGTCAGGAAGATCGCCGTGAAGTTGTTGAAGTTGAAGGCGAACGACGTGATCAGCAGCGGGGCCAGCGCCACGAGCAGCAGCGGGAAGGTGATGGTCCGGAAGGCGTAGAACGGCTTGGCGCCGTCGACCCCGGCCGCCTCGACGAGGTCGGAGGAGATCGACTGGAGGGCGCCGGTGATGACCAGGAACATGTAGTTGTAGCCGAGCCACAGCTGGATGAGCAGGATCGCGAACATCGAGCTGGCCGTGCTGCCGAACCAGTTGATGTCGGTGCCGAGGATCCGGTTGATCAGACCGAAGTCCTTGTTGAACATCTCCCGCCAGACGAGGTACATCGCGATGCTGGGCATGGCGTACGGGAGGATGATCAGCGATCGGTAGAGGGTGCGGCCCCGCATCAGCGGGTTGTTGAGCGCGAGCGCCACCAGCAGGCCCAGCGCGAAGGTGATGACCACGGTGCCGATCGCGAAGGCGAAGTTCCACACCAGGATCCGCAGGAAGGACTCGCGGATCGTGTCGTTGGTGAAGACACGCACGAAGTTGTCGAAGCCGACGTTGACCTTCCAGCCCTGGGCGAGGTTGCGCTGCGAGCCGTCCTGGCTGACGAAGGAACCCTCCTCGGCGTCCGCCTCCCACACGTTGCCGGTGGTGGCGTCGGTGATGCAGTCGCACTCCTCGTCGTAGGACTGCTGGGGAGCCCCCTCGAAGGCTGCCGACAGGCCCTGGCTCTTGATGGCGCCGTCGTCGGTGGGGACGCTGAAGGCGGTGATGTCGTCCTGGCGGGCGTTGACCTCGGGGACGGTGAGGACGGTGTAGTCGTCGGCGGCGGTGATCTTGCCACCGGGGGTGGGGGACTCGAAGGTCCCCTCCTCGAGCGGCTCGAGCCCGTCGGCCGTGCCGACGAAGCTCTCCTGCGCGGCGGGGTCGGACAGCAGGAAGACGATGTCGCCCGTCGCCGCGTCGCCGTCCGTGGCCAGGGTCAGGGTGTAGATCGTGGAGTCGGGGACCTGCTTGACCGAGGCTCCCTCGATGGCGGTGATCGCCTGTTCCTTGGTGCCGCGGTGGCCGTCGCCGAAGTTCGTGAACGCGGTCGAGACCGTGTAGAGGACCGGGACGACCTGGAAGGCGATGAGGAAGAGCGTGCCCGGCAGCAGGTACTTCATGGGCACGGTGCGGGGGGACAGGTAGACGTAGAACGCCAGGCCGGTGACGGCGGCCACGACGGCCAGCCCCAGCCAGTTGTCGGCCCGGAACAGCGGGAGGGCCGCCCAGAGCGCGACCGCGGTGATGAAGGCGAGGCCGATGATCTTGATCATCAGCATCAGCGGGCTGCTGGTGCCGTCGGCGCCCAGCCCGAACCGGGGCGCCTTGCGGCCCGGGGGCGTTGTGGTGCTGCCTGCCACGTGACTCTCCTCGCCGATGTCGTGGGCGGTCGACCGTCACTCGGGGCGGGCTCACTGGCCCGCCCCGAGGGACGAACGGACTGCTACTCGTTGATGGCCGCTTCGATGGCCTTGGCCGCGGACTGGATCGTCGACTCGGGGTCGGCGCCGCCGATCACGGCAGCCTCGGCCTTGCCCAGCGGGTCCCAGACCGCCGCCATCTCCGGGATGCTCGGCATGATCTGCCCGTTGGCGGCACCCGCCGCGGCCACCGCGGCCACGGCCGGGTTGTCGCCCTCGATCTGGCTCAGCGTGTCGGTGTTGGCCGGCACGTTCTTGGTCGCCTCGAAGAGCTGGGCGCCGACGTCGGCCCGCGACCAGTAGTTGGTCACGAACTCCTGGGCGAGCGTCTTGTTGGCGCTCCCGCTGGCGACGTACGCCGCGTCGACGGTGATGAACGGCGAGGCCGGGTCCATGCCCTCGAAGCCGGGCACCTCGGACACCTCGTAGTTGATGTCGCTGGCGTCGATCGTGGTCAGCTGCCACGGGCCCTCGATGAGGAAGGGGGTCTTGCCCTCGGTGAACAGGCCGATCGCGTTGTCGGTGTTGACCGAGCGCTTCAGCACACCCTGGCCCTTCTCGCCGAGCTCGCCGATCTTCTCGTACGCCTCGACCGAGCCCGGTGTGCCGACGCCGAGGTCGCTCGGGTCGAAGGAGCCGTCGTCGGTCTGGCCGAACATGTAGCCGCCGCCCGAGGTGTAGAGCGGGTTGATGAAGTAGGGGTTGCCGGTGTTGCTCACGGGCCAGGCCAGGGGCGCCTGGGCGCCCTCCTGGACGGCCTTCTTGCCGGCCGCGACCATCTCCTCCACCGTCGCCGGGGCGTCGGGGGCGAGGTCGGTGTTGCGGATCAGCACGATGTTGTTCATCGTGAAGGGCATGCCGTAGGTCTGCCCGTCGAAGGTGACCGCCTCGAGGGCGAGCGGCTGGAGCGTCGAGGACACCGTCTCGGGGATCTGGATCGGGTCGATGGTGCCGTTCTGGACCAGGTTGCCGATCCAGTCGTGGGCGCCCATCACGACGTCCGGGGCGTCCCCGGCCTGTGCGGCCGTCACGAAGTTGGCCTGCAGCTCGGAGCCGGGCAGGACCTCGACGGTCACGTCGACGCCGTTCTCCTCGCCGAACGCGTCGGCGAGCGCGGTGGTGGCGTCGCCGCCGGGGCCGTCCCCGACCCAGATCAGCAGCTCGCCGCCGCTCGCCTCGGGGGCGTCGCCACCGCTGGACTCGGTGTCGCTGTCGGAGTCGCCCCCGCAGGCACCGAGGACCAGACCGGCGGCCAGCAGGCCCGCCGCGGCCCTGATCGTACGAGTTCTTGTGCGCATGGGTGGAGCTCCTTCGCGGAATCGCGGATGGGGTTGAATGGCCCCAGCAGACTCGTCGGGACCCTTGCTAAAACGATTTGGCAGGAGTAAACCCTGTGACCTACGCCACGTCAACACCCCTGGGGTGGCACGTGACCAGATCGAAACATGACGAGAGGTGCGGGACGAGATGCGGGGAGCCAGGCGATCGCGGGTGCGGTTGCGCGACGTCGCCGAGCGGGCCGGTGTGTCGCCCACGACGGCGTCGTTCGTCCTCAGCGGACGCGACATGCGGATCTCCGAGGAGACCCGGCAGCGCGTCCTGCGGACCGCCCGCGAGCTGGACTACCGGCCCAACCTGGCGGCGCGCAGCCTACGCACCCAGGACAGCCGCACCATCGGCCTGGTCGCCGACACGATCGCCACGGGGCACTACGGCGGCGAGCTGATCCGCGGGAGCATGACCGCGGCGCTCAAGCACGGCCATCGCCTCCTCGTCTGCGAGTCCGAGGGCGACCCGAGCCTCCAGGCCGCGCTCGTCGAGGACCTCGTCGGTCGCCAGGTCTCCGGCCTGGTCGTCGCCACCAGCTCGCACGACCGGGTGTCCGCGCCGCGCGGGACCGGCGGCCTCCCCGTCGTGCTCCTCAACTGCCGCAGCGACGCGCCGTACCCCGCGATCGTCCCGGACGAGGTGGCGGGAGGTCGCGCCGCGGCCGGTCTCGTCGTCCGGGCCGGACACCGCCGCGGGATCTGGCTCGTCGGCGAGACGCCGGCCAGCTCCCTGCCCGGCACGGGCCGCTTCGAGGGGATCGTCGCCGAGCTCGCCGGCGCCGGTGCCGTCCTCGACGAGCAGCTGTCGTGCAAGTGGTGGCCCGAGGCGGCGTACGACGTGATGGCGCAGGCGCTGGCCGGGGGCGGGCGCCCTCGTGCCGTCGTGTGCCTCAACGACCGGATCGCCTTCGGGGTCTACCAGGCGCTGGCCGAGGTCGGGCTCGAGGTGCCCCGCGACGTGTCGGTGGTGTCCTTCGACGACTCCGAGCTCGCCAGCTGGCTGCGGCCCTCCCTGTCGAGCATCGGGCTGCCGCAGTTCGAGATGGGACGCCTCGCCGTGGAGGCGCTGCTCGGCACGGAGGCGCCTCCTGCAGAGCGCCTCGTGCCCATGCCGGTGCGGGCCCGCGACTCGATCGCACCTCCGGCGGTGTGACCCGGACCACATGAGACTCCCGTGCCGGGGGGTGCTCCGCGTGTACCTTGAGCGCGGTCCGACCCCGACAGGAGGCCCCACGTGCGCATCGGCATACCCCGTGAGTCCCGCGAGGGCGAGACGCTCGTCGCGGCCACGCCCACGACCGCCGGCCAGCTCCAGGCCCTCGGCTACGAGGTGGTGGTCGAGCGCGGCGCAGGCACCGCGGCGGCCCAGCCCGACGAGGCGTTCGAGGCCGCCGGGATCCGGGTGACGGATGCCGAGGAGGTGTGGACCAGCGACGTCGTCGTCAAGGTCAACGCCCCGACCCCCGACGAGATCTGGCGCCTCCGCGCCGGCGCGACCGTGATCTCGCTGATGGCACCGGCCCGCAGCCCCAAGCTCGTCGAGCAGCTCCAGGCGCAGCGGGTCACCGGCCTGGCCATGGACGCGGTGCCCCGCATCTCCCGCGCGCAGGCGATGGACGTCCTCTCCTCGATGGCCAACGTCGCCGGCTACCGCGCCGTCGTCGAGGCCGCGCACGCCTTCGGGCGCCAGTTCACCGGGCAGGTCACCGCGGCCGGCAAGGTCCCCCCGGCCCGCGTGTTCGTGGTCGGCGCCGGCGTCGCCGGTCTGGCCGCCATCGGTGCCGCCGGGTCGATGGGTGCGATCGTGCGGGCCTTCGACGTACGTCCCGAGGTCGCCGAGCAGGTCGAGTCCATGGGTGCGGAGTTCGTCACGGTCGACATGGAGCAGGAGGTCTCGTCCGACGGCTATGCGAAGGAGATGACCGCCGACCAGGAGGCGGCGACCGATGCGATGTACGACGAGGAGGCCCGCAACGCCGACATCGTCATCACCACCGCCCTCATTCCGGGCCGGCCCGCGCCGCGGCTCATCACTGCCGAGACGGTCGCCGCGATGCGCACCGGCTCGGTGATCGTCGACATGGCCGCGGCCAACGGTGGCAACGTGGAGCTGACCCGCACCGACGAGAAGGTCGTCACCGACAACCTCGTCACGATCCTCGGCTACACCGACCTCGCCGGCCGGCTGGCCGCGCAGACCAGCCAGCTCTACGGCACCAACGTGGTCAATCTCCTCAAGCTGATGACCCCCGGCAAGGACGGCGAGCTGGTCCTCGACCTCGAGGACGTCGTCGTACGCGGCATCACCGTGGCCCGCGACGGCGAGTCGATGTGGCCGCCGCCCCCGGTCCAGGTGAGTGCCGCGCCGGCCGCGGCCGCTGTGGCCGCTCCGGCCGAGCCGCAGAAGACCGTCGAGAAGCGTCCGCCGGACCCTCGCCGGAAGTGGTACGCCGCGGGCCTCGCGGCGGTGCTCTTCGCCCTCGTCGCGGCGTACTCACCGCCCGACTTCCTCGGGCACTTCACGGTCTTCGCGCTCGCGGTCTTCGTCGGCTACTACGTCATCTCCAACGTGGCCCATGCGCTGCACACGCCGCTGATGAGCGAGACCAACGCGATCTCCGGGATCATCCTGGTCGGCGGCATCCTGCAGGTCGGCAGCGACAACACCGTGGTGACCGTGCTGGCGCTGATCGCGGTGCTCGTGGCCAGCATCAACATCTTCGGTGGCTTCCTGGTGACGCTGCGCATGCTCGAGATGTTCAGGAAGGACTGACGTGAGCGACTTCCTGACCTCCGAGCAGCTGCCCGGACTGATCCAGGCGGCCTACATCATCGCGGGCATCCTCTTCATCGGGGCGCTGGCCGGGTTGTCGAAGCACGAGACCGCCAAGCGCGGCAACCTCTTCGGCATGGCCGGCATGGGCCTGGCGCTCGTCGCGACGCTCGTCCTCGCCGCCCGCAACAGCCAGTTCGGCGACCAGCGTCCGCTCGGCGTGACGATGGCCCTGATCCTCGTCGCGATGGCCGTGGGTGGCTCGATCGGCGCCTGGCGGGCCCGCACGGTGGAGATGACCGGCATGCCCGAGCTGGTGGCCATGCTGCACAGCTTCGTGGGCCTCGCCGCCGTGCTGGTGGGCTACAACTCCTGGCTCGAGCTCCGCGACCTCGGCGGCTCCGATGCGGTGCACGACGTCGAGGTCTTCGTCGGCGTCTTCATCGGTGCCGTGACGTTCACCGGCTCCATCGTCGCGTGGGCCAAGCTGAGCGGCCGGATGACCTCTAGCCCGCTGATGCTGCCGGGACGCCACCTGCTCAACCTCGCCATCCTCGTCGGCTCAACCGCGCTCGCGGTGTGGTTCGTCGCCGACGACGGCGAGCTCGGCCTGGTCCCGCTCCTGCTCATGACGGTGCTGGCGCTGCTGCTCGGCTTCCACCTCGTCGCCGCCATCGGCGGTGGCGACATGCCGGTGGTCGTCTCGATGCTCAACTCCTACTCCGGCTGGGCCGCCGCCGCCGCCGGCTTCATGCTGAGCAACGACCTGCTGATCATCACCGGGTCGCTGGTGGGCTCCTCGGGTGCGATCCTCAGCTACATCATGTGCAAGGCGATGAACCGCTCGTTCGTGAGCGTCATCGCGGGCGGCTTCGGCTCGGACGGTGGGGTCACCGGCGAGGAGCGCGACTACGGCGACCACCGCGAGATCACCGCCGCGGACACCGCGGACCTGCTCGCCTCGGCGCGCTCGGTCGTGATCACCCCGGGCTACGGGATGGCGGTCGCCCAGGCGCAGTACCCCGTCGCGGAGATGACCAAGAAGCTGCGCGAGAAGGGCGTCGACGTCCGCTTCGGCATCCACCCCGTCGCCGGACGGCTCCCCGGCCACATGAACGTCCTGCTCGCCGAGGCCCGCGTGCCCTACGACATCGTGCTCGAGATGGACGAGATCAACGGCGACTTCCACGAGACCGACGTGGTGCTGGTGATCGGCGCCAACGACACCGTCAACCCCGCGGCCCTCGAGGAGCCGGGCTCGCCCATCGCGGGCATGCCCGTCCTCGAGGTCTGGCACGCCAAGGACGTCGTGGTCTTCAAGCGCTCCATGGCCACCGGCTACGCCGGCGTGCAGAACCCGCTCTTCTTCAAGGACAACTCACGGATGCTCTTCGGAGACGCCAAGGAGCGGGTCGACGACATCGTGCGCGCCCTCGGGTGACGTGACTGCCGAGGGTGCTGGCCGATCCCGGATCACGGAGCAGGTTTAGGGCTCCCGTCGAAGGAAAGCATCACGCCATGTCCGAGACGTCCTCACCTCCGCCGCGACTGGCCACCGGGCCGTTGTCGCTGCCCCCCAACCCCATGCAGTCTGCCGGCCCCAACCGTGACACGGTCCTGGAGATCCGTGAGCTGGTGCTGGCCACCATGGAGAAGGCGATGGCCGACCAGGCCGCCTCGATGGCGGCGGTCGCCGCCGCAGCGGCGGGAGCGACCGGCGAGGGCCTCGACGGTGCCGTGCAGGTGCGCGTCGACGGCAAGGGGCTCATCGCGGGGGCGAGCTTCGGACCCGAGATCGTCGGACTGACCCCGGAGGAGCTGAGGGGCGAGACGCTGGCGGCCCTCGAGGACGCCAAGGGTCGGCTCGGGCTCAGCCCGCTCCGCACGGGCGATCTCGCAGACCTCGACACCCGTCCCGTCGCGGACGCCATCATGAACCTCCTGCTCGGAAAGGAAAGCGGCGCATGAGTGAGGGATTCCAGGTGCAGCCGGCAGAGCTGCGCTCCAACTCGAGCGAACTCATGGGGGTCGCCGGTCAGGTGGCCCAGGCCATGGGCGCGGGCGCAGCGGTGACGGCGATGTCGCCGGCGGCCTTCGGCATCCTCTGCTCATTCTTCACCCCCCCGTGCGTGGCCATGTCGGCTGCCGCCCTGGGGGCGATGGCGCCGCTCGAGGCGGCGATCCTCGGCAACGCGGGCGTCGTCGCGGCCATCGCGACGGACTTCGATGTCGCGGACGCAGCCTGCGCGCAGCGCTCCACCGCGATCCTGGGGAGGTTGTGACCATGGGTGACCTCGTGGACGTGGATGTCAGCGACCTGGCCGGTTCGCCGTACTCCCAGATCGCCGACAACGACTACTCGGGACTCGTGCAGGCCTCGCCCGGGGCCGACGAGGCGTGGAAGGCCGGCGAGGCCTTCGCCAACGGTGACTGGGCGCTCGGCGCCTTGAACGTCGCGGGTGGCTGTGCCGAGCTGGTCGCGATGATCATCGACCCGATCGCCGCGCTCGGCTCGAGCGTCGCCGGTTTCCTGCTCGACTACATGCCGCCCCTGCCGCAGATGCTCGACGGCCTGGCCGGCAACCCGGCACTCGTCGAGGGGATCGGCTCCTCCTGGAACGAGATCGGCTCCGCGCTCGACGCGGCGGCCACTGACCTGCAGGCGACGATGAACCGCGCCATGGCGACCTGGTCCGGACTGGCTGCGGATGCCTACGCCGGCGCGGTGACCCTCCTGGTCGACATCACCTACAAGATGGGCGGCATGTGCCGGGCCATCAGCCAGGGCCTGATGGTGGCCAGCGACGTGGTCCAGGCCGTGCGGGGCTTCACCAAGAGCCTCATCTCCGAGCTGGTCGGCCAGCTCATCAGCTGGGCGGCGCAGGTCGCCGCGACCTTCGGCCTCGGCGCCAGCTGGGTGGTGCCGAAGGCGACGCACCGCATCTGGATCACCGTGAGTGACTCGCGCCAGGTCGCCGACCTGCTCGTCCAGGCGATCCGGCACTCCGACCTGCTGGTGACGACGCTCAAGGACGTCCTGACCAGCAAGCTCGCCGTGGGTCTCGCGGCCTACACCGCCGGACTGGATGTGGCCAACGGATGAGCTACACACCACCGACCCAGGTCACCGCCGACAACCTCGACCAGGTCGCCGAGGACTACCGGCGTCGCGCCGAGAACGCCGACCTGGCGGCCGACCGGGTGCTCGCGATCCGCGCCGTGGGCCGTTCCGCCCAGGGGCTGGTCGAGGTCACGGTCGACGGCAGCGCCGTCGTCGTCGACATCGAGTTCTCGGCGGGCGCGCCCAGCTCGCACGCGGCGCTGGGGTTCGCGCTCAAGCAGGCGCACGACCGGGCCGTCGCCGAGTGGAACCGCCAGGTGAAGGCCATCGCCGAGGAGACGCTCCCCGACGACCCTCAGCTGAGGGACCACATGGCCTCCCAGAGCGACGCCGACCTGCTCGCCCACATCGATCCGGCCAACCTCGATGACGACGACGAGTCGCGCCCGTGACCGGGTCCTTCCTGCTCGACCTGCTGGTGGTGGCGGCCGCGGCGGTCGGGCTCGGCTACCTGCTCTTCCGCGTCCTGGTGCAGGGCAAGCAGCTCTACGGCCGTGACCGCGAGCGCGAGAGCAGCTGGGACAGCACCCAGCAGTCCGCGATCGACCTCGCCCGGCGGTCCGGGTGGCAGGTCGACGAGCACCCCGACCGGTCGTGGCCGGAGGACCTGCGCTCGGTCCGCGAGGACGGACGCGCCTGCCTGCTCGTCCTCAGCGGCCCCGACTTCGAGGCCTCCTCGTGGGCGGCCAAGGAGAAGATGGTGGGTGCCCTCGCAGGGGCGCAGAGCCGCCTCTGGCTGCTGCGGCTGCGAGCCCCCGAGGTGAGGCACAGCCTCTTCGTACGCCGCTCGGCCAGGGGTCAGGAGGAGCTGCTCCTCCCCACCCGCTTCCAGGGCCGGGTCGCCGTCGAGGAGCCCATCGGCGGACTCTTCGCCGGGGGGGACTATCGCGAGGTGGAGGACCTCCTCGGGCCGCTGGTGGAGCAGGTGCGGGCCAGCGGGTCCTGGATCCTCACGGCTCCGGGCGACGTGACGGTGATGGCCGCCCTCGAGCCGGACGCATCCGGGTTGGAGTTCCGCCTCCGGCTCGCCCGTGAGGTCGCAGCAGCCCTGTCGCGCTGAGCGAGCTGCGCCTCGCCCCTGCGTCAGTCGGTCGGCAGGGCCTCGCCGGTCCTGAGGGCACGGGCGTCGTACGTCAGAGACCGCCCACCAGGGCGCCGATGCCATAGGTCACGACCATCGCGATGACACCACCGCCGACGTTGCGGACCACGGCGCGTCCGGCGGGGCTCTGCCCCAGCCGGGCGCTGGCCCAGCCCGTCAGGGCGAGGGCCACCACCACGGAGAAGCCGGTCACCCACAGGCGGACGTCGGCGGGACTCAGGCCGATGGTGAGCAGGGGGAGCAGGGCGCCGACGGTGAAGGCGAGCATCGAGGCCCAGGCCGCGTGCCAGGGGTTGGTGAGCTCGTCGGGGTCGATGCCCAGCTCGGCCTCCGCGTGCGCGCCCAGGGCGTCGTGCTCGGTCAGCTGCTCGGCCACCTGCATGGCGAGGTCCTGGGACAGGCCCTTCTGCACGTAGAGGTCCGCCAGCTCGGCGAGCTCCTCCTCGGGCTCCTCGGCGAGCTCGCGTCGCTCCTTGGCCAGCAACGCCTGCTCGGAGTCGCGCTGCGTGCTGACCGACACGTACTCCCCGGCGGCCATGCTGATCGCTCCGGCCACGAGCCCGGCGACACCCGCGACCAGGATGGCGCGGTGGTCGGTGGTGGCACCCGCGACGCCGACCACCAGGCCCGCGGTCGAGACGATGCCGTCGTTGGCGCCGAGCACCGCCGCCCGCAGCCAGTTGAGCCGTGCGGCCAGGCTCTCGTCGTGGGGCTCGTCGTCGTGGGGGCCGATCTGGAGGTCGGCCGCGTCGGTGCTCATGGCCCCATCGTCCGCAGTACGAGGACGCTGCGCAACGAAGGCGAGGCTCGGCTGGGCCGGGTCCGGCACGACGGCACCGGCGACACCGTCCGCCAGCGCTCGTGAGGGGCCTGCTAGACATGCGCGCATGAGTGTCGGCGACTGGCTCGGAGCCCTGCTGGCCGTGGCTGCCGTGGGGGTCCTGGCCGCCCGGTCCCGCCTGTGGCTGCGCACCTACCGCCGCGGCGGGGCCGGCGACCGCGCCGTGCTCGAGGAGGCGGAGGCCAGGCAGGAGTCCGTACGCCGCCTCGCCGCCGAGCAGGGGTGGACGGTCCGCTGGGGCGCCGAGGTGGGGTCGCGCACGTTCCCGTCGCGCCTGCGGGCCGAGACGGTCGACGTCGGCGCCTGCGACTTCGTCGTCGAGGGCGACGGCTTCACCGCGACGTCGTGGACGGCCTACTCCGGGCGTCGCCAGTCCCCGATGAAGATGGCGATCCGGCAGCACGTCCTGCAGGTGGACGCGCCGGGGGTCGACGCCGAGGTCCTGCTGCGCGACCTGCCGGTCGTCTACACGCCGATGCTGTTCCCGAGCACCTTCAAGGACCGGTCCGTCGGCGACGCGCCCGGCCAGCTGGTCGCCGCCGGCGACTACGACAGCATCCGCGAGCGGGTCGCCCCGCTGGTGGACCGCATCGTGGCCAGTCGCACCTGGGTCGTGGTGATGGACGGCACGGTGACGGTGACGGCCCACTGGGAGCCCGACGCCGTCGAGCTCGAGTCCTGGCTCCGGCTCGCGCGTGACGTGGCCGCCTCGCTGAGCGTCCCGGCCTAGCCCTCCGGTCGCGCCAGCGGGAGCGTCGCGACCACCTCGTGACGCGGGCGGCGGCGCGGGCCCTCCCCGAGGTACGACGCCACGAGGGCGACCTCGTCCGCGGTCCAGGCGGGTCCGGCGTACGCGTCGAGGAGACGGACCCAGCGGCTCACGTTGGCCGGCCGCCCCAGCCGCGCGAGGGTGAGGTGCGGTCGGAACCGCTGGCCGTCGACGACGGCACCCGAGGTGCTCGCGGCCGAGCGGGCTCCCCGGGACAGCGCGTCGAAGTCGCCCTCGAGCCCCGCCCAGAGCACCTTCGCGCGGTCGGGATGGGGGAACGCGCCCCCACCCACGACCCGCGCGGTGAAGGCCGGGTGCCGTGCCGCGGTCGCCGCCAGGCGGTCCACCAGGTCGTCGAGCGAGCGGTCCGGCACGTCCGCCATGAAGGCGAGCGTGAGGTGCCACTGCTCGGCCGACGACCACCGGAAGCCCTCGACGGACCGGGCGGCGTCGCGTCGTACGGACAGGAACTCGTCCAGGTCCTCGGTCGCGACCGCCGGCGGGACGACCGCCACGAACATCCTGGACATCAGAAGCCCAGGTCGCGCCCGATCAGCATCTTCATGATCTCGTTGGAGCCGGCCCAGATCTTGCTGACCCGGGCGTCGCGCCAGGCGCGGGCGACGCGGTACTCGTTCATGTAGCCGTAGCCGCCGTGCAGCTGGACGCAGTGGTCGAGCACGTCGTTCTGCACCTGCGAGGTCCACCACTTGGCCTTGGCCGCGTCGACGGCCGTCAGCTCGCCGCGGGTGTGCTTCATGACGCACTGGTCGACGTAGGCCTGGGTGACCTCGACCTGGGTGACGAGCTCGGCCATCAGGAAGGCGTTGTGCTGGAAGCTGCCGATCGGCTGGCCGAAGGCCTTGCGGTCCTTGGCGTACTGGATGGTCTCCTCGAGGATCTGCGCGGCGTGGGCGAGGTTGGTGACCGCCGAGCCGAGGCGCTCCTGGGGCAGGAACTGCATCATCGAGATGAAGCCGGTGTCGAGCGGGCCGATCAGGTCGGCGTTGCTGACCCGGACGTTGTCGAAGGCCAGCTCGGCGGTGTCGGACTCGTCCTGGCCGACCTTGTCGAGCACCCGTCCGACGGAGAAGCCGTCGAGCGAGGTGTCCACGCCGAAGAGGCTGATGCCCTTGGCCTTCTTCTCCGGGCTGGTGCGGGCCGCGACCACCACCAGGTCGGCGCTGCCGCCGTTGGTGATGAAGGTCTTGGAGCCGTTGATGATCCAGTCGTCGCCGTCCTGGACCGCGGTGGTACGGAGGTTGGCCAGGTCCGAGCCGCCGCCGGGCTCGGTCATGCCGATGGCGGTGAGCAGCTCGCCGGAGCAGAACCTCGGGAGCCAGCGCTCCTTCTGCTCGTCGGTGGTGAGGTGCACGAGGTAGGGCGCCACGATGTCGGCGTGGATGCCCAGGCACGAGGGCAGCGTCATGTTGACCTTGGCGAGCTCCTCGGTGAGCACGGCGTTGAAGCGGTAGTCGCCCGCCTCGGAGCCGCCGTACTGCTCGGGGATCTCCAGGCCGAGGAAGCCCTGCTTGCCGGCCGAGAGCCAGAACTCGCGGCTCAGGCCATGGCCCTCGGCGTACTCGTCGAGGTGGGGGACCACCTCGCGGTCCAGGAACTCCTTGACCGAGGCGCGGAAGGCCTCGTGGTCCTCGTCGTAGATGTCGCGCGTCATGGAGCAGATGTTACCCGCGAGTCACCTGGCGTGGTCGCCGTCGTGACGAGCGACGCTCGACTAGCGTGGCCGCGTGCTGAAGGTCGCGCTCGCTGCCCTGGTCCTGGCCGGTACGACGCTCGCGCCCGGCCCCGTGTCCGCGGCCCCTCCCGACGGCACCATCGAGGCCCCGGCCACCGGCCTCGGCTCCCGCCCGCCGGCGTGGCTGGGCACCCGCGAGCTGCCCCGGACCGACTCCGGCGTCGGCGAGGTCCGGCCGACCCCGCCCGCCCTGCGGCACCGCCGGTGGACGCTGCCCGACACGGTGCCGATGCTCCGGGGCCGGGGCTACCGCGCGAAGGTCGTCTCCCCGGCACCCGCGCGGGTGGTCGCGCGGTCGACGTGGAAGGAGGGCTGCCCCGTCGCGCCGGGCGACCTCGCGTGGGTGCGGGTGAAGTTCTGGGGCTTCGACCACCGCGCCCACACCGGCGAGCTGCTCGTGCACTCCCGCGCGGCCGACGGCATCGCCGAGGTGTTCGGCGCCCTCTTCCGGCAGCGCTTCCCGCAGGAGCAGGTGGTGATCGTGCGCTCCTACGACCCCGACGAGCCGCCGACGGGCGACGGCAACGCCACGGGTGCGTTCGTCTGCCGGCCGACGACCGGGGCGTCGTACTTCTCCCAGCACGCCTACGGCCTGGCCATCGACCTCAACACCTTCCAGAACCCCTACCTCAAGGGCGACGTGGTGCTGCCCGAGCTGGCCAGCGCCTACCTGCGGAGGGACCGGGTGCGCCCGGGCATGGTCGTGGAGGCGGGCCCCGTGATCGACGCGTTCGCCCGGATCGGCTGGGAGTGGGGCGGCGACTGGAGCAGCGCCAAGGACTACCAGCACTTCAGCGAGAACGGACGCTGAGCACGGAGGGGAGTCAGGAGCGCAGGACGTCCTTGGCGGGCGGTGGCTCGACCTCGAACTCCTGGTCGAACTCGGAGAACGCCAGGGCCGCGGGCTCCCGTCCCCCCTCCTGGGTGATCTTGAGGACGTAGTGGGGGTCGTCCGTGGCGATCCACGCCCGCTGGGTGGCCACCCCACCGTCAGTCCCGGTCACCACCACCGCCTTCATGCCGTCCAGGGAGACCTCCTCACCGCGGGTGAGGTCGGCCACCTCGTCGTCCTCGTGGACGACGCCGTACTTGTCGAAGAGCTTCTCGAAGGCGCAGAGGTCGCGGGCCTGCCGGGTCCCCAGCGGGATCCAGGACCGGGCGAGCCGCTCCTTGGTCGCCTGCGGCAGGGCGGCACCGCCGCCTGCGGTGTTGATGAACCCGACGTCGCCCTTCACCCAGGCCTTGCCGTCGACGCCCCGGACGTCGACGTGGCTGCCGTCGTAGGTGAGCGAGCCGGTGCAGTCGCCGGAGCGGCTGAGGTGGAGGTCCACGAAGTGCGACCGACCCTTCAGCCACAGCTGCCCGGTCATCCGCAGCGAGTCCACCTCGGTCATCGTGTCCAGGCTCGCCGACACGACGTCGGACACGCCCTGCTTGGCGAAGTCGCTGGTCGTGAGGTCCTCGTAGACGCTGCAGCCCGCGACGGCTGCGGTCGCGACGACGGCGAGTGCGGTGCGCGCGACGGCGCGCGTCGTACGTGATGCCACTGGAGACCCCCTGATCGACCGGCGGCAGCATCAGACCATGCACCCGCAGGGGTGCGCAGCGGAATGCGCAGGACGCTGCCGCGGGCCATGATGGAGATCGGGACCAGTCGAGCGGTTACGCTTTGAACGATCCAACTATCAAGGAGTGCCGTGCAGATCTGGCCAGGAACGCCCTACCCGCTCGGTGCCACCTTCGACGGCAGCGGCACCAACTTCGCCCTCTTCAGCGAGGTCGCCGAGCGCGTCGAGCTGTGCCTCTTCGAGGTCGGCGCCCGCGGCAAGGTCACCGAGACCCGCGTCGAGGTCACCGAGGTCGACGCCTACGTGTGGCACTGCTACCTCCCCACGGTGCAGCCGGGACAGCGGTACGGCTACCGCGTCCAGGGCCCCTGGGACCCGGCCAACGGCCTGCGCTGCAACCCGAACAAGCTCCTCCTCGACCCCTACGCCAAGGCGACCAGCGGCGAGATCGACTGGGACCAGTCGCTGTTCGGCTACACCTTCGGTGACCCGGACTCCCGCAACGACGACGACTCCGCGTCCCACATGACGCACGGCGTGGTCATCAACCCGTTCTTCGACTGGGAGGGCGACCGCAAGCTCAACATCCCCTACAACGAGTCCTTCATCTACGAGGCGCACGTCAAGGGGCTCACCCAGCTGCACCCGGACATCCCCGAGGAGCAGCGCGGGACGTACGCCGCCCTCGCGCACCCGGCGATCACCGGTCACCTCACCAAGCTCGGCGTCACCGCCATCGAGCTGATGCCGGTCCACCAGTTCATCCAGGACTCCACCCTGCTCGACCAGGGCCTGCGCAACTACTGGGGCTACAACACGCTGGGCTTCTTCGCGCCGCACGCCGACTACGCCTCGAGCGTCGAGGGCCAGCAGGTGCAGGAGTTCAAGTCGATGGTCAAGGCGATGCACGCCGCGGGCATCGAGGTCATCCTCGACGTGGTCTACAACCACACCGCCGAGGGCAACCACATGGGGCCGACGCTGAGCTTCAAGGGCATCGACAACCCGGCCTACTACCGCCTCGTCGAGGACGACCAGCGCTACTACATGGACTACACGGGCACCGGCAACAGCCTCAACGTGCGCCACCCGCACTCGGTCCAGCTGATCATGGACTCGCTGCGCTACTGGGTCACCGAGATGCACGTCGACGGCTTCCGCTTCGACCTCGCCGCCACCCTGGCCCGCGAGTTCTACGACGTCGACAAGCTCTCCACCTTCTTCGAGATGGTGCAGCAGGACCCCGTCGTCAGCCAGGTCAAGCTCATCGCCGAGCCGTGGGACATCGGCCCCGGCGGCTACCAGGTCGGCGGCTTCCCGCCCCAGTGGACCGAGTGGAACGGCGACTACCGCGACACCGTGCGCGACTTCTGGCGCGGCGAGCCGTCGCTGGGCGACTTCGCCTCCCGGCTCTCCGGGTCCTCCGACCTCTACGAGCACTCCGGTCGCCGGCCCTTCGCCAGCATCAACTTCGTCACCGCCCACGACGGCTTCACCCTGCGCGACCTCGTGTCCTACAACGAGAAGCACAACGAGGCCAACGGCGAGGACAACAACGACGGCGAGAGCCACAACCGCTCCTGGAACCACGGCGTGGAGGGCCCCACCGACGACCCCGAGATCCTCGAGGCCCGGGCCCGCGAGCAGCGCAACTTCATCGCCACCCTGCTGCTGAGCCAGGGCGTGCCGATGCTGCTGCACGGCGACGAGATGAGCCGCACCCAGGACGGCAACAACAACACCTACGCCCAGGACAGCGAGATCGCCTGGGTCCACTGGGACCGGGCCGACAAGCCGCTCATCGAATTCACCGCCGCGGTCGCCAAGCTGCGCGCCAGCCACCCGACGTTCCACCGCAAGCGCTTCTTCACCGGCAACACCGTGCGCACCGGCGACGGCGAGCGCCTCAACGACATCGTGTGGCTGTCGCTCGACGGCACCCCGATGGAGGACGACAGCTGGGAGGGTGCCAAGGCGATCGGGATGTACCTCAACGGCGACGGGATCGCCGGCAAGGACGCCCGCGGCGGCACCATCACCGACGACCACTTCCTGCTCTACTTCAACGCCGACGGCCCGGCCGACGTGACGCTGCCCCAGGACGAGTACGCCGCGGCGTGGGACGTCGTCATCGACACCGGGGGTGCGGCCGACACGGCGCAGACCCTGGCTGCGGGGGAGACGTTCCACCTCGGGACGCACAGCCTCGTGGTGCTGCGTGAGCACGCCGAGCCCGAGACGCAGCCCGACCACTCGGTCGCCGCGTCGCTGGCCTCGCTCGCCGACGCCGGCACCACCGACGCCACCCCCGCCGCCGACAAGCGCCACCGCCACGACCAGGACTGAAACCAGGACTGGAGCAGAGCACAGCCCACCGAGAGGGACCATGCGCACGCCCGTCAGCACCTACCGGATCCAGATCACCGAGGACTTCGACCTGCACGAGGCTGCGCGGGTGCTGCCGTACCTGCACGACCTCGGGGTGGACTGGGTCTACCTCTCGCCGCTCCTCGCGGCGGAGTCGCACAGCAACCACGGGTACGACGTGTCCGACCACGGGCGCATCGACGCGGCCCGCGGCGGGGTGTCGGGCCTCTCGGCGGTGTCGGCCGAGGCGCACCGGCTGGGCATGGGCGTGCTGGTCGACATCGTCCCCAACCATGTGGGCGTCGCCAAGGCCGACGACAACGCGTGGTGGTGGTCGGTGCTGACCCACGGCCAGGCCTCGGAGTACGCCGACGCGTTCGACATCGACTGGGCGGCGGGCGGCGGACGCCTGCGCATCCCGGTGGTCGGTGACGACGACCTCCTCGACCACGGCACGATCGACCACCTCGTGGTCGAGGCCGGCCAGCTGCGCTACCACGACCACGCCTTCCCGCTGGCCCCCGGCAGCGCCGACGACATGGACGAGCTCGGGATCACCGCCCAGGACGTGCACGCCCGTCAGCACTACGAGCTGGTGTCCTGGCGCACGGCCGACGCCGGCCTCAACTACCGCCGGTTCTTCGCCGTCAACACCCTGGCCGCGATCCGGGTCGAGGACCGTGAGTGGTTCGACCGCTCCCACGACGAGATCGGCCGCTGGTTCACCGAGGGGCTCGTCGACGGCCTGCGCGTCGACCACCCCGACGGCCTGCGCGACCCCGAGGGCTACCTCCGCGACCTCGCCGAGCTGACGGGCGACGCCTACGTGCTCGTCGAGAAGATCCTCGAGCCCGGCGAGGAGCTGCCGCGCGAGTGGCCGACCGCCGGCACCACGGGCTACGACGCGATGGCGCTCATCGACCGGGTGCTCACCGACCCGGCCGCGGCCGAGGCCCTCGGTGCGCTCGACGAGCGGCTCCGGGGCGGACCCGTCGACTGGGCCCGGATGGTCCATGACAACAAGCGCGCCGTCGCCGACGGCATCCTGCGCTCGGAGGTGCTCCGCATCGGCCGCGAGCTGCGCGTCGCACTCAGCCGCTCGGGGGCCGACGCGCCGCCCGACACCGAGGACGCGGTGGGCGAGCTGGTGGCCTGCTTCCCCGTCTACCGCTCCTACCTCCCCGGCGGTCGTGAGCACCTCGACGAGGCCTTCGCCCTGGCCCGCGAGCACCGACCCGACCTGGCCGCCACGCTCGACGTGCTGCTCCCGGTGCTGTCCGACCCTGCCCAGCCCCCGGCCCTGCGCTTCCAGCAGACCTCCGGGATGGTGATGGCGAAGGGCGTCGAGGACTGCTCGTTCTACCGCTGGTCACGGCTCACCTCGCTGAACGAGGTGGGGGCGGACCCGTCGGTCTTCTCGGTCACCGCCGACGAGTGGCACGACGCGATGGCCACCCGCCAGCGCGAGTGGCCGCACGCGATGACGGCGCTCTCGACCCACGACACCAAGCGCGGCGAGGACGTCCGCGCCCGCATCACCGCGCTGGCCGAGGTCCCCGACACCTGGGAGCGGGCGCTCGACCGGCTGCTCGACCTGGTGCCCCTGCCCGACCCGGGCTTCGGCAACCTGCTCTGGCAGGCCGTCGTCGGCGCCTGGCCCGCGTCCGGCCTCGACGGTGACTGGCGCGAGCGGCTCCACGGGTACGCCGAGAAGGCCATGCGCGAAGCGGGCGACCGCACGCAGTGGACCGAGCCCGACGAGGACTACGAGGCGGCCGTGCACGCGGCCGTCGACGCCGCAATCGACCGGCCCGAGGTGCGCGCCGTGGTCGACGAGGTGCTCGACGCCGTCGCCGCGGCCGGCTGGAGCAACGCGCTGGCCGCCAAGCTGGTCGCGATCACGATGCCGGGCGTGCCCGACGTCTACCAGGGCAGCGAGCTGTGGGAGCAGTCCCTCGTCGACCCCGACAACCGTCGCCCGGTCGACTTCGACGTACGCCGCTCGCTGCTGCACGCGGTCGAGCAGGGCGAGCGCCCCGCGCTGACCGGGAGCGTCGACGACCCCGGCGCGGCCAAGCTGCTCGTCACCCGCGCCGGCCTGCGGGCCCGCCGCGAGCAGTCCGAGCTCTTCGACTCCTACGCCCCGCTCACAGCGAGGGGGGAGGCCGCCGACCACGCGCTGGCCTTCGACCGCGGCGGGGCCATCACCGTGGTCACCCGCCTGCCGCTCGGCCTCGCCGGGCGCGGCGGCTGGGCGGACACCACCCTCGCCCTGCCCGCCGGGGAGTGGACCGACGCGGTCTCCGGTCGCGTCTTCACGGGCGACGTCCCGCTCGCGGAGCTGCTGGCCCACCTGCCCGTGGCGCTGCTCACCCGCAGCCTTGCGCCGCTCGACGAGGTCCGCGGCCGCTTCGACGTCTGGGCCCCTAGGGCGGAGTCCCTCGCGCTCCGGGTCGGCGATGCGCGGGTGCCGATGGCCCGTCGTGCCGACGACTGGTGGACCCCCACCGGCCCCGTGCCGGAGGGCGAGGTCGACTACGGCTACCTCGTCGACGACGCCACCACCCCGCTGCCCGACCCGCGCTCGCGCCGGCAGCCGGACGGGGTGCACGGCCTGTCCCGCACCTTCGACCCCGGTGCTCACGTGTGGTCGGACGACACCTGGACCGGGCGCCAGCTCGCCGGCTCGGTGATCTACGAGATGCACGTCGGCACCTTCACCCCCGAGGGCACCCTCGACGCCGCCCTCGGCCGCCTCGACCACCTCCGGTCGATCGGGGTCGACCTCGTCGAGCTGATGCCCGTCAACGCCTTCAACGGCACCCACAACTGGGGCTACGACGGCGTCCTGTGGTCGGCCGTCCACGAGCAGTACGGCGGCCCCGCGGCGTACCAGCGCTTCGTCGACGGCTGCCACGCGGCCGGCCTCGGCGTGATCCAGGACGTGGTCCACAACCACCTCGGCCCCTCGGGCAACTACCTGCCGGTCTTCGGGCCCTACCTCAAGGCGGGATCCAACACCTGGGGTGACCTGGTCAACCTCGACGGGGAGGGCAGCCACGAGGTCCGGCGGCTCATCCTCGACAGCGTGCGGATGTGGTTCGCCGACATGCACGTCGACGGGCTCCGCCTCGACGCCGTGCACGCGTTCTCCGACGAGTCGCCGACGCACCTGCTCGAGGAGATGGCCGTCGAGGTGGCCGCGCTGTCGGCCCACCTGCGCCGTCCGCTCACCCTCATCGCCGAGTCGGACCTCAACGACCCGCACCTCGTCACCCCCCGTGAGGGCGGTGGCTACGGGCTGGACGCGCAGTGGAGCGATGACTTCCACCACGCCGTGCACGTGGCGCTCACCGGCGAGACCGACGGCTACTACGCCGACTTCGAGCCGCTCTCGGCGCTCGGCAAGGTGCTGACCCGCGGGTTCTTCCACGACGGCACGTTCAGCTCGTTCCGCAACCGGGTGCACGGGGTGGCCGTGGACGTCGAGCGGGTGCCGGGCTGGCGCCTCGTGGTGGCGAGCCAGAACCACGACCAGATCGGCAACCGCGCCCGCGGCGACCGGGTCACCGAGGCGCTCGACGACGACCAGCTCGCCTGCGCGGCGCTGCTGACCCTGGCGTCGCCCTTCACCCCGATGCTCTTCCAGGGCGAGGAGTGGGCGGCATCCACGCCGTTCGCGTTCTTCACCTCGCACCCGGAGCCCGAGCTCGGTCGGGCCACCGCCGAGGGCCGGCTCGCGGAGTTCGAGCGGATGGGCTGGGACCCCGCGGTCGTGCCCGATCCGCAGGACATTGCGACGTACGAGCGCTCCAAGCTGGACTGGGACGAGCTCGGCACGGGGCGCCACGCGGTGCTCCTCGACGTCTACCGCCGGCTGGCCGCGCTGCGTCGTGAGCTGCCCGAGCTCACCGACCCGGACCTGCGCCGGGTCGACGTGGACGTCGACGAGGACGCGCGCACCCTGGTGATGCACCGCGGTGCGGTGACCGTCGTGGTCAACGTCGGGGCCGCCCCCGCGACCATCGACCTGCCGGGCGAGCACGAGCTGCTCTTCACGACGCCTGCCGGCGCCTCGCTGGTCGCCGACGGACTGGAGCTGCCGGCGCACGCCGGCGCGCTGCTGCGTCGTACGCGCTGATTCCGCACACCCCTGTGGGTGTGCTGGGTTGGCCGCGGGACGGACGCGGTGGGTAGACAGGCCCGCATGACGACTGGGAGAGAGACGTCAGGGCTCGTCGCGTTCACCGGAGGCTGGGACACGCAGGTCGTGGCCACCTCGGTGCACGCGGGACACGACCTGCGGCCCGACATCGCGGCAGCGATGGTGCTCGACGAGGACGTCCGGCTGCGCGAGGAGGACCCGCACACCGACGTGATCGCCGCGGCCGTCGACTCCCGTGCGCTGACGGCACGCTCGCGCTTCGAGGTCGACCTCAACAGGCCCCGTGAGGAGGCGGTCTACCGCGAGCCGGACGACTGCTGGGGCCTGGACGTGTGGGCCGACGGCACGCTCTCCGACGACCTGACCGCCGGCAGCCTCGCCGTGTACGACGAGTTCTACGCGCGCCTCGGCGAGCGCCTCGACGCGGTGGCCGCCCGCGGTCCCTTCGTGCTCCTCGACGTGCACTCCTACAACCACCGTCGCGACGGCGCCGACGCCGACCCGGAGCCCGCCGAGGACAACCCGGTGGTCAACGTCGGGACCGGCACCCTCGACAGCGACCGCTTCGGTCGCCTCCTCGACGACTTCGTGGAGACGCTCTCCAAGCAGCACGTCGGCGGCGAGCCCCTCGACGTCCGGGAGAACGTGAAGTTCCGGGGCCGCGCGGTGTCGTGGTTCGTGCACGACCGCTACCCCGGCGTGGGCTGCTGCCTGGCGCTGGAGTTCAAGAAGACCTTCATGGACGAGTGGACCGCCGAGGTCGACCACGACCGCCTCGCGGAGACCGTCCGGGCCCTCGGCGCCACCGTCCCGGTGCTCGAGCAGGCCCTGGCCCGGCTCCGGTGAGCCCGGACGCCGGGTCGTCGGAGCCTCCGGAGATCGCCCCGTCCGATCGCGCGATCGACCACTCCCTGGCCCAGCTCTCCCGGACCTTCCGCTTCCTCCTCGACATCACGCCGGTCGACGCCGACGACGTCAAGGACGACTTCCTCGAGGGCGAGGACCCCGAGCCCGACTTCACCTACCGCGAGCTCGAGACCGACCCGGAGGTCGTCCGGGCGATGCTGGACGACATCGACGTCGCCTCCGTCGAGGACCCCACGCTGGGGCACCTGCTGCGCGCCAAGCACCGCGAGATGGAGCTCCAGCTCGAGATGCTCCAGGCGCGCGAGTCCGACGACTTCCTCCAGCTGAGCATCGAGCTGTACGGCGGGGTGTCGCCCGCCCTGCGCCGGCAGGCCGAGGCGCTGCTCGAGACCGTCACCGAGACGGAGCCACCGGGCGACGTCCTGGACGCGGAGGAGTTCCTGGCGCTGGCCGAGGCGGAGATCGCCCACTACCGCGAGGTCGACCCCGACCTCGAGATGCACGCCGAGATCCGCCCCGACGTCAACGGTGTGATGGTCTCCGGCGACACCCTGCTCATCGGGCCGGAGTCGCGGGTGCAGCACGCCCGCGCGGCCGCCCTGCTGCACCACGAGGTGGGCACCCACCTCGTCACCCAGGCCAACGGCACCCACCAGCCGATCAAGGTGCTGGGCGTCGGGCTGGCCGGCTACGACGAGACCCAGGAGGGGCTGGCCGTGCTCGCGGAGATCGCGTGCGGCGGGCTCACCGCCTTCCGGCTGCGCCAGCTCGCCGGTCGCGTCGTGACCGTGCACCGCCTCATCGGCGGCGCGACGTTCGGCGAGGCCCACGACGCCCTGGTGTCGGACGGCTTCCCGCGCGGCAGTGCCTTCACCACCGTGATGCGCGTCTACCGGTCCGGAGGGATGACCAAGGACGCCATCTACCTGCGCGGCCTCGTCGAGCTGCTCGAGCACCTCGGCGGTGGCGGCGCGCTCGACCTGCTCTGGCTGGGCAAGTTCTCGCTGGGGGACCTACCCCTCATCGGCGACCTGCGCGACCGGGGTGTGCTCCACCCCCCGCGGGTGCTGCCCCGCTACCTGCACGACCCGGCTGCCGCGGCCAACCTCGAGAGGGCCGCCGGGACCGAAGATCTCAGCACACTCCTGGAGGAACGCACATGAAGATCGGCTTCGTCGTCAACGACATCGACACCGAGCAGGCGCAGTACACCACCAACCGGCTGGCCATGGCGGCCAAGGAGATGGGCCACGAGGCCTGGTACATGGGCATCGGCGACTTCGCCTACGAGCCCGACGGCTCGCTCAGCACCAAGGCGCGCGCGGGCGACGCCAAGAGCTACCGCTCGCTGGAGCGGCACATGTCCGACGTCCAGAAGCCGGAGGTCGAGCAGCTCCTCGGGCTCGACGAGTTCGACGTGGTGATGCTGCGCAACGACCCGGCCGACGACGCCGAGACCGACCCGTGGCGCAACAACGCCGGGGTGGCCTTCGGCCAGCTGATCGCCTCGACCGGCGTGCTGGTGGTCAACGACCCGACCAGCCTGGCCAACGCGCTGTCCAAGGCCTACTTCCAGCACTTCCCCGAGGTCGTCCGGCCGCGCACCCTGATCTCGCGCGACGAGAAGATGATCGAGGAGTTCATCGCGGACCTCGGCGGCAAGGCCGTGCTCAAGCCGCTGCAGGGGTCGGGCGGCGCCGGCGTGTTCCTGGTCGACCGCAAGGAGGCGCCCAACCTCACCCAGATCATCGAGGCGATCTCCCGCGACGGCTACGTCGTCGCGCAGGAGTACCTCCCCGAGGCGGTCAACGGCGACGTGCGGATGTTTGTCATGAACGGCCAGCCGCTCATGCACCAGGGCGAGTACGCCGCGTTCCGGCGTACGAACAAGACCAAGGACATCCGCTCCAACATGTCCGCGGGCGGGAAGGCCGAGAAGGTCACCGTCACCGACGCGATGCTGGAGATGGTCGAGGTGGTCCGTCCCAAGCTCGTCGCGGACGGCATGTTCCTCGTCGGGCTCGACATCGTCGGCGACAAGCTGATGGAGATCAACGTCTTCAGCCCCGGTGGCCTCGGCAGCGCGCAGAGCCTCTACGAGGTCAACTTCGCCCCGGCGATCATCGGCGAGCTCGAGCGCAAGGTGAACATCCGTCAGCACTACCCGGAGATCGACAACATGAGGCTCGCAACGAGCTGACCCAGCTCGCTCTCTGCGTGAAACGCGCCCCGCGAGGGCCTCCGCCATGTCATCGTGTAGGGCGGAGGTGAGGGGCATGACGACCAGCGAGCAGACCGTCGAGCACGACCGCCCCCACCAGGGGGGCTGGGGCGAGCCGGCGTCCCGTGCCCAGCTGTGGCGTATCGCGGACGACCTGCGACGCCGCGCGGGCTTCAGGATCTGTGCCATCGAGGTGCGCCGCAGCGACGACATGATGGAGTTCGTCGCGATCGCCGGCGACGACCCGGACGTGCGCGAGCTGGAGGGACAGAGCTCGCCGCTCGACGCGATGTATCCGGCGGTCGAGCTCGGCGACGTGGTCGGCGTCTTCACCTTCGTCCCCTGGGAGTCGATGACCCAGGAGGCGTGGGACCGCATCGAGCCGTACGTCGTCGTGCCCGAGGGTGACGCCCCGAGCTCGTCCGACGACTGGCACCCCCAGGACATGCTGGTCGCCCGGCTGTTCGACGGCGCGGGACGGTTGCGCGCGTTCGTCTACTTCGACGTCCCCGACTCCGGTCTCCGACCGACGTACGAGCTGCTGACCGCGATGAGCGCCGACCTCGACGTCAGCCTCCAGGCCGTCATCACCACGATCGAGCGCGAGGAGTACGCCGCCGGCATCCGGCTCGCGACCGGTGCCCGCGTCGTCGTCCGCTCGGCCGCCAGCCGGCACGGTCTCGGCGAGCTGCTGCGGGTCGCGGGCGAGGAGCTGCATCGCGCCTTCCGGGCCGAGGTGCTCGCCGTGGACGTCTTCGGCGAGGCGCTGACCATGCACCCGCCCGCCGCGGTGGAGGTCGGCGCTCCACCGTTGCACCCGGCGCTCCAGGACTCCGCGCGCGCCTGCTGGGCGCGCCAGCGCGTCGTGCTCGTCGACGGCACCCGCGTGTGGGGCGACGACGACCTCGACGCGCAGCACCGCGACGAGCTGGTCGCCCTGCTGGCCGCGCACGGGTGGGGCGAGGTGGTGATCGTGCCCGTCGGTGCCGGCGACGAGGTGCTCGGCATGCTGGCCATCGCGCGTGCGGTGGGCAGCGCCGCATGGACCGACGACGAGAGCTCGGCGGCCCTCGACGTCGGGCAGGACCTGGGACGGGCGATCCTCAACGCCCGTGCCTCCCAGCGCGAGCGGGAGGCGGCCGAGGAGCTGCGTCGGGTCGACGACTACCGCGCCGGCCTCATCGCCACCCTCGCCCACGAGCTCAAGAACCCGATCGGGGTGGTCGCGGGCCACGCGGAGATGCTCGCGTCGCTCGGCGACGTCGAGGGCCTGCCGCCCGCGGCACTGGTGTCCCTCGAAGCGATCACCCGCGGCGCCGACCGGCTCGCCACCCTGGTCGACGACCTGATGACGCTGAGCAAGGTGGGCGACCCCTCCCGTGAGCTCGACGCCGTGCCGGTGGACCTGCGCTGGGTGGTCACCTCGGTGGTCGAGCAGGCGACGCTGGCCGCCGCGCAGCGCGGCGTGGGGATCGTCTGCGCGACCCCGCCGGAGCCGCTGGTCGTGCTCGGGGACGAGACGTCGCTGACCAGTGTGGTCACCAACCTGCTCACCAACGCGATCGGCTACTCCGACCAGGACGGCTGCGTGCGGCTCTCGCTGTGGCGCCAGGACGACCACGTCGTGCTGGAGTGTGCCGACGAGGGCATCGGCATCTCCGAGGACGACCGCACCCGGCTGTTCACCGAGTTCTTCCGCAGCACCAACCGCGACGCCCTCGAGCGCCCCGGCACCGGCCTCGGGCTCACCATCACCCAGCGGATCGTGGAGCGCCACGGTGGACGGATCTCGGTGGACTCCGAGCTGGGCGTCGGGTCGACGTTCCGGGTGCTCCTGCCGATCGCCGAGCCGCCGGAGGCGATCGTCGTCACCTGGTGATCCGGCTGGTGAGCCGGCCTCAGGCCTGCCCGAGCACCTCGTCGACCCACGCCGGGACGAGCTCGGTGGCCGGGCCGCGACGGGACTGGCCGACGTCGCCGCTCGCCTCGCTCGCGTCGAGGTTGAGCTCGAGGGTCTCCTTGCCGTTGCCGACCGCGTAGTGCACGAACGCCGCGGCGGGGTGGACCAGCCCCGAGGTGCCGATCGCGACGAAGAGGTCGCACTCCCAGAGCGCCTCCTCGATCGCGTCCATGCCGTGGGGGACCTCGCCGAACCACACCACGTCGGGGCGCAGCGCCGGCTCGTCGCAGGACGGGCACGCCGGGCGGTGGCCGAGCGGACCGTCCCACTCCGTGCGCTCGTCACAGGCGGTGCACCACGCGGCACGCAGGCGGCCGTGCATGTGGTGCACCCGGCGCGAGCCGCCGCGCTCGTGCAGGTCGTCGACGTTCTGGGTGACGAGGTGGAGCCGGTCGCCGAGGGCGTCCTCGAGCCGTGCCAGCGCCCGGTGCGCCGCGTTGGGCCGGACCCGGGCGAGGGCGGCGCGTCGCTCGTCGTAGAACCGGTGCACGAGGGCCGGGTCGTCGTCGTACGCCTCGGGGGTGGCGACCGTCATCGGGTCGTGGCCCTCCCACAGGCCGTCGGCGTCGCGGAAGGTCGGCAGGCCGCTCTCCGCCGAGATGCCGGCTCCGGTCAGGACGACGATCCGTGGTGTGTGCACGGGATCAGTCCTCGTCCGCGACCCAGTAGATGCCGGCAACCGAGTCCCCGAGGATGGCGACTCCGCTGTCGAAGGTGGCATCGGTGGCCGGAGCCCAGGCCTTGGGTGACTCGTGCGGCAGTCCCTCGGTGTTGGTGGCGCACTGCACGTGCGGGCCGAACGCCGACACGAACTCGGCCGCGAGTGCTTGCGCCGGGAGCAGCGGCATGATCTCGGCGTTGTAGGCCAGATCGCGATGCAGGAGCCCGGTGATGATCCGAGCAGCTCGCTCCGCGTCCACCACGACCCAGCTGTCGGAGAGAGGTCGCAGACCCACCGCCCGGCTCGCGTCGTCGAAGCTCGTGATCCCGCGCGACTCGTCCACCGCGAGCCAGACCCGCCCGACGGGACGATCGCGCATCGACGTCAGTACCTCGCGACTCACCACCACGGGGACCAGCCAACCACGCATCGCACGGTCACACGCCGACCCGGTCTTGCCAGCAGCGGGGCCTCCGCTTGGCGTGCGCAACGGCGACGATGGCCAGCCTCATGCGACGTGCGTGGCCTGGCGTGCGGCTCGTCGAGCAGCCGACTCGGCGACGAACGGCCAACAGGCACAGCAGCCTCCAACGAGCCCGTCGTCCAGGAGGTTGAAGGAGTGCTGTTCGCCTCGGGGGTGGCTACCGTCATCGGGTCGTGGCCTTCCCACAGGGCGTCGGCGTCACGGACGGTCGGCACACCGCTCACGGCCGCGATGCCGGCTCCGGTCAGGACGACGATTCGCGGAGGGCGCACGGGATGAGCCAACCACGCCCACCACGTGGGCTACTGACGGTGCGCGCCGCCCACCGCCCCCAGGACCGTCGTCATCAGGGCCGACTCGAGCGTGTGGGGCGGCAGCAGACCGGTGGTCAGCTCGTTGCTGGCGGTGTGGACGATGGCCATCACGACGGAGAGGTGCCATGCCGCTGGCACATCTGATCGGAACGCACCGCTGCGCTGGCCACGTTCGATGAGCGGCTCCAGAATCTCGAACACGGGGCGGTGGAGCCGGTGAAGGTCCGGTGGCGACTGGCGGGCGTTGATCTGGACGAGAGCATGGGAACGGCCGAGCTCTCGCCATGCCGCCGCGAGCACCCGTCGCAGGGCGTCCGCGGGATCGCCGCGGTCGGGCCCCGCGGCCGTGACCGCACGAGTCACCTCGAGCACGGTGTGCTCGGTGACGGCCTCGATGAGCGACTCACGGGTCGGGAAGTGGACGTAGACGGTGGCGCGAACAACGCCAGCGCGACGTGCGATCTCAGCCATGCTGGCTTCGGAATCGATCGCGAGGGCCTCCAGCGCGGCGTCCAGGATGCGCGCCACGCTCCGCTCTGCGTCGGCACGTCGGGGCCGAGGACTGCGAGGAGCCGAATCAGGGCGGGTGTCAGGGGGCGTCATTGCTAGTGAATCCTCATCGGTGCCGGCGCCAACTGCAACCGTGGCAAGAAGGTCCGCGCGGACGGCAGGACGACAAGCGCGACCAGACCGCCCACGCCGGCGATCATGCCGGCAGCCAGGAAGGCATCTGCGATCCCGTCGGCGCCGATCGGAGCGGCCCCCGCTCCCGTGGCCGCCGTGGCGATCGAGACGAGCACGGCCACACCGAAGGAGCCGCCGACCTCGTGCCCGGTGGTGTTGAGGCCCGAGAGCATTCCGCTCTCTTCGTCGCGCACACCGGTGAGGACCGAGAAGGCCACGCCCACCAGGACGACCCCGAGGCCGAGGCCGCTCAGCACCATGCCGGGCAGCAGGTCGATCCAGTAGCCGCTGGTGCGGTCCACCCCGGCGAGCAGCAGCATCCCGACCGTCACGCCGGCGAACCCGCTGGTCATCGGGACACGTACACCGTGGCGATTCACCGCCTGGGTGCCCAGGTGCGCACCCACTCCCGCTGCGACGGCGACAGGAAGGAACGCCAACCCGGTCTCCAACGGACCGGCGCCCAGGACGTTCTGCAGGTAGAGCGAGGAGAGCAGGAACATCCCGAACAGCACGGCCGACGCGGCCAGCATCAGCTGGAATCCACCGGCGACGGCACGGTCGGTGAGACGTTGGATGCGGAGCAACGGCTGGGCGGTTCGAAGCTCCATGCCCACGAACCCGGCCAGCCCGACGGCTCCAGCCAGGCCGAGGCCCAGCGTCTGGGTCGACGCCCACCCGGCACTGCCCGCCTGGGAAACGGCATACAGGACGGCCGCCAGGCTGACCGTCACGAGTGCCGCGCCGCGCAGGTCCAGGCCACGCCACTGGGGCCGCGCGGTGTCGGCTGGTGCAACCTTGATCGCGGCAGCTGCGAGTGCGGCGCCGACCGGCAGGTTGATGTAGAAGATGGCGCGCCAATCGGCTACTTCCGTCAATGCCCCGCCGAGGAGGACGCCGATGGCAGCGCCGGCCCCGCCGACCGCACCCCAGGCCCCGAGGGCCTTTGCGCGCTCCCTGCCGTGGAACGCCGTGTTGATGAGGGACAGGGCGGCGGGCGAGAGCATCGCAGCGCCGAGTCCCTGGCCGGCGCGCGCGACGAAGAGCATGGATGCGTCGAGGGACAGGGCGGAGGCGAACGAGGCCACCGTGAAGACGGCCAGACCGGCCAGGAAGAGGCGTCGGCGGCCGAGCAGGTCTGACGCACGTCCGCCCAGCAGGAGCAGGCTGCCGAAGATCAGCGAGTAGCTGGTGATCACCCAGCTCACATCGCCGCCGCCGATGCCGAGGTCAGCCGCCATGTCAGGAAGGGCGACGTTCACCGCCGAGATGTCGAGGATCACCATCAGCTGCGCCACCAGCAGGACGCCGAGCAGCCCTCGACGGGGAGGGGCGCCACTGGCGGAGGGGAGATCCGTATGGCTGGGAGCGTGGAGGTGCATGATGCTGTCCTTTCGCCGAACATGGACACGCGTGTCTGAATTAGTAAGCCAGACATGCGTGTCTGATGTCAAGGGGACTCCGCTCAGTGGTCCCCACGAAAGGACGCCGCCGCTGACGGCAGCGCCAGGTAGAGCAAGCGCGTCGGCGTCGTCGCCCATCGGTACGGGCGAGCACGACCTCGATCACGGCTGATCGACAGACGGCTGCTCATCGGGGTTGCGGCCGCTCGATCGCACCTGGGCCCCGACGTCCGGACCGGACCGGGGCCCGGACGTCGCGGGTGAGCTCAGCCGGTGTACTCGAAGATCCAGAGTCCGTGGTCGCGGTCGCTGGCGGCGACGTACTCGGTGCCGTCCTGCTCGAACACCTGGACGCCCCAGAAGTTGTTGCCGCTGGCGTCGATGTAGTGACCCTTCTCGACGATCTCGTCGCCCTCGATCTCCGCCACCCGGAATCCGCCCGCGTAGTAGGAGAAGTAGAGGCGGTTGGCGACCTGGCGGGAGGTGGCCACCTCGTGCACGGAGAGATCCCCGAACCCGCTGGCGTAGGCGGGATCGTGTGCTTCGGGGATCGCGTAGGTGTCCAGCTCGGTCATCTTGCCGTTCTGGTTGCCGAACAGGTGGACGTAGCCCCAGCCGTCGAAGTAGGACGAGAAGGTCAGGGTGTCGCCGACGGCCCCGACGGGGATGGGCGCGAGCTGCGTGCCGTCGCCGGCGAGGCATGCCGCGTCGTCGTACTGGTCCTCCGCGCCGAAGATGGCGTATCCCTGCTGCCTGGGTGCGACACCGAACGTCGGGATGTCGCCGTCGACACTCATGCCGAGGGTCTGGTTGCAGGCGTCGGATGCTGTGCGGTTGAAGATCAGCACGGCCGCGTAGCCGCCGGCGGCAACGACGTTGGTGACCTTGTCCGTGAAGGCGCACACCCCTCGTTCCACGACCGCGATCTGGGTCCCGTCACCGGTCGGGACGGCGGTGTCACCGGGGCAGGCGCGGCCCACGAACCTGGCCTCACCGGTGATGGTGTCGCCCTCAGCCAGCGGGGTGGTGTCGCTGCCCTGGCTGGCCGTGATGTCCGTGCCGTCGGTGTCGTTGCGTGCGATGAGGGCGTAGGGAGCGAAGTCCTCGTCCGCGCCGATGACGTACTGGTTGTCGGAGGTGAACTCGGCCTGGTGGCCGTTGCCCTCGGGAGGAACGGTGAACCCGCTCTCCGCTGCTTCGGGGTCGGGGTTGGTGAAGTCGGTGTCGCCCAGGTAGGCGGGGTTGTGCACGTCGGTGACGTCGACCTTGACGTAGCCGGCGTCCCAGTAGGACAGCAACATGACCTGACGACCGTCGATCTCCTTGACGACCATGTCGTGGAGGAAGATCTCGACCAGGTTGCTGGGAGCGGCCTGCTTGATCTGCGGGAAGAGCTCGTCGAGGTCGTACTCGGCGGTGAGGAACGGCTTCTTGGGGTTGGTGATGTCGACGATGTCGACGTCCTTGCCCTCCTCGTTGTCGACGATGACGGCGTAGGCCCTGTTGCCGGCGTCCCAGGCGAAGACGCTGTGGATCTCGTTGGCGGCCTTCTTGCCCTGTCCGTTGACGGTGAAGTCGCCGATTCCTTCGGCGAGGGGGGTGGGGGCCTCCGGGTTGGTGACGTCGTAGATGTTCATGCCGCCGAAGCCGGCGTTCTCGTTGCACTTCTCGTTGTTCGACACGAGGACGTCGCCCTGGAAGGCGGGGGTGTCCATCGAGAGCGCCTGGATGCCTTCGCCCGGATAGCTGCCGTGCTTCGCACCGATGAAGGCGACCTCCCGGGGGGTGGTCACGTCCGAGATGTCGACCACGTGCACGCCGTTGTACTTGCACGTGACGACGCCCCACGCGGCGAGGTAGGCGTAGTCCTTGTGGACCCCGACGTCGGCGATCTTCTCCGGCACGACGTTCTTGAGCCTCAGCTTGCTGACCACCTGGATGTTGTCGGTGGCGCTGGCTGGCAGGTGGCCGCTGGTCTCACCGTGCTGGTGGGCGTCGCGTGGTCCGTCGGAGTGGGGGAGACCGCCGTCGGACTCGGGCTCGGGGTGGGCGGCAGCGGTGCCACCGAAGGCAAGGATGAGTGCGATGGCAAGAGTGGCCCTCGTGAGGCCGCGTCGAAAACGTAGTGACATGGATTCCTCCAAGCCAGCCGTGGCGGCGAGGGATCGCCGGGCGGACGCGGCTGCTCGCAACCGACACTAGAACTCCCGGATCGGGAGCGTGTAGACCCCTTTATTGGGTAGATGGGCGATCCGGTGCCGGCGCTCGCGTCCAGGGGTGGGTGTGGCCACCATGTCGCGGACCTGCGCGAACAGGGAGGATCAGAAGTACCAGGGGTACGGCGACCAGTCCGGGTCGCGCTTCTCGAGGAACTGGTCGCGACCCTCCTGCGCCTCGTCGGTCATGTAGGCGAGCCGCGTCGCCTCGCCGGCGAAGAGCTGCTGCCCGACGAGCCCGTCGTCGAGGAGGTTGAAGGAGTACTTCAGCATCCGCTGCGCGGTCGGGGACTTGCCGTTGATCGTGCGGCCCCACTCCAGCGCGGTGGCCTCGAGGTCCGCGTGGTCGACGACCCGGTTGACCGCACCCATCCGGTGCATCGTCTCCGCGTCGTACTCGTCGCCGAGGAAGAAGATCTCCCGGGCGAACTTCTGCCCCACCTGTCGGGCGAGGTACGCCGACCCGTAGCCGCCGTCGAAGGAGCCGACGTCGGCGTCGGTCTGCTTGAAGCGGGCGTGCTCGCGACTGGCGAGGGTCAGGTCGCTGACCACGTGCAGGCTGTGCCCGCCACCGGCCGCCCACCCGGGGACGACGCTGATGACGACCTTGGGCATGAAGCGGATCAGCCGCTGGCACTCCAGGATGTGGAGGCGGGCCAGCTTGGCCTTGTCGATCGGGTTCGGCGGGGCGCCGGCGTCGTCATGACCGCCGGTCTCGTACTGGTAGCCCGCCCTGCCGCGGATGCGCTGGTCGCCGCCGCTGCAGAACGACCACTTGCCGTGCTTGGCGCCGGGACCGTTGCCGGTGAGCAGCACGCAGCCGACGTCCGCGCTGGTGCGCGCGTGCTCGAGGACGCGGAGCAGCTCGTCGACGGTGTGCGGGCGGAAGGCGTTGAGCACGTCGGGCCGGTCGAAGGCGATCCGCACCGTCCCGTGCTCCTTGGCCCGGTGGTAGGTGAGGTCGGTCAGTTCCTCGAAGCCGGGCACGTCGTCCCACTGGGACGCGTCGAAGATCTCGGACACTCCGTCGATCGCACTCATGGCGGCAACCTAACGCCCGCCACCCGTCGTACGCCGACCCGGTCCACTGGAATCCGGGACGTGGACGTGGTGTTGTGGCCGGCATGGCACTGACAGGCGAGTACGTCCCCAGCGCGACGAAGTGGGTCCGCGACAACGTCGAGGAGTACGAGGCGTCCGACGGGGAGAAGGGCGGCACGCTGCCCGGCACCCCCTACCCGGTCGTGGTGATCACCTCGGTCGGCGCGAGCTCCGGCAAGCTGCGCAAGAACCCCGTCATGCGCGTCGAGCGCGACGGCGCCTACCTCGCGGTGGCCTCCAAGGGCGGGGCGGACGACGACCCGGCCTGGGCCGACAACTTCCGCAAGCACCCCGAGGTGGAGCTGCAGGACAAGGCCGAGAAGCACACCTACCGGGTCCGGGAGCTGTCCGGCGACGAGCGTGAGGACTGGTGGGCGCACGCGGTCGCCACCTGGCCGACGTACGCGTCGTACAAGGAGAAGACCGAGCGCCAGATCCCGCTGTTCCTCCTCGAGCGGGACTGAAACCCGGCACGAGGCACCCTCCGGATCCCACAATGAGCCGGTGACCACTCCCGCACCGGCGCTGCGATCGGCCTTCGACGAGCCGACGACCACGCCGCCGGTGCGGTGGACGCTGTCCCTCGTGCTGCTCAATCTCGGCATCATGGCCGCGTGGTTCGGCCCGATCCAGGTGCTGCTCGCCCAGCAGGCCGAGGACATGGCCGCGGCCGAGGTGGGCGGGCCCAGCAAGGAGGTGCTGCTGGCGGTCGTCCTGCTCACCGGGGCCACGGTCTCGATGGTCTGCAACCCCGTGTGGGGTGCCTTCTCCGACCGCACCACGTCGCGCTTCGGTCGGCGGGTGCCGTGGGTCGTGGGCGGGACGGTGACCGGGGCGGCGGCCCTGGTCCTGCTCTCCTGGGCGGACGGACCGGTGTGGCTGGTGCTGGGCTGGTGCCTCGCGCAGCTGGCCCTGAACGCCGCGTGGGCCGGTGGCACCGCGGCCGTCCCCGACCAGGTGCCGGTCCCGCGGCGTGGGCTGGTGGGCGGCCTGATCGCGATCGCCGGCACCGTCGGCGTGCTGCTCGGCATCAAGATCGCCGAGCTCACCGGCTCGATCGCCCAGGGCTACCTCGTCACGGCGGTGACCGTGCTCGTCCTCGCGGTGCCCTGGATCCTGGGCTCTCGCGACGTCCCGCTCCCACGCGACCACGTGCTGCCCCCGTTCGACGCGCGCGCGATGCTGCGGTCCTTCTGGGTGTCGCCGCGCGAGCACCCCGACTTCGCGTGGGCCTGGCTCACCCGGCTGCTGGTCAACCTCGGCAACTGGATCGCCCTCAACTACCTCTACTACTTCCTCACCGACGGCCTCGGCTTCGGCGCCGACGACGCCACCGGACGGCTCGGACTGCTCGTCCTGCTGTACGGCGCGACGACGGTGGCCACCACCGTGCTGGTCGGTTGGTGGAGCGACCGGATCGGGCGGCGCAAGGTCTTCGTGGTCTGGTCCGGGATCCTCATCGGGGTCAGCTCACTGGTCCTCGGCGTCGCCCAGACCTGGACGGGGGCGGTCGTGGCCGCGGTGGTGCTCGGGGCCGGGTTCGGGATCTACCAGGCGGTGGACTTCGCGCTCATCACCCAGGTCCTGCCGTCGGCGGAGGGGCGCGCCAAGGACCTCGGCGTCATCAACATCGCGGCCACGCTCCCGCAGGTGCTGGCGCCCGCGATCGCTGGGCTGGTCCTGGAGGTCGTCCGGCGGTCCGGTGGATCGGTGATCACCGAGGGCGACTCCTGGTCGCTGGGCTACGGGATCGTGTACGCCGTCGGCTTCGTGCTGTGCCTCGTCGGCTCGGTGCTGGTGACCCGCATCCGGTCGGTCGCCTGACCGCTCGCCACCGGACAGGGACGGGGGAGCACGATGGTCTCCGGGGCGCCGCCGGCGCCGGGACGACTCCGTCCGGACTGGCGGGGGACGACGACAGTCCTCGGGTCGGGATGTCGTACGCCGCCAGCTGCGGCGGAGGCCCGTCGCCTCGTTGCGGGACTGGCGGGGGACGACAGCTGTCTGGGCGTTCGCGTTGTCGTACGCCGCCAGCTGCGGCGGCGGCCAGTCGCGGCGGACCCCCGGCGGGCTGCGGCAGCCGGGCACCGGCCGCCCCCGGGGAGGCAGGATCAGGCGCGGCTGATGGTCTGCGCGAGCCCGAGCAGGTGGCCGAGCCGGGCCAGCTCGGAGTCGAGGAAGTCGGGGCCACCCCGGCGGCCGAGCACGATCACGTCGCCGTCGATCGGCGCGCCGCACAGCAGGGTCACGTCGTCGACGCCCTCCAGGCGGGTGGGCCGCTCGAGCCCGATCCAGCCGAGCGTGCCTGGCGCGGCGTCGGTGGCGCGGACGATGCTGCCGTCGGGGGCGATCCGCGAGGCCCAGTCGACGCGGAAGGTGATCGGCAACATGTCGAGGACCCGGTTGATCGCCTGGGCGGGCTGGGCGGTGAGCTCCTCGACGACCTCGAGGTCGAGGAAGAGGTTGCCGCCGGCGCCGTACCGGTTGATCCAGAGCACCTCGACGCCGTCGAGGGCGTTGCACGCCGAGACCACGGAGTCGGGCATCGTGCCGTGGCCGATCTCGAGGAGCACGTCGTCGACCGCGCGGCCGTCGACGCCCTTCTCGACGATCTCGATGGCCTCGATGTCGCCCCCGGCCTCACCGATCGCGCTCGCGACGCGGCCCAGCGACCCCGGGACGTCGGGGAGGGAGACGCGCAGCAGGAACGGCATGGCCCGAGGCTAGCGGGGACGCGTTGCGCAGGTGTTTCCCGTACCGCAGCGTGGGCGGCGGTCCCGGAGTCCGAGCGATCGTGCTGTCACGACCCGGCCAGGCGCACCCGCAGCCCGCTCGCGCGCTGGGCCTGCCGCTCGATCGCGGCCCGGACCGCGGGCTCCGGACCGATGACCCGCACGCGGCGTTGGGCGCGCGTGACAGCGGTGTAGAAGAGCTCACGGGTCAGGAGCCGCGACTCCACGTCGGGCAGCAGCACGCTCACCACGTCGGCCTGGCTGCCCTGGCTCTTGTGGATCGTCATGGCGTGCATGGTCTCGACGTCCCCGAGCCGGGACGGGGCGAAGTGGAGCGGCTCGGCTCCCGCGCCGGCGATCGCGACCCGTCGCCCGCCGTCGGGCATCGCCACCACGACGCCCGTGTCGCCGTTGTAGATGCGCAGGGCGTGGTCGTTGGCCGTCACGAGCAGGGGACGGCCGAGGTAGTCGCGCTCGTGGAGCGGGTCACCCGTCTCGGCGGCCAGCCACTGCTCGATGCGCCGGTTCCAGTGGCGGACGCCGTAGGGGCCGTCGCGGTGGGCGCACAGCAGCCGGTGCCGGTCGAGGGCGGCGAGGGCGCGGGTCATGTCCCCGGCCACCGCGGCGTCCCGGACCGCCAGGGCCGCGGGCAGTGCGGTGCTGCGGATCTGCGAGGCCGGGTCGGCGTCGGTCACCCACTCGACCTCCTCGTGGCCGGCCGCCAGCACCTCCAGGGCGGCGTCGGCGTCGCCCACCCGGAGCGCCTCGGCCAGGGACCCGATCTCGGCACCGAAGCGGTGCGTCGTACGCAGGGCCGCGACCGGGGAGTCGGGGCGGCCCTCGTATCCGCGGACGAGGTCCGTCAGCACCGCCCCGGCATCGACCGACGACAGCTGGTCGGGGTCGCCCACCAGCACCAGCCGGGCGTCGGGCCGCACCGCCTCGAGCAGGCGGGCCATCATCGTCAGCGACACCATCGAGGACTCGTCGACCACCACGACGTCGTGGGGCAGCCGGTTGCCGCGGTGGTGCCGGAAGCGGGTGCTGTTGCCCGGCAGCGGTCGCAGCAGCCGGTGCAACGTCATCGCAGACAACCCCTCGAGCCGCGCCCGGTCGGCGTCGCCGAACCTCGCGGCCGAGCGGTGGACCGCCTCCTCCAACCGGGCCGCGGCCTTGCCGGTCGGCGCCGCCATGGCGATGCGCAGGCTCTCCCCGCGCGCCTGGGCCTGCTCGTGCAGGGCGACGAGGAGGCCCGCGACCGCGGTCGTCTTGCCGGTCCCTGGCCCGCCGGTGATGACGGTCGTCCACTGACCGGCGGCACCGCGGCACGCCGCCTGCTGCTCGGAGTAGCCCTCGCCGAAGACGCGACCGAGCGCGGTGTCGACCACGGCGGCGTCGTAGGGCGGGGCGGACGCGGCGCGGGCGGTGAGGTCGTCGAGGACCTGCGTCTCCTGCTCGTGGTAGCGGTCGAGGTAGAGCAGCCCGTGCTCCCAGTGCAGGACCCCGAGGTCGACGAGCGGGCTGGCGGCGACCGCGCTCGCCCAGGCGGCAGGCTCGGGCCACGGCAGCGGCTCCTCGACGGGCAGGTCGGCGATGGTCGCCAGGTCGAGGCAGATCGATCCGGCCCGGACGGCCCGCGCGGTCAGCGCGATCGCGAGCAGGACGGACGCGTCGGACTCCCCGCCGAGCCGGCCGAGGTTGGTGGCGACGTGCACGTCGGCGGAGGTGACGACGCCGGCCGTGTTGAAGGTGGCGAGCAGGCCGTCCGCGCCCAGGGCGAGGCGCGCGTCGGTGGGGTCCAGGACCTCGAAGACGTCACTCACGTCCGACTCCGTCCAGCAGGTCCGACAGGTCCTCGACGAGGGCGACGGGGGGCCGCCAGGCGAAGACACCGCAGGGGGCGCCGGTGACCCGGGGCGTGTCGGGCCCGCACATGCCGCGCAGGTAGAGGTAGAGCACGCCGCCCAGGTGCTCGGCGGGGTCGTAGCCGGGGAGCCGCCAGCGCAGGTAGCGGTGCAGGACCACGACGTAGAGCAGCGCCTGGAGCGGGTAGTCGGAGTGCCCCATCGCCTCGTCGAGCACCGCCGGGCGGTAGTCGTGGGCGGTCAGCGGCGCGGCCAGGTCGCCGAGCCAGTTGGTCTTGTAGTCGGCGGTCACGTAGCGGGTGCGGCCCTCGACCTCGACCCGCATCACCAGGTCGATCGACCCGGTGAGGTAGCCCGTGAGCTGCTGCCCGGCCAGCCCGGGGTCGCCCTCGAGCGCGTCGGCGTAGCCGCGGACCGGGTCCCCCTCGGGCAGGTGGCGTCGCAGGAGCGGCGCGAGGTCGCCGAGCCGGACGGTCTCGGTCCGGTACGACGCGTCGTCACCGCCGGCGAGCGGCAGCTCGAAGTCGAGCTCGGTGAGCCGGTCCGCGGACGCGATGTCGAGCAGCGTCGCCTCGGCCGCGAGCGGACCAAGCGGGCTGGAGCAGACGGCCACCAGCGCGTCGGCGAGCTCTTCGGCGTCGAGGTCGACGGGCCACCAGACCCGCTGCTCGGCGATGTGGGCCAGCACGTCGGCCCGGAAGTCGGCCGCACCGGGATCGGCGTGCTCGAGCACGGCGTGGACCAGCGATCCGAACGTCGCCCCCACCGGGAGCGTGGCCATCGGCGAGGGCACCGCGGCGAGCGCGAGGTCGGGCTGGTCGGTGGAGGGCTCGAGGTCGAGCAGTCCGAGGTCGTCGTCGTCCTCGAGCTCGGGGACCTCCTCGGGCTCGGACAGCGAGCGGTCGGAGCCGTGCGGGGTGGAGGCCGCCGCGGACAGGGACGAGTAGGAGGTGCGACGCCATGCGGTGTCGACCCCGCGGGTGAAGCGCCGGGCCGCGAGGTCGAGGACGGACTGCTCGATGGGAGTCGGGTCCGGCGGCGGGCTGTCGGCGCGCTCGGGCACCGGCCCGCCGGCCGCCTGCCAGTGGCCGAGGATCTCCTGGACCCGGTCGTCGGTGACGACGGCCTGCTCGTCGGGCACCGCGGACATGCCGGGCCGACGCCCGAAGAGCAGGCGGTGCAGCGGCGAGCCGGGGGCGTTGAGGGCGGCCGGGGCGTACCACGCCACCACCTGGGACTGGGCCCGGGTGAGGGCGACGTAGAGCAACCGCAGCGACTCGCCGGCGTCCTCGCGGCGGTGCCGGGCGACGTGCTCGCCCCGCCACGGGCTGGCCCCGCCGACGTCGCGGGCGCGGTGGCCGTCGGCGTCGTGGAAGAGCGGCACGTCGGGGTCGTTGCCGGTGTAGCGGTTCCACAGGGTGGGGGCGTAGACGATGGGGTACTGGAGGCCCTTGCTGCCGTGGATCGTCACCAGCTGGACCGCCGCGGCGTCGGAGTCGAGGCGACGGGTGCGCTCGGAGGCGACCTCGACCTGCTCGTCGGCCACCTGCGCCCGCAACCAGGCCAGCAGCCCGACGATGCCGAGCCGCTCGTCCACCGACACCTTGTGCAGGGCCTCCCCGATGTGACGCAGGTCGGTCAGCGTGCGCTCGCCCCCGACCCGGGCGAGCACCCGGGCGGTGAGGCCGTCGACCACGGTGGCCTCGAGGACGGCGGCCACGCCCCGGGCGGCGAAGACGTCGGCCAGGGTGCGGACCCGGTCGGCGAGCCGGTCGGTCTCCACGTCCCCGCCGCGGTCGAGACCGTCGGCGGAGACACCGAAGAACGACGTGAGCGCCGCCGCCCGCACCCGGTCGGTGCGGTGCGGCTGCTCGATCGCCTCGAGCAGGGTGAGCCACTCGGTCGCTGCCGGCGTGTGGAACACGGTGCCGCCGGAGCTGATCACCGCGGGCACCCCGAGCTCGGCGAGCGCCTCCTGGACGGCCTGGAGCTCGGCCCGTCGCGCGGCCAGCACGGCCACGTCCCCGGGCTCGAGGTCGCGACCGTCGAAGGTCGGCCTGCTGAGCAGCAGCCGCTTGATCTCCCGGGCCACGTCGAGGGTGACCTGGTCGCGCCAGCGGCCGACGGTGACCTTTGCGCGCGGACCCACCCCGAGCTCGTCGCGTCCGACCACCCGGACCCGGAAGGGCTCACCGGCCCCCTGGAGCCGGGACCCGCCGTGTGACGCCTCGACGGGGTGCACCACGATCCGCTCGTCGCCCAGCTCGGCGGCACCGAGCATCGCCTGCAGCCGCTCGAGGAGCGCCTCGTCGGAGCGGTAGTTGACCCCGAGGGTCTGGGTCGTGCCTGCCGTCTCGGCCGCCCGGAGGTAGGTGACGATGTCGCCGCCGCGGAAGGCGTAGATGGCCTGCTTGGGGTCACCGATGAGCACCATGGTCGCCGCCCCGGTGAACGCCCGGTCGAAGACCTGCCACTGCACCGGGTCGGTGTCCTGGAACTCGTCGATCAGCACGACCTTCCAGCGGTGCCGCATTCGCGCGCGGGCCGGGGCGTCCTCGTCGGCGAGCGCGTCGGCGAGCTGCACCAGCAGGTCGTCGTAGCTCAGCACGCCCAGGCGTCGCTTGCGGGTGTCGATCTCGGCGAGCACGTCGAGGGCGAACTGCACCCGTGCCGCCGCCTCGGAGTCGGGCGCCTCGGCGAGCGCCTGCCGGGGCTCGACGACGGCTCGTGGGTCGCCGACGACCTCGCGGGCGATCCGCAGGGCGACGTCGCGTGACCATGGCGGGGTGCGGTGCCCGGCGAAGCGGGCGAGGTAGAGGTCGTCGACGACCTCGGTGGTGAGCTGGTCGAGGTCCTCGACCAGGGTCGCGGACGCGTCGGTGTCGCCGGCCACCCCGAGGCTGCGGAGCACGAGCTGGCAGAACTGGTGGATCGTGGCGATCGTCGCCGCATCGAAGGAGACGAGCGCGTCGGTGAGGCGACGCGCCCGCCGACGCCGCTCCGCGTCGTCGGCGTCGAGCAGCCAGGTGTGCAAGTCGTTGGGCCCGCGGTCACGGGTGGGGTCGTCGAGCACGTCGGCCGCCTCGACGAGCGCGGCACGCACCCGCTCGCGCAGCTCCTGGCTGGCCGCGCGGGTGAAGGTCACCACGAGCATCTCGTCGAGCGTCGCCTCGCCCGCGGCGACGTACTTGGTGACGAGCGCGGCGATGGTCCACGTCTTGCCGGTGCCGGCACTCGCCTCCAGCAGCGTGGTGCCGGTGGGGAGCGGGTCGCGGATGGAGAACGTGTTCACAGCGACCTCACCAGCTCGTGCCCCTCGCTGAGCAGCGGCCCCCAGGTCAGCCAGCTGTAGTGGGCGAGCCGGTGGGGTGCCGGGCCCGACTCGTCACCGCGCAGCGGCGACCTGAGCAGGGAGTACGGCGCGTGCTCGCCGAAGGCGCGCACGTGCCACGGGTCCTGGTCCTCGCGTGGGAAGCGGGTCTCGTTGAAGCGCGGCGTCGTCCACTCGCGCTCGGCCTTGACGTCGGGGTCGGCGTCGCGGCCGGTCATCGCGAACCGATAGTCCTCGGCGTAGGCGAGCGAGGTCTTGACCGGCAGGGGCAACGGCTCGCACTGACCGCGGTCGTGGACGTCGATCAGCTGGCGCAGCCACGCGCGGGCCTGGCGCTCGGGCAGCGGCCGGATCATCGCGACCTGGCCCCCGGTGCGGTGCTTGCCGACCGTGTGGGCCGTCCAGTTCTCGTCGGGGTGGCCGGCGGCCAGCGCGAGCGCGTCGATCCACGCGGCGATCCGGTGCTTGGCACCCAGGCTCGAGTAGCTGACCCGGACGAGGTTGTTGCCCCAGATGTTGCCGACCGTGCCGGTGACGCGGCGGTCGCCGAGGTCGATGTCCACGTCGAGCGAGCGGGCCGGGCCGGTGCGCAGCGACAGGCCGTGAGTGACCAGGGGACGCACCTTCTGCACGATCGAGGTGAGCACCCCGACCCCGAGCTCGCCGGGGGGCAGCAGGCCGCGCAGCTGCTCGGCCACCATCCCGGTCTGCGGGTCCGCGCCGGCGAGCACGTCGGCCACCAGCCGGTCGCCGACCGCCCACTGCTCCAGCCCGTCGAGCACGATCGGCACGGCGTCCTTGGCCTCGTCGGCGTCGTAGGGCGTGCTGACCCGCAGCCGGGCCTTGAAGAAGCCGCGCACCGGGTGCTTGAAGTAGTCGTGCAGGTCGGCGAGCTCCACGTCAGCGACGGAGCCGGGGTCGAGGGCCGACAGGGGCTCGGGCACCAGCTCGCGCAACTCGATCCGGGGGCGGCGCGCGGCCAGCGCGCCGGCCAGCGCGGTCTGGTCGAAGGTGAACGGCTCGGTCCCGCCCAGGCGCCCGCGCACCAGGTTGACCTCGTCGAAGGGCTGGAGGGGGTGGTGCACGAGCACGTGCTCGCGCACCGGGTCGGCAGCCGTGCGGTCGAGGGCGTCGAGCAGCTCGCCGAGGGGGACGGCCGGCGGGCGGGCGGCGCCGTTGTGCTCGCCGTGGCCGGTGTAGGTGACGACCAGCGTCTCGGTGGCCGCGCCGATCGCGTCGAGGAGCAGCTGCCGGTCCTCGGAGCGCAGGTCGCGCTCGCCGGTGAGGGGGCGCCGGGCCAGCACGTCGTCGCCGTCGATCGAGGCGATCCGGGGGAACACCCCGTCGTCGAGCCCGACCAGGCACACCACCCGGTGCGGCACCGAGCGCATCGGGACCATCGTGCAGACGGTCAGGGTGCCGGTGCGGAAGTTGGAGCGCGTCGGCCGGCCCCGGAGCCGGTGCTGGAGCAGGGCGCGCACGTCGGCGTGCCGCAGGGTGGTGGTCGCGCCGCTGACGCTCGAGGTGATCCGGCCGATCTCGCGGTCGAACTGGGCCAGCTGCCAGGCGTCGGCCAGGGCCGTCGACGTCAGCGCGTGCACCGCCTCGGAGATCGCGGAGGTCCACTCCTCGACCGTCTGCGCCCGCTCGGCACGGGCGGTGAAGGAGTGCAGCCGCTCGACCAGCTCGGCGAACCGACCGGCCAGCTCGAGGTCGCCGTCACCCACGTCGTCGATCGGCAGCGTGCCGCCCACGAAGCGGTGTCCCTGCCCGGACATGGCCGCGCCGAGCAGCACCCGGCGCATCCCGAACCGCCAGGTGTTGGCGTCGACCGGGACGCCGAAGGTGCGGCGGTGCGCCGCGTCGTAGCCCCAGCGGATGCCGGACTCGGCGACCCAGTGGCCCACCCGCTCGAGGTCGTCGTCCCCCCACCCGAAGCGGGTGCGCACCGGATCGGCGCCGGCCAGGTCGAGCACCTGGGTGGCGGTGAGGCGGCCCCCCGCGAGCTCGACGAGCGCGGCGGCGACCCCGAGCAGCGGGTTGGTGGCACCCAGCGACCTGTCGGCGAGACGGACCCGCAGCTGGTGGGCGGGATGCCCGGCGCCGTCGGACGTGACGTCGGCGAGCCCGAAGCCCGCGGAGATGAGCGGGGCGTAGGACTCGATGTCCGGGCACATCACGAGGATGTCGCGCGGCTCGAGGGTCGGGTCGTCCTGGAGCAGGCCGACCAGCACCTCGCGCAGCACGTCGACCTGGCGGGCCGCGCCGTGGCAGGCGTGCACCTGCACCGACCGGTCACCGGGCGCTCGCCGTGCGCGCAGGTCTGCCTCGGGGGCGGCGTTGGCGCGCAGGTCGTGCTGGAGCCAGCCGAGCAGCGAGTCGGGCAGGGGAGGGGTCGCACCGACCGTCACGGGAGCCTCGCCGAGCCCGCGGCGCAGCTCGCGGGAGTCCCGGCCGAGCGAGGCGAGCAGCGGGTGGCCGACGAGGTCGGCCGACGTGTCGGCGGTGCGGGGGACCGGGCCCTCCGCCGCCGTGGGCGCGAGGTCGCGCCACAGCTCCGTGGACGCCTGGGGCAGCCAGAGGTGCACCTCGCGGAGGTCGCCGAGGGCCCGCAGCAGCGCGACCTCGGTGACGGGCAGTCGCGTGTGGCCGAAGAGGGACAACCGCGGCGGCAGGTCGAGGTCGTCGCCGCCGGACCGGAGACGGTCCACGGTCTCCGCGTGCCGGACGTCGGGCGGCGTGGTGCCCACGTGGACGAGGAGCCGGCGCCACAGCTCGGCCTGCCAGCTCAGGTCGGGATCGAGCGGACCCCCGGCCCCGTCGGTGTCGCGCCCCTTGCGCCAGTCGGTGACCAGCGCCGGACGCTGCACGGCGTACGACGCGAACAGTCCCGCCAGCCGCCGGGCCACCGCGTAGCGGCGGGCCTTGCGCTCGGCCCCGCGATCCGCGTGGCCGAGGTGCCGGCTGAGCGCCTCGAAGCCGGTCTCGCCCAGGCACTCGTCGACGACCTCGAGCAGCGGCCACGCCAGCCGGTCGGGCTCCCAGGGGTCGTCGGAGTCCTTGCCCAGCAGCATCGACACCAGCGAGTGCGGGGTCACGAAGTCGACGCCGGCGCAGACGCCGTCGCCCGAGCGCGCCCCCACGCCGAGGCGGTGGCTGAGCCGCTGGGTGACCCAGCGCTCCACGCCCCGCGCCGGCACGACGACGACCTCCCGCGCGAACGGGTCGTCGAGCGGGGTCGCCAGCAGGTCGGCGAGCCCGTCGGCCAGCGCGTCGGTGCGCTCGGCGACGTGGAGGTGCAGGGCCATGGCGTCACCCTGCCATCCGGCACCGACACCGCACCCGGCCGGACACGCGGACCGGTGCACCACGTGCCGCGACTACCGTCGGTCCATGGACACCCCGGTCGTTCTCCTGGACATCGACGGCACCCTCGTCGACTCGACCTACCACCACGCGATCGCGTGGCACCGTGCCTTCGGCGCCCACCACGTCGAGGTGCCGCTGTGGCGGATCCACCGCACCATCGGGATGGGTGGCGACAAGCTGGTGGCCGAGGTCGCGGGCGACGCCGTCGAAGCGGCCCACGGCGACGGCCTCCGGACGAGGTGGGAGCAGGAGTACGCCGCGCTCCTCGACGAGGTGTCGCCGCTGCCGGGAGCGCGCGACCTGGTGCTCGACCTCCACCAACGGGGCCTCGTGGTCGTCCTCGCGTCGTCGGGTGCCGAGCGCTTCAGCCACGAGGTGGTGCGGCTGCTCGACGTCGGGGACGAGGTGGCAGCGGTGACGTCGTCGTCCGATGCCGAGGAGTCCAAGCCCGACGCCGACATCCTCGCCGTCGCGCTCGACCGGGTGTCGGGTGAGCGGGCCGTGGTCGTCGGGGACACGCCGTACGACGTCGAGGCGGCCGCCCGGATCGGGCTGGCGTGCGTGGCGGTGCTGACCGGCGGCTACGCCCGGGCCGAGCTCGAGGAGGCGGGTGCCGCCCTGGTGGTCGAGGCGGCGGCGGACCTCGTCGGGCACGAGTGGGAGCCCCTGCTGAGGACCGCCCGCAGGTAGTCCGGGCGTCCCGGAAATGACACGAGGGACACCGACCCCCATCGATGTCCCTCGTCGTCGTCCATACGGACGACCGTCCCCGAAGGGTCAGTGCTTGAAGGCGTCCTTGACCTTCTCGCCGGCCTGCTTGATGTCCGAGGAGGCCTGGTCGCCCTTGCCCTCGGCCTCGAGGCGCTCGTTGTCCGTCGCCTTGCCGGTGGCTTCCTTGCCCTTGCCGGTCAGGTCCTCGGCCGCGTTCTTGATCTTGTCGTCAAGACCCATGACTCACACCTCGTTCGCACGATTGGTCCCCGGGCGGGCCGGGCTTGCTTCGAACCTGCCACCCGCGCGGAGGGAAACCAACACCCTTCCGGGTGGTGCCCCGGCGGTCGCCCTCCCCCGGGGCGAGGGCGAACGCCGGAGCGGATCGGGGTGCGATCAGCGGACCGCCTGGGCGGCGGCCACGACGTCGACGAGCCCGTAGCCCTTGTCGAACGAGGTCGTCCCGAGGGGACCCTGCTCGTAGGCGGCGCCGTCGGCGTACTTGTGGGCGGTCGTCTTCATCGCGGCCTCCACCTGCGCGGGGGTCGCGGCCGGGTTGGCCTGGAAGAGCTGCGCCGCGATGCCGGCGATGTGCGGTGCCGCCATCGACGTACCGCTGATCGTGTTGAACGTGCCGACGTCGAGCAGGCCCGGGCCGTTCTCCGGGGCGAGGCCCGTCGCGCAGATCGCCAGGTAGAGGCGGCACGAGGAGGTGATGTTCTCGCCCGGTGCGGAGATGTCGGGGTACGTCGACTGGTCGCCGTCCGCGCCGCGCGAGCTGAAGTCGGACACGACGCCGTCGCGGGTGCCGGTGTCCTGGTCGTAGTAGGACGCCACCGAGATGATGCCGCCGGTCGGGTCGGTGCCGGGCGGGTTGGACAGGCTCTCCGAGCCGTCGCCGCCGTCGTTGCCGTTGGCCCAGACGGTCGCGACGCCCTCGGCCACCAGCGCGCGCTGGAGCTTGACGGTGGCCGACTCGGGGTCGAACTCGCCCCCGCCGCTGGGGCCGTAGGAGTTGTTGGTGACCTTGATCGGCGGGCACTCGGCGGCCGGGACGCCCTCGCCGCACGGGGCCGCGTGGTTCTCCAGGACCCAGTTGAGCGCGGCGTCGGCACCGATGATGAACAGGCCGGCCCCGGTGGAGAGGGAGACGAGCTTCGCGCCCGGCGCCGCTCCCTGCAGCTGCTTGCCGCTGCTCAGGGTCACCGGGTTGCCGGCGACGATGCCGTTGACGTGGGTGCCATGGCCGCCGACGGACAGTGTGTCGGTGTCGACCGTGGTGGGCAGCTCCTGCACCGTGCAGAACGCCTCGAGCGGGTCGCACAGCGTCTTGAGGTTGGCGACCACCGCGCTGCTGCCGTCGGCCTCGGCGAAGTAGGGGTGCGTGGGGTCGACGCCCGAGTCGATGACCGCGACGCTCACGCCACGGCCGGTGAGCTCCTGCCCGTCCGCCCCGGTCAGGGTCTGGGTGGCCTCGTAGCCGCGGGTCGCGATGTTGCTGGTGTCCTGGAAGAGCTCGATGCCCTGGTTGCCCTCGACGTAGGTCACCCCGGGCTCCGAGCGCACCGCCTGGACCTGGCTGCCGGTGCCGGTGGCCACGACGACGCCGATCCTGTCGAAGCTGGTCACCGCCGTCATCCCGGTAGCGGCCACGGCGTCCCTCGCCTGCTGCAGCGTGGCGCCGTGCACCATCACCGCGGTCGGCGCGCCGGCGTCGAGGCGCGACAGCTGGGTGGCGAGGTGGGACGACACGTTGGCGCGGTCGCCGGACTCCGCAGCGGTGGCCGTCGTCGGTGCCACGAGGCTCGCCGAGGCGACGAGCGCCGCAGCGCCCATCGACAGGGTGGTCTTGATTCGCACGATCGCATCCCTCCGCGCCCCGTCGCGTCGGTGCGGCGGACCCGGGTCGGCCGGGTCACGGGGCGATGTCGGCTTCAACGAGCCCACACCGCGAGGGTCACGCGTCGATCCGCCCGGAAGGACGGTCGGGGGAGGATCAGTGGTGGCGCAGGGCCTCGATGAGCTCGGCCTTGCTCATCGACGAGCGGCCCTCGATGTCGAGCTCGGCGGCGCGCTTGCGGAGCTCGTCGACCGTGCGGTCCTCGTAGTCCGTCGCCTCGCCGCCGCGCTCGCCCACCGCGGACCGACCCCGGGCCGCCGCCGCGTTGGCGATCCGCGCCGCCTTCTCCTTGCTCGCGCCGTCGTCACGCAGCGCTTCGTAGACCTCCGGGTCCTTGACGCTGGGTCCCGGGTCCTTCTTCTTCTCCGCCATCGCTCCTCCTGGTCCTGGTTCCCTCGACCCTCGCGCGCCCGCCCCGTCGGGACCACCCCTCCAGGGGTGTCCGGCCGGGTCGTCGCCGCAGCCTGGGTGTGGGATCGGTGCCACCGGGCGCCACCGATCCCACTCTCAACGATCCGAGGCCCAGATCCGACCGGCGGCACCGTCATCGGACAGCAGCAGGACCCGGTCCTCGTGGGCGGCCACGGCGAGCACGTGCTCGCCCGCCGTCTCCGGCGGCGTCGCGGGGGTGGTGACCTCCGACCACTCCTCGCCGTCCTCGCTGCGCCAGAGGGCGTACGACGCCCCGTCGCTGGTCGTCGCCCACAGTCCCCGGTCGCTGGTGGCCAGGGACGCGACGAAGGGGCTGGCCCGGGCGCTCTCCGGCAGGGAGCCGAAGACCGAGGCCATCTCCCACTCGTCGTCCTCGCGCAGCCACGAGCCGAACCGGCCGCCGCGCAGCCCCAGCGCCACCAGGCTCGAGTCGGTGGCGGCCACGCGCTGGAGGTCGTCGAACTCCTCGCTGCCCTCGACACTGTGGCGCTCCCAGCTGCGCGCGTCGGGCGAGGTCCAGGCGAGGGGCTCGCGGTCGAGGGTGCCGGTGGCGTTGCCACCGCCGACGACGACCCACTCCTCGCCGTCCCAGGCGGCGTCCTGCGCCAGGGAGTGGAAGTCCTCCTCGTCGGCGAGGCCCGGCACGTCCTCCTCGATGGTGAAGTCGCGTCCGTCCGTGGAGTGCCACACCGCCGGCCCGCTCACCCGGTTGCCCGTGATCAACCAGCCCGGTGCGGCCCCGGTGACCGGCCCGACGTTGGTGGCGGTGTCGCCGTTGAACAGGTTGAAGGGGGCGAGCCGGTCGTCGAGCCCGTCGCCGTCCTGGAAGAACGAGGTGACCCGGGGGTTTCCGTGCGCGCCGCCGGAGCGCGCCCCCACCGCCACCACCCGTCCGTCGGAGCACCCGACCCCCGAGAGGACGGCGCGGCGGCCCCAGTAGGTCTGCGCGCTGACCGGCACCGCCTCCCACGTGGTGCCGTCGGTCGAGCGCCAGGCCGCCGGCCGGGAGTCCCGGTCCTCCGCGGGCGGCGAGAGCAGCACCCCGCCCACGGCCCACCAGCCCTCGCCACAGTGGACCGCGTCGCGCACCGCGATCCGCCCGGGAGGGCCGTCGGGCAGGGGGACCTCCGCCGCGGTCCACTCCGGCTCGTCGGAGCAGGACACCAGCAGGCCGGACGCGAGCGCGGCCGCCACGGTCGTGGCGGCGAGCGTCCGGCGCGTCCTCACAGCACGTGCCTCAGGTAGCGCATCGGCTCGTCGAGGTAGGAGCGCCAGTGCGCCACCACCTCGAGGTCGTCGTACGTCGTCGGGCGCAGCCCCCACGGTCCGACCTCGACGAGTTGCGCGCCGGGGATCGCGGCGAGCAGCGGGGAGTGGGTCGCGCAGAGGACCTGGCCGCCGGCCTGCCCGATCTCGTGCAGCGTGCTCACCAGCGCCACCTGCGCGGAGAACGACAACCCCGACTCGGGCTCGTCGAGGCAGTAGAAGCCGGGTGAGGTGAAGCGGGTCCGGAGCACGGCGAGGAAGGACTCGCCGTGGCTGAGGGCGTGGAAGTCGGGCTCGTCACCGGTGCCGGGGTTGTCGGCGAGGTAGCTGTAGAAGCCGTGCATCGTCTCCGCGCGGAGGAAGAAGCCCCACCGGCGCACGCCGACCGACCGCTCGATCCGCAGCCACTCGTGGAGGTCCGACTCGGTGCGCCGCGTCGAGTGCCGCGCGCCGATCGAACCGCCCTCCGGCGAGAGCCCGTAGGCGATGGCGATGGCCTCGACCAGGGTCGACTTGCCGCTGCCGTTCTCCCCGATCAGCACGGTCACGCCCGCCGGGAGGTCGAGCCCGTCGCGCAGCAGGTGGTCCACCGCTGGGACCGTCCGCGGCCAGCCGGCGTCGTCGGGGACGTCCGGGCCCGCGGACACGCGGCGTACGGGCCTGCGGTCCCACCTCGCGTCCGTCACGGACGCGAGCCTAGAACGCCGCACCGACACCTCACGGTCGAGCGAGATGGGACGCGTCAGACGAGGCGTACGGCGAGCAGCGCGACGTCGTCCTTCAGCTGCCCGACGAGCATGTCGTCCAGGATGCCGTCGACGAGCCCCGCTGCCGAGAGGCTCCGGCGGGCGCTCGCGGACCGGGCCAGCCGGTCCAGGCCGTCGTCGATGTCCTCGCCGCGTCGCTCGACCAGCCCGTCGGTGAAGAACAGCAGCGTCGACCCGGACGCCATCTCCGCCTCCCCCTCGGGTCGCGGGAGGTCGGGTGCGAGGCCGACGAGCGGCGAGATGTCCGTCTCGAGCCAGCGGACCCCGCCGGCGGGGTCGATGAGCAGCGGTGGCGGGTGCCCGGCGTTGGTCCAGCGGACGTGACCGCCCTCGATGCGGGCCACCACGAGGGTGGCGAGCGCGTCGATGCCGAGGGGCTCCAGGGACCTGTCCAGCTGCTCGACGGTGGCGGAGGGCGAGCCGTCGCCGGAGTGCAGGTGGGCGCGCAGGGCGGTCCGGAGCTGGCCCATGTCGGCGGCGGCCTTCATGTCGTGGCCCACGACGTCGCCGATCACCAGTGCCGTGGCCCCGTCGGGCATCACCACGGCGTCGTACCAGTCCCCGCCCACCTGCTCGCGGGCGGCGGCCGGGCGGTAGCGGGCGGCCAGGTCGAGCCCGGCCACGTCGGGCAGCGTGGTCAGCAGGGCGCTCTGCAGGATGCGTGCCGTCTCGATGCGGTCCTGCAGGAGCAGGGCGCGCTGGACGGCCGAGGCGGTGTACGACGTGAGCGCCGAGATGGTGATCCGGTCGTCGTCGGTGAAGGTGCGCTCCTCGGGCCACAGCAGGGCCAGGACCCCGAACACCTGGCCCTCGACCCCCAGCGGCTCGAAGGCACGGGCGACGCCGGTCTCCCTCGACGTGCCGACGGCCGGGTAGGCGGCGTTCTGCGCGTCGGGTCCCTCGAAGAACATGGCGCGGCGTCCGTGGAAGACGTCCCCCAGGGGCGTGCTCGAGTCGGCCGGCACGTCACTGAACTGACGTGCGCGAGCCCACTCGTGGCGGCTCGCGACCAGCAGCATCCGGTCGCGACCCCGGTCGGCCGCCTCGCCGATGTGGCCGAACGCGTCCAGGGTCCCCGCCACGGAGTGCAGCCACAGGACGGCGTGGTGGCAGCCGAGGTGCTCGCGGGCCACGTCCTCCAGGGCGGTCGCCACGTCCGTCACCGTGCGGGTCGCGGTGAGCGCCTGGCTGAGCTCCAGCAGCACGTTGGCCCGCCACACGAGGTGGGTGGCGTAGTCGATGCCCTCGTCCGCGGTCCGGCGCAGCTCCCGCTGCGAGATCTCGGCCGAGCACGAAGCGGCGAGGTCCTCCAACATGGCGAGCTCGTGGGCGGTCCACGCCCGCGGCTGGGAGTCGATGGCGGCCAGCGACCCGATCACCCGCTGGTGCTGGTCGCGGATCGGCCAGCCGGCGTAGGCGATGACGTCGAGGTCGTCGATGGCGCAGTTGTCCCGCAGTCGCGGGTCGAGACGGGCGTCGGTGAGCACGAGCGGCTCCTCGTCGGCCACGACGTACTGGCAGAAGGAGTGCGAGAGCGGCGTCTGGCGGGCCCGTTGGTACGACGGGGGCAGGCCCTCGGCGCCGGGGAAGACCTGGCGGTCGTCCTCGACGATCGAGACCAGGGCGACGGGGACACCCAGCGAGTGGCGCACGAGCCGGGCGTAGCGGTCGAAGGAGGCGTCGGCAATGAGCTCGTCGTCCTGCACGTCCACCGGTCCGCTCCCCCCGCCGGCGGTCCTTGCCGCCGACGCGAGAATAGGTCAGGGAGCCGCACGGCGTGGGCGCTTCTCCACAGGCTTCACCCGAACGAGTGATGCCTCGTCCGAGATGTGCCCGGTGTCCCCTCAGGCGCGTCGTCCCGCGAGCGCCACCGCGGCAGCGCCCGCCGACGTCAGGGTGGCCGAGAACAGCACGGCGACGTTCCACCCGTCCACCGGCGTGCCGGCGTGCGTGGCCACGACGACGAACAGCGTGATGCCGCAGGCGGCACCGAGGTAGCGGGCCGTGTTGTTGGCTCCCGAGCCCATGGCGGCACGGTCGGCGGGCACGCTCGCGACCGCCTCGCGGCCGAGCGTCGCGTTCAGGACGCCGGTCGCCAGGCCGCACAGGACCATCGGCACCATGAGCCGCCACGGCGACGACGTGTCCGTCAGGCCGTACCCGGTCAGCTGGGCGACCCCGACGACGGCCAGCATCGACGCGGCCGACGGCTGACGCGGGAGGTGGCGCACGCCGTACGCCGTCACGACGCTCGTCCCCGACCACCCGGCGACGAGCAAGGCTCCGGTCCACAGGTCCGCGCCGAGCCCCGTCTGGACGATGGTCGGCACGTAGGACGACATCCCGATGATGCCCAGCCCCAGGGTGAAGGACCCCAGGGTCGCCACCCGGAAGCCGGGCGCCGCGAGCAGGCCGGGGTCCACGAGGGGGTCCGGCGCGCGACTCTCGACGACCACCAACGCCACCGAGGCGGCCACCGCCACGACGACGAGCGCGAGGGTGGTGCCGTCGATCCCGTCGCGGCCCTGGGTGAGCGCCGAGACGATGGAGGTCGCCGCGGCCGCGAGCAGGACCAGGCCGACCCGGTCGACCCTCCTGGCCCTGGAGGCCGACGACTCCCGGATCCGGGTCCGGCTCGGCACCAGCAGGACGAGCGCCGCGACCCCGGTGACGACGTACGCCTCGCGCCACCCCGACCCGACCTCGAGCGCGGCCGCCAGGACGGCGCCGGCGGTGATCCCGAGCCCCACGCTCGCCCCCCACACCGAGGTCGCATGCAGGCGGGCGGGGCCCGGCGGGTGGTCGTGCGCCAGCACCGCCAGCCCGCACGCCAGCACCGCTCCGCCGCCAACGCCCTCGACGAGCCGTCCCACCAGGAACAGCCAGGGCTCCTGCGCCGCACCGCAGAGCAGGGCGCCCGCACCGATCGCGCCGAGGCCGGCCGTGTAGACGCGCCGCCGGCCGTGGGTGTCGCCGAGCACGCCCGCGGCCAGGAGGGTCGCAGCCAGTCCGACCGACATCGAGCTGAGGATCCAGGCGCGCGTCGCTGGTCCGGCGCCCAGGTCGGCCGCTGTCGCCGGGACCGTCGCCATCGGCGTGACGTAGGTGATGAGCACCAGGGCCGTGCCGAGGGACACGAGGACGAGCGAGGAGGTGGACGTGGATGGTTTGACATTCAAACTCACTCGCGACACGCTACAGCAGTGGTTACCACCGTCCCGCTGGCCGACCTGCCCGGCCGTCCGTGCCCGATCGCGGCCGCACTCGAGGTGGTCGGCGAGCGCTGGGCCCTGCTCGCGGTCCGGGAGATCGCGATGGGCAGCCACCGCTTCAGCGACATCGTCCGTGGCACGGGGGCCCCGCGGGACCGGGTGGCGGCACGGCTCAAGGCCCTGACAGCGGCCGGGGTCGTGGAGCGCAGGCTGTACCAGGCCCGACCTGAACGGTACGAGTACGTCCTGACCGGGTCGGGGCGCGAGCTGTTGCCGGCCCTGGACGTCCTGCTCGGATGGGGTCTGCGCCACGCCGTCGCGAGCGACGACCCGAAGCGGCGGGCCGACTACCGGGGCCTGGTCGAGCAGGACCGCGACGGCGCTGGGGGGGATCGCGACGAGGCCGCGGTCCCTGCCGCTCGCTGAGCGTCCGCCGACATGCACGAGGGCCCTGATCGACGTCTCCGTCGGTCAGGGCCCTTGTCCTGCGCGCCTGTAGGGATTCGAACCCCAAACCTTCTGATCCGTAGTCAGATGCTCTATCCGTTGAGCTACAGGCGCATGCCGTGCTGCGAACAGCGCGACCGGACGAGAATAGCGGACCCCCGCCGCCAACCCGAAATCCCACCCCCCGGGGTCGACGTGACGTGGATCCCAGAACCCGTCGAGAAGTGGAGCGTTCCAATCGGTGGACCGTCGTTATGGTGGCGGCACGTCGCGCGATCGGGGCGGTCGAGACGCCCCCGATCCACCTCACGAGAGGCACAGGTCAGATGGCAGATGTCGAGGCAGCACTGGACGCCGCGGGGCTCAAGAACCCCAGGGTCCGCGAGTTCGTGGCGGAGTACGCCGAGCTCACCGGGGCCGAGCGGATCGAGGTCGTCGGAGCGGCCGACGACGCCCGCCTGATCCAGGAGGCCCTCGACGCCGGGGAGCTCCACCCCGCGGGGGAGGGGCTCTACTACTCGCGCAGCTACTACAAGGACACCGCCCGCTCGGAGGAGCGCACGATCGTCGCGACCAACGACGAGAAGGACAAGGGCGTCTACAACAACTGGCGCCCGGCCTCGGAGATGAAGCCGCTGCTGCACGACAGCATGCGCGGCGCCAGCGTCGGCAAGACCATGTACGTCATCCCCTACCTGATGTCGCCCCCCGGCAACGCCCTCGCGCCCTGGGCGGCCGGTGTCCAGCTGACAGACACCCGCACCGTCGTGCTGCACATGATCCGGATGTCCCGGGTGGCCCCGCACTTCCTCGACGAGCTCGACGACCCGGACCACTTCGTGCGCGCCGTCCACGTCACCGGCGACCTGGAGAACCTCGGCCAGGGCACCGCGCGCGACCAGCGCTACTTCGTCACCGTGGCCGACGAGCGGACGATCCTGCACTTCGGGTCGTCGTACGGCGGCAACGCGCTGCTCGGCAAGATCGCCCACGGCCTGCGCCAGGGTGCGTACGACGGCTGGGCCAGCAAGAAGTTCCTCGCCGAGCAGTACATGCTCATCGGCATCCACGACAACGAGACCGGCAAGGACTACCACATCTGCGGCGGCTTCCCGAGCGCCTCCGGCAAGACCAACCTGGCCATGATGCTCGCCCCCGACGTGCTCGGCGAGCGCTACCACGTGTCGTTCTACGGCGACGACATCGCGTGGCTGTGGGTCGACGAGGACTCCGGGCGACTGATGGGAATGAATCCCGAGTACGGCGTCTTCGGCGTCGCCAAGGACACCAACGAGCGCACCAACCCGACCGCCCTGCACTCCATCGACCCCGGCACCGACGCGATCTTCACCAACGTCGCCTACAACCCGACGACCGGCGAGGTCTGGTGGGAGGGCCGCACTCCGAGCCCGCCGAGCGACGTGCGCGGCTGGCTCGACTGGACCGGCTCGCCGCTGGCCGACCGCAAGGACAGCGACTCCTCCCCGTGGGCGCACCCCAACAGCCGGTTCACCACGACGCTGGCCAACGTGCCCAACATCGCGGAGGACTTCGACGCCGCCGCCGGGGTGCCGATCGACGCGATCATCTTCGGCGGTCGCACCCGTGACCGGGAGCCGCTCATCCGGGCCATCCACGACCTCGCCGAGGGGGTCTACGACGGCCTGACCCTGGGTGCCGAGGCCACGGCCGCGGCCGAGGGCAAGGAGGGCGTGCTGCGCTACGACCCGATGTCCAACCGCCCGTTCATGGCCTACGGCGAGGGCGACTACGCCCAGCACTACCTCGACGTCGTCGGCGCGGCCACCGACCAGCCGATCTTCGCGCACGTCAACTGGTTCCAGCGGGACCCGCAGGACGGCCACTTCCTGTGGCCCGGCTACCGCGACAACCTGCGCCCGCTGCTGTGGCTGCTCCAGCTCCGCAACGGCGAGGTCACCGGCCGCCAGACCCCGGTCGGCATCGTGCCGACCGAGGAGGAGCTCAACCTCGAGGGCGTCGACATCAGCCCGAAGGACCTCGAGACCATCCTGACGATCGACAACGCGCGCTGGCAGCAGGAGATGGCCAACCGCGCCGAGCACCTCGAGCAGTTCGACCGGATGCCCGAGGCGATCTGGGAGGCCCACCGACGCGTGGCCAAGGCGCTGGAGGACGACGGCGCCTGAGCGTCGTACGACGCACGCACGCTCCACTGCAACGGCCCCGGTCCACGACCGGGGCCGTTGCCACGTCCGGGGGGCCTCCAGCGGCTACGCTCGAGGCACCATGTCGGGTCTCGGGACAACACAGGCCGCGGGCGAGCGTCGGTTCGACCGTCGCCGCCCGTCGTTGCGACTCATGCGTCCCTTCGGGATCATCTGCGGGCTCGGCCTGGTGACCGTGCTGTTCCCACCGTACGACGTGTCGTGGGTCGTGCTGGCCCTCGCCACCGTCACCTACTTCGTCATCATGGGCCTGCTCATCGAGAGCACCCGCCGGCCGGAGCGGTCCTGGGTCGACCCGGCGGCGGCCTACCTCACCTTCCTCTTCGTGGCCCTCGTCCGCGATGCGGGAGGCGGCTCGCCGTCGGGGCTCGCCGTGCTGCTCTTCGTCCCCATCCTGTGGTTGGCGATCACCGGCACGCGGCGTGAGCTGTACGTGGCGAGCGTCCTCGCCGGCCTCACGATCCTCGCCCCGGTGTTCCTCGTCGGGGAGCCGGAGTACCCCGTGGAGGACTGGCGGCGCGCCGTCATCCTCGTCGCCCTCACCGTCGTGCTCGGTCGCGTCGTGCAGCGCATCGTCACGCGGCTGGAGCGCGAGACCCGGGCCGCGCGCACGGCCACCGAGCAGAGCGAGCGCCTGTTCCTCGACGCACCGCACGGGGTCGCGGTGCTCGACACCTCCGGGCGGATCCAGTTCGTCAACGCCGCGCTGTGCGGGCTCGTCGGCCTGCCGCCCGACGAGCTCGAGGGCACCTGGCTGATCGAGCTCTCCCCGCCGGGTGACGCCTCCATCGCCAACCACCTGGCCCGCATCCACGAGGACGTGTCGCGCTCCAGCGCCTCCGACTGCGTCGTGCGCGACTACCGCGGCCAGGACATCCACGTGGCGCTGAGCAGCCGACTGCTGCGGCGCCAGGGGTCCGACGAGCCCGACATCGTGCTGGTCAACGTGGTCGACGTGTCCGAGCGCCGGCGCTACCAGGACCGCCTCGCCCACCTCGTCGACCACGACGTGCTGACCGGCCTGGCCAACCGGCGCCGGTTCGACACCGAGCTCCAGCGCCACCTCGAGCGGTGCCGTCGCTACGGCCAGAGCGGCGCGGTCCTGCTCCTCGACCTCGACAACTTCAAGCAGGTCAACGACAGCCTCGGCCACAACGCGGGTGACCAGCTCCTGGTCACGATCGGTGGCATCCTGCGCCGGTCGGTGCGCGACACCGACATCGTCGCCCGCCTCGGTGGCGACGAGTTCGCCCTGCTGCTGACCGACGGCGACCAGGCCGGCGCCGAGCGGGTCGGCCGGGACGTGGTGGACCGGGTCCGTGAGCTCGCCGCCACCCTCGACGGCGTACGCCGCCGCGTCACCGCCAGCGTCGGCGCGGTGACCTTCCAGGCCGCCAGCGAGCACGCCACCGACATCCTGGCGCTCGCCGACATGACCATGTACGACGCCAAGGAGGCCGGCCGCAACCAGGTCGCCGTCCTCCCCGAGGGCGACATGCGACCCCCCAAGTTCTCGGCGCGCCTGCAGTGGCAGAGCCGCATCGAGGAGGCCATCGAGAAGGACCGCTTCGAGCTCCACCTCCAGCCGATCATGAGCCTCGAGCACGACCGGATCACGTCGGCCGAGGTGCTGCTGCGCCTGCGTGACGAGGACGAGCTGGTGCCGCCGTCCCGCTTCGTCTACATCGCCGAGCGGACCGGGCTGATGCCGCAGGTCGACGCCTGGGTCGTCGAGCACAGCCTGGCGATGCTGTCCCGGCTGCGCGAGATCGACCCGACCTTCGAGCTGGAGGTCAACCTGTCGGGCCACTCCATCGGCCACCCCGACATCGAGAGCACCATCCGCGACTCGCTCGCGCGGCACGCCGTGGACCCCTCGGCGCTCATCCTGGAGATCACCGAGACCGCCGCGGTGGCCGACGTCGCCCTGGCCCGGGCGTTCGCCGAGCGGATGACCGAGCTGGGCTGCGCCTTCGCGCTCGACGACTTCGGCGCCGGGTTCGGGTCGTTCTACTACCTCAAGCACCTGATCTTCGACTACGTGAAGATCGACGGCGAGTTCGTCGCCCACGTGCACGAGTCCCAGGTGGACCGCACCATCATGCGCTCGATCGTCGGCATCGCCCGCGACCTGGGCAAGCGGACCGTCGCCGAGTTCGTCTCCTCGCCGGAGATCCTCGAGGTCGTCCGCGCCGAGGGCGTCGACTTCGCCCAGGGCTTCCTCATCGGCAGGCCGGTCCCCGAGGGGGAGTTCATCGCCTCCTTCATGACCCCCCGGGTGCTGGCGGCACCCGCGGACTGACGCGCGACACGGACACGGACAGGGAGGCTCGGGATCCATGCAGTGGTTGCAGCGCTCGGTGGGGCTGGCGATCATCGGGACCGCCGCGCTCGGGGCGGCGGCGCTGTGGGCCGCCTTGGCGGCCGGCAACCCCCGGTCGGCGCAACCGCCGACGGAGGGCCTGCTGTTCGGCATCTGGCAGGTCTTCTACGACACCGAGATGCCCTCGCCGCGGGTGCTGCTGGCCGCGGTCGGCGTGGCGCTGCTGCTGGCCGCCGGCGTCGCCGCCCTCGAACGGCGACTGGTCACCCGTGCCCGCCGCAGCGAGGACCCCGAGCGGATGCCGCTGGCGCCCAAGCTGGTGATGGCCGAGACCCGGGGGGAGTACGCCGGCCCGGTCACCATCACCGTGCTCATCCCCGCCCACAACGAGGAGTCCTGCATCTCCGAGACCCTCGCGTCCCTGCTGTCGCAGTCCGTGCCGCCGTTGCGCGTGGTGGTGGTGGCCGACAACTGCACCGACGCGACCGTGCGCCTGGCCCGCGAGGCCGGTGTCGACGTGCACGAGACGGTCGACAACTCGCACAAGAAGGCCGGTGGCCTCAACCAGGCCCTGCGCGAGGTCCTGCCCGGCCTCGGCGACAACGACTGCGTGATGGTGATGGACGCCGACACGACCCTCGACCCCGGCTTCCTCGAGGGCGCCACCGCGCGGCTCACCCACGACCGGGCGCTGATGGCGGTCGGCGGCCTCTTCTACGGCGAGGACGGCGCGGGCCTGATCGGCCAGTTCCAGCGCAACGAGTACACCCGCTACCAGCGCGAGCTGCGCCGCCGGCGCGGCCGCGTCTTCGTGCTCACCGGCACCGCGTCGGTCTTCCGGCCGCGAGCGCTGCGCGCCGTGGCCGCCGAGCGGGGCCACAACCTCCCCGGCATCCCGGGCGACGTCTACGACACCGTCGCCCTCACCGAGGACAACGAGCTGACCATCGCCCTCAAGTCGCTGGGTGCGCTGATGATCTCGCCGGCCGAGTGCACGGTGGTCACCGAGGTGATGCCGGGGTGGCGGGCCCTGTGGAACCAGCGCCTGCGCTGGCAGCGTGGCGCGCTGGAGAACCTCGGCGCCTACGGCCTGCGACCCCAGACGTTCCGCTACTGGATGCAGCAGCTCGGCATCGGCTACGGCGTGATCGCCCTCGGCGCCTACCTCGCGCTGATCCTGCTCATGGTGCTGGCCACCACGACCTGGGTGTGGTTCCCGTTCTGGATCGGGGTGGGCCTCGTCTTCACCCTCGAGCGGGTGGTGACGGTGTGGCGTGGCGGGTGGAAGGCCCGTCTGCTCGGGCTGTCGCTCTTCCCCGAGCTCTTCTACGCGATGTTCCTCAACGTGGTCTACGTCAAGGGCGTCTGGGACCTGTCGTTGGCACGGCAGGCGACGTGGAAGCACGTCGTCCAGACCGGGTCCGGCGCCCGGATGGAGGGCTGAGGTGGGCGGCGTGGCGGACGCCCTTGCGGGGAGCATGGTCCCGATGGGGCTGCTGCTGCCGGAGAGCATCCTGCGCAACGAGCTCGTCGCCGTGCTGGCGGCGTTCGTCGCCATCAACACCATCGTCTACGTGACGCTCGCCGTCGCCAAGATCCTGCCCAAGGTCTACTTCAGCGACCTGGTCGATACCCGCAACCGTCGCAGCGAGACCCGCAGCATCGACCCGGACGCGCCGGTCTAGGGTCCGGCCGTCGCGTCGTACCCCCGACGTGACGTGGCTCTCATCGGTGGATCGATCCAATATGAGGGCGCTGGGGGCGACGCTAGCCTCGCCGCACCCGCACGGGGCCGGGCAATGGGGCCGGGCTTACCACGACACCTCCGTCGATACGCTCGACGGCCGGCGACGCCCACCGCAGCACGGGGGCGTACGCCGCGAATGCGCGAGAGGGATCCACCGCATGACCGCCACCACCGACGCCCGCACCACCACCAGCGGGGCGCCCACCACCCACCAGGGCATTCTCGCCTGGGTCACCGAGGTCGCCGAGCTGACCCAGCCCGACGCGATCCACTGGTGCACCGGCTCCGACGAGGAGTGGGCCGAGCTCACCGCGGCCCTCGAGGCCTCCGGCACGTTCACCCGCCTCAACCCCGAGATCAAGCCCAACTCGTTCTACGCGGCCTCCGACCCCACCGACGTGGCGCGTGTCGAGGACCGCACCTTCATCTGCTCGGTCGACGAGAAGGACTGCGGGCCCACCAACAACTGGATGGACCCGAACGAGATGAAGGACCTCATGCGCGGGCTGTACGCCGGCTGCATGAAGGGCCGCACGATGTACGTCATCCCGTTCGTCATGGGCCACGTCGAGGCCGAGAACCCGATGTTCGGCGTCGAGGTCACCGACTCGGCGTACGTCACCGTCTCCATGCGCGTCATGGCCCGGATGGGCACCGAGATCCTCCGCGCGATGGAGGAGATCGGCGAGGACTGCAAGTGGGTGCCGGCGCTGCACTCGGTCGGCATGCCGCTCGCCGAGGGCCAGGCCGACGTCGCGTGGCCGTGCAACGACACCAAGTACATCGTGCAGTTCCCCGAGGAGCGGACGATCTGGAGCTTCGGCTCCGGCTACGGCGGCAACGCCCTGCTCGGCAAGAAGTGCTACGCCCTGCGCATCGCCAGCGTCATCGCCCGCGACGAGGGCTGGATGGCCGAGCACATGCTCATCCTCAAGCTCACCTCGCCCGAAGGCGTCACCAAGTACGTCGCCGCGGCCTTCCCGAGCGCGTGCGGCAAGACCAACCTCGCCATGCTCAAGCCGACCATCCCCGGCTGGAAGGTCGAGGCCATCGGCGACGACATCGCGTGGATGCGCGTCGGCGAGGACGGCCGCCTGTGGGCGGTCAACCCGGAGTACGGCTTCTTCGGCGTCGCCCCCGGCACCAACGAGCACACCAACCCCAACGCGATGGCCACCATCAACAAGGGCAACTCGGTGTTCACCAACGTCGCGCTCACCGAGGACGGCGACGTCTGGTGGGAGGGCCTGGAGAACACCCCGGCCAAGGCGACCTCGTGGAAGGGCGAGCCCTGGACCCCCGAGTCCGAGGAGCTGTCCAGCCACCCCAACAGCCGCTACTGCACGCCGATCAAGCAGTGCGACATGCTCGCCCCGGAGTACGACGACCCGCGCGGCGTGCCGATCGACGCGATCCTCTTCGGCGGTCGCCGCAAGACGACCATCCCGCTGGTGACCGAGGCCCGCGACTGGACCCACGGCACCTTCATGGGCGCGACGCTGTCCTCCGAGACCACCGCCGCCGCGGTGGGCGCGGTCGGCATCGTGCGCCGCGACCCGATGGCCATGCTGCCGTTCATCGGCTACAACGCCGGTGACTACTTCAGCCACTGGATCAACATGGGCAAGGACAACGACGCGTCCAAGATGCCCCGCATCTTCTACGTCAACTGGTTCCGTCGCGATGAGGACGGCGGCTTCCTGTGGCCGGGCTTCGGCGAGAACAGCCGGGTCCTCAAGTGGGTTATCGAGCGCCTCGAGGGCCAGGCGGCCGCGGTGGAGACCCCGATCGGCCACGTGCCGGCGCCCGGCTCCCTGGACATCGACGGCCTCGACATGACGCCCGAGGCGATCGAGGCCGCGCTGGCCGTCGACGTCGAGGAGTGGAAGGCCGAGATCCCGCAGATCCAGGAGTGGTTCGAGAAGTTCGGCGACGACCTCCCCGCCGTGCTGTGGACCGAGCTCGACGGGCTCAAGCAGCGCCTGGGCGCCTGAGCGGCGTCCGCCCCGCCGGCTGACGACCATCGCGACGGGCCCGTCCGGAGATTCCTCCGGACGGGCCTGCTGCGTCTCCGGGGTGTGGAAGGATCGCCCGGGATCGAGGGAGGCGGTGGGATGACCAGTTTCGGCCCGGGTGAGCGCACGCTCTTCGAGTCCGCTGCCACCGCGCTGTACGACGAGATCGCCACCCAGGGCGGCATCCCCAAGGCCGACCCGCGCATCGCCGACCGCGGTCCCGACCGCGAGGCCTTCGACCTCCTCCAGGAGCTCGGCCTCGTCACCGCCGACGAGCTGGACGCGACGTGGGTGGCGGTGGATCCCGCGACCGTCCAGTCGCGGGTCGTCGCCCCGCTGGGCCAGCAGGGTGCCGAGCTCATCACGGAGTCGGGCCAGTGGGCGCAGGCCTTCAGCAACCTGTCACAGACCTGGCGCCAGTCCCCGGGGTCGGTCAAGGGGCCGTTCACCGAGCTGCGCGGCGAGGCCATCGGCCCCTACATCACCTCCTCCGTGGCCGACGCGTCCGAGGAGCTCCTCACGGCCCAGCCCCAGACGGGCCGGGCGATGGAGCAGCTGCCCCAGGCGATCGAGCGCGAGGTCGCTGCGCTCCGCCGCGGCGTCACGATGCGCACGCTCTACCAGCACGCGGCCCGCCGCAGCTCGGCCACGCACAAGTACGTCGCCGCGGTGGCCGCCGAGGGCGCCCAGGTCCGGACCCTCGACGAGTTCTTCAACCGGCTGATCGTGGTCGACCGGCGTCTGGCCATCATCCCGACCCGTGTCGGGCCGGGTGGCCTGGCGCTGCGGGAGCCGTCCCTCGTGCTCTACCTCGTCGACATCTTCGAGCGCTCGTGGGAGCGGGCCCGGCCGTTCACCAACCGCGAGACGCCGCTGATGCGCGACATCGCCGCCGAGCAGCGGGCGATGACCATCAGGATGCTGGTGGGCGGTCACGCCGACCCGGTGGGCGCCAAGCGGCTCGGGGTCAGCCCGCGGACCTACGCGGCGTACGTCTCGGACCTCAAGCACGAGTTCCAGGTGGACACGCGGTTCCAGCTCGGCTACGAGATGGGTCGGCGGGGCATCACCGGCAATGATGCGGAGCCGCACGTCGAATCGGACCGCGACTGAGTCGCGGCCCGATTCGAGGGGGGTTGAACGGTGTGGCTCAGCGGGGGCTGATGACGCTCCCGGTCGGCCAGGTCGTGTCCTTGAAGGCCTGGGCGGGGGCGCTGGTGACGCCCACGGCGCCTGCGGTCAGGGCTGCGGCCAGAAGTGCGGCAGCGATGCGACGTGCAGTCATGCTCATTCACCCTCTTGTCTCTGGGTCCGGGGGGACCACGAGCACCCATTGTCGTCGATCGGCACCCGTGCGTCACCATGGTCGCGGTTGCAAGTGTGTGCATTGCACACATGTGCAGTCGAGCCTCCACCGTGACACAAAGGAGGGCCCAAATGCACTCTGGCCCCCGTGCAGGAGGCCAGAGGATGGCGGAGGCGGAGGGATTTGAACCCTCGATGGGGTTGTAGCCCCAAACCCGCTTAGCAGGCGGGCGCCATAGACCGGACTAGGCGACGCCTCCACGCTCGCCGAGGACGAGCCCGCACAGGCTACAAGGCGCCCACGGGATCTGCCGAATCAGGTCCCGACTCAGAGCGGGCGCAGCCCCTGGCCGTCGGTCAGGTGCCGCTGGAGGTCGCGGACGAACGCCTCGCGGTCGCCCGCCAGCACGTCGACCGGGATCGTCGTGGTGCCGCCGTTGCGCAGCCGCAGGACCACGCACGGCGAGCCCGCGCGGGTGGTCGTGACCGCGTCCTCGACGTCCTTCCACCGGGCGGCGGGGACACCCACCCCGCGGACCCACTGCACCCGGTAGCCCTCGTCGCCGAGGCGCACCACCCAGCCGCGCCGGCCGATGGCGAGCGTGGCCGCGACGAGCAGGGCGATCGCCAGCACGGCCGGCACGAGCAGCACGGCGGTGTGCAGGTCGAGGAACGCGACCGCGGCGGTGGCGATGAACACCATGACCGCGATCAGGACGAGCACGACGCCCATCACGCGGGCGGTGACGGCGGGGGCGAGTCGATAGTCGGACGGCACAGGAGGATTGCACCCCATCCGGGAGCCGGATCGCCAGTTGGCCCTTGTAACGTGCCTCTGCGCGGGTCCACACTCGGGGGACCCGGACGGCTGGGGGAGGTGCCATGTCGAGTGCGGCCACGGCCATGAGCGCCCTGCACCGCGCCCTCGACGCGCCGCCGGAGCCGGGCATCGCCCTGGGCAACTGGCGCTGGACGATCCGGCAGCGTCTCGCCGACGTCCGCGAGGTGCTGATCCGCGAGTCGGAGCACCCCGACGACGCGTGGCTCGCCGCCCGGGGCACCGCCGCGCTGCGCGAGCGGACCGCGCTGATCGCCCGGATGGGCGAGCTCGGCCCCCAGGTGCTGGAGAGCCCCGACGTGGCCGAGGTCCGGCAGGCGCTGCTGCGCCTGCTGGCCGACATCGACCGCCACTTCCAGAAGCTCCGGGACCTCGCGTACGACGACGTGGAGATGGAGTTCGGCGGCTCCGAGTAGCGCGCGCCGACCGGCCTCCTAGAATGCTGCCCGTGCCCACCTCCGGGTGGTCACGAGGAGGGGTGCCGGAGCGGCCGATCGGAACCGCCTTGAAAGCGGTCGTAGGGAGACCTACCGCGGGTTCGAATCCCGCCCCCTCTGCCAACCAAGCGGGCCCGTAGGCTCGCCGCGTGACCTCCTGGTTCGCGAGCCCCGACGACGCCTCCGCCCGCCTGCACGCCACCGGCTACCTCGCCGACGCGGCGACCGCCACGACGGCATACCTCGCGGGGGCGCTGGAGAAGCCGCTGCTGGTCGAGGGCCCGGCCGGCGTCGGCAAGACCGAGCTGGCCAAGGCGGTGGCGCGGGCGAGCGGCGCCGAGCTGGTGCGGCTGCAGTGCTACGAGGGGCTCGACGAGGCGCGGGCGCTCTACGAGTGGAACTACAAGAAGCAGCTGCTGCGCATCCAGGCGAGCGGTGACGAGGGGTGGGACGAGACCCACGACGACATCTTCACCGATGAGTTCCTGCTGACCCGTCCGCTGCTGACGGCGATCCGTCGCGAGGAGCCGACGGTGCTGCTGATCGACGAGGTCGACAAGACCGACGTCGAGGTCGAGGGGTTGCTGCTGGAGGTGTTGTCGGACTTCCAGGTCACCATCCCCGAGCTCGGCACCGTGACCGCCACCCGGCGCCCCTTCGTGGTGCTCACGTCCAACGCGACGCGGGAGCTGTCCGAGGCAGTCAAGCGCCGTTGCCTGTTCCTCCACCTCGACTACCCCGACTCCGAGCGCGAGCGCGAGATCGTCACCTCCCAGGTCCCCGGCCTGCCCGACAAGGTGGCGACCCAGCTCGTGGAGGTGGTGGCCAGGCTGCGCGAGCTCGAGCTCAAGAAGGCGCCGTCCATCGCCGAGTCCATCGACTGGGCCCGCACCCTCATCGCGCTGGAGATAGGCGACCTCGACGAGGAGGCCGTACGCCGCACGCTCGGCGTGGTGCTCAAGCACTCCTCCGACCACGAGCGCGCCGTCAAGGAGCTCCGCCTCGCCGCCACCCGGTGACGGGACCGTGAGCCCGCGATGACCCTCCTCGACACCCACATCGGTCTCCTCGAGGCCCTGCGCTCGGCGGGCCTGTCGGTGTCCCTGGCCGAGGGACTGGACGCCATCGCCGCCCTCGAGCGCATCGGCTGGCACGAGCGCGAGGTGGTGCGCACGGCGTACGCCGCGACCGTGGTCAAGAAGCAGTCGCAGCGGGTCACCTTCGACGCGATCTTCGACCTCTACTACCCGCGGTTGGTCGGCGAGGGGGTCGCCGGTGATCCCGGGGAGTCGGCGTCGGCGGAGGAGCAGACGGGCGGGGTGCGGGACAACGCCGCGGCGTTGCGGAGCTTTCGCGAGGAGCTGGCCGCCGCGCTCGAGGCGGGGGACGACCAGCGCGTCCAGGACCTGGCGGTCGAGGCGATGGCGCGCTTCGGCGCGATGCCCGGCCGGGGGCCCGGGCTGTCGAGCTGGTCGGCCTACACCGCGCTGCAGCGGGTGACGCCGCAGGAGCTGGTCGAGCAGCTCGTCGCAGGACTGCTGCGCGACGGCGCCGACCCCGCGGACGCCGAGAGGGTCGCGGGGAGGCGGGTCGGCGCGTTCACCCGGCTGGTCGAGACCGACGCCCGTCGTCGCCTGGCCGAGGAGAAGGGTCCCGAGCACGTGGCCGACGTGGTGGTGCGCCCGACCATCGACCGGCTCGACTTCACCTCGGCCCGCCGCTCGGACCTGGAGGAGATGCGGCGCGAGATCTACCCACTGGCCCGGCGGCTCGCCGTACGCCTGACCAAGGAGCAGCACGCCCGCCGCCGGGGGGCGCTCGACTTCCGGCGCACCGTGCGCGCGTCGCTGGCCACGGGCGGCGTGCCGATGGAGACGCACCACCGCCCGAAGCGCCCGCACCGCACCGAGCTGGTCGTCCTGTGCGACGTCAGCGGGTCGGTGGCCAACTTCGCGCAGTTCACCCTGCTGCTCGTCTACGCGCTTCGCGAGCAGTTCCACAAGGTGCGCGCCTTCACCTTCGTCGACCAGGTCCACGAGGTCAGCCACCACTTCACGCCCGGTGGGGACGTGGTCGAGGTGATGGAGAACCTCGCCGCCAGCACCGCGCACGCGGCGCGGTGGGGGCGCACCAACTACGGGCGCGCGTTCACGACGTTCGCCGAGGAGCACGCCGACGCCCTCGGGCCGAGGTCCTCCCTGCTGGTCCTCGGTGACGCGCGGTCCAACTACAGCGACCTGGCGCTGGACACGCTGCGGGACCTGGCCGGGTCCGCGCGCCACGCGTGGTGGCTCAACCCCGAGCACACCCGCCACTGGGGCGCGGGCGACAGCGCCGCCCGTGCCTACGGCGAGATCGTGCCGATGGTGGAGTGCCGCAACCTCACCCAGCTGGGCGAGCTCGTGCACGACATCCTCTGACCCGCCGTCAGACCGCCAGGAACCCGAGGTCGTGGATGCGCGCGATCTCGGCGCGGACCTCCGGGTGCTGGGCGGCGTCCGCCGCGCGACCGCCCACGACGTACGGCGCGGTGTCCGAGCCGTCCGAGCCGTCGTAGACCACGGTGAGTCGGTTGCCGACGCCCTGGTTGATGAGCGAGCCGAGCAGGGCGACGGGGTCGGAGCGGTCCTCCAGCGACAGGACCCGTGTCTGCGCGGGGATGGTCGGGACCTGGGCCGAGGGGGCGCCGGTGGTGACCACCTGGTCGACGACGAAGGCGTCGGAGACCGCGGCAGCGGCGATCTCGGCGGCGGCGGTGCCGCCGTGCGAGGAGCCCACGAGCATGACCCGGGCCCCGGGCTCGCCCGCGACCGCGTCCTCGATCGCGCGCACGACCTGCCGGACGTACGACGCGTTGTCGCCGCCCACGAGGCGGAGCCGGCCTCCCTCGTCGGCCCGGCGGCCGGGGAGGTAGGCGATGTAGCGACCCGCCCCGATCCGCTGCACGCTGATGCGGCGGTCGGCCCGGGCGAGGTTGGTCATCAGGTCCTCGATCGTGCGGGGCGCCGTGCCCTCGCCGGCGGTGGCGTCGGTCTCCACGACCTCGGTCTCCTCGGCGAAGCCGGCCGCGGAGTCGCGCAGCGCCGAGACGGCGTCGCTCGCGAAGGGCTGCACGCCGATGGCACGCAGGCCACCGCGGGCCGCGGCTGCGCCCTGGTCGGTTGACATGACACCCGCGGCGAGCAGCGAGCGCATCTGGAGGCCGTCGAGCAGCCCCCCGACCCCGGCCATGTGGTCCATCAGCTCGGGGTTGCCCTCGGCGAGCTCGTTGAGGTAGGTCGTCATCCCGTCACGGTCGAGCGCGTCGGTCTCGATGAGACCGGCCGAGACGATCGCCCCGCCGAGCGCGACCTCGGGTGCGAGGTAGCCGATGGCGCGGCCGGCGATGGAGCCGAGCGTCTTGTAGGCGGCGTCCTGGAGCTCGTCGATCCAGCGGTAGGTCAGCACCGTGGCGCGCACGACGAGGGCGTCGGCGTCGAGCTCCACCGAGCGGGTGAGCAGCCCCTGCTTGCCGGTGGTCGCGGCCCGGATGTCCTCCTCCGCCTGGGCGAAGGTGGCCGGCGAGAGCTCGGCGGAGTCGGCGACGTCGTCGTCGGCGAGGATCGTGGCGCCGAGGCGGGACCGGGAGCGCATGTCGGCCCCGGACTTGTCGAAGAGGTCCGCCAGCGCCAGCATCTCGTGGTACTTGTCGGCGTTGACGCGGGCGTCGGTGCCGCTCTCGACGGTGGCGCCGCGGTGGGTGCGGTCCTGCTCACTCATGCGATCACCTGCGCGAGGACGGGGGCGAGCTCGGTCGCCAGGTCGTCGGGGTCCACCCGGCGCACGGTCACCCGTGGGCCGGAGTCCTCCTGGTGGGGGGTGAGGCTGTGCCAGCCGTCGGCGAGCAGCACCCACGAGGCGACACCGACGCTGATGGTGGCCGCGTCGGTCACCTGGGCGGCCAGCACCCGCAGGCGTCCACGACCTTCGGTGTGGATCGCGGCGACGGCGGTGGCGGCGACCGTGTCGGCGAGCGGGGTCGCGTCGGCGTCGAGGACGCCCTCGCCGTGGTGCTCCATCAGCACCGGGACGAGGTCGGAGCGTCCCGAGCGCAGGGCCTCGCCGATCGCGTCGACGAGCTGGAACGGCACCTCCATCGTGGCGGGCACGTCGGAGTCGCGCAGGTCGACGTCGTCGGGGATCGCGGCGACCCGGGCGAGCTCGCCCGGCCACTGGTCGGCCCGGAACCACGCGAGCTCGAACACGATGCCGTCGCAGGTCGCCAGCGTGGCGACCGCCCCGTCGGTCTGGCGGTGCCACGCCTTGACCTGGCTGCCGGCGGCGGCCACGTCGATGTCGAGGGCGAGCCGCGGGGTCGCCAGCAACCCGATCGCCCCGGCCAGGCCGGCGTCGAGGCCGGCGTCGGTGAGCAGGCCGCGGCGTCGCAGCGTCTCGGCCGGGTCGTGCAGCGAGCCCAGCGCGGCGGCGTACGCCGTGTCGTCGGCGGTCCCGCGGGACTGGCCGAGGCGACCCTCGAGGGCACCCGGGCCGGCGGCCTCGGAGACGTCGAAGGGAAGCGGCGCGTCGCCCGCCGAGCGGGCGGCCAGCCGCAGCTCGGGGAGGGTGATCGCGATCCGGCGGGGGAGCCCGTCCAGGAAGGTGGCGGGCTCGGCCGGCGGGGTCGTGAGGTCGATGGTCACCATGTCAGAGTCCGGGCAGCTCGACGGTCAGCCAGTCCTTGTGACCGGCGGGCGGCGGGGTGAACGCCAGCAGGGCGGCGTCCTCGCGGCCGGGTGTGCCAGCCGCGTCGGCCTGGGCCGCACGTGTCCGGGCGTCGGTGGTCAGGGTGTCTGCCTTGTGCGAGATCGTCTCGATGGCGTCCTTGAGGGCATCGACCTCGGAGGCGTGCCGGGCCAGGGAGTCGGCGGCGGTGTCGTGGTGACCGGCGGCGATGCGCAGGTGCGAGGCGCGCTCCTTGATGCGGGTCCGCATGGACTCCGCGGCCCGACCGGTCCACGGCACGCTCTCCGCCTGGGCGACCAGGCGGTCGGCCATGGCCCTGATGTCCCCACCCTGCTCACGCAGCTGGGCGACACGCTTGCGCGATGCGGCGCTGTCGCCGTACATCGATCACGTCCTCTCGTCGGCCCCCGTGCGCTGGATGCGGCGCCCGTGGCGCCGTGCGCCAGTCGCCTTCCCTGCATCCCAGGTGGTCAAACCCCGAATCACCTGCCGGTTAAGGAGGTGCGCGTCACCCGGGCGTCGGGTCGACCCGCTGCGCGGGGAGCCAGTCGCCGAGCCGCTCCAGACCGGTCCGCACGTCCTGCTCGGGTCCGGCGAAGCTGAGCCGCACGTGCTGCTGGCCCACCACGGTGTCGAAGTCGATCCCGGGGGCGAGCGCGACCCCCGTGTCGGCGAGCAGCCGCCGGGTCCAGGCCATCGAGTCCCGGGTCAGGTGCCCGATGTCCGCGTAGGCGTAGAAAGCGCCGTCGGCGGGGGCGAGCCGGTCGATCCCCAGTGCGGCGAGCCCGTCGAGGAGCAGCCGACGGTTGGCGGCGTACCGCTCGACGTGCCCGTCCAGCTCGGCGTACGACGCGTCGGTGAACGCGGCCACGCAGGCCCGCTGGGCGATGACCGGGGGGCAGATCGTGAAGTTGCCGGTCAGCACGTCGACGGCCCGCCGCAGCCGCTCGGGGACGAGCATCCAGCCGATCCGCCACCCGGTCATCGAGAAGTACTTGGAGAACGAGCTGAACACGATCGCCTCCCGCGAGGTCTCCCACGCGGACCGGGAGAGCGAGGGTCGGCCGTCGAGCGGTGCGTACTCGATCCCGTGGTAGATCTCGTCGGAGATCAGCTGCACGCCGCGGGACTCGCACCAGGCGGCGAGGGCGGCGAGCTCCTCGGGGAGCAGCATCGTCCCCGTCGGGTTGGCCGGGCTGGCCACGACCAGGCCGCGGACGTCGCCGAGCTCCTCGAGCTGCTCGACGGTGGGCTGGAAGCGGTTCTCCGGCCCGCAGGGGATCTCCACGACCTCGCAGCCGAGCGCGGTCAGCACGTTGCGGTAGCACGGGTAGCCGGGCCGGGCCATCGCGACGCGGTCCCCCGGCTCGAAGGCCGCGAGGAACGCCAGCAGGAAGCCACCGCTGGAGCCGGTGGTGACCACCACGTCGTCGGCCGTCACGTCGATGCCGTGCTGGCGGCGGTGGTGACCGGCGATCGCCTCGCGGAGCTCGGGGACCCCGGAGGCGACGGTGTAGCCGAGCGGGTCGCCGCTGCGGAGCAGCCGGACCGCCTCGTCGGCGACCGGACCGGGGGCGCCCGTCGACGGCTGGCCGGCGACCATGTTGACGAGGTCGCCGTGCGTGCGCTGCCGCTCGGCGGACGCGGCGAGGAGGTCCATCACGTGGAAGGGCGGCACGTTCGCCCGCTGGGCCACCGCGAACCGAGCGCTCATGTCGCCGATCGTGTCACGCGGGGGCGCAGCGTCCGGAGGCGTCCCGTTTCGCCGATAGGATCGGGGCTCGGCGAGGAGTGGGAACGAGGTGGCGTGACTTTCGATGTGCACCAGCTCGACTCGTTCCTGCTGGTGGGCTCCCTCGTCACGTTGGCGGCGATCCTCGCCGTGCGGGTCTCGGCCCGCGCCGGGCTGCCCAGCCTGCTGATCTACCTCCTGATGGGGGTCGTGCTCGGCGAGGCGGGTCTCGGGATCCAGTTCGAGGACGCGCAGCTCGCCCACGCGCTCGGCTTCGGGGCGCTGGCCCTGATCCTGGCCGAGGGCGGTCTGACCACCGACTGGACCGAGGTCCGGCCGTCCATCCCGCTCGGGGTGTCCCTGGCGACCGTGGGGGTGGCCGTCTCGGTCGCGGTCGTGGCCGTGGGTGGTCACTACCTCCTCGGGCTCCCGTGGGAGCTGGCCATCCTGCTGGGGGCGGTCTGCTCGCCCACCGACGCCGCGGCGGTCTTCTCGGTGCTGCGCGTCGTACCCCTGCCCAAACGCCTGACCGGGGTGCTCGAGGCCGAGTCCGGGCTCAACGACGCCCCCACGGTCGTGCTGGTGGGCGTCATCTCCACCGGTGCCGCCGCGAGCAGCGGGATCCTCGGCGTCACCGGGGTCATCGTCTTCGAGCTCGCCGTGGGCGTCGTGATCGGGATCGCGGTCGGCGTCGCCGGTGGCTGGGTGATGCGCCGGGCCGCGCTGCCCTCGTCGGGCCTCTACCCGCTGGCGGTGCTCTGCCTGACCTTCGCCGCGTACGGCGGCGCGGCCGCCGTCCACGCGTCCGGCTTCGCCGCGATCTACGTCGCCGCCCTCATCCTCGGCAACTCCGAGCTGCCCCACCGCACCGCGACCAAGTCCTTCGCCGAGGGCGTGGCCTGGCTGGCCCAGATCGGGCTCTTCGTGATGCTCGGCCTGCTGCTCTCGCCCGACCGGATCAGCCTCGAGGTCGTCGGTCTCGCGCTCGCGACCGGCCTGATCCTCACCTTCGTGGCGCGGCCGCTGTCCGTCCTCATCAGCTCGGTCGTGCGACCCATGCCGCTGCGCGAGCTCGGCTTCATCTCCTGGGCCGGGCTGCGCGGCGCGGTCCCCGTCGTGCTCACCACCATCCCGCTGTCCGAGGGCGTCGACGACGCCGACCTGCTCTTCGACATCGTCTTCGTGATGGTGGTCGTCTACACCCTCGTGACCGGACCGACGCTGCCGTACGTCGCCCGCTTCCTGCGGGTCGCCCGACGCTCGGAGCCGCGCGGCCTCGACGTCGAGGCCGCGCCGCTGGAGCGGGTCGCCGCGGACCTGCTCCAGGTCTCGATCAGCCCGGTCTCGCGGATGCACGGGGTCGAGGTCGGCGAGCTGCGGCTGCCGGCCGGGGCATCGGTCTCGCTGGTCATCCGGCAGGGCGAGGTGCTGGTGCCGGAGCGGCGTACGGTCCTGCGGCACGGCGACGACCTGCTGGTCGTCACCCCGCGCCGGGCACGCGTCGCCACGGAGGAGCGGCTGCGCCAGGTCTCGGAGGGCGGACGGCTCGCGCAGTGGAACACCGATCCGAGACGGCGCCCCGACAAGTCGTGAGCCGGGTCAGGACCCCGGCGGGCTGCAGAAGGTCGCCTCGACCTCGGCGGTGACCGACTCGACCTCCCGGTCGCGGAGCGAGGTGAAGGACTCGCCCAGCACCACGACGACGCCGCGGCCCAGGGCCTCGCCGTCCACCTCGGTGCCCGGCACGACCCGGGCCTTGCGGAACTGGCGCTGCACGAGCCGGACGGCGGGGTTCTGCGGGTCCGCGGCCCAGATCTGGACGCCCTTGACCGGCCGGGGGGCGTTGCCGGTGTCGGCGCCCACGAAGCCCCGTTCCTCGAGCAGCTCCAGGGTGGCCCCGGCCAGCCCCGAGCGGGAGCTTCCGTTGAAGACGCTGACCGCGACCTGGTCGCGGAAGACGTCCTCGCCGGCGGCCACCGTGGTGTCGGAGCACAGCGGCGGGGGCTCGTTGTCGGGCAGCGGCTGGGTCAGCGCCTGCCACCCCCACGCGCCGGCGGCGACCATGAGCAGGCACAGGACGAGCAGCGTGAGGGCCGACTTGACGCCATCGCGCATCAGCCGGACACCTCGTGGACGCGGGCGTGAAGAACGTTGCGCTGGTGCAGCGCGGCGCGCAGCGCGCGGTGGAGGCCGTCCTCGAGGTAGAGGTCGCCACGCCACGACACCACGTGCGCGAAGAGGTCGCCGTAGAAGGTCGAGTCCTCGTCGAGGAGCGTCGCGAGCTGGAGGGTGTCCTTGGTGGTCACCAGCTGGTCCAGCCGGACCTGGCGGGGCGGGATCGCGGCCCAGTCGCGCGAGCTGAGCTCGTGGGCGGGGTAGGGGCGCCCCTCGCCCACGCGCTTGAAGATCACGCGGTGACTATAACGACGCCCCCCGAGGGCCCCTGCGTGCTGGTTAGGCTCGCGCCATGACGGACAAGCCCGACGAGTCGACCGTGCCCACTGCCGAGACGGCTGCCGAGGCACCCGCCGAGCCGACCGTCGGGGGCGACTCGGCGGTGGTGGCCGGGGAGGCTTCCTCCACCGGCGGCGGCGTCGCCACCGCGGAGCCCGAGCACCCGATCGCCGCCGCCGTGCGGCCCGGCTACGCCTTCGAGGGCACGGCCCTCGAGCTCGGCGGGCTGATGCTCGACGCGACCACGCTCTGCGACGTCCGCGTGCGCATCCCGCTGGGGATGCTCAACCGCCACGGACTGGTCGCGGGCGCGACAGGCACCGGGAAGACCAAGACCCTCCAGCTGCTCGCCGAGCAGCTGAGCGCCCAGGGCGTCCCGGTCTTCGCGGCCGACATCAAGGGCGACCTCTCGGGGCTCAGCGTGCCCGGGGAGGGCGGGCCCAAGATCGAGGCCCGGGCCGGGTCGGTCGGCCAGCAGTGGAAGGCGACCGGCTTCCCGGTGGAGTTCTACGCCCTCGGCGGTCAGGGGGTCGGCGTCCCGCTGCGCGTGACCATGTCGGCGTTCGGGCCGATGTTGCTGAGCAAGGTGCTGGGGCTCAACGACACCCAGGAGTCCAGCCTCGGGCTGATCTTCCACTACGCCGACAGGGCCGGGCTGCCGCTGCTCGACCTCGCCGACCTGCGCGCGGTGGTCCAGTTCCTCACCAGCGACGAGGGCAAGGCCGACCTCAAGGGCCTCGGCGGGCTGTCCACCGCCACGGCCGGGGTGATCCTGCGCGAGCTGATCGGCTTCCAGGACCAGGGCGCGGACGCCTTCTTCGGTGAGCCGGAGTTCGACTCCCGCGACCTGCTGCGGACGACCGACGACGGGCTCGGCGTCATCAGCCTCGTCGAGCTGCCCAACCTCCAGGACCGTCCCGCGGTCTTCTCCACGTTCCTGATGTGGCTGCTGGCCGACCTCTTCCACGACCTGCCGGAGGAGGGCGACCTCGACAAGCCCAAGCTGGTCTTCTTCTTCGACGAGGCGCACCTGCTCTTCGACGACGCCAGCGACGCCTTCCTCGACCAGATCGCCCAGACGGTGCGGCTGATCCGCTCCAAGGGCGTCGGCGTCTTCTTCGTGACCCAGCGGCCCACCGACGTGCCCGACGACGTCCTCGCCCAGCTCGGGTCGCGCATCCAGCACCAGCTCCGCGCGCACACGCCCAACGACGCCAAGGCCCTCAAGCAGACCGTCAACACCTACCCGAAGTCGGCGTACGACGACCTCGGCGAGGTCATCACGTCGCTCGGCATCGGCGAGGCGGTGGTGACCGTGATGGACGAGCGCGGCGCGCCGACCCCGGTCGCCTGGACCCGGCTGCGGGCACCCGAGTCGCTGATGGGGATGGCGGACCCGGCCGCGATGAAGGCGGCCGTCGAGAGCTCGCCGCGCTGGGCGACGTACAGCCAGGTCGTCGACCGCGAGTCGGCCCACGAGAAGCTCGCGGCCCGTCTCGAGGAGGGTGCGCGCAAGGCCGAGGAGGACGTGCGCGCCAAGGAGGACGCCCGCCGGGCCAAGGTCGAGCGCAGCCGCAAGCCCGCCCCCGCCCCCAAGCAGCAGGACGACGACGGCCTCGTGATGGACGTGGTGAAGTCCCCGGTCTTCAAGGACTTCATGCGGACCGCGGCCCGCGAGATCGCCCGGGGGATGTTCAAGTCCGGTCGCCGCTGACGGCTGCGCCTCCACGCGCGTAGACACGCGGACACACCTGGTGCCCGTGACGCCCCGGCACGCCTGGGCCGGGCAGCGCGGACGGGTTGTGTCCGCGTGTCTACGTCTCCGGGCCGCTGACGGCGGGGCGAGTCGTCGTACGACGGCCGCGTGCGCGGGCGGGCGCGTCGCCGACGGTGCCCCTGAAGGCCCACGCCTGTGCGTGGAAATCCAGCCTCGATCGCCGATGACGCCTGTACTTCCACGCAGGCGCGTCGGAGTGCAGGCGGGGCCCCAGCCGGCAAGCCCTGCTACATCGTCGGCTCGGTCCAGGCCAGCTGGGTGACCTCGGTACCCCCGTCGCGGGTGACGACCCGGGCACGGCCGGGCGGCGCCGGCTGCGGGCGCAGGTTGCCGATCAGCACACCCTCGTCGCGGGGGCCCGAGAGCAGCACGCCGGGCATCGCCAGGTCCCGCATCGACTGGATGACCGGGTCGTAGAGCGCGCGTGACGCGCCTCCCACGCGGCGGGCCACCACGACGTGCAGGCCGGTGTCGCGGGCCTGGGCCATCAGCGGCTGGAGCGCCTGCACCGGGGACGACTGCTGGGTGGCGACGAGGTCGTAGTCGTCGACGACCACGAAGACCTCGGCGCCGGTCCACCAGGAGCGGTTGCGCAGCTGGTCCGGCGTGACGTCCGGTCCGGGGATGCGGCTCTCGAGGTAGCTGGCGATGTCCTTGAGCGTCGGGGTCGCCTGGGTGGCCGAGGTGAGGTAGTTGAGCAGGTACTCGTCCGGCACCTCGCCGAGCAGCGAGCGGCGGTAGTCGACCACCACGATCTGCGCCTCCTTGGGGGTCCGCGTGCGCATGACCTCCTGGAGGTAGTTGCGCAGCAGCGCGCTCTTGCCCGACTGCCCGTCGCCGAAGACGAGCATGTGCGGCTCGGACGACGGGTCGATGCCGACCGGCGCGAGCTCGCGCTCGTTGATGCCGATGAGCAGCTTCTTGTCCGGGAGCTGGCGGCGCAGCGCGTCCTCGCGGATCTTGTCGAGGGTGACCATGTCGGGCAGCAGCCGGAGCTTGGGACCGGGGTTGCCCTTCCAGGCCACGGACGCGCGCTCGATGAGGTCGTCGACGCCGTCACCGAGGGTGCCCGCGTCGGGGTCCCCGTCGACGCGGGGGAGCGCGGCGAGGAAGTGCAGCTTGCTCGGCACCAGTCCGCGACCGGGTCGGCCGACGGGCACCAGGGCCGCGACCTTGCGGTCGATCTCCGAGTCGAGCGGGTCGCCGAGGCGCAGCTCGAGCTTGGAGCCGAAGACGTCGCGCATCGCGGCCCGGAAGTCGGCCCACCGGCCGGAGGCCGCGATGATGTGGATGCCGAAGGTGAGACCACGACCGGCGAGCTGCTGGAGCTCCATCTCGATGTCGTCGAACTCCGCGCGCAGCGTGCTCCACCCGTCGACGACGAGGAAGACGTCGCCCCAGCCGTCGTCGGCCCGACCCTGGGCGCGTCGGCTGCGGTAGGTCTCGATCGAGTCGATGCCGTGCTCGCGGAAGTAGGCCTCGCGGCGCTCGACGACGCCCTGCACCTCCGCGATCACGCGGCGTACGACGTCCGGCTCGGAGCGCGTGGCGACCCCGGAGACGTGCGGGAAGCGGGCCAGCGGGGCGAAGGTGCCACCGCCGAAGTCGAGCACGAAGAACTGCGACTCGAGCGGGGTCGAGACCAGGCCCATGCCCGTCACGATGGTGCGCAGCAGCGTGCTCTTGCCCGAGCGGGGACCGCCGACGACGGCGACGTGGCCACTCGCGCCGGTGAGGTTGAGGGTCATCGTGTCGCGGCGCTGCTCGCGCGGCCGGTCGACGGTGCCCAGCGGCACCACCAGGCCGGGGACGTTGCGCCAGCGGGGGGAGACGAGGCCGAGGTCGGGGTCCTCGACGAGGTCGGGCATCAGCTCGTCGAGGGTGTCCGGCACGTCCAGCGGCGGCAGCCAGACCTGGTGGGCGGGCATGCCCTGCCCGATCATCCGCTGCACGGCGATGTCGAGCAGCGAGGGCTGCTCGCCCTGCTGCTGGGCGGCCACCGGGGCCTCCTCGACGTCGGTGTCGAGCGGCTCGAGCGCCTGCACCTCGGAGATCGTGTAGGGCAGGATCCCGCGCACGTGGCCGCCCTCGTCGCGGCTCACCCGGGTGCGACCCGAGGGCGGTCCGGAGACGTACGCCGCCTTGAACCGCAGCAGCGTCGACTGGTCGGGCTTGAGGTAGCCGAGGCCCGGGACGGCCGGCAGCTCGTAGGCGTCGGGCACGCCGAGCACGGCCCGGGACTCGCCGGCCGAGAAGGTGCGCAGGCCGACACGGTAGGAGAGGTGGGACTCCAGGCCGCGCAGCCGGCCCTCCTCGAGGCGCTGCGAGGCGAGCAGCAGGTGCAGGCCGAGCGAGCGGCCCAGGCGGCCGATGGCGACGAACAGGTCGATGAACTCCGGCTTGGCCGAGAGCATCTCGGAGAACTCGTCGACCACGATGAAGAGCGAGGGCATGGGGGCGAGGTCCTCGCCGTTGGCTCGCGCCTTCTCGTAGTCGCGGATCGAGGCGTAGTTGCCGGCGTCGCGCAGCAGCTCCTGGCGACGGGTCATCTCGCCGGACAGCGCGTCCTGCATGCGGTCGACGAGGGTGAGCTCGTTGGCGAGATTGGTGATCACCGCCGACACGTGCGGCATGTCGGCCATGCCCGCGAAGGTGGCGCCGCCCTTGAAGTCGACGAGCACGAGGTTGAGCTGCTCGGACGAGTGGGTCATCGTCAGGCCGAGCACCAGGGTGCGGAGGAACTCCGACTTGCCGGAGCCGGTGGCGCCGATGACCAGGCCGTGCGGGCCCATGCCCTGCTGGGCCGACTCCTTGATGTCCAGGTGCACGAGGCCGCCGCTGTCGCCGATGCCGATCGGCACGCGCAGCCGGTCGCGGGCCGGGCGCGGGCGCCAGGCGGTCGCGGTGTCGTAGGTGTGGATGTCGCCGAGGCCGAGCAGCTCCATGTGGTCCGGGGTCGTCGAGGTGATGTCGACGGCGGCCCCGCTGGAAGAGTCGGCGCTGATGGTCTTGAGCGGGGCCAGGCGGCGGGCGAAGGCCTCGGCGGTCGCGATGTCGCACTGGTCGATGAGCGCCTTGATGGGCTCCTCGCGGACCCGGATGGCCAGGATCGGCATCTTGCCCAGCTGGGGGCGGCCCTCGGCGAACTGGAGGCGCAGGCGGGTGGAGTCCTCGAGCTCGTCCCACCGCGACGGCAGGTCGAGCAGGGTGACGCCGTGCAGGCCGTCGGGCGGCACGATGTGGTTGCCGGGCGGGAGGTGCCCGCCGTCGATGACGAGCAGGATGTGCGGCGTCGGCGGCCGCTCGTCGGCGCCGAAGCGGGGACGGTCACTGAGGTCGGGGGGCAGCAGGTTGCCGAGGTCGCCGATCGAGGTGGTGACCAGGCGCATCGGGCCGACCGCGTCGACCTCGCGCGCGCTCTGGGCGTGCGGCAGCCACTTGATCCAGTCCCAGTGGGTGAGGTTCTGCTCCGAGCTGAGGACCGCGACGACGAGCTGGTCGGGGTTGTGGAAGGCGGTGGCCGACAGGATCATCGCCCGGGCGGCGGCGCGGGCCTCGTCCTCGGGACCGCAGACCTCGACGCGGTCGAAGGCGCGCAGGTCGATGGAGGCCGGCAGGTTGGGCTGCACGCGGTGCACGACGAGGAGCCGGTGGAGCGCCGACGCGGCCGCCGGGTCGACCTGGTCGACGGGCGCGCTCTCCGGCGGGACCAGCTCGGTCGACAGCGGCTGCGAGCAGAGGCCGTAGCGCACGTGCATGTAGTTGGAGTCGCCCGGACCGTGCTCCCACAGGCGGGTGCGTTCCTCGGCCAGAGCCGGGAGCGCGGCGGGCTCGGGGTGGTGCCAGTTGAGCGCGCGGCGTTGTTGCGCGGCGGCGTTGCGCGCCACCTTGCGGATGTTGGCGAGGTAGCGGAGGTACTCGGTGCGCGAGCCGGTCACCTGCTGCGCCCGCTGCTTACGCTGCCGGTCGATCTGCACGATGATGAAGCCGAGGGTGGCGAAGAGGAACATGCCGGCCGCGAGGAAGCTGCGGGTCTTGTTGGCGCCGCCGCCCATGGTGGCCACGAGCACGATCGAGCCGAGGCTGCCGAGCATCGGGATGGCGTTCATCAGGACGCCGCTGGCGCCCTCGCTCTCCTGGATCTCCGGCGGCGGCTGGAGCACGATCTGGCCCCCGGGCATCTCCGGCTCGTCGAGCCGGTGTCCGCCACGCAGTGTCGTGCTCACTAGTTCCCCCTAGCCATACCCGAATGGTCGCGTTGATGATAGGTGGGCCGCACACCAGCGACTAGCCTGCACGTCGCCGGTGGAGTCCGGCGCAGACGAGATCATGGGGGAAGTCGTGACCGACGCGCAGCCGAACCACGCGCTCGCCTCGACCATCGCGGTCAGCGTGCACGGTCCGGCCGGGGTGCTCGACCTGGTGGTGCCCGAGGGTGCGACGTCGGTCGACGTGGCCCGGGAGTACGCCGCCCAGACGGGCGTCGCGGGCATCCCCCTGCTCCAGACGCCCCTGGGCGAGCTGCTCACGGCCGACCGCACGCTCGCCAGTGCCGGCGTCGAGTCCGGCTCGGTCCTGGTGGCGACCAGCGGCGTCCACCGCAGCCGTCCCCGCGACCCGGAGCAGGACGCCCTGCAGTCCCAGCCCGACACCCCCGCCGTCGCCGCGCTGGCGATGGGGATCGCGGCCGCGGCCGCCGGGCTCGCCGCGTGGTACGCCGCCCAGTCGGCCGACGACTGGCTGCGCACGGCGACGGTCGGCTTGCTCATGGCCTGCGCCCTGGTCTCGACCCTGCCGCTGGGCAGGCACACCGTCCAGCGCGCGGCCGCCGCCCCGGCCTTCGGTGCCGCGGCCGCCTTCGCCGCCGTGTACGAGCCGGGGGTGCACCTGCTGCCCGCGGTCGTCGCGGTGAGCGCGGTCTCGGCCGGCGTGATCGCCGCCGTGGCCCGGGCGCTGGGCCCCGAGCGCGACGAGGCCCTGGTCGTGTGGATCGTCTCCGGGCTGGTCGTCTTCGCCGTCTGCGGGACCACCCTGCTCCTGGAGTGGGACGGCCGGGTGGCGTGGGCCGTCCTGCTGCTGCTGGCGATGCTCGCCGCACGCTTCGTGCCGTCGCTCGCGATCGACGTACCGGACGAGACGCTGATCGACCTCGACCGGCTCGCCGTGACCGCCTGGTCGGCGCGCGACTCCGGGCGGGCAGGTCGCGGTCGGATCGTCGTCTCCGCGGCGGCGATGCGACAGCTCGTCGCCGGCGCCACCCGCACCGTCACCGCGGCCTGCGCCGCGATCATGGTGGTGGCCGTGGTCGCGACCCCGCTGCTCCTCGCGACCGCGACGATCGACCTCGACCGCATCGGCGCCCGCTGCCTGGCGTTCTTCGCCGGTGCCAGCATCCTGCTCGCGGCGCGGTCCTACCGCCACACCGCTGCGCGCCGGCTGCTGCGGGTGGGCGGGCTGGCCTGCTGGGCGTGGCTCCTCGGCTTCGCCGTCGGCGACGCGTCTCCGAGGGCGGTCACCATCGGCGTGGTCGTCGTCCTGCTGCTCGGCGCGATCAGCCTGGCGGCCGGGGTGGCGACCGGCCGTGGCTGGCGCTCGGTCTGGTGGTCCCGGCGGGCCGAGCTCGCCGAGGGTCTCTGCGGGTCCTTCGCCCTCGCCGCGACGGTCGTCGCCTCGGGCTTCTTCCGCAGCCTGTGGGAAATCACGTCCTGAGGTTTAGGCCCCGGACGCTCGGGTACATCGATGTCGGCACGGGGGGCCGGGACGTCTCCCCGAACCAGCCAGGGCTCCACCAGCAGGCTGCACAGCAACGACAGAGCTACACCAACCAGTGAACTCGGGGGTCAAGCCGCCGAGGGGGAAGGATTGACATGACCAACCTCAGCCAGACCGAGAAGGCGCTCTCCCAGGGTGCGGAGTACGTCAACACCGCTCGCGGCGACGTCAAGGGCAAGTGCAACGTCCTCAGCGACCGGGTCTCCGAGATGATGGGCGGTTGGGGCGGCCAGGGTGCCTCCGCGTTCAGCAACCTGATGCTCGCGTGGCAGGAGAAGCAGGAGACGATCCTCAAGGCGCTCGACCAGCTCTCCATGTCGATGCAGGAGACGGAGAAGGACAACATGAAGACCGACGAGTCGCAGTCGCAGACTCACATGAACCTCCAGAACCGCCTCGGCTGACCACCCACCACAGACTTCAGGAGAACTGCAATGACCGGTTTCGACGGAATCAATGTTCAGCACGGCAAGCTCGACGCGGGCTCCCAGGACGTCATGACGGCGGCCAAGGACATCCAGACCCGGCTCGACCAGCTCGAGGGTGACCTCAAGCCGCTCGCCTCGGACTGGACCGGTGCCGCCAAGCAGGCCTACGACGAGGCCAAGGCCAAGTGGGACCAGGCGATCGCCGACATGATCGTCCTGCTCCAGCAGGCCAGCGCCAACGTGTCGACCTCGAACGACGAGTACAAGGCGGCCGACTCGCGCGGCGCCAACCGCTTCTGATCGTCCTCGATCACACCAGCACCCGAGGCCGGTCGCCCCTTCTGGGCGACCGGCCTCGGTCTGCTTCGCACGGCGATCCGGCTATGTAGGCTGCTCCCCGACCGGGGAGCTCACGACTCGGGAGTGACGCATGGCGACCACGGCGACGCGCGCGGATCAGTTATGCACGGACCACGGGGGTAGCACAGCATGAGTCAGGCGGCATCTGTCACGTCCGGACTGGTCCGGGTGACGGTGGCCTCGGGATCGCGACGGGTCGACCTGGTCCTCCCCGGTGCCGTCCCGGTGGCCGAGCTCGTGCCCGAGCTGGCACGCAGCGTCGGCATCCTCGACGCGTCCACCGTCTACGGCGGCTACCGCCTCATCACCAAGGACGGCCGCCACCTCGCCGGCGACGCCGGCCTCACCATCCAGGGCGTCGAGGACGGCGGCCTGCTCACCGTCACCGCCGGCATCGACGACGAGGCCCCCCGCGTCTACGACGACATCGTCGAGGCGATGGCCGACGTGGTCGAGCACGAGCTGAGCCCCTGGGAGCCGGCCGCCGGACGGCGTACGGCCCTGAGCGCCGCCGCGCTGCTCCTCGGCCTCGGCGCCTTCGCGCTCCTGCTACAGGGCGAGAGCCTGCTCGGCGGGCTCGCCGCAGCGGTGCTCGCCGGCCTGCTCGTGGTGGGTGGCATCGTGCTGGCCCACAGCCAGCAGGAGCCCGAGGCCGGCGTGGCCGTCTCGCTGCTCGCCGTCCTGTACGCCGCCGTGGCCGGCCTGCTCCTCGCGCCCGGCGAGCTGACCGGGTGGACCTGGCCGCTGCCGGCCGAGTTCTTCGAGCTGCCGCTGGCGTGTGCCGGCGGCGCGATGCTGGTGACCGGCGTGGTCGCGGTCGTCGGCCTCCGGGAGGGACGCTCGCTCGTGATCCCCGGCGTGGTCGTCGGCGCGATCCTGGGCGCCTGCGGCCTGCTGCTCATGGCGACCGGATGGGAGGCGAGCGTCGTCTTCACGGTGGTGATGACCCTCGTCGTGCTGGCCGGCAGCATCTTCCCGTGGCTCGCGCTGGGCGTGACCGGGACGAAGGTCGACCAGATCTACTCGCTGCACGACATCACCGCCGACCCCGACGAGATCGACCCCGCCCAGGTGGGTGCGGACGCCCGGGTGGCGCACGAGATCCTGCTCGCCGTGTCGGCGACCGTCGGCACCCTGCTCGTCCTCTTCGCGCCGCTCGCCGTGGACCGCGGCGTCTACGGCACGATCCTGGCCGCGGTCTGCTGCCTTGCCGTGATGTTCCGGACCCGCCAGTACCGCGCCGGCTCCGAGGTCCTCGCCGGCCTGGTCTCCGGGATCGCCGGGCTGATCTCCATCGCGCTGTCGATGGTCCTCATCCACGACGCCTGGCGGGCCGAGGCGGCGATCGCCCTCGCCGCCGTGGGTGCGCTCCTGCTCGTGACGACCCTGGTCCCGTCCTCCGGGTCGGTCCGGCGCGGCCGGATCGGCGACGTGGTCGAGACCGCGACACTGATCTCGTTGCTCCCGCTGATGGTGGTGGCGGCCGGCTTCTTCGACATGGTCAAGGGCTGATCGGGTGGCCACCAAGAAGGACCTCGTCGAGGCGCACGCCTTCAGCAAGCGACGCCTCATCACCGCCTTCGTCAGCGGCGCGCCCGGCGGCCGCGAGGTCGAGCCGGTGCGACCGGGGCGCGTGCTCATCGGCGGCATCGCCCTGTCGGTGCTGCTGCTCGCCGGCGCCGCGATCGCCGGCTTCCTCATCGGCCGTCCCAACTCGGCGTGGCTCGAGCAGGGCAGCTTCGTCATCTCCAAGGAGACCGGCGAGCGGTACGTCGTCCTGCGCGGCGGCGACGACCCGCTCCTCCAGCGGGTCCCCAACTACCTCTCCGCCCAGCTGCTCCTCGGTGAGCCGGAGCTGACCGCCAACCGGGTCTCGGACACCTACATCCGCGAGGTCGCCCTCGGGCCCGACCTCGGCATCGACGGTGCGCCCACCCTCCCGGCGGCCGGCGACCTGATCGACGACGGCTGGACGGCGTGCACTGCAGCGGACACCGGCATCAAGCTCACCCTCACCGAGGACCCGGACATCGCCGAGCTGCGTCAGTCGGCCTTCCTCGTCAGCAGCGGTGGGTCGGTGTGGCTCGTCGCGCCGAGCCCGACGGGCAGTGGCTACCGGCTCGAGCTCCCCGCGGACCCCACCACCGCCGACGTGATCGCGGGCCGGCTCGGCTTCGACGCGACGTCCACCGCACCGAAGGTCCCCGAGGAGTGGCTCAACCTGTTCCCACGCGGGGCGGCCCTCGACGAGGACTCCTTCGGGCTCACCGACATCGGGTCGCCGGTCGCCTACGAGGGCGCCGAGACCGACCTCTCCCGCTTCAGCGTGGGCGACCTCGTGCGCACACCGAGCCGCAGCTACCTCCTCGGGCCGGACGGCCCCATCCCGCTGAGCGAGTTCGCCGCGGTCGTCTACGACTCCGTCGGATCCCCGGCCGAGGACCTCGACGAGGACCTGCGGGCCACGCTGGCCGCCTCGTCGTACCCAGGCGAGTGGCCCTCCGACACGCCCGCCTCCGACGAGGGGGTCGACATGTGCGCGGTCCTGCACCCGGGCGTCGGCGGCGAGGCCGCCGAGGTCAGGCTCGCCGGCACGCCCCGCGGCGAGGCGGCCGCCACCGGCATCCGACCCAAGAGCCACGAGGTCGCCGTCGCTCCCTCGGGCGGGGCCTATGTCCGCGCGGGCGCCGACGAGGCGGCCACCGACGGGACGCCGTACGTCATCGACACCAAGGCCCTGAAGTACCAGCTCGTCGGTCCCGACGTCGCGCTCTCCATCGGCTACGGCGACAGCGCCGCGCCCGTGGTGCCCAACACGTGGCTCGAGTTCTTCCAGGAGGGCAGGTCGCTGTCGGTCAACGCCGCGCGGCGGGTGCCGGAGGACGCTCCCGCGACCGCGGGCCCCGAGGAGTGACGGGCATGGGCACGAGGACGGGACTGTGGGCCCGCGGCGGTCTCGCCACCGCGCTCGCGCTAGGGACGCTGAGCCTCGGGGCGACCGCGCCCGCCCACGCCGTGGACGGCGAGGAGTGCAACGTCGCGACGCTCCCCGAGTCCGAGTCGCTGGCCGACACCAAGGCGCGCACCAGCGCACCGATGGCACGCATGCACGTCCCGGAGGCCCACGAGATCACCGACGGGACCGGGGTCACGGTCGCGGTCGTCGACTCCGGCATCCAGCCGGGACTGCCGATAGACACGGGCCCCCCGCTCGGGATCCCCGACGTCTCCGGCCCGATCCTGTCGGGCCACGGCACGATCGTCGCCGGCCTGGTCGCCGGTCGCGAGGGCGTCGCGCCGGGCGCCCGGGTGATCGACGTGCGGGTGCTGGACACCGAGACGCCGGACTACTCGCAGCAGCAGAAGGGCGTCACCTCGGCGGGCCTGACCGCCGGCATCCGCCAGCTGATCGCGGTGACCCGCACCGAGAAGATCGGGGTCGTCAACATCTCGTTGTCCGTCGGCCAGGACGACCCCAACCTGCGCGCCGCCATCAAGGACCTGGTCGCGCGCGACGTCGTCGTGGTGGCCTCCGCGGGCAACGCCGACGCGGAGGCGTCGGAGTCGTTCAAGGGCACACCGGGCAGCGACGCCCCCGTCTACCCCGCCGACTACCCCGGCGTGCTCGCCGTCAGCGCGGTGGCACCCGACAACAACGACCTGCGCGGGCTCGTCGCCCCCAACAAGCAGACCGACGTCGCGGCGCCCACCTACGAGGCGCTCTCCTACAACACCACCGGGCAGAAGTGCCTGGTCGTCGAGGTCGCCACCTCCTGGGCCGCCGCCGAGGTCAGCGGGGTCGTCGCCCTGCTGCGGGCGGCCTACCCCCGCGACAACGCCAAACAGATCGTCGGACGCCTCGAGGCGACCGCCGAGGGCTCCGACGAGGTCGCCAACCCGTGGACCGGGGCGGGCGTGGTCCAGGCCCACGACGCGCTCACCCGCACGCTCGTCCTGGGGCGCAGCGGCAAGGTCGACCGCACGGTCCGGGAGGTCAGTGCGGACGCGATGGCGCCCCCGGCCCCGCGGCGGATCGACCTGTTCGGCCCCTCGCGCACGCTGCTGCTGTGGGCGGGGCTGCTGGCGGGGGCGCTGATGGCACTGGCCTTCATCCTGCGCCCTCTCGCCCGGCGCTGACCGGGCGGACGCCGTACGCCGGGCGCACCCGGGCCCGAGGGACCCGGAGATGCGACACGGCGCCGGGGGACCGGCGCCGTGTCGAGTGGCGGAGGATAGGGGATTCGAACCCCTGAGGGCTATTAACCCAACCCGCTTTCCAAGCGAGCGCCATAGGCCACTAGGCGAATCCTCCGCGGAGGAGCGTACCCGGCGCCCGACCGGGCGTGAAATCGCCTCTCCCGGGGTCGCGTTGGGCGGTGCGCGGACCCTCGCCTAGACTCTGCGACAACCCCCCACGTGGCGACATCTTGCCCAACTCCCCCAGGGCCGGAAGGCAGCAAGGGTAAGCGAGCTCTGTCGGGTGCGTGGGGGGCCTTTTCGTCCGGTGGGGCCCGCTGCGCGCAGCGCTCGGTGGTCGCTGTCGGACCCTGTCGTTAGGGTTCAGACGTGGAGTCACCGCTCGCCCTCTATCGCCGCTACCGGCCCGAGACGTTCGCCGAGGTCATCGGCCAGGACCACGTCACGGAGCCGCTGCGTGTCGCGCTCGCGAACGACCGGGTCAACCACGCCTACCTCTTCTCCGGTCCACGCGGCTGTGGCAAGACGACCTCGGCCCGCATCCTGGCCCGCACGCTCAACTGCGCGCAGGCCCCCGTCTCCGACCCCTGCGGGGAGTGCGACTCGTGCCGCGAGCTCGCCCGCGGAGGCTCCGGCTCCATCGACGTGATCGAGATCGACGCGGCCTCCCACGGCGGCGTCGACGACGCCCGCGACCTCCGGGAGAAGGCGTTCTTCGCCCCGGTGCGCGACCGCTACAAGATCTACATCATCGACGAGGCCCACATGGTCTCCCCGCAGGGCTTCAACGCGCTCCTCAAGCTCGTCGAGGAGCCGCCGCCGCACCTGCGCTTCATCTTCGCCACCACCGAGCCGGAGAAGGTCCTGCCGACGATCCGGTCGCGCACCCACCACTACCCCTTCCGGCTGATCCCGCCCCGGCTGCTGTCCGACTACCTCTCCCGGCTCTGTGCCGAGGAGGGCGTCGCGATCGAGGCGGCCGCGCTGCCCCTCGTGGTGCGCGCCGGTGGCGGCTCCGCGCGCGACACGCTCTCCGTGCTCGACCAGCTCCTCGGCGGGGCCGGTCCGACCGGGGTCACCCACGCACTCGCGACCGCACTCCTCGGCTTCACGCCCGACACCCTGCTCGACGAGGTCGTCGACGCCTTCGCGGCGGGCGACGGCGCGGCCGTCTTCGGGGTCGTGGACAAGGTCGTCGAGACCGGCCAGGACCCCCGCCGCTTCACCGAGGACCTGCTCCGCCGGCTCCGCGACCTGGTGATCGTGGCCGCGGTGCCCGAGGCGCCGGCCAGCGGCCTCATCGACGTCCCCGAGGACGCCGGCGAGCGCCTGGTCGCCCAGGCCGCCCGCTTCGGGGCGATGGAGCTGAGCCGGGCCGCGGACATCGTCGCCGCGGGCCTCACCGAGATGCGCGGTGCCACCGCCCCCCGCCTGCTGCTCGAGCTGATCTGCGCCCGGGTGCTGCTGCCCGGCGCCGACCACACCAGCGACGGCGTGATGGCCCGCCTGGAGCGGCTGGAGCGCCGCCTCGACGTGAGTGGTGCGGTGAGCGCCCCGTCCGCCGACGCCGCCCCGGCACGTGCGGTCGCACCCCGACCCCCCGCCGCCCGCCCCGAGCCGGTCCGCCCCGAGCCGGCCCGCCCCGAGCCGGCCCGTGCGGAGCAGCCCCGGCCCGAACCGGCCGGTCCCGGACAGGCCCGTCCGGAGGCCGACCGTCCCCAGCGGGCGCACCAGGAGCCCGCGCCCGAGTCCGCCTCCCCGCAGATGGCGCCGGGCGAGGTGCCGACTGCCGAGGCGCCGCCGACCGAGCAGCGTCCCCCGGCCGCCGCGGACCCGGGCGAGCAGCGTCCCGCCGAGGAGCCCCCCGCTTCCGGGCACGCTCCCGCGGACCGCCCGGCACCCATCCCGCCTTCCGTGCCGTCGGCGCCCGACGGCCCCCCGGACGCCGAGGCGGCCTGGCCCGACGTGACCGCCCTGCCGGCGGACGCACCCTCGGCTCCCGCAACGAGCGCGCAGGCACCGTCGGGTGCGTCGGAGACCCGTCACGACCGACCCTCCGAGCCGGCCGCCCAGCAGTCGGCCCAGCAGTCCGCGGCAGGTCCCGAGGGCGGGCTGAGCATGGTCGAGGTCCGCCGGCTGTGGCCCGACATCGTCGACGCCACCAAGATGCGCCGCCGGCTGGCCTGGATGATCCTCACCCAGAACGCCCAGGTCGTCGGCGTCGACGGACGCACGCTCACCGTCGGCTTCGCGAGCCAGGGCGCCCGTGAGTCCTTCGTCGGAGGCGGGTGCGACGAGATCCTGCGCCAGGCCGCGATCGACGTGGTCGGGGTGGACTGGCGCATCGACGCCATCGTCGACCCGAGCGCGCAGGGCGGCAGCGGCCAGCCCGTCGTCACCTCCGCCTCGGTCCCCTCCACGCCAGCCTCGCCGCCAGCGGCCCCGGCGGACGACCGCCCCGCCGTCGACGCCCCGCCCGACTGGGTCACGGGTGACACGGCTCCGCAGGCTCCCGCACCCCCGCCGGAGGACTCCGGCCCGCCCAAGCCCCCACAGGACTCGGCCGGCCTCATCGCGGCGCGCGAGGCACTGGAGCGCTCGCGCACCGCGCCGTCGTCCGACGAGCCCCGGGTCGACCACGCGGCGCTGGCCGACGCGGCGGCCGACCCCGACGACCCGGACGCCGACACCCAGGGCCTCGACAGCACCGCGCTGCTCCAGCAGACCCTCGGCGCCAAGGTGATCGACGAGATCAGGCACACGTGACCACACGCACCACGCACGCCAGGCACTTTACGCACCACCCCACAACCCCACGACGGCAGGAGAGACGATGAGCCAGAACCCCTTCGAGGGACTCGGCGGCGGCGGCTTCGACATGGGCGCCCTGCTCCAGCAGGCCCAGCAGATGCAGGAGCAGCTGGCCTCGGCCCAGGAGCGGCTGGCCGAGCAGACCGTCGACGGCACGGTGGCCGGCGGAGCCGTCACGGTGACGGTCAACGGTGTCGGCGAGCTGGTGGGCCTGGCGATCAGCGCCGGCCAGTTCGACGGCTCGGACACCGACGACCTCTCCGACCTCTCCGACATGGTCATCGCGGCCTACCGCGACGCCAAGGGCAAGGCCGACGCGCTGGCCAGCGACACCCTCGGCCCGCTCGCGGGTGGCCTCGGCGGCTCCGACGACCAGGGTGGGGCGCCCGGCGGCCCACTCGGCTTCTAGGGCCTCCCCTTGTACGAAGGCATCGTCCAGGACCTCATCGACGAGCTCGGCAGGCTGCCGGGCGTCGGTCCCAAGAGCGCGCAGCGGATCGCGTTCCACCTGCTGCAGGCCGAGCCCGCCGACGTACGCCGCCTCGCGGACGTGCTGATCGAGGTCAAGGCCCGGGTGAAGTTCTGCACGGTGTGCTTCAACGTGTCGCAGGACGAGCAGTGCCGCATCTGTCGCGACCCGCGTCGCGACCCAGCCGTGCTCTGCGTCGTCGAGGAGTACAAGGACGTCGTCGCGATCGAGCGCACCCGCGAGTTCCGCGGCCGCTACCACGTCCTCGGCGGAGCGATCTCGCCGATCGACGGAGTCGGCCCCGACCAGCTGCGCATCCGCGAGCTGATGGTGCGGCTGGCCGACGGCACCATCACCGAGTGCATCCTGGCCACCGACCCCAACCTCGAGGGCGAGGCCACCGCGACCTATCTCACCCGGATGCTCAAGCCGATGGGCTTGCGCGTCACGCGGCTGGCGAGTGGACTGCCAGTGGGCGGCGACCTCGAGTACGCCGATGAGGTCACCCTCGGCCGCGCATTCGCAGGAAGGCGATCAGCAGATGACTGAGCACACCAAGCCCGAGCACACCAAGACCGACGTGACCGGGGGCGTGATCGACGAGGAGCAGTTCGCCTCGCAGATCGCCACCCAGATCGAGACCTTCCTCATCGCGCTGCGCGAGATCGCCCGCGAGGGCAACGGCTCCCAGGCGGTGTCGCTGCTGCTGCTCGAGATCAGCCAGGTGCTGCTGGCCGGCGCCCGGCTCGGCGCCCAGATGGACTTCCAGCCGCGCGAGGAGTACCAGCCCGACGTGGGTCCCGAGGCCGACATCGACGAGCTGCGGCTGCGCCTCGCCGAGATGCTCGACAGCGTCGACACCTACAGCTTCGTCTTCGACCCCTACGTCCCCGAGGTGGTGATCAGCCAGCTCTCCGACGACCTGGCCTCGATCGCCACCGACCTCGACAACGGCCTGCGCCACTACAAGCGCGGCGACATCGCCGAGGCGCTGTGGTGGTGGCAGTTCTCCTACGTCAACAGCTGGGGCAACCTGGCCGGGGCGGCGCTCAACGCGCTGCTGACCGTGGTGGCCCACGACCGCTTCGACACCGACTTCGAGGCCGACGCCGAGGCGCTGGCGGTCGCCAACGAGATCCTGGGCGACGTCGGTCCGCAGGCCTGACCGCGACGCCGCGACGGCGTCGTACTCCATCGGCCGCGGCGCGCGACGCGGCCGTGAGATGGGCGCGAAGCGGGCTGCGGCGCCCGCGTAGACTCGGCACCGCTCGAGCCACCGATCACGCAGGGGACCAACCGTGGGCATTGTCGTGCAGAAGTACGGCGGCTCCTCGCTCGCCGACGCCGACGCCATCAAGCGCGTCGCACGGCGCATCGTGGAGGTCAAGAAAGCCGGCCACGATGTCGTCGTTGCGGTCTCCGCGATGGGCGACACGACCGACGAGCTGGAGGACCTGGCCAGGGGCGTGTCTCCGCTGCCGCCGGCCCGTGAGATGGACATGCTGCTCACCTCCGGTGAGCGCATCTCGATGGCGCTCGTCGCGATGGCGATCAGCGACCTCGGTTACACCGCGCGCTCCTACACCGGCTCGCAGGCCGGCGTGATCACCGACGGCGTGCACGGCAAGGCCAAGATCATCGACGTGACGCCCGGCCGCATCACCAGCGCGCTGGAGGAGGGCCACATCGTCATCGTGGCCGGCTTCCAGGGCGTCAGCGCCGACACCAAGGAGATCACCACCCTCGGTCGCGGCGGCACCGACACCACCGCGGTCGCCCTGGCCGCGGCGCTCGAGGCCGACGTCTGCGAGATCTACACCGATGTCGACGGCGTCTTCACCGCCGACCCGCGCATCGTCCCGGCCGCCCGCAAGCTGGGCAAGGTCTCCTACGAGGAGATGCTCGAGCTCGCGGCATGCGGCGCCAAGATCCTGCACCTGCGGTGCGTGGAGTACGGCCGGCGCTACAACATCCCGATCCACGTCCGCTCGTCGTTCAGTCAGCTGCAAGGCACCTGGGTCGTCGAGGACCCCACCGATGGAGGCACCATGGAACAGGCCATCATCTCCGGCGTCGCCCATGACCGGAGCGAAGCCAAGATCACCGTCGTCGGGGTCCCCGACAGGGTCGGTGAGGCCGCGCGCATCTTCGAGGCGCTGTCGGAGGCCCAGATCAACCTCGACATGATCGTGCAGAACGTCTCCGCGGCGGCGACCAGCCTGACGGACATCTCGTTCACCCTGCCGCGCACCGACGGCCAGGTCGCCATGAACGCACTGGCCAAGATCCAGGCCGAGGTCGGTTACGACAAGCTGCTGTACGACGACAAGATCGGCAAGGTGTCCCTGATCGGCGCGGGCATGCGCTCGCACCCCGGGATCACCGCGAAGTTCTTCGCCTCCCTCGCCGCCGCCGGTGTCAACATCGAGATGATCTCCACCTCCGAGATCCGCATCTCGGTGGTCGTCGACGAGGCCATCGTCGACCAGGCCGTGGCGGCGACGCACACGGCGTTCGACCTCGACGCGACCGAGGTCGAGGCGGTCGTCTACGGCGGGACCGGTCGATGAGCGGCATCCGCCTCGGCATCGTCGGCGCCACCGGCCAGGTGGGCGTCGCGGTCCGCGAGATCCTGCTCGAGCGGGACTTCCCGATCGAGGAGGTCCGGTTCTTCGCCTCGGCCCGCTCGGCCGGCACGGTGCTGCCCTTCGGTGACCGCGACGTCACGGTCGAGGACGCCTCGACCGCCGACCCGGCCGGTCTCGACATCGCCATCTTCTCCGCCGGCGCGACCACGTCGCGAGCGCTCGCCCAGTCGTTCGTCGACGCCGGCGTGGTCGTGATCGACAACAGCTCGGCCTTCCGCAAGGACCCGGCGATCCCGCTCGTCGTCAGCGAGGTCAACCCCTCGGCCATCGACGAGGTGGTCGCCGCCGGGCGCGGCATCATCGCCAACCCCAACTGCACGACGATGGCCGCCATGCCGGTCCTCAAGCCGCTCCACGACGTGGCCGGTCTCCAGCGCCTGATCGTCTCGTCCTACCAGGCCGTCTCGGGCTCCGGCGTCGCCGGCGTCGACGAGCTGGCCAACGGTGTCGCGGCCGCGGGCGACAAGAGCCGCGAGCTGGCCTACGACGGCGAGGCGGTGGCCTTCCCCGAGCCGGTGAAGTACGTCGACACCATCGCCTACAACGTCCTCCCGCTGGCCGGTTCGATCGTCGACGACGGCCTCAACGAGACCGACGAGGAGCAGAAGCTCCGCCACGAGTCGCGCAAGATCCTCGACCTCCCCGACCTGCGGGTGTCCGGCATCTGCGTACGGGTGCCGGTCTTCACCGGGCACTCGCTGGCCGTCAACGCCGAGTTCGAGCAGGCGATGACGCCCGAGCGGGCCCGCGAGCTGCTGGCCGACGCTCCGGGCGTCGAGCTGCGCGAGGTGCCGACGCCGTTGTACGCCGCCGGCAAGGACCCGTCGTACGTCGGACGCTTGCGGCAGGACCCGGGCGTCGACGGCGACCGCGGCCTGGCGCTCTTCATCAGCAACGACAACCTGCGCAAGGGTGCGGCCCTCAACACCGTGCAGATCGCGGAGCTCATCGCAGCCGCTCGCTGAGCGCGGCTACTGCTGGTCGGCGCCCGCGTCGACCAGCGTTGCGGTGACCCGCCACGACAGCGCGTAGGCGACCACGGTCACGACCGGCACGGCGACGGCGCCCGTCCACTCGTCGAGGGAGTCGACGAGGAACAGCATCGCCACCACGGCCAGCAGCCCCACCGCGAGGAAGCTGGTGCTCCCGGCGTCGCTGATGCCGAAGCCGCGCAGCAGCCAGCCGCCGAGGTAGGTGAGCGCGATGAGTATCGCCACCAGGAGGAGCAGGCCCGGGCCTCCGCCGCACGAGGCGGTGCCCGTCGCGACGTCGCACAGGCGCAGCGAGCCCCAGGTCAGCAGGACGGCCGCCAGGCCGACCACGGCGCCGACGATCAGCACGGCCGGCAGCGCCGGCAGGTTGGGGAAGTGGAGGTCGCGTCGCTCCCGCGTCCCGGGCACGACCTCGGGGTCGTCGACGCGGACGTCGCTCCGGGTGTCCTCACGGGTCTCGGCGTTGCCGGCCGCGCGCACAGGCGCGGGCCCGGGCGCCGACCGGGGGCGGCGTCCGGCCGTCTCGACGGGCGGGAGCACCTCGGTGGGGCGGTCCAGCGGCTGCGGGTCGGGCTCGGCCGGAGGCGCGGGGACGATCGGCTCGACCTCGGGGACGATCGGCTCGGGACGCGGCTCCGGCTCCGGGTCGGGGGTGGTGACGGCCGCGGGCTCGGGGTCGGACGTGGCAGGGGTCGCCGTATTGGCGTCGGAGGCCGGGGACGTGGGCTCGGGGCCCCCGGCCCGCTCCTTGCGCTTGCGGCCGAAGCCGAAGGACGGGAGCTCCAGGGAGGGGCCGTCGCCCTCGAGGTCCTTGTCAGCCATGCGGCGAAGTGTGCCACGGGCGGGTCCCGTCCGAGGGCTGCGATCAGCGGGGAACATCCTCCCGCGTGGGGCGGGTCGATGTTCCCCGGTGACGGGTGGCGCGTCGGTCGTTGCCCGAAATGACACCGGCCCGGACCCACTTCCGTGGGTCCGGGCCTGGTCGATGTCGGGAGACATCACATGGTCGGGCTGACAGGATTTGAACCTGCGGCCTCCTCGTCCCGAACGAGGCGCGCTACCAAGCTGCGCCACAGCCCGATCCGCTCGTCACCGGTGTCCGGCATCGGAGCACGGCGAGCATACCCGAGCGGTCGGACCGGTCCGAAATCGGGCTCGGCGGGGGAGATCAGGGTCGCGGATCAGGCCCGCGGGACCAGTGTCAGGAGGGTCGCCTCGGGGCGGCAGGCGACGCGGAAGCGGACGTAGGGGTTGGTGCCGATCCCCGCCGACACGTGCAACCACGCCGAGCCGGGATCGCCGGGACGGGAGTCGGCCGGGTGCCGGTGCAGGCCCTTCGCCCGGGCGGACTCGATGTCGCAGTTGGTGGTCAGCGCGCCGTAGCCGGGCAGGCACACCTGGCCGCCGTGCGTGTGGCCGGCGAGGACGGCGTCGTACCCGTCGGCGGCGAAGCGGTCGAGGACCCGGAGGTACGGCGCGTGGGTGATCGCGAGGCGCACGTCGGCGGTGGGGTCCGCCGGACCGGCCACGGCCGCGAGGTCGTCGTAGTCCAGGTGCGGGTCGTCGATCCCCGCCAGCGCGAAGGTCGTGTCGCCGACGGTGAGCGAGCCGAGCTCGTTGGACAGGTGCACCCACCCGGCGTCGACAAGGCCGCGACGCAGGTCGCGCCACGGCAGCTGGGGGGTGTGGGTGTTGCGGTGCCCCGTGTCGGGCAGCAGGTAGCGCGCCGGGTTGCGCCACCCGGGCGAGAAGTAGTCGTTGGAGCCGAAGACCGAGATGCCGGGTCGGTCGAGGAGTGGGCCGAGCGCGTCGAGCACGACGGGGACCGACCGCATGTGGGCCAGGTTGTCGCCGGTGTCGACGACCAGGTCCGGCTCGAGGTCCGCCAGCCCGCGCAGCCACTCCCGCTTGGCCCGCTGGTCGGGCGCCATGTGGATGTCGCTGAGGTGGAGCACCCGCAGCGGGCGGTGCCCGGCGGGGAGCAGGGGGACGCTCACCTCCCGCAGGGTGTACTGCCGGGCCTCCCACGCGGCGTACGTCGCCAGCGCCGCTCCCGCCGCGAGGCCGGTGCCGAGGGTGCGGCCGAGAAAGGGGAGGAGAGGCATTCCGCAAGGCTGCCACAATGGCCACATGAGCACCCTCAAGGACCGTCTCCGCACCGACCTGACCGCCTCGATGAAGGCCCGCGACGAGGTGCGCTCCTCGACCCTGCGGATGGTGCTCACGGCGATCACCAACGCCGAGGTCGCGGGCAAGGAGCAGCGCGAGCTCACCGACGACGACATCATCGGCGTGCTGTCCACCGAGGCCAAGAAGCGCCGCGAGGCCGCCATCGCCTTCGAGGAGGGCGACCGTCCCGAGATGGCCGCCAAGGAGGTGGCCGAGGGTGCGGTGATCGCCGACTACCTGCCGGCGCAGCTCACCGAGACGGAGATCGCGGACCTCGTCACGTCGGCCATCGCCCAGACGGGCGCGGCCGGTGAGGGCATGCGCGCGATGGGCAAGGTCATGGGCGTCGTCAGCCCGCAGGTCAAGGGCCGCGCCGACGGTGGCGCGGTCGCCGCGGAGGTACGCCGCCAGCTCGGCTGACGCGGTCCGCCGGCGGGTGGGTCAGCGGTTGCCGTTCCCGTTCCCGTTCCCGTTGCCGTTGTTGCCGGGACCGGAGTTGCCGCCGCCGCCACCGTTGCCGCCGCCGTTGCCGCCGCCGTTGCCCTCGGGCTGCGGGGGCGGCGGGACGAACCCGGTCGAGGGGTAGATGACGACGGTGTCGCCGCTGCTCAGCGACGTGCCGCCGCCGGGGGAGGAGTAGGCCACCAGGCCCGCGCCCACCTCGGAGTTGACCTGACCGCCGACGCTGACGGAGAAGCCGGCCGCCTCGAGCGTCGAGGTGGCGGCCTCCTGCGTCATCCCGCTCACCTCGGGCACCGCGCTGAGGAGACCGGCGATCTGGTCGCCGCTCGGCGTCGTGAAGTCGGTGTAGTCGAGCTTGGGCGAGACAGCGGCCATGGCATCGCCCCAGATCGGGCCGGCCACCGTGGAGCCGAAGGCGCTGGAGATGAAGGTGCCACCCACCGACTGGCCGTTGAGCGTCACCCAGTTGCCCAGCGGGTCGGCGCCGGCGACCATCGCGGCGGCAGCGATCTCGGGGGTGTAGCCCGCGAACCACACCGACATGTTGTCGTTGTTGGTGCCGGTCTTGCCGGCCGACGGCTTGTCGATGGCGATGTTCTGCCCGAAGCCGCCGGGCTCCATGACACCGCGCAGGATGTCGTTGACGGCGTCGGCCGTCGCGCCCGGCATCACCTGCTCGCAGGTCTGCGGGTAGTCCTTGACGAGGTTGCCGTCGGCGTCGGAGACCGAGGTCACCGGCAGTGAGTCGCAGTGGATGCCGCGCGCGCCGAAGGTGGCGTAGGCCTCGGCCATCGTCAGCGGGTTGGAGTCGGAGACGCCGAGGATCCAGGAGGGGACCTTCTGGGTCTCGGGCAGCGTGATGCCCATCTGCTCGGCGAGCTCGAGGGGCTCGCACATCCCGGTGCGGGCCTCGAGCTGGGCGAAGAACGTGTTGACCGACTCCTGGGTGCCGGAGTAGAGGTCGTAGGTGCCCTCGCCGGTGGAGTTGGAGACGTTCCAGCCGCCGTCGCCGATGTAGGGGCCGTTGCAGGTCTCGAACGCGGAGTCCGGGATCTCCATGGTCTGCGGGGACCGGATCGAGGTGCTGAGCGGGATGCCCTGGTTGATCGCGGAGGCGAGCACGAAGACCTTGAACGTCGAGCCGGCCTGGAAGCCGTTGGCGTCGCCGTACTTCCGCGGGACGACGTAGTTGAGGTAGGTCTGGCCGTTGGCCCGGTCCTTGCCCATCGGGCGCGACTGCGCCAGCGCCTTCACGTAGCCGGTGCCCGGCTCGACCATGGCGAGACCGCCGATGGCCTGGTCCGTCGGGTAGACGTGCGAGGAGACGGCCTGGTCGGCGGCCTTCTGGTAGTCGAGGTCGATGGTGGTCTGGATCGTCAGCCCGCCGGACTGGAGGAGGCGCCGGCGGTCCTTGGCCGTGTCGCCGAGCGACTTGTCCTTCATCAGGTAGTTGACGACGTAGTCGCAGAAGAACGGCGCCTGGGACTGCTGGCACCCGTTGGGCGACTTCTCGATCTTGAGGCCGAGCTTGCGCTCCTTGAGCCTCTCGGCCTTGGCCTCCTCGATCACGCCGAGCTGGGCCATCCGGTCGAGGACGACGTTGCGGCGGTTGAGCGCGCGCTCCGGGGAGTTGGTGGGGTCGTAACCCGTGGGGTTCTTGACGAGGCCGGCGAGCAGGGCCGACTGCACGTGGTTGAGGTTCTTGGCGTTCTTGGAGAAGTAGTGCCGGGCGGCCGACTGGACGCCGTACGCACCGTCGCCGAAGTAGGCGATGTTGAGGTAGCGCTCGAGGATCCAGTCCTTGGAGTAGTTCTTCTCGAAGGCGATCGCGTAGCGCAGCTCGCGGAGCTTGCGGGCGTAGGTGTCGTCGGTGGCGGCGGCCGCCTCCTCCTTGGTCTCCGCCTGGGTCAGCAGGGTCTGCTTGACCATCTGCTGGGTGATCGACGAGCCACCCTGCACCGAGCCGCTGGCCTGGTTGGTGACGAAGGCGCGGAGCGTGCCGCGGATGTCCATCGCGCCGTGGTTGTAGTAGCGGTAGTCCTCGATACCCACGATCGCCTGCACCATCTTGCGCGAGATCTGGCTCAGCGGGACGTTGATGCGGTTCTGGTCGTAGAGCGAGGCGATGAGGTTGCCGTTGGCGTCGTAGATCCGGGTCTTCTGCGCCAGCTCCTTGGCCTCCAGCTCGGCGGGGAGGTTGACCATGCCCTTGCTGACGTCCTTGGCGGCGACACCCATGACACCGGCGAACGGGATCGCCAGACCGGCGACCAGGACACCGAGGATCGCGGAGACGACGGCCATTACGGCGAGGTGTGACGCCACCGTCCGGGCCGTCGAACGACCGGACTCACGTCGAGAGGTTGGCGTGGACATGGGCCCCAATGTACGGGAGGGGGCTATCACACCCCCACTTCGCGCGAGTCGGGACTAGTCACAATGGACCATGTGATTTGAGCCAAGTGGTCCCTATCTCAACCTGTCACTGGTACATACCTTTGAGCCCGGGTCGTGAATGGTCGCTATGGGGGTGACCATCGGGTCCCATGAATGTGGGGATCAACATGTGGGTTGAGGACTGGGCGCCGCGGGCGGCCTGCAAGCAGGACACTCCGGACGCGCTCTTCGTGCGCGGCGCGGAGCAGAACAAGGCCAAGCAGGTCTGCGCCGGTTGCCCCGTGCGCACCGAGTGCCTCGCGGAGGCCCTCGACAACCAGATCGAGTGGGGCGTCTGGGGCGGCATGACCGAGCGCGAGCGCCGGGCCCTTCTCCGTCGTCGCCCGGCCGCCTCGTGGCGCACCGTGCTGGAGACCGCGCGCCTCGAGCACGTCAAGGTCGTCGCCACCGTCTGAGCGGGTCTAGCCGGCGGGTTCGCCCGCCAGCAGGTCGCCGATGCGACGCAGGCCGACCAGGTCGTGCACGTCGGTGGCCAGGGCAGGGACGACGGTGGTCTTCACCCCCGGGTGGGCCGTCGCCCAGCGCTCGCGCAGGTAGGCCTCGCGCTCGACGATGCGCACCCGGTCGGCGTGCAGCCGCAGCAGGCCCGCCGTCGTGGACTCCGACGACGTACGGCCCAGCCGGTCGGCCGCGGCGGTCGCCTCGTCCGCCGACAGGTCCGTGCGGGCCGCGGGGCTGGCCCGGTTGACCACCAGCCCGGCCAGCGGCATCTCGTCCTCGGTGAGCCGCTCGACGAAGTACGACGCCTCGCGCAGCGCGTCCGGTTCGGGTGCGGCGATCACGACGAAGGCCGTCCCCGGCGCCTGGAGCAGCGAGAACGTGCGCTGCGCCCGCTGGCGGAAGCCCCCGAAGAGGGTGTCGAAGGCGGCCACGAACGTCTGCATGTCGCGCAGCACCTGGGCGCCCAGGATCTTGGTGAGCGCGTTGGTGACCATCCCCAGCCCCGCGGTCATCAGCCGCGCCGGGCCCTTGGCCGGTGCGAGCAGCAGCCGGATGAAGCGACCGTCGAGGAAGCTGGAGAGCCGCTCGGGCGCGTCGAGGAAGTCCAGCGCCGAGCGGCTCGGCGGGGTGTCCACCACGATGAGGTCGTAGGTGCCCTCGGCCTGGGCCTGGCGGTGGATCTGGCCCAGCTTCTCCATGGCCATGTACTCCTGCGTGCCCGAGAACGAGCTCGACAGGGCGATGTAGAACGGGTTGTCCAGGATCGCCCGGGCCTTCTCCGGCGTGGTCTGGCTGAGCACCACCTCGTCGAAGGTGCGCTTCATGTCGAGCATCATCGCGTCGAGCGTCCCGGGGCCGACCCCGTCCACCGGGCGGGGGGTGTTGTCGAGCGTCTCGATCCCCATCGACTGGGCGAGCCGGCGGGCCGGGTCGATGGTGAGCACGACGACCTTGCGACCCCGCTCCGCGGCGCGCAGGGCCAGCGCCGCGCTGGTGGTGGTCTTGCCGACACCGCCCGAGCCGCAGCACACGATGATGCCGGTGCCCGGGTCGTCGAGCAGGGCGTCGACGTCGAGGCGGGGGGCGCGCTCGGCGGTGGCGGCCAGCGGGCCGACGCGGGGGCGGCTGCGGGTCATGCGAGTCCCTGCTCCCTCATCCGGGCGGCCAGCTCGTAGAGACCGCCCAGGTCGATCCCGCCGGGCAGTCGCGGCAGCTCGTACGACGGCACGTCGAGCGCGCGGACGACCTCGCGCTGCGAGTCCTCCAGCGCCCGCCGGTCGGCGTGGTCGCGGGCCTCGTCGAGCAGCGAGTCGACCAGCTCGTGCGACACCCGGACCCCGGCCCGGGCCAGGTCGGCGGTGACGGCCTCCCGGTCGAGCGTGCCGGTCCGTGCCGCCTCGAGGTCGGCGGGGCCGAGGTCGCGCGGGCGGACCATGTTGACGATGACCCCGCCCACCGGGAGGTGGGCCTCGTGCAGGTGGGCAATGCCGTCGACCGTCTCCTGGACCGGCATCTCCTCGAGCACCGTGACCAGGTGGACGACGGTGCGCGGCGAGCGGAAGAGCGTCATCACGGTGTCGGCCTGGGCCTTGATGGGTCCGACCTTGGCGAGTCCGGCGAGCTCGCCGTTGACGTTGAGGAACTGGGTGATCCGACCCGTCGGGGGAGCGTCGAGGACCACGGCGTCGTACGCGAGGGCGTCCTTGTTGCGGGCGTTGCGCTGGACGGCTTCGTAGACCTTGCCGGTCAGCAGCACGTCGCGGACGCCGGGCGCGATGGTGGTCGCGAAGTCGATGATGCCGAAGCGGTCGAGGGCCCGTCCGGCGCGACCGAGCTTGTAGTACATCGAGAGGTACTCGAGCAGCGCGGACTCCGGGTCGATGTGCAGCGCGTAGACCGACCCCGGCGAGACGTCGCCCAGCGGCAGCCCGCGGGCGATCCGCCGCTCCTCGTAGGGGAGCGGCTCGACGTCGAACATCCGGGAGATGCCCTGGCGGCCCTCGACCTCGCACAGCAGGACGTTCTTGCCGGTGCTGGCCAGCGCCAGCGCGAGGCCGGCCGCGACCGTCGACTTGCCGGTGCCGCCCTTGCCGCTGACCACGTGCAGCTCGACCTCCGGCCAGTCGCTGCGACGGTGGCCGGCAGAGGATGCACCGGGGGCTGCACCGTGGACGGGGGACACGTCGTCGAGCCTAGTGTGTGGGTGGCGCCCATCGGCCCCCTCCGCGAGGGTGACTAGCATCGCAGCGAGCCCGGCGCGGACCGTCGGGCCGGGAGAGGAGTGGGCGATGGACAAGGTCGTCGCGAGCGCCGCGGAAGCGGTGGCGGACATCCCCGACGGCGCCAGGTTGTCGGTGGGCGGATTCGGTCTGTGCGGGATCCCGTCGGTGCTGATCCAGGCGTTGCTGGAGGCGGGCACCACGGACCTCGAGGCGGTGTCCAACAACTGCGGTGTCGACGACTGGGGCCTGGGCCTGCTGCTCATGGACAAGCGGCTGCGCCGGATGGTGGCCTCCTACGTCGGGGAGAACAAGGAGTTCGCCCGGCAGTACCTCTCCGGTGAGCTCGAGGTCGAGCTGACCCCGCAGGGCACGCTGGCGGAGCGGATGCGCGCCGGCGGGTCGGGGATCCCGGCGTTCTTCACCGCGACCGGTGTCGGCACGCAGGTCGCCGAGGGCGGCCTGCCCTGGCGGTACGACGACGCGGGCAACGTGGTCGTCGCCTCGCCGCCGAAGCAGACGCAGGTCTTCGAGACCCCCGAGGGCGAGAAGGAGTACGTCCTCGAGCACGCGATCGTGGCCGACTTCGGGCTGGTGCGGGCCTGGAAGGGCGACCGGCACGGCAACCTGGTGTTCCACGACTCGGCGCGCAACTTCAACCCGCTCGCCGCGATGTGCGGGCGGGTCACGATCGCGGAGGTCGAGGAGCTCGTCGAGCCGGGCGAGCTGGACCCCAACGACATCCACACGCCCGGCGTCTACGTGCAGCGCGTGGTTGCGCTGACGCCGGAGCAGGCCGCGGACAAGCGGATCGAGAAGCGCACCGTGCAGCCGGCGTCCGAGGCTGTCCAAGAGTCGAACCCGGGAGGCTGACGAAGATGGCATGGACGCGTGAGGAGATGGCCGCGCGGGCGGCCTCCGAGCTGGTCGACGGTTCCTACGTCAACCTCGGGATCGGGTTGCCGACGCTGGTGCCCAACTACGTCGCCGACGACGTGGAGCTGGTGCTGCAGTCGGAGAACGGCATCCTCGGGGTAGGCCCCTACCCCACCGAGGACGCGGTCGACCCCGACCTGATCAACGCGGGCAAGGAGACGGTGACGCTGCGACGCGGGGCGTCGTTCTTCGACTCCGCGACGTCGTTCGGGATGATCCGCGGCGGCAAGATCGACGCCGCGATCCTGGGCGCGATGCAGGTCTCTGCGGTGGGGGACATCGCCAACTGGATGATCCCCGGCAAGATGGTCAAGGGGATGGGTGGGGCGATGGACCTCGTCCACGGCGCCAAGCGGGTGATCGTGCTGATGGAGCACACCGCCAAGGACGGCTCGCTGAAGATCCTCGACGAGTGCGACCTGCCCTACACCGGCAAGCGGGTGGTGCAGCGGATCATCACCGACCTGTGCGTGATCGACGTGATCGACCCGACCACCGGCGAGGTCGCCCCCTCGGGCACCCTCGGCGAGCGGGCGCTCAAGCTGGTCGAGCTGGCCCCCGGCGTCACCGAGGACGAGGTCCGCGAGAAGACCGGACCGGAGCTGGTCTGACATGACGACGACCCGCGAGCAGCCCTGGTCCGACGACCCGTCCGACCCGGCTGCTCGCGGGCGCCTCGTCGTGCTGAGCCGCAACCCGATCTCGGAGGCCATCGAGGCGATCGGGACCGCTGTCGGCCGCGAGGTCGTGGTGGTGGCCGAGGACGAGGAGGGGCGTGGCGTCGCCGGCATCGCGGCGCTCGACCTGCGGGCCGGGGACGCGGTGGTGCTCTGCGACCACGACGCCCCGGACGCGCCCCGGGTGCTGCGCGACGCGCTGGCCTCGCCCGCGTCGTACGTCGCGATGATGGCCAGCCGCCGTCGCGCCGAAGGCCTCCTCGCCGACCTGGCGGAGGAGGGCGTGCCCGGGCTCGACCGGCTGCACGTGCCGGCCGGCCTCGACACCGGCGGCAAGGCGCCGGGCGAGATCGCGCTGTCCGTGGTGGCCGAGATCGTCGCCGAGGGCCACGGGCGCTCCGGCGGGCCGCTGCGGCGCCGCTAGGCCGCCCGGGTGCGCCTGGCGGCGGCGACGCCCAGCGCCGCGATCAGCCCGCCGAGCACGAAGACCGCGAGGAACGGGTCCTGGCCGCCCCGCTCGGAGGCGGCGAAGACCACGCCCGAGACCGACAGCGCCAGCGCGGCGCCGAGCGAGTCGGCGATGGTGAGGGCGGAGGAGTTGAAGCCGCGGTCGCGGTCCGACGAGACGGCCAGCATCGCCACGCTGGTGCGCGGGTAGCCGAAGCCCATGCCCGCGCCCGCCAGGACGTACGACGCCCCGGTGACCAGGGCGGGCAGGTGCAGCTCGACGGAGAGGGCCAGGGCGGTGATGCCGACCAGCACCAGCGCGGTGCCCACCCGCATGGCGGTGACGTCGGAGACCCGGCTCCCGAGCCGGGCCTGGGCCTGGCTGGCGGCCGCCCAGGTGATGCCGACGAAGGTCAGGGCGATGCCGGCGCGGCCCGGCGAGAGTCCCCACTGCTCCTGGAGGACGTAGACGATGTAGGCCTCGGCGCAGAAGAACGACGCGCTCAGCAGGCCGCGGGTGGCGATCACCGAGGGCAGCCCGCGGCGTCCGACCAGGGTGCCGGGCGGCAGCAGCCGCCGCAGCGAGACGACCACCAGGACGAGGGCCAGCACGGCGGGCAGCGCCGTGCCGGGCTCGGAGCCGAGCAGCTCCAGGGCGAGGACGGCCACCGCCGCGACCGCCGCCCAGACGAGGCTGCCGCGCGGTGCGGTCCCGGCGTCGGGCCCCGCATCGGTCGCTGGCGGACGGTGCCCCGACCGCAGGGCCGGCGTGATGAGCAGTGCCGCAGCCGCGACGAGCACGACCGCGCCCCCGAAGACCCACCGCCAGCCGAGCGCGTCCGCGACGAGGGCCGCGACCGCCGGCCCGAAGAGGGCCGGGAGCACCCACGCGGCGGCGAAGCTGGCGAAGACGGCGGGCCGCAGGACGGGCGGGAAGACGATGCCGACCAGGACGTAGAGCCCGACGGTGAGCGCGCCCCCGCCGAGTCCCTGCAGGACGCGGCCGGCGAGCAGCACCTCCATGGTGGGGGCCGCCGCGCACACCAGCAGCCCGGCCGAGAAGAGCACCATCGCGACGACCAGCGGCAGGGCCGGACCGCGACGGTCGCTCCACCGCCCGGCGGCGACGGTGCCCAGCACCCCGCAGGCCAGCGGCGCGGCGAAGGTGAGGGCGTAGAGCGACTCGCCGTCCAGCGCCCGCGCCACGGTGGGCATCACGGTGGTCACCGCCATCGCCTCGAACGCCACGAAGGCGATCAGGGCGAACATGCCGATCGTCGTCGCGGCGTACGACGGGGAGAGCAGCCGCTCGCGCGGCGCGCTGCCCGTGGCGCCCCCGGTGTCCTTCCCGGTGTCGTCCCTCGTGTCGTCCCCCGTGCTGCCCGTCATCGTCGTCACGATCGCAGACGCTAGGACCTCACGTGCACTCGAGATCAAGCGGCGTGCGCGGGCCGACGTGACGGGGGCGACGGAATAGTGACGGGGCGACGACGTTGCCCTGAGGTGACCTTCCCAGCCCTCTCCGTCCTCGACCTCGTGCCCGTCCGCAGCGACCAGCGGACCGGTGACGCCCTCGCCGCCTCGCGGTCCCTGGCCCGCACCGCCGACGCCGCGGGCTACACCCGCTACTGGGTGGCCGAGCACCACAACATGCCGGCCGTCGCCGCGACCAACCCGCCCGTGCTGATCGCGATGCTGGCCGCGGCCACCGAGCGGATCCGGGTGGGGTCGGGCGGCGTGATGCTGCCCAACCACGAGCCGCTGGTGGTGGCCGAGCAGTTCGCGCTGCTCGAGGCGGCCTTCCCCGGGCGCATCGACCTCGGCATCGGCCGCGCCCCCGGCACCGACCCGCTCACCCGCTACGTGCTGCGGGGTGGCTCCTCCGCGGCCGCCGACGACGCGGTGACCCGGTTCCCGGAGTACGTCGACGACATCATCACGCTGATGCACCCCGACGGCGTCGAGATGACGGTCGGGGGCCGGCGCCAGCCGTTGCGCGCGACCCCCCGGTCGGCGTCGCTGCCCACCGTGTGGCTGCTCGGGTCCTCGGACTACTCGGCCCGGCTGGCCGCGTCGCGGGGGCTGCCGTACGTCTTCGCGCACCACTTCGCCGGCCAGGGCACGGCCGAGGCGATCGAGCTGTACCGCTCGTCGTACCAGCCCTCGGAGGCGCACCCGGAGCCGCGCACCTTCCTCACCGTCAACGCCGCCGTGGCCGCGACGGCCGAGGAGGCCCGCCGGCTGGCGCTCCCGCAGGTGCTGCAGATGGTGGCCCTGCGCACCGGGGCACCGCTGACCGCGCAGAGGCTCGTCGAGGAGGCCGAGACGACCCCGGTGCCCGAGGCCCACCGCGGCATGGTCGACGCGATGCTGACCCGCTGGGTCGTCGACGAGCCGGTCGCCGCCCGCCGACGGGTGGAGGAGCTGGCCACCGAGTTCGGTGTCGACGAGGTGATGGTGCACCCGGTGACCTCGGCCTTCGCGGGCACCGACGCGGCCGCGTCGCCGGCCCGGGAGGAGACGCTCCGCCTGCTGGCCGGGTGACCCCGCGCGCTCGTCGTACGGTTAGTCTAGTGAAGAACTAGACATATCGAACGAAGGACGACCCATGACGCAGGAGTTCCTCTGGTACATCCCCAACCAGGTCGAGCCCGGCCATCGCGGGGACGACGCGGGCGAGGGCCACAACAGCCTCGACCGGCTCGTCGAGCTGGCCACGCTGGTCGAGGACCACGGGTGGGGCGGCGCCCTGCTCGGCACCGGCTGGGGGCGGCCGGACACCTTCACGGTGGCGACCGCGCTGGCGGCCCGGACGACGAGCTTCCAACCCCTCGTGGCCATCCGCCCCGGCTACTGGCGCCCGGCCAACTTCGCGTCCGCCGCCAGCACGCTCGACGAGCTGTCCGGCGGGCGCCTGCTCGTCAACGTGGTCTCGGGGCTGGACTCCCTGGAGGCGTACGGCGACACCGAGGGCGACCAGGCCCAGCGCTACGCCCGCACCCGGGAGTTCATGCACCTCGTCAGGCGGCTTTGGACCGAGGAGGACGTGACCTTCGACGGTGAGCACTTCTCGGTGCGGGGGTCGACCGTGGCCACGCGTCCCGTCGTACGCGGGGACCGTCGCCACCCGCGGCTCTACTTCGGCGGCGCGTCCGAGGCGGCCCAGCGGGTCGCCGCGGCCGAGGCCGACGTGCAGCTCTTCTGGGGCGAGCCGCTGGAGGGCGTGGCCGAGCGCATCGCGCACCTCCGCTCGCTGAGCGAGGAGGTGGGGCGTGAGCACGCGCCGCTGGAGTTCGGACTGCGGATCACCACGCTCGTGCGTGACACCACCGACGAGGCCTGGGCGGACGCCGAGGCCAAGGTCGCGAGGATGGCCGAGGGGGTCGGCGTCACGCCGGTCGACCAGCGCCGCGGCAGCGCGGTGGGCCAGCAGCGGCTCCTCGACCTGGCCGGGCGCGGCGACGTGCTCGACGACTGCCTCTACACGGCGCCGGGGAAGTACGGCGGGGGCGGGGCCGGGACGACCTGGCTGGTCGGGTCGGCGGGCGACGTCGCCAAGGCGCTGCGCAGGTACCAGGACCTGGGCGTCACCCACTTCATCCTCTCGGACACGCCCTACCGCGAGGAGATCGTGCGGCTGGGCGACCAGCTGCTGCCGCTGGTGCGTTAGGTCCGCTCTCCCGGGCCCGGTGCGCGGGTCAGTGGCGTTCCTCGAGGCCGACGGCCTCGCGGAGCTTGTCCACCGACTCGCGCAGCTCGTCGGAGTCGCGCGCGTGGTGGCTCATCAGGTCCGAGAGGGCCTCGGCGATGACGTTGAGCTTCTCCTGGGCGGCCTCCTCGCTGCGGCGTCCGGCGTTCTCGAGGAGCACGAGCAGCAGCAGGGAGAGGATCGCCGAACCGGTGTGCAGTGCCAGCTCCCACTTCGTGGTGCTGCCCCACAGCGGCTTGCTGAGCGCCCACAGGACGAGGGCGGCGACGATCACGGTGAAGAACGGAGCCCGGCTCACCACCTGGTTGGCGGCGTCGACGAACCGCTCGAAGGCGTTCGGTCGGTTGTCCTTGCCGCGGTCCTCCGCGGCCTCGTTGCGCTCCATGATCGGAGGTTAGTGCGTCCCCGAGTAGGGTGCCGGGCATGACGACGTGGGAATACCAGGTGGCGCCGATCCCGCTCCACAACGAAGCGCTGATGCTCAACAACTTCGGCCAGGACGGCTGGGAGCTGGTGGCCATCCACACCAACGCCCAGGGCGGCCTCGTGGCCTTCCTCAAGCGCGCGAAGGCCGCCTGATGGGAGCGGAGGCGCGCCTGGCCGAGCTGGGCATCACCGTCCCCGAGGTGGTCCCGCCGGTCGCGGCCTACCAGCCCACGGCCCGCACCGGGAACCTCGTGTTCACCGCCGGCCAGCTGCCCGCCCGCGACGGCGAGATGATCGCCGTCGGCAAGGTCGGCGCCGACGTGACCGAGGAGCAGGCCTACGAGTGCGCCCGCCAGTGCGCGCTCAACGCCCTCGCCGCGATCAGGGCCGAGATCGGCTCCCTCGACGACATCGTGCGGATCGTCAAGGCTGTCGTCTTCGTCGCCTCGACCCCCGACTTCACCGGCCAGCCCAAGGTGGCCAACGGCGCGTCCGAGCTGCTCGGCGAGGTCTTCGGCGACGCGGGCAAGCACGCCCGCTCCGCCGTCGGCGTGTCCGTGCTCCCGCTCGACGTCCCCGTCGAGGTCGAGCTCGTCGTGGAGATCAGGGCCTGACCTTGGACCGGCTGCCGCTGCCGCAGGCTCTCGTCGATCAGGCCCGGGCCTTCGAGACCGGCGAGGCCGTGCCCGCCGAGCCGCGCCACGCGGCGACGGTGGTGCTGCTGCGCGAGGGGCACGTCGGCCCCGAGGTCTACCTGCTGCGCCGCCAGACCTCGATGGCCTTCGCCGGCGGGATGTGCGTCTTCCCCGGCGGAGGGGTCGACCCGCGCGACCACGACGCGAGCGTCGCCTGGGCGGGGCCGTCGCCCGCCGAGTGGGCCGAGCGGCTCGCCTGCGACGAGTCGCTGGCCCGGGCCCTGGTGTGCGCGGCAGTGCGCGAGACCTTCGAGGAGTCCGGCGTGCTCCTCGCCGGCCCGTCGGACGACTCGGTCGTGTCCGACACGACCGGCGACGACTGGGAGGCCGACCGGGTCGCGCTGGAGACGCGCGAGCTGTCGATGACCGACTTCCTGCTCCGCCGAGGGCTCGTCCTGCGCACCGACCTGCTCGGCGCGTGGGCGGGGTGGCTGACGCCGATCTTCGAGCCCCGGCGCTACGAGACGTGGTTCTTCGTCGCCGTGCTGCCCGAGGGGCAGGTGACCCGCGACGTGTCGACCGAGGCGTCCTCGGTGCACTGGACGCCGGCGATCTCGGCCGTCGAGTCGGTCGAGGCACGCGAGATCCTGATGCTGCCCCCGACCTACCTGACCTGCCTGGACATGGCGCAGCACCCGACCCCGGCCGAGGTGCTCGCCGCGTCGGCCGGTCGGCGGGTCGAGATGTTCACCCCCGCGGTCGTGTCGTCGGGGGAGGACTTCGTGCTGTCGATGCCGGAGCGCTACCGGCCGCTGGTGGCCGGGCGGTGAGCTGGACCGGGGGGTCCTTCGGGACGTCGGCGACCTGCGTGCTCGCGCCCAACGCGGACGTCATGACGCTCGACGGCACCAACACCTGGGTGCTCTCCTCGGGCGGACGCTCGCTCGTCGTCGACCCGGGACCGGAGATCGAGGCGCACCTCGACGAGGTCTCGGCCACCGGCCAGGACGTCGTCAGCGTGCTGCTGACGCACCACCACGCGGACCACTCCGAGGCGGCCCGGACCTTCGCCGAGCGGCACCGCTGCGGCGTACGCGCCCTCGACCCGGCGTACCGCCTCGGGTCGGAGGGCCTCGGCGACGGTGACGTGGTCACCGTCGGGGACCTCGAGGTGCACGTCGTGGCGACCCCCGGGCACACGGCCGACTCGCTGTCGTTCGTCGTGCCGTCGGAGTCGGCCGTGCTGACCGGCGACACGGTCCTGGGCCGCGGCACCACGGTCGTCGCGCACCCCGACGGCGAGCTCGGCGCCTACCTCGACTCGCTCGACCGCCTGCACGCGCTGTGCTCGGAGCAGGGCATCACGTCCGTCTGGCCCGGGCACGGGCCGGTCATCGACGATGCACTGGGCGCGCTCGACTTCTACCTCGCGCACCGCCGCGAGCGCCTCGGGCAGGTGCGCGACGCCCTGCGCGACCTGCACGCGATCGCCCGGGAGGGCGGGTCGTTCCCGCACGAGGGCCTGCCGCGCTCGATCGTCGAGATCGTCTACGCCGACGTGGACCCGGTGCTCTGGGGGGCCGCCGAGCTGTCGGTGCGCGCCCAGCTGGCCTACCTGTCGCGCTGACCCTCGACGCGGCCCGGTCATCGTCCTAGCGTGGCGGGCATGACCCACGACGCCGTCACCACCCTCTCCGCGGCCCTCGACCAGGCCGGCGAGCTGCTGGCCGTCGTGCAGACCGACCACCTCGACCTGCCGACGCCCTGCGACGGCTGGACGGTCCGCGACCTCGGCAACCACCTGGCCGCCTCACCGGGCCGCTTCCTGGCGATGGCGCACGGGGAGTCGGTCGACTGGAACGCGCCGTCCGACATCCCTCCGAGCCGGTGGGCCGTGCAGTTCCGTGCGGACGCCGCCGCGCTGCTCGCGCACTGGGAGTCGCAGCCCGACGACCGGGCCGGCGGTGCCGACTTCACCACGGCCGAGCTCGCCGTGCACGCCTGGGACCTCGCGCAGGCGGTCGATCCCGGGCGCGCGCTGGACCCGGTGGTGGCCGAGCGGGCGCTGGCCGCGATGCGCCAGGGGCTGACGCCCGAGAACCGTGTCGGGGTCTTCGCCCCGGAGGTGGAGGTCGCCGACGACGCGTCGGTCCACGACCGGCTGGCCGCCTGGGCGGGCCGCGACCCGCGCTGAGGCGCCCGGGCGTCGCGTGTCAGCCGAGGCGTCGGGTACGCCGCCACAGCACGTACGCCGTCAGCAGCAGCGCTGCGAGGAGCAGCCCACCGCCGACCATGAGGCCCGAGCGGGTCTCGGCCGACATCGGCCAGTCGGGCCCGCCGAAGTCGTGCGTGAGGTCCTGTGTCGACGACGCGTCCGGGTCGGGGAGCAGGTCCACGGCCACGGTGAGTGACGAGGCGGCCACCGGGTCGACCGTGCCGATGTCGCTGCGCCAGGTGCTTGTCGCCTCGACCTCGGGGGTCGTGACCACGAGCTCGGAGGCGAGGTCCTCCTCGGACGTGACGAGCAGCAGCTGCAGCCTGTCGTCGAGCCAGCCGACCGGTCTGCTGGTCGAGGCGTCGAAGGTGTCGGCCGGGAAGGCGTGGCGCCACTGCTTCCCGGTGGCGACCTGCACGGTCGACGACTCCTGGGCGGGGACGCGCGTCTCCAGGGCCAGCACGTCGCCGCTGGGTGAGAAGTGCCCGGGGAAGCCGTCGGTCCTGGGCAGCAACCGCGGGTCACGAGTGTCGGCGTCCAGCAGCAGTCCGCCGGACTGCGTGCCGAGCGCAAGGCTGCCGTCCTCGGCAACAGCGACGCCGACGAGACCGCGCTGACTGGGGTTCGCAGGGGTTTCGGTGAGTGTGTCGGCGACCTCGACGACTCCGAAGACTGCTCCTCCACCGGAACCTCGCGACCCCGCCAAGTCACCCAGCCACGCAATCCGTGTGCCGTCCGGGGACCAGGAGGCCGCACTCGGGCGAAGCCCGGCGCCGAGGACGAGCCGAGTCGTCTGGACCTGACCGGTCGCCGTTGTCAGGACGCTGAGTGCCGGATCGAGGCTCTGCCGGCCGGTGGCGCTCAACCAGGCGAGTCGTTGGCCGGACGGCGAGACTGCGAGGACCGAGTCGTCCTGCCACCCCGGGAGGTCGAGCACGCGGTAGCGGCCGTCGGTGGCACCGACCACCACGGGCAGGTCGTTGCCGGAGACGAAGGCCACCGAGACCGGCCCGACCACGAGGTCGCTGTCGGTCGGCTCGGTGACGTGGTCCGGCACGTCCTCGATCGCCACCGGGACGGCCCCCTCGGGCACGACGTCGCCGGCCGGCCCGACCCGCACGGGGGGCCCGGTGACGAGTGTCGCCAGCCCGCCGACGAGGAGCACCATGACGAGCACCAACCCGGCGCTGACGATCCGGTCGCGCCGCCGCAACCGTCGCCCGTGGTGCCAGAGCTCCGGGTGAGGGGTGGGCCGGGGGGCGTCGTGCGAGAGCTCCTCGAGGGCGTCGTGCAGCCGGCTCATGACTCCACCCCCACGAGATCGGCCAGCTCGGGTGCCAACACTCGCAGCCGGCCGAGGGCCTGGCGGGTCGACGACTTCACGGTGCCGACCGACACCCCGAGCACGGCGGCCGCCTGCACCTCGGTGAGGTCCTCGAAGTAGCGCAGCACCAGCACCGCGCGCTGCTTGGGCGTCAGTCGCGCGAGGGCCTCGGTGACGGACAACCGCAGGTCGGAGTCGGCGGCCGGCTGCGCGGCGTCGTACCCGCTCAGCGCCGTCTCCGAGAAGCGGCGCTTGCGCCACAGTGAGATGTGCTGGTGGTGCATCGTGCGGCGGGCGTAGGCCTCGGGTGAGGTCGAGATGCGCTCCCAGTGCCGCGCGACCTGCATGAGTGCGTGCTGCACGAGGTCCTCCGCGAGGTGGTGGTCGCCGGTGAGCAGCCAGGCGGTGCGCAGCAACGACCCGCTTCGTGCGGCGACGAATTCGTCGAACGCGGCACGGTCCCGGTCGTCCCTGCTCCTCATGGCCCCCCCTTCATGCAGTACGACGCGCGCGTCCCGCCCCGCGGGGGTCACCCTCGCGAAGAAATCTTCAGGCGAGGGCGCGCAGCGCGGCCTCGACGTCGGCGTCGGCGTTGTAGAGGTGGAAGGACAGCCGCAGCCGGCCGGCCCGGACGGCGGCCCGGATGCCGGCTGCGGCGAGTCGCTCGGGGACGTCGGGAGGACAGGGCACCGACACGATCGCCGAGTCCCCGGAGGGCAGGCCCAGGCCCTCGCGGAAGGCGTCGGCGAGCGCCAGGTCGTGGGCGTGGATGCGGTCGATCCCCACCTCGAGCAGGAGGTCGAGCGCCGGGGCGTGGCCGACCCAGCAGCCCCAGGCCGGCGAGAGGTCGAAGCGGCCGGCGTCCTCGGCCAGCCGCAGCGGCGGCCCGTAGATGGAGTCCCACCGCGACCCGCCGGCGTACCAGCCCGCCGCCAGCGTGGGCACCGCGTCGCGCAGGTCGGCCCCGACGGCGAAGAAGCAGGTGCCGCGCGGCCCGAGCAACCACTTGTAGCCGCCGGCCACGACGTAGTCGGCCACGAGGCCCTCGAGCGGGAGCCACCCTGCGGCCTGGGTGACGTCCACGAGCGTACGGGCACCGTGCCGCGCGGCCGTCTCGGCGAGCCCGGCGAGGTCGAGGACCCGACCGTCGGAAGACTGCACGGCCGAGACGGCGACCAGGTCGACCTCGTCGGTGACCTCGTCGAGCAGGCGGTCCAGCGGCACGGTGCGTACGTCGAGCCCGGGCGTGCGCAGGAAGGGGAACAGCACCGAGGTGAAGTCCTCCTCGGCGGCGAGCACGACCGATCCGGGTGGGAGACCGGCGGCGACGAGCCCGACGAACTGGGAGGTCTGGCTGCCCGTCGCCACGTCGTCCGGGGACCGGCCGACCATCGCGGCGAACGCGGCGCGACCGCGCTCGACGTACGCGTCGACGGACACGGCGTCCACCTCGCCGGCGGCCCGGGCGTCCTCGAACGCGCGCATGGCCTCGACGCTGCGCCGTGGGGCGAGCCCGAGCGTGGCCGAGTTGAGGAAGACCCCCGCAGGAGCGAACTCCTCGGGGGCCAGGCTCACGAGCGGTGGGATGTGACTACCGGGCGCGGCGCGAGAGGCGCTCGACGTCCATGATCACGACCGAGCGGGGCTCGAGCCGCAGCCAGCCGCGCGAGGCGAAGTCGGCCAGCGCCTTGTTGACCGTCTCGCGGGAGGCGCCGACCAGCTGGGCGAGCTCCTCCTGGGTGAGGTCGTGGTGCACGTGGACGCCGTCGTCGGCGGTGCGGCCGAAGCGGTCCGCGAGGTCGAGCAGCGCCTTGGCGACACGGCCGGGCACGTCGGAGAACACGAGGTCGGCGACGACGTCGTTGGACTTGCGCAGGCGGGCGGCGAGCTGCGACAGCAGGCCGCGGGCCACGATCGGGCGACCGTCGAGCCAGCGCAGCAGGTCCTCGTGGGACAGCGAGGCGAAGGTCGCGTCGGTGACCGCGGTGACGGTGGCCGAGCGCGGACCCGGGTCGAAGAGGGAGAGCTCGCCGAACATCTGGCCGGGGCCCATGATCGCGAGGAGGTTCTCCCGGCCGTCGGAGGACGAGCGGCCGAGCTTCACCTTGCCGTCGAGGACGACGTAGAGCTTGTCGCCGGAGTCGCCCTCGTGGAAGAGCACATCGCCGCGGCGCAGCTTGGTCTCGGCCATCGAGCCGCGCAGCGCGGTCGCCGCCTCGTCGTCGAGCGCGCTGAACAGCGGTGCCTGACGAAGTACGTCGTTGTCCACGAAGGTCCCTCCCGTGGTTACGGCCGCCCCGTGGGCCGCCCTGGTGATTGCGCCTGATCCTAGCCGTGGTCCGGATCACAGGTGGCAACCACGCCACGCGCTGGCGTGATCAACCCGTGATCTGCGCCTCCACCTCACCCGGGAGGGGGTGTCGGAGGTGGGCCGTAGGCTGTCCGCGTGCCTGCCCGCGCGTCGACCGCTGCCCCTGCTCCCCGGCCCGACACGGCCCTGGTGCGGCGCGCGCGCAAGGTCGACCGGGTCCTGGCCGAGACCTATCCCGACGCCCGGTGCGAGCTCGACTTCGACACCCCGTTCGAGCTGCTGGTCGTCACGGTGCTCAGCGCGCAGACGACCGACCGCCGGGTCAACGCCGTCCGGCCCACCCTGTTCGCCGCCTACCCCGACGCGACCGCGATGGCGGCGGCCCCGCGCGAGCACCTCGAGCAGATCGTCGGCCCGCTCGGCTTCTTCCGGGCCAAGACCGACGCGCTGCTCAAGCTCAGCCAGGCCCTCGTCGAGCGTCACGACGGGGAGGTGCCGGGTCGTCTCGACGACCTGGTGACCCTGCCGGGCGTGGGCCGCAAGACCGCCAACGTCGTGCTCGGCAACGCCTTCGACGTCCCCGGCATCACCGTCGACACCCACTTCGGCCGGCTCGTCCGTCGGTTCGGCTGGACCGAGGAGACCGACCCGGTCAAGGTCGAGCACGCCGTCGCGGCACTTTTCCCCAAGCGCGACTGGACAATGCTGTCCCACCACGTCATCTGGCACGGCCGTCGCCGCTGCCACGCCAAGAAGCCCGCCTGCGGCGCCTGCCCGCTCGCCCGCATCTGCCCCTCCTTCGGGACCGGGCCGATCGACGCCGACGAGGCCGAGAAGCTCGTCAAGACCCAGGGGCCTGCGTGATCCGCACGACCGCCCGCACCGCCGCCGCCCTCGCGACCGTCCTGGCCCTGTCGCTGGGCGCCTGCTCGGCCGACGAGCCCGAGCGCCCCACGACGATGCCCGACGTCACGCTGGCCGGCTTCGACGGCGGCGAGGCCGTGGACCTCGGCGAGCTGCGGGGGCCGGCGCTGGTCAACCTGTGGGCGTCGTGGTGCGGTCCGTGCCGCGAGGAGATGCCCCTCCTGGAGGAGTTCCACCAGCAGCACGGCGACGAGGTGTCGGTGCTCGGCATCGACTACCAGGACGCCCAGCCCGCCAAGGCTGCCGAGCTGGTCGCCCAGACCGGCGTCACCTACCAGCTCGTGACCGACCCCGACGGTGAGGTCAGCGGGCAGGGCGCGTTCGCCAACCTGCGGGGGCTGCCCTTCTGGGCGCTGGTGGACGCCGACGGCACGGTCACCCACCTCAAGGCCGGCGAGGTCGACACCGTGGACGAGATCGTGGCCCTGGCCGAGCAGCACCTCGGGGTGACCCTGTGAGCGGTGTGGACGCGATGGTCGGACGCGACGACCTCCCCGGCTGGCTGCGACCCGTGGTCGACGCGTGCGCCGAGATCACCGTCCACGAGCTGACCCGCTTCATGCCGCCCGAGGGCAACGACGCCCGGCGCGGGGCCGTCCTGATGCTCTTCGCCGACACCGACGCCGACGGTGAGGGCGAGATCCTCCTGACCGAGCGCGCCCACCACATGCGCTCGCACCCCGGGCAGGTCTCCTTCCCCGGCGGCACGATCGACCCGGGAGAGACCCCGATCGAGGCCGCGCTGCGCGAGGCCGAGGAGGAGATCGCCCTCGACCCCACGTCCATCGAGGTCTTCGGCGAGCTGCCCGAGCTGTGGCTGCCGCCGAGCAACTTCGCGGTCACCCCCGTCCTCGGCTGGTGGCGGGAGAGGGGCGAGGTGGGCATCGCGAGCCCGGACGAGGTCCACGAGATCCACCACGTGCCGATCAGCGAGCTGCTCGACCCGACCCACCGCATCACCGTGCGCCACCCCAGCGGCTGGCTCGGCCCCGGCTTCCTCATCGGGCCCGGCCGCGACGTCATCCTGTGGGGCTTCACCGCCGGGATCATCGCCCGGCTCTTCGACTTCCTCGAGTGGACGACGCCCTGGGACGCGGAGCGGGTGCGTGACCTCCCGGCGTACATGTTGCAGGGTGATCCCACGCCGGGCCAGGACATCCGGGCCAACACCAGACTCGGGGAGTGAGCATGAACGTCCTCGACTGGTGCCTCGTCGCACTGGTGGGCATCTACGCCCTCTCCGGCTACTGGCAGGGCTTCGTCACCGGGGCGTTCGCGACCGCCGGGCTGCTGCTCGGCGGCCTGTTCGGCGTGTGGCTCGCCCCGATCGCGCTCGGTGACGCCGACCCGTCCCTGTGGGTCTCGCTGGGGGCGCTGTTCATCGTCATCCTGGCGGCCTCGCTGGGGCAGGCGCTCTTCCAGTACGTCGGCGCGCGGATCCGGGCGCGGATCCGCTGGCAGCCGATCCGCGCGGTGGACGCGGTCGGCGGTGCCGCCCTGAGCGCCGTCGCGGTCCTCATCGTCGCCTGGGCACTGGGCGTCGCGGTGTCGGGCTCCCGGATCGGGGCGATCACCCCCACCGTGCGCGACTCGACGGTGCTCGCGAAGGTCGACTCCATGCTGCCCGGCCAGGCGACCGGGGTGCTCCAGGCCTTCAACAACGTGGTGGGCACGACGTTCTTCCCGCGCTACCTCGAGCCCTTCGCCCCCGAGCGGATCGTGGAGGTGAAGGCCGGTCCCCAGCGGCTGCTCACCGACCCCGACGTGGTCGACGCGCAGAGCAGCGTGCTGAAGGTCCGCGGCACCAACGCCTGCGGCAGCGGCCTCGAGGGCACCGGCTTCCTCTACTCCGACGGCCGCCTCATGACCAACGCCCACGTCGTCGCCGGCGTGCGTCAGCCCGAGGTCGAGCTCGGCGACGGCACCAGCGTCACCGCGACCGTCGTGCACTACGACCCCGACATCGACGTGGCCGTGCTGGCCCTCGACGACGGCGACCTGCCGACCCTGGTCTTCGACCGCGACGCCGGCCCGCAGGACGGCGTGGCCATCGTGGGCTACCCGCAGGACGGCCCGTACGACGTCCAGGCCGGGCGGATCCGCTCCGTGCAACGGCTGCGCTCACCCGACATCTACGGCGAGGGCACCGTCATCCGCGAGGTGTTCTCGTTGCGCGGGCTGGTCCGGGCCGGCAACTCCGGCGGCCCGATCGTCTCCTCGGGCGGCGACGTCGTGGGCCTGGTGTTCGCCGCGTCGGTCACCGACCGCGACACGGGCTACGCGCTGACGGCCGACCAGGTCGCCGAGTCCGCCGCGCGTGGGCTCACGGCCCAGGAGGCCGTGGGCACCGGGGCCTGCACGACCTGAGCGGTCAGGCCTTCGCGCGGGGCTTGGCCACAGTGTCGACCCGGCCGGCGTCCGTCCTGCCCTTGAGGGCGGCGGGGATCTCCCGGCCCTGGCTGATGGCGCGCTCGGGGGCCTTGACCTGCTTGACCTGCCGCACCCCGATGTAGGCGAGCAGAGCGGCGATCAGCACGTAGACGCCGAAGACGATGAGGAAGCACCACGCCAGGTCGAGCCCGGTCATGTTGATGAAGTAGGCGATCGCGACCGACAACATGATGATCGCCAGCACGCCGATGAAGGCGGCGCCGGCGAACAGGCCGATGCCGGTGCCACCGTGCTTGAAGCTGACCTTGAGCTCGGACTTGGCCAGCTCGATCTCCTTGGAGATCAGCGTGGAGATGTCGCGGCTGGCGTCGACGACGAGGCCGCCGATCGTGGGATCGGTGTCCTTGACCGGGGTGGTGGCCATGTGTGGTCCTTCGCAGAGTACGACGCGGATCTGACGCTCGTGACCCTATACGAGGGCGCCCGTCGCCTCCCGCCCCGATAGGATCATGTGTGGTGTGCCGGGAAGTCTGGTCGGCCCGCGACCCAGCAGGGCGCGGAGTGACCTGACAGCGACCCCGAAAGCGTGTGCCGCATGCCGAGCGACATCCCCCGCCACCCCGATGCAGACCGGGACGCCTCCGACGTCTCGGAGGACGAGGTCTGGGCGACCGGCCCGTCGTACCTCGCGAGCAACAAGCCGCTCGCCCGCCTCGTCGCCCGGCCGGTGCGTGAGTTCCTGCGCATCGAGGCGTCGGGCTCGATCCTGCTGCTCCTCGCCGCCGCGGCGGCGCTGATCTGGGCCAACAGCCCGTGGGCGTCGTCGTACGACGCGTTCTGGCACACCGTCGTCGGCATCGACCTCGGCGGCTTCCGGGTCGAGGAGACCCTCCAGCACTGGGTCAACGACGCCCTCATGGTCATCTTCTTCTTCGTGGTCGGGCTCGAGATCAAGTACGAGCTCGTCACCGGCGGCCTGCGCGACCCCAAGACGGCGGCGCTGCCCATCGTGGCCGCGATCGGCGGCATGCTCGTCCCGGCCGGGCTCTACCTGCTCATCGCGGGCGGCGGCGCCGGCCGCGACGGCTGGGGCATCCCGATGGCCACCGACATCGCCTTCGCCGTCGGCGTGCTCGGCCTGCTCGGACGGCGGATCCCGTCGGCGGCCCGACTGTTCCTGCTGACGCTGGCGATCGTCGACGACATCGGCGCGATCATCGTGATCGCCGCGTTCTACACCGACGACCTGCACCTGGAGTGGCTCGCGCTCGCGCTCGTCCTGCTGGGCGTGATGATCGCGCTGCGGATGCTGCGCGTGTGGTCGCTGTGGGTGTACGCGGTGCTGGGCTTCCTCGTGTGGTTCGCGATGCTCGAGTCGGGCGTCCACGCCACGCTGGCCGGTGTCGCCATCGGCCTGATCACCCCCGCGACGGCCCTCCTCCGCGAGGACGTCGCCCGCTCCTACGCCCAGCGGGCGCTCCAGGACCGCCACCTCGACCCGGAGGAGCTGAGCCGGTTGCGCTTCCTGCTCAACGAGTCGGTGCCGGTGGTGGAGCGGCTCCAGACCGCGCTGCACCCGCTGTCGTCGTACGTCGTGCTGCCGATCTTCGCGCTGGCCAATGCCGGGGTGGCGCTCGGAGGCGGCGCGCTCGGCGACGCGCTGACCTCGGCGGTCGGGCTCGGCATCGTGGTCGGCCTCGTGGTGGGCAAGCCGCTGGGCATCCTGCTGGCCTGCGTCATCGCCGTACGCCTCGGGCTCGGGCGGCTGCCGGACCACACCACGTGGCCGATGGTCATCGGGCTCGGCTCGGTGGCCGGCATCGGCTTCACCGTCTCGATCTTCATCGCCGGCCTGTCGTTCCCCGGCTCCGACGTGCTGACCGGCGAGGCCAAGGTCGGGATCCTGGTCGCCTCGCTCGTGGCCGCGGTGATCGGCACGGTCCTGCTGCTCGCCGCGACCCGGGGGCGTGAGCCGGAGCCCGCGGACGCCGACTGAGACCGACTGAGGTCATCCCCGGGTCCCTGTTGGGGTAGTACCGGACCTTTGGGTGGCGACACGCCGATGGCGGCCACCCGAACGTCCGGTACTACCCCAACAAGGCGGGTCGAGACTGAGACCCTCCCCGGGGTAGTCCGTGACGAAGGGACCCCGGAATCCGAGGATCGGGGGTCCGACCGTCACGGACTACCCAGCGTGGGCCGGGCTTAGTTGGGGACGATCTCGTAGGTCGACCGGCGAGATCGCCTACGAGAACGTCCCCAACTTCCGAGCCGCGAGCCCGGAGGGTCAGTCGTCCGCGGACGCGCCTTCCTTGCCCTTGATCAGCTCCATCACGGTCGAGTCGGCGAGCGTCGTCACGTCGCCCACCTCGCGGTGCTCGGCGACGTCCTTGAGGAGGCGGCGCATGATCTTGCCCGAGCGGGTCTTGGGCAGCTCGGGGACGATCATGATCTGGCGTGGCTTGGCGATCGCGCCGATCTCCTTCTGGACGTGCTTGCGCAGCTCCTCGATGAGGTCGTCGGGGGCGGCGCCGTCGTCGTCGAGCGCCGACTCGCGCAGGATCACGAACGCGCACACCGCCTGGCCGGTCATCTCGTCCGCCGCTCCCACGACGGCCGCCTCGGCGACCTTCGGGTGCGACACGAGCGCCGACTCGATCTCGGTGGTCGAGAGCCGGTGGCCCGAGACGTTCATGACGTCGTCGACGCGGCCGAGCAGCCAGATGTCGCCGTCGTCGTCCTTCTTGGCGCCGTCGCCGGCGAAGTACAGGCCCTGCCAGCGCGACCAGTAGGTGTCCTTGAAGCGCTGGTCGTCGCCCCACAGGGTGCGCAGCATCGCGGGCCACGGCTCCTTGATGACCAGGTAGCCGCCGGAGCCGTCGGGCACCGACTCGGCCTCGTCGTTGACGACGTCGACCGAGATGCCGGGCAGCGCCCGCGTCGCGGAGCCGGGCTTGCCCGCGGTGACGCCGGGCAGCGGGCTGATCATGATCTGGCCGGTCTCGGTCTGCCACCAGGTGTCGACGATGGGCGTCTTGTCGGCCCCGATGTGCTTGCGGTACCAGATGTAGGCCTCGGGGTTGATGGACTCACCCACCGAGCCGAGCAGGCGGATCGAGGACAGGTCGTGCTTGGCGGGGATGTCGTCGCCCCACTTCATGAACGTCCGGATCGCGGTGGGCGCGGTGTAGAAGATCGTCACCCCGTACTTCTCGATGATCTCCCACCAGCGGCCCTTGTGCGGGGAGTCGGGCGTGCCCTCGTACATCACCTGCGTGGCGCCGTTGGCGAGCGGCCCGTAGACCATGTAGCTGTGCCCGGTCACCCAGCCGACGTCGGCGGTGCACCAGTAGACGTCGGTCTCGGGCTTGAGGTCGAAGACCGACCAGTGCGTGTACGACGTCCCGGTGAGGTAGCCGCCCGTCGTGTGCAGGATGCCCTTGGGCTTGCCCGTGGTGCCGGACGTGTACATCACGTAGAGCGGGTGCTCGCTGTCGTGCATCTCCGGCTCGTGGTCGGGGGAGGCGCCGTCGACGACGTCGTGCCACCACACGTCGCGGCTCTCGTCCCAGTCGACGTCCTGGCCCGTACGACGCACCACGACGACCGAGCGCACCTCCTGGCCCTGCTCCGCGGCCTTGGTGACGGCCTCGTCCACGGCCGGCTTGAGGGCGCTCGGGGCGCCCCGGCGGTAACCGCCGTCGGACGTGATGATGACCTCGGCCTGGCAGTCGGCGACCCGGGTGGCCAGCGCGTCGGCGGAGAAGCCCCCGAAGACGACCGTGTGCGGGGCACCGAGGCGGGCGCAGGCCAGCATCGCGATCGCGACCTCGGGGATCATCGGCATGTAGATCGCGACCCGGTCGCCCTTCTTCACGCCGAGCTCGGTGAGGGCGTTGGCGGCGCGGGAGACCTGGTCCTTGAGGTCGGCGTACGTCAGGTCCCGGGTGTCGTCCTCCGGCTCGCCCACCCAGTGGATGGCGACCTTGTCGCCGCGCCCGGCGTCGACGTGCCGATCGACGCAGTTGACGGCGGCGTTGATGGTGCCGCCGACGAACCACTTCGCGAAGGGGGCGTTGGACCAGTCGAGGACCTGGTCCCACTTCTGGCCCCAGTCGAGCCGCTCGGCCGCCTCGGCCCAGAAGGCCTCGCGGTCGGACGAGGCGCGGTCGTAGGCCTCCTCCTTCACGTTGGCGTCGGCCGCGAGGTCGGCCGGGGGCTCGAAGCGGCGGTCTTCGGTGGCGAGGTTGGCGAGGGCGTCGGACTTCTGCTCGGTCATCGTGGCTCCGTCTTGTCGGATCGGTGGTGTCGAGGTGCGGCGGCGACGTGCGCCGCCGGACGGCCGGTCCCGAACCTACTCGGCGAAGGTCGGCCGGTCGATGGTCCGACGCCCGGGCCGGCCCGGCGCTGGGTGCAGCGCTGGTGTGGGCCGGTCCGGGCGTCGGGTGGGTCGATCAGTGGTGGACGGCACCCTCGGCGCCGGCGCCGGTGAGAGCGCGGACCTCGAGCTCGGTGAAGCGGTCCTCCGCACTCGGCTCGCGGGCCGAGATGGTGCCGATGAAGCCGAGCAGGAAGCCCAGCGGGATCGACACGATGCCCGGGTTGTTGAGCGGGAAGATCGCCCAGTCGGAGTCCGGGAACATCGAGGTGGGTGCTCCCGACATGACCGGCGACAGCAGCACCAGGCCCACGGCGGAGATGAGGCCGCCGTAGATGCTCCACGTGGCGCCGCGGGTGTTGAAGCGCCGCCAGAACATGTTGTAGATGATCGCCGGCAGGTTGGCCGACGCCGCCACCGCGAAGGCCAGGGCCACGAGGAAGGCGATGTTGAGGCGCTGGGCCGGGATCGACAGCACGATGGCCACCGCCCCGATCCCGAAGGCCGCGATCCGGGCGACCCGGACCTCGTCCTGCTCGCTGACCGGCTTGTCCTTCTTGATGACTCCCTTGTAGAGGTCGTGCGCCACCGAGGAGGACGAGGCGAGCGTCAGGCCGGCCACCACGGCGAGGATGGTGGCGAAGGCCACCGCCGCGATGAGGGCGAGCAGCACGGCGCCACCGGTGGAGCCCTCTCCACCGCCGACGGCCTCGGCCAGCAGCGGCGAGGCGAGGTTCTGGTTGCCACCCGTCGCGGGGTCGAGCACGTCACGGTCGAGCAGGGCCGCGGCACCGAAGCCGAGGACCAGCGTCATCAGGTAGAACGCGCCGATCAGGCCGATCGCCCACAGCACCGACTTGCGCGCATCGCGCGCCGTCGGGACGGTGTAGAAGCGGATCAGGATGTGCGGCAGGCCGGCGGTGCCCAGGACGAGGGCCAGGCCGAGCGACAGGAAGTCGATCTGCGAGGTCAGCGTGCTGCCGTACTGCAGGCCGGGCTGGAGGAAGGCGTCGCCCTGGCCGGAGTTCTCGGCAGCGGCGCCGAGCAGCGAGGACAGGTTGAAGTTGAACTCCGCGAGCACCAGCACCACGATCAGCGCCGAGCCGAGCATGAGCAGCACGGCCTTGGTGATCTGGACGTACGTCGTGCCCTTCATGCCGCCCACGACGACGTAGAAGATCATGAGCACGCCGACGCCGATGATGGTGATGTTCTTGATCGCCTGGCTGTCGACGCCCAGCAGCAGCGCCACCAGGGTGCCGGCGCCGACCATCTGGGCGAGCAGGTAGAAGATCGAGACCACGACCGTGGAGATCGAGGCCGCGGTGCGGACCTTGCGCTGGTTCATCCGGAAGGCCAGCTGGTCGGCCATCGTGTAGCGCCCGGCGTTGCGCAGCATCTCGGCGACGAGGAGCAGCGCCACGAGCCAGGCGACGAGGAAGCCGATGGAGTAGAGGAAGCCGTCGTAGCCGTAGATCGCGATCGCCCCGGAGATGCCGAGGAACGACGCGGCCGACATGTAGTCGCCGCCGATCGCGAGGCCGTTCTGGAAGCCGGAGAAGGACCGGCCGCCCGAGTAGAAGTCGGCGGCGGTCTTGGTCTGGCGGCTCGCCCAGAACGTGATGCCGATGGTCAGGGCGACGACCGAGAGGAAGAGGAAGGTGGTGAGGAACTGGTCGCTCATGCCTGGCCTCGCTTCGCGTCGGTGCCGGCCTGGTCGCGGTAGGCCTGCTCGAGGTTGCGGGCCAGCGGGTCGAGCTTGGCGTTGGAGAAGCGGCTGTACATCCAGGCCAGGCCGAAGGTGGTCACGAACTGCAGCAGCCCGAAGATCAGGGCCACGTTGATGTTGCCGAAGACCTTGATGGCCATGAAGTCGCCCGCCCAGTTCGACATGACGACGTACAGCAGGTACCAGGCGAGGAACGCTGCCGTGGCGGGGATGACGAAGCCGCGATAGCGGCGGCGGAGCTCGGTGAACTCGGACGACTCGTGCAGTCGGTCGTAGACCGGGTCGTGGCGCGCGGCCTGTTCGTGGGTCTCGGATGTCACGGTGATTCCTTCCACGCGGGGGTCACCGATGTGTGACCGCCGTCACGGTCGCACCCTTGCGGCGTGCCCGGGGAGGGGGTCGCAGCCGTACGTCGGCGGGCGGGGTCAGCGCGTCGCCGAGCGGTCGGATGCGTACGACGAGCGGTCGACGCGGCGCCCCCGGCCGGCGGGCGGCGAGGGCGCCAGGTCACCGCGGTCCCACCGGGGTGGAGCCGTGGAACAGGCAGAAGGTCAGACCGACGAGGCCTGCGCGTGACCGTCGCGAGCCGTGCCGTCGAGCGCGTTGCCGTCGCCGGACGTGCCGGTGGCGTTCCCGACGGATTTCTTGATCAGCGCCTCGAGGTCGAGACCGGTGGACGTCTTGAGCATGTTGAGGGTCTGCACGACGTTGTCGTTGACCTGGCGCGGCAGGGCGCCGGCGCCGTCGGAGGAGATCACGGTCAGCTGGTCGATGGCGGCCATCGGCGAGGCGACCTCGCGGGCGATCTGGGGGAGGACCTCGATCAGCATCTGCAGGACGGCGGCGTCGTTGTAGTGCGCGAACGCGTCGGCGCGCTTGTCCATCGCCTCGGCCTCGGCCTGCCCGACCGCCAGGGTCGCGGCCGCGGTGGCCTCGCCCTCGGCGCGCGTCGCGTCGGCCTCCGCCGTACGCCGGGCCTTCTCGGCCTCACCACGGCGCGCCCCCTCGATGGCCTCGGCCTCGGCGAGCGCCGTACGACGGGACTTCTCGGCCTCACCGCTGAGGCGGGCCTCCTCGGCCTTGGCCTGCGCGGCGGCGATGGTGGCGGCCTTGCGTGCCTCGGCGGCGGCGATCTCGGCCGAGCGCTGGGCCTCGGCCTCCTGCTCGACCTTGTAGCGGGCGGCGTCGGCCGGCTTGCGGACCTCGGTCTCGAGGTTGCGCTCGGTCAGCGCGGCCTGGCGGACGGCGACCTTCTCCTGCTCGAGCAGGATCGCCTGGTCGCGGTCGGCCTGGGCCAGCGGTCCCGAGGCGGCGGCGGTCGCGGAGGCCGCGTCGGTCTCGGCCTTGATCTCGGCCTGCTTGAGGGCGAGGGTCCGGGTGGAGATGGCGATCTCCTGCTCGGCTGCGATCCGGGCCTGCTCGGCGGCCTGCCGGGCGTTGGCCTCGGCGATGGACGCGGCCTGCTGGATGCGCGCTGCCTCGGGGCGGCCCAGGTCGGCGAGGTAGGTGCCGTCGTCGGTGACGTCCTGGATCTGGAAGGTGTCGAGGATGAGCCCCTGGCCGGTCAGGGAGTTCTCGGACTCGTCCGCCACGCGCTGGGCGAACGCCGCGCGGTCGCGGATGATCTGCTCGACCGTCAGGCCGCCGACGATGGAGCGCAGGGCCCCGGCGAGCACCTCCTGCGTGAAGGCCTCGACCTCCTCCTGCTGGCTGAGGAACCGCTGGGCGGCGAGCCGGATCTGGTCGGCGTTGCCGCCGACCTTGACGATGGCCACGCCCTCCACGTTGAGCTTGATGCCCTGGCCGGAGACCGCGCCGCGGATCTGCACCGAGATGCGCCGCGAGGAGAGGTCGAGCGTGCCGAGCTTCTGGACGAACGGGATGACGAACACGCCGCCACCGAGGATGACCTTCTGTCCCGAGAGGTCGTGGCTCAGCGCGCCGGTCTCGGGGTTGAGCACCGCCTTGCCCTTGCGTCCGGTGACGATGTACGCCTGGTTGGGCCCGGCCACCTTGTAGCGGCTCGTGACGAGCAGCAGCAGCAGGACGACGAGGACGACGAGGCCACCGACGGCGACGAGGGGGCTGGACAGTTCCACGGGGTTTCTCCTGGGCGTGTGGTGGGTGTGCGGGTGGTGGGTCGGTCAGGCGATCTCGGGCCACACCGGGGCGACGGTGACCGAGGTGGGGGACAGCACGCTGGTGACGTGCACCGGCGTCCCGGGCTCGATGGGGTGCTCGGCGCGGGCGTTGAGCCGCATGGTGTGGCCGCCGACGAGGATGTCGACGACGCCGAGACCGTCCGCGGGGATCTGGGTGATGACGCGACCGTCGCGGCCGATGGTGTCGTCCGTGGTGGGGGTGGAGTCGCTGCTGCCGTCGCTCAGCAACCGGGTCAGCCACCAGGCGAACCACGCGAAGGCGGAGCCGGTGACCAGGCCGACCGGGATCGCGAGTGCCGTACCGACCGCTCCCTGGACGGCGGCCGCCCCGAAGCCGGTGGCGGCGACGAAGGCGCCGACCACGGCACTGGAGAAGGCGTCCCCACCAAGGGCGTCGAGGGCGCCGTCGAAGAGGTCGCCGACGACGAGCGAGACCAGGAGCAGGCCGAGTCCGACCAGCCCGATCACCATGAACGTCGTCATGCATCTCCCCCGTGCCGCGCGCCCGTCTCCCCCGACGGGGCGCCCAGCATGCCAGACGTCGGGGTCCGGTGTGCGGGATGTCGAGGACTCCGGGCAGGTCCGCCCGGCCGGGGTGGTGCACCTCAGCGCTGCAGGTCCACGGCCTCCGGGGTGTGCAGCCGCACCATGAAGCGGCCGGCGTGGGCGGGGATCCGGGCGCGGGTGAGGCGGCTGACGACCACCATCGTGGCCATCGAGGCCGGGACGCTCCACGCGGCCGGCTGGCCCAGCAGCACCGCCGCCCACCCGGTTGTCGCGTTGGTGAGCAGGGTCCACCCGACGGCGCAGCCCGACCCGATGCCACCGACCAGCAGGCCGGCCACCGCGCCGGCCGCGGTGAGCCCGCGCCACCAGATGCCGAGCAGCAGCAGCGGGCAGAAGGTCGAGGCGGCCACCGCGAAGGCCAGCCCGACGGTCCGGGCCACCCCGACGTCGGGGGCCGCGATAGCCACGGCGCACGGCACGACGACCGCAACGACCCCGGCGGCCCGGAAGGCGGTGATCCCGCTGAGCCGCTTGCTCGCGACGTCCTGGCTGAGCACCCCGGCGACCGCGATGGTCAGGCCCGAGCTGGTGGACAGGAACGCCGCGAAGGCGCCGGCCGTCACCATGCCGGTGAGCAGCTCGCCGCCGAGCCCCGGGACCATCAGCCGCGGCAGCTCGAGCACCAAGGTGTCGGAGGCGCCGACCGCCCGGTCGGACGCGTAGAGCCGCCCCAGCGCGCCGTACACGGGGGGCAGCAGGTAGAAGACGCCGAGGAGGCCGAGGACCACGAGCGTCGTACGCCGCGCCGCGCGGCCGTCGGGGTTGGTGTAGAAGCGCACGACCACGTGCGGCAGGCCCATGGTGCCGAGGAACGTCGCGATGATCAGCGAGTAGGTGACGTAGAGGCCCTGCGCGCCGCCGTCCCCCAGCGGCAACGACCAGAAGGCGTCGCCGGGGGCGGCCGCGTCGGCGGGGTTGGGGGCGCCGTCGCCGACCCAGACGGCAAGCAGCACGCAGGCGGGGATGAGCAGGGCGGTCAGCTTGAGCCAGTACTGGAAGGCCTGCACGAAGGTGATGGACCGCATGCCGCCGGAGGTGACGTTGATGAGCACGACGGCCGCGACGATCACGGCGCCGAGCCAGGTCGGCGCGCCGATGGTTGCCGCGAGCGTGATGCCCGCGCCCTGGAACTGGGGGAGCAGGTAGAGCCATCCGATGCCGACGACCAGCGCCGAGCACAGCGACCGCACCCGCCGCGAGCCCAGTCTCGCCTCGGCGAAGTCCGGCAGCGTGTAGGCCCCGGAGCGGCGCAGCGGCGCGGCCACCAGCACGAGCAGCACGAGGTAGCCGGCGGTCCAGCCGACGGGGTACCAGAGCATGTCGGCGCCGAAGACGAGCACCAGGCCGGCGACGCCGAGGAAGGACGCGGCCGAGAGGTACTCGCCGCCGATCGCGCTCGCGTTGAGGCCGGGGCGCACCGTGCGGGACGCCACGAAGAAGTCGCTGGTGGTGCGGGAGAACCGCAGCCCCCACGTGCCGATCGCCAGCGTCGCCACCGTAACGAGGACGACCGCGACGATCCCGGGGACGCTGGTCACGCCGCCCTCCTCACGGGCTCTCCGGGTCGTCGACCAGGTCGATGAAGTCGCGCTCGTTGGCCTCGGCCCGGCGCACGTAGATCCAGCCCAGGGCGAGCAGCCAGGGGTAGACCAGCACGCCGAGCAGCAGCCACGGGACCGGCACGCCGGCCACCCGCACCTCGCTGAGGTGCGGGAAGAGGTGGAAGACCAGCGGGAGCACCCCGACCGTGAGCCCCAGCGCCACGAGCACCCCGGCCGCCAGCCGCAGCTGCTCGCCGAGCAGCGAGCTCATGTAGACGGCGCCGAGCTCGGTGTCGGCGTCGATCTCGCGCGACGCCGTCGGTCGTACGCCGCTCGCCCGGCGCCGCGGGGGGCCGGTGACCCGGACCCGGGCCGGCCTCCCGGGCTCGCTCACGGGGTCCGCCGGGTGAGCAGCTCGCGCAGCTCGCGGGTGTGCCGCCGGCTGACCGCGAGCTCCTGCCCGGCCACCACCACCGAGACCCGGCCGGCGTCGGTGCGGACCTCCTCGATGTGCGCGAGCGAGACGAGCAGGGAGCGGTGGATGCGCACGAAGCCGGCCGGCGCCCACTCCTCGGCCAGGGTCGACAGCGGGGTGCGGACCAGGTGTGAGCCCTCGCTGGTGTGCAGGCGGGCGTAGTCGCCCTGGGCCTCCACGTGGGTGATGTCGGAGCGCTGCACGAAGCGGGTCACCCCGCCGCGCTCGACGGCGATCTGGGCGTCGCCCGACGGCGCCGGCGCGCCGGCCTCGACCACGCGGCGTACGGCCTCGGCGAGGCGCTCGGCCCGCACCGGCTTGAGGACGTAGTCGACCGCGGCGAGCTCGAACGCCGACACGGCGTGCTCCTCGTGGGCGGTCACGAAGACGATCGGCGGCGGCGTGCGGAAGCGGGACAGCACCTGGGCCAGGTCGAGCCCGGTGAGGCCGGGCATCTGGATGTCGAGGAACACCGCGTCCACCTCGAGGTCCTGCAGCATCCGCAGCGCCTCGGTGGCGGAGTTGCAGCCGAGCACGCCGGCGACGCGGTCGTCGCGCTCGAGGAGGTAGGTCAGCTCGTCGAGGGCGGGCCGCTCGTCGTCGATCACGAGGATGCGCAGGCCGCTCTGGCTCATGCGCCGCAGCCTAGTGTCGGCTCAGGCGCTGGCGGCCACGCCGGGCGCGAACTTCGGGACCCGCACGGTCACCTTGGTGCCGGCCCCCGGCGCCGTCTCCACGACGAGGCCGTACTCGTCGCCGTACGCGTTGCGCAGCCGGGCGTCGACGTTGCCGAGCCCCACCGAGTCCATCGAGGTGTCGCCGGCGAGCGCGCGGCGTACCCGCTCGGGGTCCTCACCGCTGCCGTCGTCCTCGACCTCGATGACGCACTCCTGGTCGAGGTCGCGGGCCAGGATGCTGAGCCGGCCGACCCCGTCCTCCTTGTCGGCGCTGGCCTCGAGGCCGTGCCGCACGGCGTTCTCGACCAGCGGCTGGATGCAGAGGAAGGGCACGGCGACCGGCAGCACCTCGGGGGCGATGCGCAGGGTGACCTGGAGGCGGTCGCCGAAGCGGGCCTGCTCCAGCAGGAGGTAGCGCTCCACGGAGCGAAGCTCCTCGGCGAGGGTCGTGTACTCGCCGTGGCGGCGGAAGGAGTAGCGGGTGAAGTCGGCGAACTCGAGCAGCAGCTCGCGGGCCCGGTCGGGGTCGGTGCGGACGAAGCTGGCGATGGCGCCGAGCGAGTTGTAGATGAAGTGCGGGCTGATCTGGGCCCGCAGGGCGCGCACCTCGGCCTCCATGAGGCGGGTCCGGGAGGCGTCGAGCTCGGCCAGCTCGAGCTGCCCGGAGACCCACAGGGCCACCTCGTCGGCGGCCCGGATGAGCCCTCCGGTCGCGTACGCCGCCCCGACGACGAGCGCGCCGGCGATCGTCTCCTCGACGACCAGCGGCGCGAGCACCACCTGCCGCACCTCGCACCGCGGGTGCTGGCAGGCGAGGTCGGCCACCCGGGTGCGACCGGTGTCGACGAGGTCGGGCAGGAAGCGCGGCACGTCCTCGACGTGGTGCTGGCCGGATCCGTCCCAGGCCAGCACGCCGCGGGTGTCGGTGAGGGCCGCGGCGGGCGTGCCGAGCAGGGCGCGGAGGTGGCCGAGGCTGCGCTCCGCGCTGTCGGTCGTGAGGCCGGCGCGCAGGGCCGGGCTGGCCAGCGACGCGTTGTGCAGCGCCCGGAAGGTCGCGCGGTCGGCCTGGGAGCCGAGCGCCGTGCGCCGGTGGTCGGACCGTCGCCAGCGCCGCATGCCCCGAGACTAGTGCCGGGGCGCGGCGCTCACCGGAAGTCGATCAGGAGCATGTCGGTGTCGGTGCCGTCGGAGATCAGCGGACCCTCGTGCGACGCGCCGTCACCCGGATCGGTCGTCGGGCCCTCGTCGCGGTCGATGACCTGCGCGCGGAAGCACTCGGTGCGGTAGGCCAGCTGCATGCCGTCGTGGCCGCGGCCGTAGTCGTCGTACAGGGCACGGACCTTGTCGAGGCGGGCCTCGCGGCCGGCTTCGTCGAGGCTGGCGACGTAGGAGCGCGACGCCACGATGTCGACGAGCGTCTCGCGGTTGACGTCCTGCCAGTGCGCGAAGGTCTTGTCCTCGACGGGACCGAAGAGGTCGGAGTCCGCCAGGATCCCGTGCGACGAGGACGTCATCCCCTGCTCGCCCATGGCCTCGACGAGGCGTCGTACCCAGGGGATGCGCTGGTCGAAGAAGTTCCACGCGAGCGCCAGGTGGCCGCCGGGCTTGAGCACGCGGGCGATCTCCGGCAGCGCGACCTCGTGGTCGAACCAGTGGAACGCCTGCCCCGCGACGACCACGTCGACGGAGCGGTCGTTGGCGGGGATCTCCTCCGCACCCGCCACCTTGGCGCTGCAACCGGGCACCTGCGCCTCGAGCAGCGCGAGCATCGCGGCGTCCGGCTCGGTCGCGTAGACGGCGTGACCCTGGGCGACCAGCTCACGGGTGAGCTTGCCGGTGCCCGCCCCCAGCTCGAGGACGACCTTCGCCTCGCCGCCGACGAGCCACGAGACCGCCTCGGCGGGGTACGACGGACGGCCACGGTCGTAGGTCTGGGCCACGGCCCCGAAGGACCCCGACCAGCGCTTCATGTCCTCGGGGGTGGGCTGCTCGTCACTCATCCCCCGCAGGCTACTAGCGTCCTGCTGCGTGACGACCGATCCCTTGGCCTGGCTGGTGGACCTCGAAGGCGTGCCCTCCGGGTACGCCGCGGTCCGTGACGGCATCGACGTGATGCTCCGCGACCGCGGGCTGAGACGCACCTCCCCGGAGATGACCGCCGAGTCGCTCCTGCGCGGCGCGCACGCCTCGGCCGTGCTCGAGGGCTCCTCGACCACCCTGGCGGAGCTGCGTGAGGGCTCCGGCGACCAGGTCGCCGTGGACGCCGTCCGGATGTCGGCCTCGCTGCTGGCCCTGGCGCCCCTGCTCAAGACCGCGCCCCTCCAGGCGATCGCCCGCATCCACAGCGTCGTCGGGTCGGCGGTGCTCGGGCCCGACGAGCTGGGCCGCCCCCGCGACGCGGCCTCCGCCGACCGGCTCCGCGGGGTCGCCGAGCTGCTGCTCGCCGAGACGTCCGCACCGGCGCTGCTCGTCGCTGCCGTCGTGCACGCCGACCTGGCGACGGCCGCGCCCTTCGCCTCCCACAACGGCATCGTGGCGCGGGCCGTCGAGCGGCTCGTGCTCGTCTCGCGGGGCGTGGACGCCAAGTCGCTGGTCGTGCCGGAGGCCGGGCACCTCGCCCTGCGCGCGCAGTACGAGTCCAACCTCGGCGCCTACCGCGACGGAGGTGCGCGTGGGGTGCACGCGTGGGTGCTCTACGCGAGCGAGGCGTACGCCGCGGGCGCCGAGGCGTCGCCGCTGCGGAGGGCCGCGGAGTAGTCCGGACGGGCCATCCCATGCGAACGGCACCCGATCGTGAGATCAGGTGCCGTCGCTGACACGTGACGCTTGGCTACCAAGCGTGCAACATCTAACTGCTGCCCCGGTCATGGCCGGTGACTCGCGCCCTTGTGCGAAGGGTAGATCGCCGCGTGGGTACCAGGCTCACGTGCTGTCTGTGGAGTTGTGTGACTCCGTTGTACGCCGGTCCTGCCGCGCGTTCAAGGGTTGACATCCCACCCGATAGGTGCGGGCTCAGGCCTCGTTGCGACGCTTGCGGGAGTTGACCCAGAGCACGCCCCCGGCGGCCATCGCGCCGCCGACGGCCAGCGCGGCGAGCGTCTGTCGGGCGGGGGGCAGCGGCACCCGGGACCGCAGTGCCACGGGCTTGTCGAAGACCAGCACCGGCCAGCCCTCCGCCATCGCCGCCTTGCGCAGCTCGCGGTCGGGGTTGACGGCGTGGGGGTGGCCGACGGCCCGCAGCATGTGCACGTCGGTCACCGAGTCGCTGTAGGCGTAGCACTCGTCGAGGTCGTAGCCGACCAGCTCGGCGAGGTCCTCGATGGCGCGCGCCTTCTCCTCGGCGTAGGCGTAGTACTCGATGTCCCCGCTGTACTTGCCGTCGACGATCTCCATGCGGGTGGCGACGACCCGGTCCGCGCCCAGCATCTCGCCGATCGGCTCGACGACCTCCGAGCCGCTGGTCGAGACGATGACGACGTCGCGCCCGGCCCGGTGGTGCTCCTCGATCAGGCTGACCGCCTCGTCGTACACGATCGGGTCGACGATGTTGTGGAGCGTGTCGGCGACGATCTCGCGGACCGTCGCCACGTCCCAGCCGGCGCAGAGCGCGGACATGAAGGCCCGCATCTTCTCCATCTGGTCGTGGTCGGCACCGCCGACGAGGTAGACGAACTGCGCGTAGGTGCTGCGCAGCATCGCGCGCCTGCTGATCAGCCCGCCCGCCTGGAAGGGCTTGCTGAAGGCCAACGTGCTCGACTTGGCGATGATCGTCTTGTCGAGGTCGAAGAAGGCCGCGGTGGGGCGGGACATGTCGGCCATCGTAGGGCGGTGACGGCGACCGGGCCGTCTGCCCGGGCCAGCAACCGTCCACCGGCCGTCCGGGCGGCACGCTCCTCCACAGGGTCGCCGCTGGTCCCGGCGCGGTGTCGGTCACCGCGGGGAACCTCGCTCCATGCAGCCGATCCTCCTCACCCGTGACCGCTCCCTGGCCGACGAGGTCGCCCGGCTGAGCGCCGCGGCCGGGGTCCGTCCCGACCTGTACGACGACCCGCTCGCCGCCCTCGCGGCGTGGCCGCGTGCGCCGCTGGTCCTCGTGGGTGCCGACCTGGTCGACGAGGTGGCCGCGGCCCGTCCGGGACGGCGTGACGGGGTGCACGTCGTGGGCTGGGCCCCGGCGGACGGCGTCTTCCGGGCTGCGCTGGCCATCGGCGCCGGCACGGTCGGTGAGCTGCCCGTGTGCGAGGCCTGGCTGGTCGACCTGCTCGCAGACTCGGAGGAGGCGCCGGGGCGTGGCCGGACCGTCGGCGTCATCGGAGGGTCCGGGGGCGCAGGTGCGTCGACGTTCGCGTGCGCGCTCGGCCAGGTGTCCGCGCCGCGGGGACCGACGCTGGTGGTCGACACCGACCCGCTCGGGCCCGGCCTCGACCGGCTGCTCGGCCTCGAGTCGGCCGCTGGGGTGCGCTGGGGAGACCTCGCGTCGAGCTCCGGGCGCCTCGGAGCGAGGTCCCTGCGCGAGGCGGTGCCGAGGTCCGCCTCCGGGGTCGGGGTCCTGTCGTGGGCCTCCGGCGCCGCCTCCGAGCCCGACGCCACGGTCGTGCGCGAGGCGGTGGCGGCCGCCCAGCGTGGCCACGACCTGGTGGTGCTCGACCTCGCGCGCCACGGCCCGGCACTGGTCGACGAGCTCGTGGCGCGGTGCGACCGGCTGCTGGTGGTGCTGCCGGCGACCCTCGGGGGTGTCGCGTCGACGGTGCGGCTCCTCGAGCGGGTCGGGCCCGTCTCCGGAGCGGCGCTGGCCGTGCGGCGGGGAGGCGTCTCGTGGGACGACGTCGAGCGCGCCACCGGCCTTCCGATCGCCGTCGAGGTGCCCGAGCAGCGCGGCCTCCTTGAGGCGGTGGACCTCGGCCTGGGACCGGTGCGCCACCTGCGGGTGCCGCTCGCCCGGGCGGCGCGACAGGTGCTGGAGGACGCCGCGTGACCGCCGCCGCGATCGCCCCGGGACTCCTCGACGAGGTGCGGGAGCGGCTCSCCGCCTCGCCGGGCGACCTCTCGCCGCACCGGGTGGCGGAGGCGTTGCGTGCGGCCGGGAGGCCCGTGGGCGACGCGATGGTGCTGGCGGTGCACGACGAGCTGCGCCGCGACGTGCTGGGCGCCGGGCCGCTCGAGCCGCTGCTGAGACGGTCCGGGGTCACCGACGTCCTGGTCAACGGGGCCGACGAGGTGTGGGTCGACTGCGGCGCCGGGCTCGAGCTCACCGGGGTGCGCTTCCCCGACGACGTGGCGGTGCGCCGCCTCGCGCAGCGGCTGGCCGCGACGGGTGGGCGCCGGCTCGACGACGCCACCCCGCACGCGGACGTCAGGCTGCCCGACGGCACCCGGTTCCACGCGGTGCTCGCACCGACGGCGCGCCCCGGGACGGTGGTGTCCCTGCGGGTCCCGCGGGCCCGGGTCTTCACGATGGAGGACCTGGTGGCCGCCGCGGCGGTGACCGAGGAGGGTGCCGAGCTCCTGGCGGCGATCGTCGCCGCCCGGTGCGCCTTCCTCGTCACCGGAGGCACCGGCACCGGCAAGACCACGCTGCTCGCCGCCATGCTCTCCCTGGTCGACCCCGGCGAGCGGCTGGTGCTGGTCGAGGACTCCAGCGAGCTGCGACCCGCCCACCCGCACGTCATCGGGCTGGAGGCGCGACCGCCCAACATCGAGGGTGCCGGCGAGATCACCCTGCGCACGCTGGTGCGCCAGGCCCTGCGGATGCGCCCCGACCGCCTGGTCGTGGGGGAGGTGCGCGGTGCCGAGGTGGTCGAGATGCTGGCGGCGCTCAACACCGGCCACGCCGGCGGGTGCGGCACGGTGCACGCCAACTCCGCCGCCGATGTGCCCGCCCGGCTTGAGGCCCTGGCCCTGGCTGCCGGACTGCCCCGGGCAGCCGTGCACAGCCAGCTCGCCGCCGCCCTCGACGTGGTGGTCCACGTGGCCCGGGGGCCCGACCGCGTACGCCGCGTGGCCCAGGTCGGCGTGCCCAGCCGGGGGGCCGACGGGCTGGTGAGCCTCGAGGTCGCCGTGTCCTTCGACGCGGCCGGCCGGGTCGAGAGGGGACCGGCCGCCCGCGACCTGGCCCGCCGGATCTCGCCGTGACCGGCCCTCTCGAGTGGGTCGGGCCCGCCGCCGCTGTCGCCGGGGCCGTGTGGCTGGCCTGCCCGGTGCCGTCCGGGTCGCTCCTCGCGGACCGGACGTGGCCGGGGGACCGGCGTCCCGGCCACCCGCGGGCGCGGCTCCCGCTCGCCCTCCTGGGTCTGTCGGTGGCCCTCGTGACGGCCGGGGTGGTGCCGCTCCAGTTCCTCGTCCTCGGCTCCATCGGCCTGCTCACCGTGCTCGCGGCCCGGCGGATCTGGGGACGGCGCCGGGACCGCCTCACCGCCGCCGAGACGTCTCGACGCGTCCTCGGCGCCTGTGAGGTGGTCGCCGCCGAGCTGGCCGCCGGCCGGCCCCCCGACGCCGCGCTCGCCCAGGCCGCCGGGCAGTGGTCCGACCTGGCGCCCGTGGTGGAGGCTCACGCCCTGGGTTCGGACGTCCCCGACGCGCTGCGGCGCCTCGCCTCGACCCCTGGCGCGGGCGAGCTGCGGGTCGTCGCCTCCGCGTGGCAGGTCTCTCAGCACTCCGGCCACGGCCTGGCCGACGCCCTGTCCCGGGTCGCGGCCCGGATCCGGGCGCGTCGACAGACCCGCCGGGTGGTCACCTCCGAGCTGGCCTCGGCTCGGGCCACCGCTCGCCTGGTCGCCGCCCTGCCGGTGGTCGCGCTCGGCATGGGCTCGGGAGCCGGAGGTGATCCGTGGGGCTTCCTGCTCGGCACGCCGGTCGGCTGGGGCTGCCTCGGGCTCGGGCTCGCGTTCGGCCTGCTCGGGCTCTGGTGGATCGAGGCGATCGCCGACGGCGTGGACCGCCCGTGACCGCGGTCGCCGTCGCGGCCACCCTCCTGGCCGTGCTCCTGGCCGTCCCCCCGCGGACCGGCTGGACGGGCGCGCCGTCGCAGGACCCGGCCGACGACGACCTGTCCGCCCCGAGCCACCGGTCCGTGGGGTGGCGCGCCCTCTTCTCGGCCCTCGCGGGGTGCGGCGCCGGGCTCCTCCTCGGGCCTCCCGGGGGTCTGGTGGCCGGGCCGCTGGCGGTAGGCGCCGCCTGGGTGGCTCTTGACCGGTCCGAGACCCGGGTCGTCAGGGAGGCCCGCGCCTCCGCGGCCCGTGACCTGCCGCACCTCGTCGACCTGCTGGCGGCGACCCTGCGATCCGGGGCCGCACCCGCCGGTGCGCTGGCGTCCGTGTGTGCCGCCTGCCCCGGTGCGGCCGCCGAACGGCTCGACCCCGTGCTGGCCCGGCTCCGGGTCGGGCTGCCCGCCGCGGAGGTGTGGCGGTTGCTGTCCCTCGACGCCGTGCTGGCCCCCCTCGGCCACACCCTCGCCCGTGCCGAGGCGAGCGGGTCCTCGGTGGCCGACGCGATCGAGCGCCTCGCCGACGACCTCGAGCGGGAGGCCCTCGCCTCGGTGGAGGACCGCGCCCGCGCGGTCGGGGTCAGGGCCGCGGTCCCCCTGGGCCTGTGCCTGCTGCCTGCCTTCATCCTCATCGGGATCGTCCCCACGGTGGCCGGCCTGCTGGCCACGCTGCGGCCGGGCCCGTGAGCCACCTCCCCTCCACAGGGGCCCCTCGGGCGAGGCCTTCCACAGCTCCCGGCCGCCCCGACCCGGGCGCCGGCCGATCCGCCCAGAGTCGACGCACGACGACCCGCAGCGGGCGGGCCGCGACCGAGAGGACACGAGATGCACGAGACCGTTCGACCCAGCCGACGTGGCGAGCGCGGCATCACCACGGCGGAGTACGCCGTCGGCACCGCGGCCGGTGCCGGGTTCGCCGGGTTGCTCTACCAGCTGCTGAGCGGCGGGTTCGGCGACCGGCTGCTCAAGACCCTCTTCGACCACGTCATGGGCCTGCTGGGCATCGGATGAGCCGACGGTCCGAGCGGGGGGCGGTCACGGCCGAGCTGGCGCTCGGCCTGCCGCTGCTCCTCGCCGTCACCGTCGGCCTCGTGTGGCTGCTGGCGGCGGGCACCGCCCAGGTGCGGGTCGTCGACGCGGCCCGCGAGGCCGCCCGGGTCGCCGCCCGGGGCGACGGGATCGAGGCGGCCCGAGACGTGGGCCGGCGCATCGCCCCCGAGGGTGCGGAGGTGGACGTGCGCCTCGCCGGCGACGAGGTGCGGGCGGAGGCAGCGGTCCGGATCGACGGCCCGGGAGGGTTGTTCGACTTCCTGCCCGGGGTCACGGTGCGCTCGACGGCGGTCGCCGCCGCGGAGGAGACCGGGTGACGCGGCGGGGCCGCGATCCGTGTCCCCGGGGTCGGGGTCGTGGTCGGGGGGATCGCCGCCGGCGTCCGGGGGAGCGCGGGGCCGCGACCCTGCTCGTCGTGGCCGCGGCGGGGTTGCTGCTGTTCGTCGGCCTGGCGCTGAGCGGCGTGAGTGCCGTGGTGGTCGCCCAGCGTCGGGCGCAGTCGGCGGCCGATCTCGCCGCCCTGTCCGGGGCGACCGCTGCGGCGGACGGCCGGGACGGCTGCGCCGCGGCCGCCGCCACGGCGCGGGCCAACGACGCCGTCCTGGTGTCGTGCGTCGACGGTGCCGACGACGTCCGGGTCAGCGTCCGTGTGCGGGCCTCCGGTCCGGCGGGCCGGGCCGTCGACGTGGTCGCCGATGCCCGGGCGGGTCCGGGCTAGACAGGTCTCTCCTCGGCAGGGGGCCAGCCGAGCGCCGACATGTGCGACGGAGGGGCCTCAGCACACTGGCGGCCGCCGACAACCGCGGCGCTGATCGACTTGTCGTACGCCGCCAGTCTGCGTGCCCCCTGTCGTACGCCGCCAGTTGCGGCCGCCCCGAGGCGGACCCGGAGCGTCGCCAGCTCCGAGGCGGACCCCCGGAGCTCTCGCCCGATGCGAGCGTCGTACGACGTCCTCCCGACACGCCCTTCTCCACGGGCAACTGGCGGGCGCCGACAGCTGCGCTCCGGGCCCTCAGCACACTGGCGGGTGCCGACAGTCGCGGCGCTGATCGACTTGTCGTACGCCGCCAGTCTGCGTGCCCGACTTGTCGTACGCCGCCAGCCAGCGCGCCGTCGTACAGCCAGGTGCCGCCGCGGACCGGACCTACTGGCCGAGTGGTCCGCATGGGGGGATGTGTCGGCCAGCAAGCGCCAAAGTCCCCCGCCGGAGCGGGGACTCCGTAGGCAGGACGCAGGGTCAGACGCGCTCGTCGGGAGTGGTCGGGTTGTCCTCGCGCTTCTCGGCCTCGACGCGGTCGAGCTTCTGGTTCAGCTTGTTGAGCTCCTTGCGCTCCTTGCGGTGCGCGAGGCCGCGCCTGGTGCCCCACTTGAGGATCGAGTAGCCCCACAGCACGGCGGCACCGGCGGCCACGCCGACCAGGAAGATCTCCAGCGAGCTCATGTCGATGCCCAGCAGCTCACCGCTGCCCTCGCTGACGAAGATCGCCGACAGGATCGCGATCGCGCCGAGGATGATCAGCAGCAGTCCGAGTATCACCATGGGGGCAGGCTACCCACCCACCGCGTGCGTGAGGAGCAGGTCCAGCAGCGCGACCGCGCCGGGCTTGTCGAGGGGGTTGTTCTGGTTGCCGCACTTGGGCGACTGGATGCACGAGGGGCACCCGCTCTCGCACTCGCAGCCGGCGATCGCCTCGCGGGTGGCGGTGAGCCACTCGTGGGCGGCGTGGAAGCCCCGCTCGGCGAAGCCGGCGCCACCGGGGTGCCCGTCGTGCACGAAGACGGTGAGCCGTCCGGTGTCGGCGTGCAGGGCGGTCGAGACCCCACCGATGTCCCACCGGTCGCACGTGGCGAACAACGGCAGCAGGCCGATGGAGCAGTGCTCGGCGGCGTGCGCCGCGCCGGGCAGGTCGGCGGCGGCCAGCCCCGACTCGGCCAGCAGGTCGGCCGGGACGGTCCACCACACCGCCGTGGTGCGCAGCGAGCGCTCCGGCAGGTCCAGGGGCTCCTCGCCCAGCACCTCGCCGCCGGGCTGGCGTCGCCGGAGGAAGGACACCACCTGGTGCGACACGTCGACCTCGCCGAGCGAGAGTCGGCAGGCACCCCAGTCGCGGTGCTCGCGCTCGGCCAGCACGGTGATGTCGGTGACCTCGCGGGCCGACGTCGAGTAGTCGGGCTCGGCGGGGTGCATTACCGCCACGTGCTCGTCGAGGTCGAGCGACTCGACCAGCCAGGTCTCGCCGCGGTGGACGTAGACCGCGCCGGGATGGGCCGTGCCGTGGGCGCTGGCCCCGTCGACGGTGCCGATGACCCGTCCGGTGGACGACTCGATCAGCTGCACCTGCGCGCCGCCGGTGGAGCGGATGTCGGCGAGGTCGCTGGCCCGCCGGCGGTCCGTCCAGAACCAGCCCCGGGCCCGCTTGCGCAGCAGGCCGCTCTCGACCAGCCGGTCCACGACCTCGCGGGCGGTCGGGCCGAAGAGCGGCAGGTCCTCCTCGGTCAGGGGTGCCTCCTGCGCCGCGGCGCACAGGTGCGGTCCGAGGACGTAGGGGTTGGTCGGGTCGAAGACCGTCGCCTCCACGGGGCGGCCGATCAGGGCCTCCGGGTGGCTGACGAGATAGGTGTCCAGCGGGTCGTCGCGCGCGACGAGGATGCCGAGCGCGTCCTGGGCGCCCCGCCCGGCCCGCCCGACCTGCTGCCACAGGGCGGCCCGGGTGCCCGGGAAGCCGGCGATCAGCACCGCGTCGAGCCCGCTGATGTCGATGCCCAGCTCGAGGGCGTTGGTGGCGGCCAGCCCGGTGAGCTCCCCGCGACGCAGCGACGACTCCAGGGCCCGCCGCTCCTCCGGCAGGTAGCCGCCCCGGTAGGCCGCCACGCGGGACGGCAGCGAGGGATCGACCTCGGCCAGCAGCTCGGCCGCGGTGAGCGCGACCTGCTCGGCGCCCCGTCGTGACCGCACGAACGCCAGCGTGCGCACGTCCTCGGCGACCAGGTCGGCCAGCAGGTCGGCCACCTCCGACGACGCGGCGCGGCGTACGGGCGCTCCGTTCTCGCCGGCGTGGCTGACGAACGGTGGCTCCCACAGCAGCAGGGAGACCTGCCCTCGGGGGGAGTGGTCGGCCGTGACCGCCTCGACGGGCAGGCCGGTGAGCCGCCCGGCGGCGACCTCCGGGTCGGACACGGTCGCGGAGGCCAGGACGAAGGTCGGCGACGCGCCGTACATCGCGCAGACCCGGCGCAGGCGGCGCAGCACGTGGGCCACGTGCGCGCCGAACACGCCGCGGTAGTGGTGGCACTCGTCCACCACGACGTACTCCAGCGAGGCGAAGAACGACGCCCAGCGGGCGTGGCCGGGCAGCAGCGAGCGGTGCAGCATGTCGGGGTTGGTGAGGACGTACTCCCCGAAGTCGCGCGTCCACTCCCGCTGCTCCCAGGGACTGTCACCGTCGTGGGTGGCGGCGCGGACGTCCAGCCCGAGCCCGGCGACGGTGGCCAGCTGGTCGTGGGCGAGCGCCTTGGTGGGCGCGAGGTAGAGCACGCCGGCGCCCCGCTCGCCCCGGGCGCCGCGCGAGGAGCGGATCGCGGCCAGCGCGGGCAGCTGGTAGGCCAGCGACTTGCCCGACGCCGTCCCGGTCGCCAGGACGACGTGGTGGCCGGTGTGCGCGGCGTCGGCGGCGGCCGCCTGGTGCTGCCACGGCCGGGTGATCCCCGCCGCGACGAACGCGTCCCGGACGTCGGCCGGGACCCATGCCGGCCAGTCGGCGAAACGGGCGGTGCGGGGTGGCAGCACCTCGAGGTGGCGCAGCCGGTCCTCCCGTCCCGGCACGCCGGTGAGCCGGTCGACGAGGGCGGCGACCGAGCGGTGTGCAGGAGTCGCGGTGGCCACCAGCGCAGTGTCGCAAACGCCGCCGACAACGGCGTCCACGGCGGTCCCGACGACCGTGCGCGCGCAGGGTGGCACCTCCCCGGGAGGCGGTCGTCGGGACGGACATGGAGATACCCGCTCCCGGGTACGCCTGCGCAGTTCGCCCCCACGTGGTTTGATACTGCCGACAGCATTCGGGGCGACTGGCTCCGTGTGACTATTTCTCCCGGACCTGGAGCAGTCGTGGATCTGACCCTTGCGACCCGCGAGGTCGACGGCCGTGCCGTCGTCGCGGTGGGCGGTGAGATCGATGTCTACACGGCGCCCAAGCTGCGTGACCAGATCACCGAGCTGGTCGGTGCGGGCTCCTACAACATCGTGATCGACCTCGAAGCGGTCGAGTTCCTCGACTCCACGGGGCTCGGCGTGCTGGTCGGCGGCCTCAAGAAGGTCCGCGCCCACGACGGCTCCCTCGAGCTCATCTGCAGCCAGGAGCGGCTGCTCAAGATCTTCCGCATCACCGGTCTGGCGAAGGTGTTCGTGATCCACGACTCCGCCGACCCGTCGGTCGCCACCGGCTGACCTCCGGAGAGGTGTGTGTCGCGCATCACGTGTCGCACGTGATCTGTGACACATCTGCGTAGACTCCCGCGCGTTCGCACACTCGAACCACTGCCAGGAGGACGCACATGACGGGGATCAACCCAGTCGTCGTGACGCCGGAGCTCACTGGCGGCAATCTCGTGCTGGTCATCGTCGTCGCCGTGATCGCGCTCGCCGCGCTCGCGATGGCTGCGATGTTCCGCCAGCAGGTCATGGCCGCCGCTGAGGGCACCGACAACATGAAGACCATCGCCAGGGCCGTGCAGGAAGGCGCCAACGCCTACCTCGCGCGACAGTTCCGCACGCTCGCCATCTTCGCGGCGATCGCGTTCTTCGCGCTGCTCGTGCTCCCGGCCGACGACATGACCGTGCGGATCTTCCGCTCCGTGTTCTTCATCGTCGGTGCCGGGTTCTCCGCAGCGGTGGGCTACCTGGGCATGAACCTCGCGGTGCGCGCCAACCTCCGTGTCGCCGCCGCCGCCGAGTCCACCGGTCGCGAGAACGCCATGCGGATCGGCCTGCGAACCGGCGCCATGGTCGGCATGCTCACGGTCGGCCTCGGCCTCCTCGGCGCCAGCCTCGTCGTGCTGTTCTTCCAGGACTCGGCCCCCGACGTGCTCGAGGGCTTCGGCTTCGGCGCGGCCCTCCTCGCGATGTTCATGCGGGTCGGCGGCGGCATCTTCACCAAGGCGGCCGACGTCGGCGCCGACCTGGTGGGCAAGGTCGAGCAGAACATCCCCGAGGACGACCCGCGCAACGCCGCGACGATCGCCGACAACGTGGGCGACAACGTCGGTGACTGCGCCGGCATGGCGGCCGACCTCTTCGAGTCGTACGCCGTGACGCTGGTCGCGGCGCTGATCCTCGGGTCGCAGGCCTTCGGCGACAAGGGGCTCGTCTACCCCCTGCTGATCCCGGCCATCGGCGCCCTCACCGCGGTGGCGGGCGTCTACCTGACCCGGCCCAAGGTGGGCGAGAACGGCCTCACCACGATCAACCGGTCGTTCTACCTGTCCTCGGCCATCGCCGCCCTGGCCAGCGTGGTGCTCTCCTACGTCTACCTGCCGAGCAGCTTCTCGGAGTTCACCAACATCTCCGAGAACCTGGTCGCCGCCGAGGGCGACCCGCGCTTCATCGCCTCGGCCGCCGTGGTCATCGGCATCGTGATGTCCGCGGGCATCCTGGCCCTCACCGGCTATTACACCGGCACCGAGTACCGCCCGGTCAAGGACGTCGGCAAGACGTCGCTGACGGGTGCCGCCACGGTGATCCTGTCCGGCCTGTCGGTCGGCTTCGAGTCCGCGGTCTACACGACGCTGGTCATCGGCGCCGCCGTGTTCGGCGCCTACCTGCTGGGCGGCGCGGCGCTGACCGTGTCGCTCTTCGCGGTGGCCCTGGCCGGCTGCGGCCTGCTGACCACCGTCGGCGTCATCGTCGCCATGGACACCTTCGGCCCGGTCTCGGACAACGCCCAGGGCATCGCCGAGATGTCCGGCGACGTGAGCGAGGAGGGGGCGCAGATCCTCACCGAGCTCGACGCCGTCGGCAACACCACCAAGGCGATCACCAAGGGCATCGCGATCGCCACCGCGGTGCTGGCGGCGACCGCACTCTTCGGGTCCTACGCCACCTCGGTCTTCGAGGCCCTGCTGGAGGCGAAGCCGGCCCCGGACGAGTTCATCCAGTTCGACGTCTTCAACCCCGCCGTCCTGGTCGGCGTCCTGCTCGGCGCCTGCGTCGTCTTCCTCTTCTCGGGCCTGGCGATCAACGCCGTCGCCCGGGCGGCAGGTGCCGTGGTCTACGAGGTGCGACGCCAGTTCCGCGAGATCCCCGGCATCATGGAGGGCACGGGTCGTCCGGAGTACGGCAAGGTCGTCGACATCGTCACCAAGGACTCGCTGCGCGAGCTCGTGACGCCCGGCATCCTGGCCGTCCTGGCTCCCATCGCCGTCGGCTTCGGCCTCGGCGTGACGGCGCTGGCCGGCTTCCTCGCCGGCGCGATCGGCACCGGCACCCTGATGGCCGTCTTCCTGGCCAACGCGGGCGGCGCCTGGGACAACGCCAAGAAGCTGGTCGAGGACGGGCACCACGGTGGCAAGGGATCGCCCGCCCACGAGGCGACGGTCATCGGTGACACCGTCGGTGACCCGTTCAAGGACACCGCCGGCCCGGCCATCAACCCGCTCCTCAAGGTGATGAACCTCGTCTCGCTGCTCATCGCGAGCGCGATCGTCTCCCTGAGCGTGGGCGAGGACCAGAACGACGTCCTGCGCATCGCCATCGCCCTGGTGGCGGTCGCGATCATCGCCGGCTCGATCTACATCTCCAAGCAGCGCGGGGTCGCCATCAGCGACGACGGTGACAACACCGGCAGCTCGTCGATGACGCCGCACGCGCACAGCTGACCGCAACACCTCCCGCTGGCCCGTCGTGCACCCGCACGGCGGGCCAGTGGCATGTCCGAGCGCGGCGACGGCGGCTGGAAGGATGGCGGCCATGGAGCGCATCGCCCTCGTCTCGGACGTGCACGGCAACCTCACCGCCCTCGAGGCGGTCCTCGCGGACATCGACCGCCGGGGGATCTCGCGGGTCTTCAACCTCGGCGACTACGTCGGCAAGGGCCCGCGGGGACGCGAGGTGGTCGAGCTGTGCCAGGAGCGCTGCGAGGTCAACCTGCTGGGCAACTGGGACGACTTCCTGCCCGACCCTGATCGCGAGTTCGACAGCGAGGCCCTGCAGTTCTGGCTGGCCCAGCTCGGGCCGGGCCAGGGGGAGTGGTTGCGCGCGCTCCCGTTCAACCACGACTTCTGGCTGAGCGGTCGACGGGTGCGGCTCTTCCACGCCAGCGAGGAGACGGTGCACCGGCGGGTGCGCTATGTCCGCACGCAGGAGGAGTTCGAGGGGCTCTTCACCCACACCGACGCCACCGGCGGCGGCCCGGTGCCGGACCTCGTCGGGTACGCCGACACGCACGACCCGCTCTACGAGTGCCAGCTCGAGGGGCGCACCAGCTTCAACACCGGCAGCGTCGGCAACTGCATGGGCGACCCGACGCCGATGTACTGCATCCTGGAGGGCGAGCTCGGTAGCGAGGAGCCGGCCCCGTGGTCGGTGTCCTTCGCCCGCGTCCCGTATGACGTCGAGGCCGAGCTCGCGGTGGCCCGCGCGATGGGCGCCCCCCAGTACGACGGCTACGAGGTCGAGCTGCGCCACGGGATCTACCGGGGCGCCCTCGACGAGTGGCGTTCGGGCGAACCCATGACCGGCTACCACGAGAGGGGAGTCAGCGCATGAGCCTCGACTTCACCGGACCCCTGCGCGACGCCCTCGTCGCGGCCGACTTCACCTACGACGGCGTCGCCGGCCAGCTGGGCGAGGCCGGCCACCGCGCGCTGAGCCGCAACGAGACCACGCCGGGACTGCGGCGTACGACGGACGGCAGCCCGCTCTCCACCTTGACCCGACTCTTCCTGCTCCAGGCGCCGGTGTCGCATGACGAGGCGGAGCGGGCGCTCCCGGGGCTCGTCGACCGGCTCTGCAACGCGGGCCTGCTCGAGCAGAGCGTGGGGGAGGTGGCGGCGCGGCTCGACTGCCGGCCCTACCGCACCGACGAGGAGGACCTGTGGATCGTCTCCGACCTCACGCCCGGCCTCGACGGCGCCCCGAACCGGGTCGGCAGCGACCACGTGCTCGGCATCTCCAGCGCGTCGACCAGCCTGGCCCAGCTCACCATCCGCGAGCCGGTCGGCCGGGCCCTCGACCTCGGCACCGGCTGCGGCGTCCAGGCGCTGCACCTCGCCGCCCACGCCCGGGAGGTCGTCGCGACCGACGTCAACACCCGGGCGCTGTGGATGACGCGTCTCAACGCGGCGCTCAACGAGGTCACCGTGGACGTCCGGGAGGGGTCGTTCTTCGAGCCGCTGCGCGGGGAGCGCTTCGACCTCATCGCGACCAACCCCCCGTTCGTCATCTCCCCGGCCACCGGCGAGCGGCTCGTCTACCGCGACTCCGGCCTGCCCGGCGACCGGGTCGTCGAGGACATCGTGCGCCAGGCGCCGGACCTGCTCACCGACGGCGGGTGGTGCCAGGTGCTGGGCAACTGGGTGATCGAGCGCGGCCGGCCGTGGGACGAGCGCCTCGCGACCTGGCTGGACGCCGACTGCGACGCCCTGGTCGTCCAGCGCGAGGTCGTCGACCCGAGCGAGTACGTCGAGCTGTGGCTCAAGGACGCCGGGCTGCACGGCGGCGACGACTACGTCCGCCGCTACGACACCTGGCTGTCGTGGTTCGACGAGCAGGGCATCGAGGGGGTGGGCTTCGGCTGGCTCAACCTGCGGCGCAGCGGGGGAGGGCGCCACCAGCTGCTGGACTGGCCCTACGACGTCGAGCAGCCCATCGGCCCGGCGATCGCCGAGTGGGGCGCCGCGGTGGGCGCCCGGGTGACCGAGGCAGACCACCTCGTGGCGCGACCCGACCTGCTCCAGGAGACGCAGGGCAGCCCCGGCGCGGAGGACCCCTCGACCATCGTGCTGCGCCAGCAGCGGGGGTTGCGCAGGGCGCGGCAGGTCGACACCGCCGAGGCGGCCTTCGTGGGGGCCTGCGACGGCGACCTCGCGGTCGGGCAGATCATCGGCGCGCTGGCGCAGCTGCTGGAGCTGGACGTCGACGACGTACGCCGCACGCTGCTGCCCGTCGTCGACGAGCTGGTGGCGGAGGGATTCCTCGTGCGGGACCGGTGACCACGGGGGTGCATCCGTGGGGCGGGTGGTGCGCGGACTTCTGACAAATTTCATACAAAAGGTGTGCGATCGTTGACGTGATGTCCGTCACCCTCCTAGTTTCGAGGCCACCCACCACCGACACGGGCGCGCGGCGCCCCGAGAAGAGGCCTGAGATGTGTTTCGGACATGACGGAGAGGGCGCGCTGCGCGAGTCCCTCGAGAGGCAGGGGGCGAGTCGTCGCAACCTGATCCGCGGCGCCTTCGCGGGGGCCGCGGGCGCCGCCGCCCTCGGCGCTGGCGCAGGGGCCGCGACGCCAGCGGCCGCCCACGGCAAGGGCCGGGGCCGGGGGCACGAGCGCAACCACGAGGTGGCCACCGACCGGATCAGCATCCAGCTGTACACGCTGCGGTCGGCGATGACCTCGGACACCCAGATCAGGCTGGTCCTCGACCAGCTGGCCAAGTTCGGCTACGAGCGGGTCGAGCGCGCCGGGCTCTACACCTACAGCGCCGCCCAGCTCAAGGCGCTGTTCGACGAGCGCGACATCTGGGCCAGCTCCAGTCACGACGGTGTCAGCAACAGGGACGCGGCCGCGCTCAACAAGAAGCTCGACGACGCCAACACCTTCGGGCAGAAGTACCTCAACGTCCCGTACTTCAACTCGCCGGACAAGGCCGCGTGGCAGGACCTCGCCGACCAGATGAACACCGAGGCGGCGGCGGCACGCAAGCGTGGCCTCCGCTACGGCTACCACAACCACGCCCATGAGTTCACGATCAAGTTCCCCGACGGCACGACGCCGTGGGAGGTGCTGATGTCCGAGCTCGACCCGAGGCTCGTGCACCTCGAGGTCGACCTCTACTGGGCCTACACCGCCGGGGTCAACCTCCTCGAGGCAGATCCGCTGGCCTTCGCCAACGAGGTCATCCGCACGGCCCCGCTCGAGGTGCGGCAGTACCACGTCAAGGACCGGCACGGCGACGACGCGCTCGCGCTCTTCGTGGACGAGCAGCCGGGCGACATGGCCGACCTCGGCATGGGGGTCATCGACTTCCCGGCGATCTTCAAGCGTCACCAGGTCGAGGAGTACATCGTCGAGAACGACACCCCCGACTTCAACCCGGTGACGACGGCAGCCATCGGGAAGCTGTACCTGGAGGACGTCGAGTTCTGATCCACCCCCCCGGAGCGGGCCCCACGCCGATCGGCGTGGGGCCCGCTCCGTGCCCGGGGAGAGGGGGTCCGGGCCCGCCTCGCCCGGGGGCGCCGTACGCCGCGCCGGTGCCCGCCGCCGGTCGCCCCGGCTGGAGTTGTCGCCCCGGAGCGCTACGGTTGCCGCGCATCACCGAATCAGGAAGCAGGAATCACGTGGCACACAAGCTCGTCATCGTCGAGTCGCCCAAGAAGGCGCAGATGATCGGCGGCTACCTCGGCAGCGGGTATGTCGTCGAGTCGTCCATCGGTCACATCCGGGACCTGCCCAACAATGCGGCGGACACCCCGGCCAAGATCAAGGACAAGCCGTGGGGTCGTCTCGCGGTCGACGTCGACCACGACTTCGAGCCCTACTACGTCGTGCCGCGTGACAAGAAGAGCCACATCGCCAAGCTCAAGAAGCTCCTCAAGGACGCCGACGAGCTCTACCTCGCCACCGATGAGGACCGCGAGGGCGAGGCGATCGCCTGGCACCTGCTCGACGAGCTCGACCCGAAGGGCATCCCGGTCAAGCGGATGGTCTTCCACGAGATCACCAAGCCCGCGATCCTCGCCGCCGCCGAGAGCCCGCGCGAGCTCGACATGCACCTCGTCGAGGCGCAGGAGACCCGCCGCATCCTCGACCGCCTCTACGGCTACGAGGTCAGCCCGGTCCTGTGGAAGAAGGTCATGTCCGGCCTCTCCGCCGGTCGCGTCCAGTCCGTGGCGACCCGCCTGGTGGTCGACAAGGAGCGCGAGCGGATGCGCTTCCGGGTCGCCTCCTACTGGGACCTCGAGGGCACCTTCGACGCCGGCAGCACGCACGAGCAGCGGATGTTCCCGGCCAAGCTGCACTCCGTCGACGGCGCCCGCGTCGCCCGCGGCTCCGACTTCGGTCCCGACGGCCAGCTCAAGAAGTCCGACCTCGTCCACCTCGACCGCAGCCGCGCCGAGGCCCTGGCCGCGGCGTTGGAGGACACGACGTACGAGGTCCGCTCGGTCGAGTCCAAGCCCTACCGCCGCTCGCCGTACGCCCCGTTCCGCACCACCACCCTCCAGCAGGAGGCCGGCCGCAAGCTCGGCATGAGCTCGAGCGTGACGATGTCGGTGGCGCAGCGGCTCTACGAGGGTGGCTACATCACCTACATGCGTACCGACTCCACGACGCTCTCCAGCGCCGCGGTCGAGGCGGCCCGCGACCAGGTGCGCGAGCTGTACGGCGCGGAGTACGTACCCGACAGCCCGCGGACCTACACGTCCAAGGTCAAGAACGCCCAGGAGGCGCACGAGGCGATCCGGCCCGCCGGCGACTCGTTCCGCACCCCGGCGCAGACCGGGCTCACCGGTGAGCAGTTCCGGCTCTACGAGCTGATCTGGATGCGCACCGTCGCCTCCCAGATGAAGGACGCCACCGGCCACACCGTCTCGATCCGCCTCGGCGGCGCCGCGGCGACCGGTGAGGACGTCGTCTTCGGGGCGAGCGGTCGCGTCATCACGTTCCACGGCTTCCTCAAGGCGTACGTCGAGGGCACCGACGACGCTGCGTCCGCGCGCGACGACCAGGAGACCCGCCTGCCCAACCTGGAGCAGGGCGAGGCCATCTCGGCCGCGTCGGTCACCGCCGCGGGCCACGAGACCAAGCCCCCGGCCCGCTACACCGAGCCGACCCTGATCAAGGAGCTCGAGGAGCGCGAGATCGGCCGCCCCTCGACGTACGCCTCGATCATGGGCACCATCGTCAACCGCGGCTACGTCTACAAGAAGGGCTCGGCGCTGGTGCCGGCCTGGCTCGCGTTCTCGGTGGTGCGGCTGCTCGAGGAGCACTTCCCGCGGCAGATCTCCTACGAGTTCACCGCGCTCATGGAGGACGTCCTCGACGACATCGCCGGTGGCCGCCGCGACCGCAAGACCGAGCTCGGCGAGTTCTACTACGGCTCCGGCGACATTGAGGGCCTCAAGACGCTGGTCAACGAGCTCGGCGACATCGACGCCAAGGAGCTCGCGACGTTCCCGATCGGCGAGGACTCCGGCATCGTGCTGCGGGTCGGCCGCTACGGCCCGTACGTCGAGGCTCCGGGTCCGGAGGAGGAGGGCGACGGCGCGACCGTGCGCGCCAACGTGCCCGACGACCTGCCGCCCGACGAGCTCACCGTGGCCAAGGCCAGGGAGCTGCTGGCCAACCCGGCCGGCGAGGAGCAGGTGCTCGGTGAGCACCCGGAGACCGGCCTGGTCGTCGTCGCCAAGAACGGCCGCTTCGGTCCCTACGTCACCGAGCAGCTGCCCGAGGACGCCCCCAAGTCGGCCAAGCCGCGCACCGGCTCGCTCTTCAAGTCGATGACCCTCGACACCGTGTCGCTGGAGGAGGCCGTCAAGCTTCTCTCCCTGCCGCGGGTGGTCGGAGCCGGTGAGGACGGCGAGGAGATCACCGCGCAGAACGGCCGCTACGGGCCCTACCTCAAGCGGGGCACCGACTCGCGGTCGCTGACGTCCGAGGACCAGATCTTCGACATCACCCTCGACCAGGCGCTGGCGATCTACGCCCAGCCCAAGCAGCGGGGCCGCGGCGCGGCCACTCCGCCGCTCAAGGAGCTCGGCAACGACCCGGTCTCCGGGCAGCCGATCGTCGTCAAGGCGGGCCGCTTCGGGGAGTACGTCACCGACGGCGAGTACAACGCCACCCTGCGCAAGGACGACACCGTCGAGTCGATCACTCCCGAGCGGGCGGCCGAGCTGCTCCAGGAGCGTCGCGACAAGGGCCCGGCCAAGAAGGCCGCCAAGAAGGGCGCGAAGAAGGCGCCGGCCAAGAAGACGACGGCCAAGAAGACCACCGCCAAGAAGACGACGGCCAAGAAGACGACGGCCAAGAAGGTGACTGCGAAGAAGACGACGACGAAGGCCGCGGCCAAGAAGGCCTGACCTGCCGCCGGTGCCTCCTCAGGCGGCGGTGGAACCGCCACCGAGGAGCAGCGCCAGCAGGAACGCCCAGCCACCGGTGAGCCACACCCGTCGGGGATCGCGGGGTCGGAAGAGCCCGGTGGGGCCGCCGAGGGCCAGGTACGCCGCGATGCCGAACGGCGGCACCAGCAGGACCAGCCACGCCCACGCCCACCTCGTCGCGCGCCACGGTCGGGGTCCGCCGTTGAGCACCAGGGTGGCGCCCAGCAGGACGACGTAGATCAGGCCCACCCATCCCGGGGCCTTCAGCCCGACCACCGTCGAGTACGGGTTGCGCGGCTCCCCGCGGACGAAGGCGACGTCGGGGTCGAGGCGGGCCAGGTGGTCCCTGACACTGCCGACGACCACCGTCCTGTCGGCATCGCCCTGCCGTCGCGCGTGGGCGGCCTGCCGGTTGTTGCTGGCTTCGGTCACGTCGGCCGTGTGGACGATCCACCCTTCACGCCACCGGACCTGGGTGACGCCGAAGCCCTGCCAGTCCTCCGCGCCTTCGAAGCCGCCGACCACCTCGACCTCGGTCACCTCACCAGCGGCGACGAGCCCCTCGAGCCGGTCGAAGTCCGAGATCCGATGGCCGGTGAGGAGGGTGGCGACGAGCAGCGCGGTCCAGGCGGCGACGAGGACCCACCCGGCGACCCGGTCGCGGCGGCCCCAGTCGTCGACCAGTCGACCCGGTGGTGCCGTCGCCGCAGCGTCCGTCGTCATGCCGTCCCCCTCGTGCCTGCCCGTGGCCGCAGCCTAGGGCCGATCAGAGGGTGATGGCCCGGTTCACCCAGGTCGACGCGACCTCCATGCCGACCTTCTCGTAGAGCCCCCGCGCCCCCGCCCGGGTGTCGGTGGAGAGGTAGCAGCGGACGGCGCCGTGCTCGCGCGCCCGGTCGAAGGCGTCGACCAGCATCGGCGGGGCGAGACCCCGACCCCGTTGGTCGGGGCGGACCGCGATCCGGGCGACGTACCCGCCGTCACCGGCGAGGAACACGTGCGTGGCCCCGACGACCTGCCCGTCCGGTGAGACCAGCAGGCGCAGGTTCCACGGCTCGAACCCCCCGCGGTCCCAGACCCGGGCGCCGAAGTCGGCCAGGCTCATCCGCTCCCGGTCGGACCACTCGAGGAAGCAGTCCTCGACCAGGGTCCACGCCGCCTCCCGGTCGGCGTCCTCGGCGTCGCGGAGGGTGAACCCGTCGGGCAGGGGGCGGGCGCTGATCTCCCGATCGGGGGGCAGCTCGAGGTCCCACGCGGTCCAGCGGACCTCGTAGCCGAGGTCGGCCAGCAGGCGGTCGGCGGCACTGCCCTGCGCCACCTGCGTGCCGATCCGGGGGGACCCGGCAGCCCGGGCCTTGGCCTGCAGCCAGCGCGCGATCGCCGTACCGATGCCCCGACCCTGGTACGCCGGCAGCACGGCCGTGTAGCCGATGTCCGGGCCGCTGTGGTCGCCGTACGCGACCAGCAGGTCGCCGTCGAGGATGCCGACGGTGCTCTCCGTGATGTCGTAGCTCGGGCGCAGCCAGTCCGACAGCACGTCCTCGACGGTCACCTCGGGCTCGCCGAGGTCGATCACCTCCTCGGCGGCCACGACCGCGGTCACCGCCTCGGCGTCGTCGTGGGTGAGGGGCCGGGCGGTGAGGCCCTCCTGCAGGCCGTCGATCGGGGTCATGGGAGGAGTCTGCGCGCGCCGCGCGCCCGCCGTCACCCGTGTTTCCGTACGCCGGGCAGTCCGCTCGGCGTCCGGCGCCGTCGGTGCCCGCCCGTAGGGTGTGCGCGTGAGCCGACGCGTCTATGCCGACACCGGCGTCTTCGTCTGCTTCGAGGGTGGCGAGGGCGCGGGCAAGTCGACCCAGTCGGGGCTGCTGCGCACCTGGCTCGAGGAGCGTGGCCACACCGTGCTGCTCACCTTCGAGCCCGGTGACACCCCGGTCGGGCAGGCGCTGCGTCGGATCGTGCTCAGCCCCGAGACCGGCGAGCTCTCGCACCGCACCGAGGCGCTGCTCTACGCCGCGGACAAGGCCGAGCACGTCGACACCGTCGTGCTCCCGGCCCTCGCCCGCGGCGAGGTGGTCATCACCGATCGCTACGTCGACTCCTCCCTCGCCTACCAGGGCGCCGGCCGCGACCTGCTGCTCGCCGACGTCGAGCGGGTCAACCGCTGGGCGACCGGCGACCTGCGACCGCACCTGACCGTGGTGCTGGACCTGGCCCCCGAGGCCGGTCTGGGGCGCTTCACCGAGCGGGACCGCATCGAGGGTGAGTCGGTGGAGTTCCACCAGCGGGTCCGGCAGGGCTTCCTCGACCTAGCGGCGGCCGACCCCGACCACTACGTCGTGCTCGACGCCCGCGCCCCGATCGAGGAGATCGCCGCCGCCATCCGCGCCCGGGTGGAGGTGCTGCTGCCGTGACCGTGTGGGACGACCTGGTCGGCCAGCGGCCGGTGATCGAGGCGCTCAGCCGGGCGGCGGGCGGCGACGGCATGACCCACGCCTGGCTCTTCACCGGACCGCCCGGGTCCGGTCGCTCCAACGCCGCCGTCGCCTTCGCGGCCGCGCTGCAGTGTGAGACCGGCACCGGGTGCGGCACCTGCAAGTCGTGCCGCACCGTGCTCGCCAGCAGCCACGCCGACGTCCGGATCATCCGCACCGAGAAGCTCTCCATCGGCGTCGACGAGGTGCGCGACCTGGTCCGCAGCAGCGCCCTCGCGCCGTCCGGTGACCGCTGGCAGATCATGATCGTCGAGGACTCCGACCGGCTCACCGACCAGGCCTGCAACGCGCTGCTCAAGGCGATCGAGGAGCCGACGGCCCGCACCGTGTGGCTGCTCTGCGCCCCCACGACCGAGGACGTCCTGCCCACCATCCGCTCCCGCTGCCGGCTGGTGTCGCTGACGACGCCGACGGCCGTCGACGTCGCGGCCTTCCTGGTCCGCTCGGTCGGGGTCGGCGAGGAGCTCGCGGCCCACGCCGCGCGAGCCAGCCAGGGGCACATCGGCCGGGCCCGGGCGCTGGCCCGCGACGAGGAGACCCGCCGCCGGCGCCGCGAGGTCGTCTCGCTGCCGGCCCGCCTGACCACGCTCGGCTCCTGCATGACGGCGGCCACCAACGTGGTCGAGGTGAGCAAGGTCGAGGCCGAGGTGCAGACGGCCGACCTCGACGCGCGCGAGAAGGCCGACCTCGACTCGGCGTACGGCGTGGAGGCCCGCGGTCGGCGACCGCGGGAGTACGCGCCCGCGCTCAACGCCCTGGAGAGGGGGCAGAAGACCCGCGCCAAGCGCCGCGTCCTCGACGTCGTCGACCGGGCGCTGATGGACCTCGTGTCGGTCTACCGCGACGCGATCGCGGTGTCGGTGGGCGCGCCCGGCGACCTGGTCAACGAGGAGCTCCGGGCCGACGTCGCGCAGATTGCGCGGGTCGTGACGCCGGAGGAGCTGCTGCGGATGATCGACGCGATCTTCACCGCGCGCACGCAGATGCTGGAGTTCAACGTGCAGCCTCAGCTGGCACTGGAGTCGATGATGGTGGCGCTCAAGCTGCCGACGGGGGCGGGTCGATGAAGAAGGTCGTGGCACTGGTCGTGGTGGTGGCGATGGTGTTCCTCGCCGTCGGCGCGGGAGCGGTCGTCATCTGGAACTCGTTCGCCGACGCGACGTCGGGCTCGAGCACGTCCTCGACGCAGGCCCCGCGGGTCGAGCGCGAGGAGGCCCCCGACGCGCGCGAGGCGCCGTCCGCCGCACTCCAGTCCTTCTACGACCAGCAGATCGACTGGTCCACGTGCGAGGGCGACCGCGAGTGCGCGACGCTGACGGTGCCGGTCGACTACGCCGAGCCGGACGGCGACACCATCGACCTCGCACTCCTGCGGGTGCTCGCGGCCGATCGGGCCCAGGGCTCGCTGGTGGTCAACCCCGGCGGTCCGGGTGCGCCCGGCACCGACTACGCCGCCGCCGCCGGACAGGTCTTCCGCGCGCCGCTGCTGCGGGCCTTCGACATCGTGGGCTTCGACCCCCGCGGCACGGGCGAGTCCAGCCCGGTCGACTGCCTCAGCGACGACGACCTCGACGCCTACCTCGCCGGCGACCCCGACCCCGACGACGCGGCCGAGGAGCAGCAGTACGCCGCCGACGTGCGCGCCTTCGGCGCCGGGTGTGCCGCCTCGGGCGAGGTGGCCGGACACGTGACCACGATCGAGGCCGCCCGCGACATGGACGTGCTGCGGGCCGCGCTGGGGGAGTCGACGCTGACCTACCTCGGCGCGTCCTACGGCACCAAGCTCGGTGCGACCTACGCCGAGCTCTTCCCCGACCGGGTCGGGCGCTTCGTGCTCGACGGCGCCGTCGACGTCTCGCTGGACAACCGCCAGCTCGGGCTCGAGCAGGCCGAGGGCTTCGAGACCGCGCTGCGCGCCTACGTCCAGAACTGCATCGACACCACCGACGAGTGCTTCCTCGGCGACAGCGTCGACGAGGGGCTGGCCACCATCGACGGGCTGCTGGCGGATATCGAGGAGTCGCCGCTGCCCACCAGCGGGGACCGCGACCTGGCCATCGGCAACGCCTTCTACGGCATCGTCGCGCCGCTCTACAACCGCGACTACTGGTTCATCCTGAGTGCTGCCCTCGGCAGCGCCCTCGACGGCAACGGCCAGGCGCTCATGGAGCTGGCCGACCTCTACTCCTCGCGCGGCCGGGACGGCTACACCGACAACAGCACCGAGGCCAACGTGACGATCAACTGCCTCGACGACCCGTCGTCGGTGCCGTTCGACCAGGTGCGCGAGGCCTACCCCGCCTACGAGGAGGCGTCGCCGACCTTCGGCCGGATCTTCGCCTGGTCGCTCACCACGTGCAGCGGCTTCACGCTCCGCTCGACCGAGGAGCCGCTCGACATCCGCGGCGAGGGCGCCGCCCCGATCCTCGTCACCGGTACGACGCGCGACCCGGCGACGCCGCTGAAGTGGGCCGAGGCCCTCGCCGAGCAGCTCGAGTCCGGGGTGCTGCTGCGTCGCGACGGCGACGGCCACACGGCGTACAACTCCGGCAACGAGTGCGTCGACACCGCGATCGAGGACTACCTCCTCGACGTCGACGTCCCCGCCGACCCGACGGACTGCTGAGGCGGACGCGGGGTGATTTCGACCGCCGCACGGTCGGGCGTTATCCTTCTCGAGTTGCCCGGCCGGTCCTGACCTCAGCCGGGCAGCACGCCGCCTTAGCTCAGTCGGTAGAGCGAATCACTCGTAATGATTAGGTCGTCAGTTCGATTCTGACAGGCGGCTCCACCAGCGGCCCCTGACCTGCAGAGATGCAGGTCAGGGGCTTTTCCTTTCCGCACCGGTCCTCGTCGATTCCGTGGATACTCCGGTGAAGCCCCCGGGAGAGCCGGGCTGCGGCGCGTCGTCTTCCGGGCCGGAGGCACCCTCGGATCGGTCGAGGAGGTGCCGTTCTCTAACACGGTTCGCCTCAATGACGGCTATCCCCTCCCCGCTCCCACCACGGTGGCGGCCGACTTCCTGACTAGGCCCCTCGCGAACCCGCCGAAGGCGAGTACTCAACGCGCAATCGAAGCCAACGAGGAGCGCGCTGGCGGCGTGATTGACGAGGCGCCATCGGCGCTGAGCGGCATGGCCTCAGCGAGAGGTCCAGCCACCGTCGACCGTCAGCACACTCCCCGTCACGTAGCTCGATGCTTCCGAGGCCAAGAACATGACTGCTCCAGCGAGGTCATCCGGGACTCCCCAGCGCCCGGCGGGGATCCGGGCAAGCATTGCCTGGAACTTCTCCGGGTCGTCACGGTGCGCCTGGGTGAACTCGGTCTGGAAGTAGCCCGGTGCGATGGCGTTCACGCGGATGCCCAAGGCTGACCACTCGTTGGCCAGCGCTCGCGTCGTTCCCAGGAGCCCATGCTTCGCTGCGGCGTACGCCGCGACCTCAAGACCACCTTGGAAGCTGTTCAGCGAGCACATGTTGCATGGCACACATGGTGCACCGGGCCACCGATATCGCGCTGGGGTTCAGCCTTCGTCGTCGAGGTCTGGCTCAGCTCCGTCCCACCACTCGCGGTCGCGTTCCTCGAGAACGGCCTGGAGGTCGCGCCACGCATCGTAGTCCGCGGCGGGCTCAGGTGTCGGCTGGGTCACCCGTCCATGGTGCTCCCGCCCGGACGCTGGTGCAACGGGTGCAGGTCACTGCTGCTGCGCTGGATCGGTGGTCACACGGGCGTGACCACCGATCCAAACGTCGCCTACTGGGTGACGATCGAACTTCCGGGCTGCTGTCCGCCTGCAGCCATCCGGTACGCAGCCGCAAGCTCCCGCAACATGGTTGCCTGCGTGTCGGGCGTCCAGTCCTTCATCTCGCCGGCCACCCGCGCGATGCCTGCGTAGATCGCCTCCTGTGCCTCTTCCTTCTTCTGGGACATGGATCGACTCCCCCTTCTCGTTGTGAGCGTCCGAGTGACGCCGCCGCCGACCGTAGCCATCTGCACCGACAGCCGCTGGAGAACCTATGACCGAGCACCGCCGTCCGCCCGCCTGCCAGTACGACCGCCACTTGGGCGAGCGCGTCACCAAGGAGCACCGCGACGACTGCCCCAACCCCCTCGACCACGACGGCTGCGCACCCTGCACCGCACCCCACTGCGTCGTCTGCGGCCGCGAACACGCCACCAACGACACCCCCAGACCTCTGCCCGGCCTGCGAGCTCCGCACCGACCAGGACCTCACCACCATCGGCAGCTCGTACGCCGCCCTTGCCACCGAAGCCCTCGACGCAGGCAGGGACGGCTGCCTCGTCGCCGCAGCACCCATCCTCGGCGGGAACGCCCAGGTCCTCCGCGGCCCCACCGTCCGCCTCGACCTCATGCGCGTCGCCCACGGCCTCACCCCCGACGTCCTCGCCGACGACCACCACAAGCGCGACCCCCTGCCCCCGCTCGCCGTGCTCGCCCAGTGGGAAGACCTCTACCGCCAGTGGGCCGGCCACACCCCCGGCCGCACCACCGCGACCCTCCACCGCGCCATCACCTACCTCAGCGACCAGCTCTCCCACATCGCCCAGGACGGCGACGGACCCGACTACCTCGCCTTCACCCGCCAGACCCGCGACATCCGAGTCCGCCTCGAACGCGCCCTCCACAACGAGCAGGACCCCGAACGCGGGGTGGAGTGCTTCGAGTGCGGCGACACCCTCGAACGCCGGTGGCGCGACCCCGCCCGGTGCACCCACGACACCCCCGCCCGCCTCGAGCTCCGCAGGGGGGCACGCCTCGGCTACCCCCAAGCCCTCACCACCGCGACGTCCGCAACGCCTACCAGCCCTGCGGTACCTGCGACCAGGGCGGCATCGAGGACCCCTCGGCCGGCCAGTCGTGGGAGTGCCCCGGCTGCCGGAAGGACTACGACTCCGGCGAGTACGCCACCGCCGTCCGCCGTGACCTCCTCCAGGGCGGCCCCGACCGCGACGGGTGGACCCACATCGGGATGGCCGCCGAGGCCGTGACCATGATGACCGACGTGACGTTCGGCGCGGACCGGATACGCCGGTGGACGGACCGCGGCCAGGTGTCCGCGGTGTGCCAGTGGCGGGCCGAGCGCCGCAACGGAGTCCTGACCGGGACCCGCAACGGGATGCGGCTGGTGCTGTGGACCTACGTCCGCGACCGTGCCACCGAGGTGATCCGCCGGCAGGAGCTCCTCGAGCTGGAGCGCCGCCGCGAGGCGCTGCAGGAGGACCGGCTGTGGACGGCGGTCGAGGCTGGTGAGGACCCCGAAGCTGCTGGTCGGTGGCTCGACATCCATCCCGCGCGGGTCGAGAAGTTCGTCGAGAAGTGGGCCGCTGAGGCTCGCCGTGAGGTCCGCAGCCCGGGGCTCCGACCCACCCCGATCTGTGTCATCATCAGCGCACAGACCTCGCGACCCCAAGAACGGTTAGCGGGGTCTTTGCACGTCCGGCTAGGTGTACCCGGCCAGGACGTTGGTAGCGGCGAGCCTGGTTGAACGAGCGAGAACCTCCGAATGGGATGTGGCTTGTCTAAGGCCCACTTCCACCCGGAGGTTCTCGTGTCCCACCGTAATGCCCGCCTGACCGTCCACGGCCGCCTTCTGATCGTCCAGCGCCGCCAGGGCGGCTGGAAACAGGCCCACATCGCGGCAGCGATGGGGATCTCACGCAGGTGCGTGAAGTACTGGCTCGACCGCTACGAAGCCGAGGGCGAGGCGGGTCTGGGAACCCGGTCCTCCCGGCCACACTCGATGCCGACCAAGACCGCCCCCGATGTCGAGGAGAAGGTCCTCGCAGCACGCGCTGAGCACCGCGACGGTCCCGACGTCCTGGCATCCAAGGTCGGGGTGCCGGCCCGGACGGTGTCGCGGATCCTGCGCCGCCACGGCGTGCCATACCTGCGTGAGTGCGACCCGATGACCGGGGAGGTCATCCGGTCCTCGAAGGCCACCGCGGTCCGCTACGAACGCGACAAGCCAGGCGAGCTGGTCCACATGGACGTCAAGAAGCTCGGCAAGATCCCTGACGGCGGTGGCTGGCGGGCTCGGGGAGAGACCCGCACCAACCACCAGGCGCGCATCAACAAGAAGCCGATCGGCTACGACTACGTGCACTCACTCGTCGACGACCACACCCGACTCGCGTACTCCGAGATCCTGCCCGACGAGAAGGGCCCCACCTGCGCGGCGTTCCTCGGACGCGCCATCGACTACTTCGCTGCTCATGGCATCACTCGGATCGAGCGGCTGATGACCGACAACGCCTGGGCCTACCGCTGGTCGCTGCGAGAGGTCTGTGCCACCCACCAGATCAAGCAGAAGTTCATCCGACCCCACTGCCCGTGGCGGAACGGCAAGGTCGAGCGCCTCAACCGCACCCTGGCCACCGAGTGGGCCTACCGCCAGGTCTTCACCAGCAACGACGACCGCACCGCCGCCCTTGCCCCTTGGCTTGAGTACTACAACACTGAACGCCGCCACAGCGCGCTCGGAGGCAAACCACCGATCAGTCGACTGCTACCAACCTGATAGCTGGGTACAGCTAGTCGCTGGTTCGATTCTGACAGGCGGCTCCACGAAGAGGCCCCTGACCCGCAGCGAGACAGGGCAGGGGCCTCCGTCATGGCATCGCCGGTCGACACGGCTCTGGCGGTCGTCAGCTCAGTGCGTCACCGGAACGCGGACTCACCCGTGAGGGCCCGTCCGATCACGAGCTGGTGCACCTCAGACGTGCCCTCGTAGGTCAGGACGGACTCGAGGTTGTTCGCATGGCGCATGAGTGGGTACTCGCCCGTGATGCCGGCGGCACCCAAGAGGGTGCGGCACTCGCGCGCTATCGAAAGGGACTCCCTCACGTTGTTGAGCTTGCCGAGGCTGACCTGTTCCGGTCGCAACGTGCCGGCATCCTTGAGGCGTCCGAGGTGCAGTGCCAGAAGCATTCCCTTGCCGAGCTCCAGGGTCATGTTGGCCAGCTTGGCCTGGGACAACTGGTAGGCCGCGAGGGGACGACCGAAGATCTGGCGGCTGGCGGTGTAGTCCAACGTGGTCTGCAGGCAGTCACGCGCAGCGCCGAGCGCGCCGAAGACGATGCCGAAGCGGGCTTCATTGAGGCAGGAGAGCGGTGCCGAGAGGCCTTTGGCCTCGGGGAGCATCGCGTCGGCGGGAAGACGGACTCCGTCGAGCACCAACTCTGAGGTGATTGAGGCGCGCAGCGAGAGCTTGTTCTTGATGGCGGGAGCCGAGAAGCCCGGAGTGGTGGTGGGTACGACGAAGCCCCGGATGCCGTCGTCGGTCTGTGCCCAGACGACCGCGACGTCGGCCACCGACCCATTGGTGATCCACATCTTCGTCCCGTTGAGGATCCAGTCCGTGCCATCCAGGGTGGCGCGAGTTCGCATCCCCGCAGGGTCGGAGCCGAAGTCCGGCTCGGTGAGACCGAAGCAGCCGATCGCCTGGCCGGCAGCCATGTCAGGAAGCCACTGCTCTTTGTGCCCCTCGGATCCGTAGCGCCAGATGGCGAACATCGCCAGCGATCCCTGCACTGAGACGAGCGAGCGGAGCCCGGAGTCGCAGGCCTCGAGCTCGAGGCACGCGAGACCGTAGGCCGTGGCAGAGGCGCCTGCACAGTCGTAGCCGGTCAGGTGCATGCCGAGGAGTCCGAGACGACCGAACTCCTGTGCGAGCTCACGAGCCGGGATCGAGCCGGACTCGTACCACTCGGCGATGTCGGGGCGGAGCCGGTCGTCGACCAGCTTTCGTACCGTGGTGGCGATGTCTCGATCGTCGTCGGTGAGCAGCGAGTCGATGGCGAAGAGCTGGGCGGGCGAGCTGGTCATGGGCATCCTTGTCTGTCGGTGAAGCGGTGAGGCCGCAGGTCGGTGAGTCAGTGATCCGACTGGTCCGGGCGGGGTCTAGGAGCGCGGCAGGCCGAGGACTCGCTGCGCGACGATCGTGCGCATGATCTCGTCGGTCCCCCCACCTGTGCGGAGCCCTTCGACAGTGAGAGCCAGCTGGTGCCAGGCGTAGGTCGCAGCCTCGCCCGAGTCCGTGGCGAACCCGGTGCCCAGGATCCGCTGGGCTGCAGCCGAGATCCGGAGCAGGTTGTCGGTGAGCATGAGCTTGGACAACGACATCTCAGGCCCGGGCACCCCGGACTCGTCTGCGTCGTCGAGGAAGCGCTGGGTCATCAACGCGGTGGCGCGACCGCGCGCGACGACCTCACCCACGACGTCCCTGATGCCAGGGTCGTCCCAGCACTCTCGTGCCCGAGCGAGGTCGACCAGGCGACGAGCCAGGAGCAGGTCGACACCGCCGTCCGTCCCGATGATGGCGCGCTCGTAGCGCATGGTGGTGCTGATGACCTGCCAGCCGCTGCCGAGGTCGCCCACACGGCGGGAGTCCGGAACTCTCGCTCCGTCGAGGAACACCTCGCTGAACGACGCGCCTCCGGTGAGCTGGCGGATGGGCCGCACCTCGATCCCCGGTTGGTCCATGTCGATGAGGAAGGCAGAGAGGCCTGCGTTGCGACGGCTTCCCGCCTCGGTCCTGGCCAGTAGGAGCCCGACCTGGCTGTAGTGGGCACCGGACGTCCACACCTTCTGCCCGTCCACGACCCAGGTGTCGCCCTCTCGTCGTGCCCGGGTGCGAGCGGACGCCATGTCGGAGCCGGCGTCCGGCTCCGAGAAGAGCTGGCAGGCGACCACGTCGGCGCGACGCAGTCCGGGGAGCATGTCTCGCTGGAGGTCGTCGCTCGCGTGGCTGAGCATGGTGGGGCACAAGATGGCCACGCTGAAACGGGTGTACGCCTCGTCGGGCACGTCGAACAGCCGCTCGACGTCGCGGTACGCCGCGGCGTACGAGGCCGGGAGCTCACGACCTCCGAACCGGGTCGGGCCGTCGATCCAGCCGAACCCCGCGTCGTAGGCCGTGCGTCGCCAGGCCAGTGCCTGCGCCAGCTCGCGTCGTTCGAGCTCGGCGGGCTTCTCGGGCAGCACGCTGAAGTCCGCGTCGGAGGGGGACTCCGCTCCGTCGCGCAGGGGGTGGTGGGTGGCGACGAACGCGTGCGCCTCGGCGCGGAAGGTGCTCAGCCCGGGACGCTCGGCAGGTGTCTGGGCGGTCGGTCGCGACGAGGACGGGGCAGGAGTCGGCACCGTGCTAGGGTACGGGCCAAGCGCTTGCTTGGCTAGTCGACGGAGGGGATCACGGCATGCTCCAAGGCAGGTTCGACGGTCAACGGGTCCTGGTGGTGGGCGGTGGCGCCGAGGGTCCGGAGAGACTGGAGGCCAACGGGGCACAGATCGCGTTGCGTCTCGCGGCGGAGGGGGCGACGGTGGTCGTCTCCGACGTCGACCTGGCCCGGGCCGAGCGCACCGTTGCCGCCATCGGTGACGGACGTTCCGTGGCCCTGAGGTCCGACGCCTCATCAGTCGAGGACTGTCGGTCGCTACCCGGCGAGGCGGAGCGGGCAATCGGTCCGCTCGACGTGGTGGTGGCCAATGTCGGCGTGACCGGGCGCTTCCCCGGCCGCACCCAGACGGTCGAGGACTGGGAGTGGGTGCAGGACGTCAACGTCCGGTCCCACTGGCTGGTGGCGCAGGCGGCGCTCCCCGGGATGCTGGACCGCCGTCACGGCACCTTCGTCTTCGTCACCTCGATCGCCGGCATCATCTCCAGTGGGTATTCGCTCTCCTACGAGGCGTCGAAGGCGTCCCTGCTCGCCGTTTCGCGACACTTCGGCGTCCGATACGCCGATCGCGGCATCCGCTCGAACGCGGTGGCGCTCGGGGTCATCGACACCTCGATGGTGCGCGGCGGCTTCGGCGACGACTCCGACCTTCGACGTCGCCGCGACCTGATGCAGCCGCTGCTGCGCCAGGGACGGCCGCAAGAGGCGGCCGCAGCCGTCGCCTTCCTGGCATCCGAGGACGCCAGCTTCGTCTCGGGACAGTGCCTTGTCGTCGACGGGGGACGCACCACCGACGGTCGGTACGACGCCCGCTATGCGCAGGCGTACGGGACCGCGAAGGCATGAAGGGCAAGCGCGTGCCCCACGACATCGAGAAGAGGGAGTGAGCATGAGGGACACAGTGGTGCGGGGGGTCGGGATGACCCCATTCGGACGGTTTGAGGACACGAGCCTCAAGGATCTCTCCGCGCAGGCGATCAACCAGGCCTTCGACGACGCGGGTGTCACCTTCGCCGACGTGCAGGCGGTCTACTTCGGCAACGTCGCCGCTGGTGTGATGTACGGCCAGCACTCGATCCGTGGGGAGACGGTCACCCACTACATGGGGGCTGGGCCGATCGCGGTCAACAACGTCGAGAACGCCTGCGCCTCGGGTGGCAACGCATTCCATCTCGGCTGGAGCGCGGTCGCGGGTGGTCAGTACGACACCGTCCTGGTGGTGGGCTCGGAGAAGCTCTATTCCTCCGACAAGCAGCGCAGCTTCCAGGCGTTCATGGGTGGGATGGATGTCGACCACCAGGACTTCGGTGAGGGAGCCGGAGTGAGTCGAAGCCCCTTCATCGACCGCTATGCCAAAGTCGCGGCGTACCTGATGGACGACCGCGGTGTCACTCCTGAGGCCTTCGCCGAGGTCGCGTCCAAGGCGCACTTCAACGGCTCGCTCAATCCCTTGGCCCAGCGGCGCACGCCGAGGTCGGCCGAGGAGATCCTTGCCGCCCGGCACGTGCTGGGACCCCTCACCGTGCTCATGTGCTCACCGGTGGGTGACGGGGCTGCCGCGGCGGTCATCACGTCTGCGCCGGCGGTGAGGGACTCGCGCGACGTCTCGATCCTCGCCTCCCAGCTGCGGTCCCTGCCAGCGGACGCGCACGGACCGTCGGACTCGCATGAGTACTCCGCGGCCGCCGCGTTCGAGCAGGCGGGCCTCAGTCCTGGGGACATGGACTTCGCAGAGCTGCACGACGCCACCTCGCCGGGCGAGATCGTATCGTGGGCCGAGTCGGGGCTGTGCCCGCCCGGTGACGAGATGGCGTGGGCCATGGACGGTCATACCCGCATCGACGGCCGGATGCCGGTCAACCCGTCCGGAGGGCTGGTCGCGCGGGGACACCCCATCGGTGCCACCGGCGTCGCCCAGGTCTTCGAGGCCGTGCAGCAGCTGCGCGGCAAGGCAGGGTCCCGCCAGGTGGACGGCGCGCGTCGCGCCTTCCTCCAGTGCGGCGGTGGCCTGATCAAGGGCAGTACTGCTGTCTCCTCTGCCCACATCCTCGGCGTCTAGTCGCCGCAACCGCATCATCGACAGGAGAAACCATGGAGCTCGTCCCGTTCTGCACGTTCACCGCGACCCCCCTCGCAGCCAAGCCCGACTTCGCCGGGCGTACCCCGCTGGGACAGCGGGTGGTGGTCGGCGTCCGGGACGGACGCTGTGAAGGGGAGCGCTTCAACGCCTCCCAGCGGGGTGACTCCGCTGCGGACTGGTTGCTCATCGGGCCGGACGGCACTGCCATCCCGGACGTGCGGATGGCGCTGCGGACCGATGACGGCGCCTTCGTCTACATGGAGTACCAAGGGCGCGGGGATGCCTCGGCGGGACTCGACGGGGCCACCATGTACACCGCGATCACCTTCGAGATCGAAGACGAGCGCTACGCCTGGATGAACGCCCGCCTGTTCGTCGGCAAGGGGTCGATCGACACCTCGGCAGGCCAGGTCCGGTACGAGGTCTTCGAGGTGCGCTGACCTCTCGTGCGGCGTCGTCGCTCGCTCAGCGGGCGACGATGCCGTCCATGAACACGGCTGCCATCTCGTCGGCCAGCGCCTCGACGCTGAGCTTGCCACCCGGGCGGAACCAGCGAGCCGTGCCGCTCACGGAGCTCATGATGGTGCGGTAGGTGATGACCGCATCCACCGAAGGGTTGAACTCACCGGCGCTGACGCCGCGGTTGAGGGTATCGAGCCAGAGGTCGCGGCACTCCTCCAGCCTCTCCTCCATGAACGGGAAGATCTCGGCGAGGTAGTTCCAGTCGTTGAGCATGAGCCGCAACGCGAGCTCGCACTCGTCCAGCAGGAGGACCGAGGCGCGGATAAGGCCGCGCGCAGTCTCCGTCGCGCCGAGGTCGGCGTCGATCACTGTCCGGTAGTGCTCGAGGAGGGTGCTCCAGTAGTCCCTGATGAGCTCCTCGACCATCGATTCCTTCGACTCGAAGTGGTAGTAGAGGCTGCCCGACTGAATACCGGCAGCATCAGCGATGTCGCGGATCGTGGTGGCGAGGAACCCCTTCTCGGCGAAGAGCTTGCCGGCGATCTGGATCAGCTCGCCACGGCGGTCGACGCCGTTGCGTGACTTCTTGGGTGCGGGTGGCTGGGTTGGGGTAGCGCTCACGGTCATGGTCGTGCCTTTCCGAGGTCGGTGCAGCGTATCCCACCATTGTCCCCAAGCGCTTGATCGGTTGAGGCATGACAACCAAGCAACCATTAGGTAGGGTGGTCGACGTGATCAAGGAAAGCTCCGGCCCCGCAGACCCCGCCGTGACGCAGCTGAAGCAGGACCTGGAAGCACACGAGGCCTTCGCAGCCTGGGTCGAGACGCTGCGCGACGGGCTGGCCAACGGCCAGCCCGAGCACCTGGCCGCGCTTTTCGACCCTGACGGCTACTGGATGGACTACTTGGCCTTCACCTGGCGCTATCGCACGTTCCACGGTCGCGCGGAGATCGCCGACGCCTTCGGCAGGACTCTCGAGCCCGCACGTCCCAAGCAGGTCGAGGTCTCCACCGTGAGGGCTCGGCCGCGGATCGCCCGGCGTTCGGGTGTGGACGTCCTCGAGGGCTACCTCGAGTACGAGACGGCCGCGGGGCACGGCACGGCCTACGTGCGGCTGCGGTTGGACGACCCCTCGGGTACCCCTCGGATCTGGATCATGCTCACGACGCTCCAGTCACTGCGGGGCTTCGAGCACCGGGTGGGACCGGGCCGGCCCAAGGGGCGCGAGCACGAGGTCGGCCGGGAGAACTGGCTCGACCGTCGTGTGCGCGAGCAGCAGTTCGCCGACCGTGAGCCCGAGGTCATCATCATCGGTGCCGGTCAGGGCGGCCTCGTGCTCGGGGCTCGCCTACGACAGATGGGGGTGGATGTCCTCATCGTCGAGAAGAACGCTCGGGTGGGCGACAACTGGCGCCACCGCTACCACTCGCTGACCCTGCACAACGAGGTCGCCACCAACACTCTTCCCTACATGCCCTACCCCGAGACCTGGCCGGCCTTCCTGCCGAAGGACAAGCTCGCGCACTGGCTGGAGTCGTACGCCGAGGCCATGGAGCTCAACGTCTGGACCGGTGCGCGGGTCCTCCACGGCGAGCGTGACGACGACACCGGGCGGTGGAGGGTGCGCATTCGCCGTGACGACGGTACCGAGGTCGTCAAGACGACTCCTCACGTCGTGCTGGCCACCGGCGCGCACAGCGGCGTGCCTCACGTGCCTGACCTGCCGGGGGCCGACGACTTCGCAGGCTCGCTGCTCCACTCAAGCCAGTTCAGGGGAGGGCGCGACTACGAGGGCAAGCGGGTGGTCGTGTTCGGCACCGGCAGCAGTGCCCACGACATCGCCCAGGACATCCACGAGAACGGCGCCAGCGCGGTCACCATGATCCAGCGCAACCCGACCGCGGTGATCAGCCTCGATCCCTGCGGGACGATGGTCTACGCCGCCTACTCCGACGACCGCGACCCCGCCGACGTGGACTTCGTCCAGGCCGCCACGCCCTACCCGATCCTCGAGAAGACCTACCAGTGGCTGACTCGAAAGACCTGTGAGCTCGACCGGGACCTGATCGCGGGCCTCGAGGCGGCCGGGTTCCGGACGGACTTCGAACCGGACGGCACGGGCTTCCACATGAAGTACCTGCGCAAGGGCGGTGGCTACTACATCAACGTCGGCTGTTCGGACCTCATCATCGACGGGCAGATCCAGGTGCGACAGGCCACCGACGTGGACCGGCTGGTGGCCGGAGGCGTCCGGATGCAGGACGGCAGCCAGCTCGACGCGGACGCGGTCATCCTCGCCACCGGGTACAAGAACCAGCAGGAGGGCATCCGGTTGCTGTTCGAGGACGAGGTCGCCGATCGCGTGGGACCCATCTGGGGCTTCGACGAGAACCACGTCATGAGGAATCTGTGGGTCAGGACCGCCCAGGACGGCTTCTGGGTGATGGGCGGTGCGCTCATGGAGGCGCGCCTCTACTCCACCTACCTCGCCCTCCAGATCAAGGCCGACCTCGAGGGCGTGCTGCCCCAGACCGCGCTCGCGTAGCCGCGTCCACGCCAACCACGACCGATCCGCCGACCACACAGGAGCAGAGCCAGCATGGAAGACATCTCGTTGTCCGGGCGGGTCGCCGTCGTCACCGGCGCCGGAGGAGGCCTCGGTCGCGCCTACGCGCTCGAGCTGGCGCGACGAGGGGCGGCCGTGCTGGTCAACGACACCGGAGGCACCCTCGACGGGACCGGCCACACCTCGGCGGCCGAGGCGGTCGTGGAGGAGGTCGTCGCGCGCGGAGGTCGTGCCGTCGCCAATGGTGACACCGTCTCCACGCCGGAGGGTGGAGAGGCCGTGATCGCCGCCGCCGTGGACCACTTCGGGCGCGTCGACGCCGTGGTCAACAATGCCGGGATCCTTCGCGACAAGAGCTTCGGCAAGCTCGACTGGGACGACTTCCACGCCGTCCAGGACGTCCACCTCCGGGGTGCGGCCTACGTCAGCCAACCGGCCTTCCGGGTGATGCGCGAGCAGGGCTACGGACGGTTCGTGTTCGTCTCCTCCAACGCAGGCACCTTCGGCAGCTTCGGGCAGGCGTCCTACGGGTCCGCCAAGGCAGGGGTCATCGGACTGGCCCAGGTCGTCGCCATCGAGGGGGAGCGGCACGGCATCCTCAGCAACGTCGTGTGTCCGCTCGCGCGGACCAGGATGACCGAGTCCGTGCTGGAGGCCGACGAGGCGCTCTCGCCCGAGCACGTCGCCCCGCTGGTCGCCTACCTGGCGAGCGAGCAATGCCGCGAGACGCACCAGGTGATCTCCGCCGGCGCGGGTCATTTCGCGCGCGTCTTCACCGGCCTGGCGGCCGGCTGGCAGGCCGATCCGACGCGAGTCGTGACGGCCGAGGAGGTCGCCGAGCACATGGGCCGGATCCTGGACCCCGCCATCCACACCATCCCGTTGTCGGCACCCGAGGAGCTGGAGATGCTGGCGCCGGTCGTCGCGGCCCGTTCCGCCGCGGGGCAGGCGGTCTGACAGGTGGCGGACACGCTGCGGGAGATGGTGCTGCGGAGCCGTCGCTTCGGGGACCGGATCGCCCTACGCGCTGGGTCGTCGGAGCGGACGTACGCCGACCTCGTCGACCGGGCGTCACGCTTGGCGCGCCACTTCGTGCGGAGCGGCCTGGGTCCGGGCGACCGGGTGGCCGTCATGGTCGAGGACGGCCTGCGCTCCCTGGAGCCGCACCTGGCCGCTGCCCTGGCCGGTCTGGTGGCGGTGCCCGTCAACGCGCGATTCCGCACCGCGGAGCTCGACCACATCCTCACTGACTGCGGCGCCACGGCGCTCGTGCACAGCGCCGGCGTGCGAGCGACCGTGGCGGGCTCCGACGTCGTCCCGAGGCTCGCCCTGGTGCTGGGGACGGGGCCGGCGGACGCGCTCGACACGTGTCCGGAGTACGAGGCCCTGGTCTCCCACGGTGCGAGCGGCCCGCCGGAGGTCACGGTCGCCGCGTCTGACGGGGCGATGATCGGCTACACGAGCGGGACCACGGGTCACCCCAAGGGCGCTGTGATGACGCACGCCGCCGGCATGGCGGCGGTGCGCGCGAACGTCGTGGCCTTCCGCGTGGTCCCGTACGGAGCCTGCGCCTTTTCCGGCTCGGTGTCCTTCACTGCACTCCTCTGGGCTCTCGTCCATCCCCACCTCTACCTGGGGTGCAGCATCGACATGCTCCAGCCCGACCTGACCGTGGAGCGGTGGTTCGACCGCATGCACGAGCACGGCAGCACGTTCACCTTCGTGCCGACCCCCTACCTGGACGACTTCGCGGTCGAGGCGACCCGTCGTCCCGAAGCAGTGGCGCGACTGGTGGGAGCGTGCCACTCGGCCTCGCCGGCCACGGCTCGCCAGCGAGAGGCGATGGCGGCAGCCCTCGGCGGGGTCTCTCTGGAGTCCTACGGGATGACCGAGACCCTTGCGGCCGTCACGGTGACCACGTCATTGGACCTGGGCCCGGACTCGCAGGCCGAGGATCCACATCTCACCATTGGCCGTCCGCTGCCCCCGGCCGATGTCTATGCCGTGGACGCCTCGGGTCGCCGGGTCGCTGCCGGCGAGGTGGGCGAGCTGGTGGTCGAGTCGCCGTCGCTGTTCTCCGGGTACTGGGGGCGGCCGGAGGCGACGGCCACCGCGCTTCGCGGCGGGCGACTGCATACTGGCGACCTCGGGCACGTGGACGGGCGCGGGTTCGTCTACGTCGACGGACGCGAGGCCGACCTCATCATCAGCGGCGGGATGAACGTTTACCCGGCCGAGATCGAGCGGGTGCTCCACGCCCATCCCGATATCGAGGAGTCCGCGGTGATAGGCGTGCCCCATCTCCGGTGGGGGGAATCGATCTGCGCCGTCGTGGTGCCACGGGTCGGCAGCGGGCTCACGCCGGAGGAGGTCGTCCGGCACGCGACCCAGCAGCTCGCGAGCTACAAGAAGCCGACCCGTGTCGAGCTCGTGACGTCCCTGCCGCGCAACGCGAATCTCAAGGTGCAGAAGAGCGTTCTCCGCTCTCGCCTGACCTGATTCGGACCCGTTTGTCCATGTGCTTGACATCACAGACACCGCTCCCAATACTCTAACAAGCAAACGCTTGGTTTAGCGCCGTGCACGTTCACCCGAGAGGTTCGACCCTTGCGAATCGACACGACCCTGATCGAGAAGGACCTCCTCGTCTCCGGCGAGCGTGCCGTGCGGGCGGAGGAGTCGGGACTGGACGCCGTGTGGTGCACCGAGACCGGTCTCGACGTCTTTCTCCAGGCCTACGAGGTGGCCCGCCAGACGGAGTCCGTGCACCTCGGGACGGCCATCGCGGTGGCCCTGGCCCGCACCCCCATGACGGTGGCGTACAGCGCCTGGAACGTCGCCGACGTCTCCGACGGCCGCTTCACCCTGGGGCTCGGCAGCCAGATCAAGGCACACGTGGAGCGGCGCTACTCGATGCAGTGGGACCGGCCGGTGAGCCAGATGCGCGAGTTCGTGCTGGCCCTGCGCGCCATCTGGAGCTCGTGGCGCACGGGCGAGAGGCTGGAGTTCGAGGGTGAGCACTACACCCACACGCTGATGAGCCCGTTCTGGGCGCCGCGGCCCCACGAGCACCACATCCCGATCCACCTCGCGGCCGTCGGGCCGAAGATGGTGGAGATGGCCGCCGAGGTGGCCGACGGCATCATCCTCCACGCCTTCACGAACCCGTCCTACCTGGACGAGGTGACCTTCCCGGCGATCGAGCGTGGCCTGGCGAAGGCCGGACGGACCTTCGACGACATCGAGATCTCCATACCGATGTTCATGGCGATGGGCGACACCGAGGAAGAGGTCGCCAAGCGCCAGCGCGAGGTCATCGCCCAGCTCGCGTTCTACGGGTCGACACCCGCGTACCGACCCGTGCTGGACGCGATCGGTCATGGGGACCTGCAGCCCGAGCTGACGGCCCTGACCAAGTCCGGGGACTGGGACCGCCTCGCCGAGGTGGTGCCGGCCGACTTCATCGACAACTTCGCGATCTCGGGTAGTCCCGAGGAGATGCCGACCCTGGCGCGCAAGCACCTGGGGAAGCGGGCGGACCGCACGTCGTCGTACTACGGATGGCCCGTGGGCGACCCCGATCGTCTCGGTGCGATCTTCGAAGATTTCAGACAGGAGAACTAGGACATGAAGAACGCACTTGTACTGCGAACCACGGTGGCCCTCGCCCTATCCGGGCTGGTGCTCTCCGGTTGTGGGAAGTCGGAGGGAGCCAGCTCCGACGACGGGTCGGTCAAGGTCGGGGTGGTGCTGCCCTTCTCGGGCGTGCAGGCCACGATCGCCAAGCTCGAGGGCCAGGGCGCCGAGGTGGCGGCCACCATGATCAACGATGAGGGGGGCATCGACGGCAAGTGGAAGATCGACCTCGTCGAGGTCGACGACCAGCTCGATCCCGCCCGGAGCGCCACGGTGGTGCGCGACCTCAACGACCAGGGCGTCCAACTCGCCGTGGGCGGGCAGACCTCCGACCTGTGCAAGTCCTCGGCGGAGGCCTCCCAGCGGTTCAACATGACCTTCATCGGCGCCCACTGCACCTCTCCGGAGCTGGTGGACCCGCCGATCACGGACAACTTCTTCATGATCGGCCAGCAGATGACCGACCTGGCGACCGCCATCGGCACCGGGCTGGCCAAGCGCTACCCGGACGTGGACACCTGGGACGTGGTGACCTACGACGTCGAGGTGATGCGCGGCTCGTGGGACATCGCCAAGCAGGCCATGGAGGCCGAGCTCGGGCACGAGGTGCAGGTCGGCGAGCAGTACTCCGTGCCGATCGGTGCCACCAGCATGCGCAAGGAGATCTCCGGGCTCGTCTCCTCGGGTGACAAGACCAAGCGCGGCCTGTTCCTGGGCATCTACGGAGCGGGGACCACCAGCTTCATCCAGCAGGCCAAGCCGACCGGGCTCCTGGACGAGTACGGCGTGCTCGCGCAGACCGGCGTCTACTGGCCGACGGCCACGTCGCTCGATGGGCAGGCCCCGGCGATCTACAACGTGCACGACTACTTCTACGCCTGCCAGGACGACCCGGAGAACGACGAGTTCGTGGCCGCGTTCGAGAAGGCCACCGGCGAGAAGCCTGACGCCGGCGCCTACCAGAGCTACCTGGCGATCAAGCTTCTCGAGGCCGCCGTCACCGAGGCCGGCTCGACCGACACCGCCGACGTGCAGGAGGCCCTGAAGGGCCTGTCCATCGAGACCCCGATGGGCCCGACGATGGAGATCGGTGCCGAGAGCCACGCCGGCACGGGTGGCGTGACGACCGCGCTCCTCCAGGGTGACCCCAAGGCGCCGCAGGGCGTCTCCATCACCGAGTGCGACGTGTTCCCGGTCGGCGACTGACCCACCTCGAATCCCGTCGGGAGGGCTGGCTCGACACGACCGTCGGGTGAGTCCTCCCGACCGAGAACGGAGAGCACCATGCACGACCTGGTTCCCATCGTGGTGGCCGGCATCGCCCAAGGCGTGCCCATCTTCGTGGTGGCAAGCGGACTGACCCTGATCTACGGGGTCCTGCACGTCCTCAACTTCGCCCACGGCGGCTTCTTCCTGATCGGGGCACTCATCGTGACCTCGACCCTCCAGGGGACGAGCCTCGCCGCCTTCGGCCTGTCGGTCCTCCTCGCGGGCCTGGGCGTCATGCTGGTCGGTGTCGTGAGCGAGGTCGCGGTCTTCCGCCCCCTCTACAAGGCCGGCTCCACCGTGAGCTTCCTCGGTGCCTTCGCCCTGTTCCTGGCGCTGGTGGGCGTCGCGCTGCTGGTCTGGGGCACCAACCCCCGGACCGTGGCCTACCCCGAGGCCCTGAACGGATCCTTCGAGATCGGCGGCGCGAGGATCGGTCAGTACGACCTGGCGCTGGTCGTGGTCGGCGGGGTCATCGCGGCCGGCCTCTACCTCCTCCTCACGCGAACGTCGCTCGGGACACGGGTGCGGGCGGTGTCGCACGACCGCACCATGGCCCTGGCGCTGGGGATCCGGGTGCAACGGGTGTCCACGAGCATCTTCGCCATCGGCGCCTTCCTCGCCGGGGTGGCAGGGGCGCTGATCGCGCCTGTGTCGTCGATCGACGAGAGCCTGGCGCTGAGCTCGGACTACATGCTTCCTGCCTTCATCGTCATCATCGTGGGAGGTCTCGGCTCCGTTCCGGGCGCGCTGATCGCGGCGCTGGCCCTCGGGGTGCTGGAGAGTGCGCTCTTCCGGCTCGCCCCCTCGCTGAGCGGCTTCAGCTACTACCTCGTGGTCGCTGTCTTCTTGATGTTCCGTCCGCAGGGGATCTTCGGCTCCCCGTCACGCTCCACCCAGATGGCGAGGTGAGACGACGATGACCACGCTCGGTCGACGCTTCCCTGTCGTCACCAGGTCCGGACTGCCCGTGCTGCTCGGCTTCGCAGTCGTCGCGCTGGTGATGCCGGTGTTCTTCGGGGGGAGCCCGCTCTTCACGTGGACCACCGTCGCGGTCTGGGTGCTCTTCGCCATGAGCACCTCGGTCCTGTTCGGCTGGACCGGCCTGCTGTCCTTCGGCCAGGCCGCCTTCTTCGGCATCGGCGCCTACACGATGGCCCTCGTGCACGAGAGCAGGCCGGAGACTCCTGGCCTCCTGATGCTGGTCGCCGCGGCCCTCGTCGCGGCCTCCGTTGCGGCAGTGTTCGCGCTCTTCGCGCTCCGCACGAGCGGCGCCGAGTTCGCCATCCTCACCCTGGTCCTCGCGCAGGTGCTCTGGCTCCTGACCTACCGGGTGTCGTGGCTCAAGGGGGAGGACGGGTTCCACGGGCTCTTCTCCGTCAAGATCATCAGCAGCCCGCTGACCTCCGACCTGGCCTTGTGGTACTACACGATCGCCGTCGTCGGCTCCTGCGTGTGGCTGCTCTGGTTGCTGCACCGATCGACCGCAGGGATGGCGATGCGGGCCGTGCGCGACGATCCGTGGCGGGCGGCGGCCCTGGGCATCAACGTGCGTCGCGTCCAGGTCAGCGCCTTCGCCGTGAGTGCGGCGTTCTCTGCCGTGGCGGGTGCCCTGCTGGCCCAGGGGCAGGGAGTCGTCAGCCCGGGGATGTTGAGCTTCGCCATCTCCGGCGAGATCCTTGTCGCCTGCCTCATCGGCGGGATGAGCCGCTTCGTGGGACCGATCATGGGCGCGGTCGTGCTGATCTGGGCCCAGACGCTGATCAGCAACCTGATCGAGGACTCGAGCATGTTTGTGGGACTTCTGCTGCTCGTGATCGTCATCGCACTGCCGCAGGGCCTGGTCTCGCTGCCCGGACGCGTACGAGGGCGCCGACGTTCCACCGCCGAGGATCCGCGGGGCCCGGCACCGACGGGTGCTCCTGTCGCCGCGTCGCCCATGGACGGCGCGCTCCACGACGCCGACAACGAGGAGGTCGTGCGATGACGGCGATGGTGGAGCTCAAGGGCGCCTCGAAGTCCTACCAGGGTGTCCCGGCCGTGAAGGCCGTGGACCTGGAGGTCCAGCGAGGTGAGCGGCTGGCGATCATCGGTCCCAACGGCGCCGGGAAGTCGACGCTGTTCGGCATGATCGCCGGTGAGCACCGACCGACCGGTGGCACCGTGTGGTTCGACGGCCGGGACGTCACCTCGCACCATTCCTCCAGGCGGGCCAGGGCCGGGATGAGCCGCACCTTCCAGGTCGCCCGGCTCATGTCCACCATGACGGTGCGGGAGAACCTGTTCCTCGCCGCACTGACCGGGCAACGTCGCGGCATCCGGTTCTGGGACGCCCTCTCGACCCGCGCCGATGTCGCGCGCGTGGCCGACGAGGCCATGATGACCGCGGGACTGGCCGACCTCTCCGAGGTGGTGGCTGCCTCCCTGGCCCAGGGCGCCCGCAAGACGCTGGAAATGGCGATGGCCGTCGTCCAGAGGCCGAGCCTCCTGCTGCTCGACGAGCCCACTGCGGGAATGGGGTACGACGACGCACGCGTGGCGACCAGGCAGCTGGCCGCGCTCCTCGAGGAGCGCCGGGATATGACCGTCATCCTCACCGCCCACGACATGGAGGTCATCCATTCCCTGGCCGAGCGTGTGGTCCTGATGGCCAACGGGGAGGTCGTGCTCGACGGCACTCCCCAGTACGTCGCCGGTCATGCGGTGACCAAGGAGCTCTACCTGGGACGAGGAGTGTCATGAGTGCGACGCAGAGGCCCGACATGCTGACGGTGCGGGGCCTGAACGGCTGGTACGGATCGGCCCAGGCCCTGTTCGGCGTGGACCTCGACGTCCGCGCGGGCGAGGTGGTGGGGCTGCTGGGTCGCAACGGCGCAGGCAAGAGCTCCACCTTCAACGCGATCATGAACCTGGAGCTCCGCTCGTCGGGAGAGATCGAGGTGGCCGGACAGTCGGTGGCGAAGCGCTCGGCCGACCACATCGCTCGGCTCGGCGTCGGCTGGGTTCCCGAGGACCGACGGATCTTCACCAACCTCATGGTGCGCGAGAACCTCGACCTGGCGCGTTTCGCGTGCGGGGATCGCGCCCCCGTGACGACGGACGAGCTTCTCGACTCGCTCCCGCTGCTCGACAAGCTCATCGACCGCAAGGGCAACCAGCTCAGTGGCGGTGAGCAGCAGCTGGTCGCCATCGCGCGGGCCCTCGTCCCGCGCCCGGCGCTCCTGCTCCTCGACGAGCCGACCGAGGGCCTGGCCCCGTTGATCGTCGACGGCATCGCCGAAGCCATCGCCCGGCTGCCGGAGCTCTTCGACGTCACCATCCTGCTGGCCGAGCAGAACCTTCCGTTCGTCACCGGACTCACCTCACGGGTGTACGTCCTGGAGACCGGGCGGGTCGTCCACGAGGGTGCGACGTCGGACTTCGCTGCGGACGCCGAACTGCAGGAGCGCTACCTGTCGGTCTCGGTGGTCTGACCTGACTCCCGGTAGCCGGCCGTGGCCGGCCACCGGGCTCCACTCAGAACGCGGCGTCCGGCATCTCCATCAGGTGCTGCGTCGCCGCGGCGAGCATGTCCGCCTCCGTCGAGACCAGGGGCAGCCGCTCGGTGGCGAAGAAGGTCGCCACCATGACCTTGCCCCGGTAGAAGTCCGCCCCACGCGCACCAGCGTCTCCGGATGCCAGGTGCGCTGCGGCGACCTCGGCCTGTCTGGCGAGGAGCCACCCGACCACGAGGTCTCCGACCATCATGAGGAATCGGGTGGTGTGCTGGCCCACCAGGTAGAGCGCGCGGGGGTCCTCCTCGGACCGGCCGGCCCAGTCGGTCAGCACGAGCTGGCTGCGCCGCACCGCGTGCAGCGCCCGGAACAGGGCATCCACCAGCACGTCGTGGTGCCCGCGCGCCGCATCCAGCCAGCCCTCGACCTCGTCGAGGAGCCCGCCCAGGGCGACCCCGCCGTCGCGCCGGACCTTGCGGAAGAAGAAGTCGATGCCCTGGATCGCCGTGGTGCCTTCGTAGATTGTGTCGATCTTGGCGTCGCGGATGTACTGCTCGATCGGGTAGTCGTGCAGGTAGCCCGAGCCCCCGAAGACCTGGAGGCTCTCGGTGAGGGTGGCGTAGGCCTTCTCGGAGCAGTACCCCTTCACGATGGGCAGCAGCAGGTCGTTGCGCGCCATGAGCGCGCTCGCGTCGAGCCCCCCGTGCTCGGCCAGGACGATGTCGTCTAGGTTGCAGGCCGCAAAGGTCACGAGGGCCCGCATGCCCTCGGCGTACGCCTTCTGCACCATCAGGGACCGGCGCACGTCCGGGTGCCCGATGATGGCGATGTCCGGCGCCTTCCGGTCTCCCTTGCGTGTCAGGTCGGGGCTCTGCAGACGGGTCCGGGCGTAGTCGAGGGCGTTTAGGTAGCCCGTGGAGAGGGTGGCCATCGCCTTGGTGCCGACCAGCATGCGCGCGTACTCCACGACCTCGAACATCTGCGCGATGCCGTCGTGGACGTCCCCGACGAGCCAACCGACCGCCGGCTCCTCCTGGCCGAAGGTCAGCTCGCAGGTGGCGGAGACCTTGAGGCCCATCTTGGACTCCACGTTGGTCACCTGCACCCCGTTGCGCTCCGTGAGCTCGCCGGTCTCGAGGTCGACGTGGAACTTGGGGACCATGAACAGGCTGAGCCCCTTGGTCCCGGGTCCGCCAGCCCCCTGCGTGTCCACGGGCCGGGCCAGCACGAGGTGCACGATGTTGTCCGCCAGGTCGTGCTCGGCGCTGGTGATGAAGCGCTTCACGCCCGCGAGGTGCCACGTGCCATCGTCCTGTGGTAGCGCGCGTGTCTTGCCCGCGCCCACCGCCGACCCGGCGTCCGGCTCGGTCAGCACCATGGTGGCGCCCCAGCCTCGCTCGACCATCAGCTCGGCGACGCGTCGCTGGGCCTTGTTGCCCTGCTGGTGGAGGATCTGCGCCTGCGGCCAGCCGGACGCGTACAGGAAGACGGCCGGGTTGGCCCCCAGGGGGAACTCCGACATCGCCCAGCGCACCGACTGCGGCACCGCGATGCCACCCAGCTCGGGACCGACGTCCATCCGCCACCACTCGGCGGCCACGTAGCTCTTGTAGGACTGGTGGAAGGCCGGGGGGAGTCGGACCGAGTGTGTCGTGGGGTCGAAGTCCACGTCGCCGTGCTCGTCGTCGGCGAAGGACGCGGCAAGTGCCGTCTCGGCGAGCTCGGCTCCGGCGCTCAGCATGTCCTCGACCGCCTCCCGATCGATGTCGGCCCACGGACCGGTCCCCAGGACGAGGTCGCGGCGGAAGACCTCGAAGAGGTTGAAGCGGACGTCGGCGAGGTTGGTGCGGTAGTGGGTCATCGGCTCTCCAGTGGTGGGGATGGCGTCTGGGCGGTCCAGGCGCCGGCGGTCTCGGCGACGAGGTCGACGAGGAGTCGTGGCTCCTCGAGGGGTACGTGGTGCCCCGCGTCGGCCACGGTGACGATCGGTCCGTCGGGGCGCAGGCGTGTCTCGGCCTCGGCCGCCATGGCCGCGTCCACGACTCCGTGCTGGCCCCGGACGACCAGGACCGGGCAGGCAAGTGGTCGCAGGTCCTCCTGGACCAGTGGTGCGTGTTCCACGAAGCGACGGTCGAACTTCCAGGACCAGCCGTCTCCGTTGCGGATGATCGACTGCCGCGCCACGTGGTCCAGCACCATGGGCGAGGCCCGGCACTCGTCGGGCAGCGTGCGGAACCGGGACAGGATCGTGGCCTCGTCCGGATGAACCCGGCGCTCACGCGGGTCGATGGCCGACCATCGCTGCCGCCGGGTCGGACCCTCGCCCCGGCGCAGCTCGGAGTCGACGGTGATCACTCCTCCTAGGCCCTCGCCCGAGGTGCTGGCCAGGGTCAGCGCGACGTGACCGCCCATGCTGTGTCCCACCAGGACCGGCCTGCTGGTCGTCGAGTGGTCACGGATCACCCGTGCCACCTCGGTGCTCCACGAGTCCAGGCCGTACGCCGTGCGCCAGTCACTGTCGCCGTGGCCGGACAGGTCTGGTGCCAGCACGTGGAACCGACGCGCGAGCGCGGGACCCATGAGGTCCCACCAGCCGGAGTGCGCGGCACCCCCGTGCACGAGGACGAGGGTGGGAGCCCGGGGGTCTCCCCACGCGCGCACCGCGACGGTCGCACCGGCCACCTCTGACGTGAGACGCCTCGGCGGCACGCTCAGCGACTCCCGGTGCCACGCGAGGGGGTCGGTCACGTGGCCGAGTCCCAGATCTCGTGCTCCTCGGTGAGGAAGATCGGGGAGTTCTCGAGATCGATGAAGGCGGGCTCGTCCTTGATCAGGGCGCGGACCGCCTTGCGGGCCTCCGCGTCGGTGAAGGTGGTCGCCACCGCGTCGGTCGAGTCGAACCACAGCTCGACCACCCCGTCGAACGGTGCCGGCGCCTGGCGCGATGACTGGAGTGCGTCGTTCAGGTCGTGGGTCAGGGTGTGGTTCTGCACGTAGCGGCGCGCCCCGAGGGCCGCGGCACCCGCGACCCCGAGGTCGGCGTGCGGACCGCGCCAGTGCGCTAGGAACTCCTCGCGCGTCAGGCTCGGGTGACGACGCAGGCAGAACATGAGCTTGATCATGGAAGTCCTCTCCAGGACGTTCGAGGGTTCAGGTGAGCAGGAAGAGGTCGTAGGTGCCGTGGTCGGGGTGGACCTGACCCTTGCCGACGACGATGCGCGAGTGGAGCCACCGGTAGCGCTCGTCCTCGGTCTCGAACCGGAAGGCTGAGTAGACGGGACCGCTGCCCACACCGCCCGCCCAGTCGGCACGGCCCGTGTAGGCGATCTGGACGAAGGCTCCGTCGTCGCACCGGAAGCTGATGCGGACGTCGATGACCGTGGCCCCGTCCGGCCCGGTGAGGAGCCAGTCGGCGGCAGACGTGCCCCGCTGGTCGGCTCGGAGGTGCTCGCCGTCGATGCGGGCACCGACGATCGGCCCGATGAGCCGGCGCCCGCGGGGGGTGTCGCCGACGAACTCGACGCGTCCCAAAGGAGCGGTGAACGTCCCGAACGGTTGCAGCTGCATGTGATTTCTCCTCCGTGGGTCTATAGCCACCCAAGCGCTTGCTTGGTACCGTACCCATCCACGAGGTGCCGAGCAAGGACGAGAGGGGGTCGGATGCATCCGCCGTACGACGATCTGCCGATGTTGGAGGGCACCGACCTTCGTCACGCTTGGGACCACTTCGGCCGGGAGGACCGGCTGGGGACCCTCAACCACCTGACCGAGAGCGCCCGCCTCGAGTCACTCACGGTGGCGACGACGGGGAGCTCCGTGTGCCTCAGCCTGCCGCTCGGCCAGCCGGACCCACCGCCGTACGGGCGGAGCGCGGTGGCCCACACGGTCTACCGGGCCAACGGCTTCAGCTGGGGAGACCGGGTCGATGCCCTGGACATGCAGTCCTCGACCCAGTGGGACGGGCTCCTGCACGTGAGGCACAAGGACCACGGCTTCTACGGCGGTCGCCAGAGCCCTCCCGGGCCCGGCGATCCGCTGGGGATCGACGTGCTGGCGCGCTCGGGGGTGATCGGGCGAGGTGTGCTGCTAGACGTCGCGCGCCACCTCGCTGCCGATGGGCCGTACGACGCCTTCGAGCGCAGGGCGATCACGCCCGAGCAGCTCGAGGAGATCGCGGCCGCACAGGACGTGACCCTCCGACCCGGTGACGTCCTGTGCCTCAGGTTCGGATGGCATGCGGCCTTCCGCGAGCTGGACCCGGGCGAGCGTGAGCCGTTCATGACGGCACCCGTCGGAGTCGGGCTCAGCGCGCGACCGGAGACGGCGCGGTTCCTCTGGGACCGGCAGGTCGCGGCCGTGGCAAGTGACAACCCGGCGGTCGAGGTCCAGCCGGGCGACAAGGGTGACGGGTACCTGCATCATCGACTCATCACCATGCTGGGAATGCCGCTGGGTGAGCTCTTCGACTTCGACGAGCTGGCGGACGTCTGCGCCCGCTCCGGCCGCTGGGACTTCCTGTTCGTGTCGGTGCCCCTCCATCTCGTCGGAGGCGTCGGGTCGCCGGCCAACGCCATCGCGCTCGTCTAGGTCAGGAGGCAACGACATGGAGTCCAACGAGGGCTGCGAGACCTGCGGCGGCGGGGAGCGTGATCGGTACGCGATCAACGACCTCATCACCGCCTACGCCCAAGCGATCGACGACAAGCGGGCCGAGGACGTCTCGGCGCTGTTCGCCCCGGAGTGTGTCTTCCGGGTATTCAAGGGCGACAAGGGCGAGGCGCGCGGCCGGGCGGGCGTCTCGGTGTTGGTGGAGCGGGTGCTCTCGACGTTCACTGCGACCAGCCACCACGTCTCGAACGTTCGCATCGACCTGACCGGGCCGGACTCGGCGCGTGCGACGACGTACCTCCATGCGTGGCACCGATTTGTCGAGGACCGGCCCGACGGGCTGCTCTGGGCGCGCTATGAGGACGAGCTGGTGAGACACGAGGACCGCTGGCTGTTCGCGCAGAGGACCCTGAGGGTGACCGGCGAGCAGGACTTCGCCTTCCTCTGGATCACCGCCGGCGCGTGACCCGGCCGCTGATGCTGCGGTGGGGCCCAAGGTCTAGATTGACCAACCAAACACTTGGTAGGAGAGTTTCGTGGATCAGATAGGGCGACTTCTCGTCGACGCGGCGCTGCAGTACCCGGATCGCGTGGCCATCCGGACGCGCGACGGCCTGGTGCGTACGTACGCCGACTTCGACGCGCGGACGACCAGGTTGGCCAACGCGATGCTCGGGTTCGGCCTGGAGCCGGGGGACCGGGTGGCGGCGTGGCTCGGGACCTGTCCGCAGTACCTGGAGATCTACCTCGCCGTGGCGAAGGCGGGACTCGTGCTGGTGCCCGTCAACATCCTCTTCACCGAGCACGAGGCCGCCCACCAGCTGGACGACTCCGGCGCCGCGGCGATGTTCCACGCCGAGTCCCACGCGGAGCAGGCGCAGCGGCTCGCCGAGCGGTTCGGCCTGCGCCGCCTGGTGCCCATCGGCGACTGGCACTCGGCGGACACGCCCTACGAGGAGCTGCTGGCCACCGGTGGCACCGAGCCGCCACCCGAGCCCTCCGAGGACGCGCTCTTCGTCCTCTCCTACACCAGCGGCACCACGGGCCGGCCCAAGGGCGCCATGGTGACGCACCGTTCCCTGAAGAACACGGCCCGCAACCACGCACACTCCTACCGCACACCGCAGGGCAGCGTCGTCCTCTACTACGCGAACATGTCCTTCGTGGCCACCGTCCTCGGCCTGCTGATGGCGCACCTCTTCGTGCGCGGGACGATCGTCATCGTCGCCCCCGTCGACGGTCCCCAGGACGCGATGGACGCCATGGGGGAGGAACAGGGGACCTTCACGTTCGTCGCCTCCCCGTGGCTGGCCCCGATGACGGAGATCGCCCGCCAGCAGCCGGAGAAGTGGCAGCAGGTGCGCTCGATCGTCCACTCCGCCTCGAAGGCCAGCCCCGCCCAGCTCGAACGGTGGGCGGAGGTCATCGGGCACCGCTACCTCGAGGGATGGGGCATGACGGAGGGGTCCGGCAGCCTCTTCACCGTCACGGACGTGGACGACGTGGTGCGCGGGTCCACCGCCCAGGACTTCTTCGCCTCGGTGGGCCGACCTTGCATCGACGTGGTGGTGCGCGTCGTCGACGAGAACGGTGAGGAGTGCCCGCACGACGGGACCACCATCGGCGAGCTGGTGGTCAAGTCGCCGGCACTGGTCGCGGGCTACTGGAGGAACGAGTCGGCCACGAGGGCCGCCTTCCGTGACGGTTGGTTCCACACCGGAGACCTCGGCTCCATGGACCCCGAGGGGTACGTCTACGTGACGGAGCGCCGTACCGACCTGATCGTGAGCGGTGGGATGAACGTCTACCCGTCCGAGGTGGAGCACTGCATCACCGACCTCGCGGACGTCTCCGAGGCTGCCGTCATCGGCGTCCCGCACGAGCGGTGGGGGGAGACTCCGATGGCGTTCATCGTGCGCACGCCCGGCTCGCGACTCACCGAGCAGGACGTGATCGACCACTGCGGGACGTACCTGGCGCGGTTCAAGCGCCCCTCCCGGATCTGCTTCGTCGACGAACTGCCGCGCAACGCCAGCCAGAAGGTGCTCAAGCGCGTGCTGAGGGAGGGGGTCGTCGGTGACGAGTGACGTCGAGGACCTGGCCGGGACGGTGGTCGTCGACCGCGAGGAGCTGCGGGAGATGCGGGAGGCCGTCCACACGATGGTGGGCGCCCTCCGCAGCGGGGACGACCCCCGGCTGCCCGCACCCGACGAGGCCACGCGGCGGGCTCTGTGGCGACGGATGGCCGAGGAGCACGCGCTGCTGGGACTTCACCTTCCCCCCGAACACGGTGGCCAGGGGCTGTCGGCCTCCTTCAGTGCCCTCGTGGCGGAGGCGCACGGTCATCACCTCGTCCGCTCGCCCTTCCTGGGCTCGCAGGTCCTGGCGGCCCCGGTGCTGATGGCGACCGCATCCGAGGACCAGCGCCGGCGCCTGCTCACCCCGCTCCTGGAAGGCCACGCGACGGCCACCCTCGCCGGCGCGGACCGGGGCATGCTGCTCCTGGACGCACCGGCCACTGGGCGTTCCACCGGTGACCCGGAGCGCCCGGTGGTCACCCGCACGGCCGATGGTCCGCTCCTGACCGGGCGCGCCCCTTTCGTGTGCGACGCCTCCGGAGCCGACTGGCTCCTGGTGCTGGCCGAGGTGGAGGGCCGTGACGAGCTGACCGTCGTCGTGGTGCAACCCGGCGCGCGGGGCCTGGCCACGTCGCCGCAACGAACCCTCGACACGACCCGGTCCCGGACGGTGCTCGACCTCGACGCCACTCCGGGTGAGGAGCTGGGCCACGTGACCCCCGACGGGCTCCGACGAGCCCTTGCGGAGTCCACGGTCATGGTGGCCGCGGAGGCCGTGGGTGGAGCACGCGCGTGCCTGGACTCCACCCTGGAGTACGTGCGGCTGCGCCACCAGTTCGACCGCGCGATCGGGTCGTTCCAGGCGGTGCAGCACCAGCTGGCCGACCTCTTCGGCGAGCTCGAGTCGGCTGAGGCGTGCGTGGACGCGGCCGCCTCGGCCCTCGACAGCGTCCCGGCCGCCGTGCCTGCGACACCCGCTGGGCTCGCCGAGTTGGTCGAGGCCGCGTCATTGGCCAAGGCCGTTGCGGCCGACACGTTCGTGCACGTCGCCCGCGAGACGGTCCACCTGCACGGAGGCATCGGCTTCACCTGGGAGCACGACGCCCACCTGTACTACAAGCGCGCCCTGGCGGACCTGTCGCTGCTGGGCCACCCGGCTGAGCACCGTCGCGCTCTCGTCGCCGACTGGTGACGACAGCACCGACGCGCGCGCCGCCCATCCTCCCGAAGAAAGAGACACCATGAGCAACGCATACATCGTCGCCGCCGTCCGCACGCCGGTCGGAAGGCGTGGCGGCGGCCTGGCCGCCGTCCACCCGGCGGACCTCGGGGCGCATGTCCTGCGGGAGCTGATGGACCGCTCCGGCGTGGCTCCTGACCTCGTCGACGACGTCATCCTCGGCTGCCTCGACAACGTCGGACCCCAGACCGGGTGCATCGCCCGTACGGCATGGCTCGCCGCGGGGCTCCCGACCCACGTCCCGGGGGTCACGATCGACCGCCAGTGCGGGTCCTCGCAGCAGGCGGTGCACTTCGCGGCCCAGGCCGTGATGAGCGGTACGGCGGACTTCGTGGTCGCCGGCGGCGTGCAGAACATGAGCATGATCCCGATGGGCACCTCGCAACGGGTCGGCGCCGAAATGGGGCTCGGCGAGGATCCGTTCACGTCCTCCGTCGGCTGGTTCGAGCGTTACGGCGACCAGCCGGTCAACCAGTTCCACGGGGCCGAGGCGATCGCCGAGCGGTGGTCGATCAGCCGCGAGGATATGGAGCAGCTTGCGCTGGAGAGCCACCGCCGGGCGGTGCGGGCGATCGACGCCGGACTCTTCGAGGACGAGATCGTTGCGTGGGGTGATCTCTCGGTCGACGAGGGACCGCGACGAGACAGCAGCCTCGAGGTGATGGCCGGCCTGCGCACGTTGCGACCGGGAGGACGCCTGACGGCGGCCACGTCCAGCCAGATCTCGGACGCGGCGTCGGCGGTGCTGGTCGCCGGCGACCGGGCAGTGGAGGAGCACGTCCTCCAGCCGCTCGCACGGGTGCACCACCTCACCGTGGTCGGGTCCGACCCGCACCTCATGCTGACGGGCCCGATCGCCGCGACCCGACGGGCGCTCGAGCGGACCGGGCTCTCCCTGGACGACATCGGGGTGATCGAGGTCAACGAGGCCTTCGCCTCGGTCGTGCTCGCATGGGCGCGTGAGCTCGACGCGGACATGGCGAAGGTCAACGTCAACGGCGGTGCGATCTCGCTGGGGCACCCGATCGGTGCCAGCGGAACCCGTTTGATGACCTCGATGATCGGGGAGATGCGTCGAAGCGGCAGCCGCTACGGACTCCAGGTGATGTGCGAGGGCGGGGGCCAGGCCAACGCCACCGTCCTGGAGCTCGTGTGACAGCCACACGTCTGCGTCTCGAGGTGGCGGGTCGCATCGCCACAGTGAGGCTGACGGGCGCCGATCGTCGCAACGCCATCGACTTCGCCTTCGTCCAGCAGCTCGACGTCCTCACCGAGGAGCTGGCCCAGCGGTGCCAGGACGAGGAGGTGGATTGTGTCGTCCTGGTCGCCGAGGGTCGCCACTTCTGCGTCGGGGGCGACCTGACGGACTTCCCGCCCGACCCGGCTGCGGCACCGCCGCACGTCTCTCGGATGGCCGGGCACGCGCACCGGGGTATCGACCAGCTGCACCGCCTGCCGGTGCCGGTCGTGGCGCGGGTGCAGGGCGCGGTCGCGGGAGCCGGCCTCGGGCTTGTGCTCGTCGCGGACGTGGCTGTCGGCGGCACCAGTGCGACCTTCACCCCGGCCTATCCGGTCGTCGGCCTGACTCCGGATGCCGGCGTCAGCTGGCACCTGCCGCACCTCCTCGGGGACCGCCGTGCGGCCGAGTGGCTGCTCACCAACCGCCGCCTGACGGCAGCAGAGGCGCAGGAGTGGGGGCTCCTGGGCCGTGTCGTCGATGACGCGCACCTCGACCACGAGGTCGATCGGGTTGTCTCCGCCCTGACCGACGTCCCGGGCGAGGTACTGCGCGAGACCAAGCGGCTCGTACGCCTGGCGCGGACACGTGACCTGACGGCGCACCTCGACGACGAGGCGCGGTCCATCGCCCGCCTCGCCGGACGAACCGAGGCCATCGACCGGATGACGGCGTTCCTGGGGCGATGAGCCCCCGCACCCCCACCACTTCAACGAGAGGCACGCACATGACCCGGAACGACACACCGCCCGCCACGACGGCCGAGGCCGTGGCCATCCTCGGTGGCACCGGGAACCTCGGCTACGGCCTGGCCCTGCGCCTGGGCCGCGCCGGCTACTCCGTGCTGATCGGCTCACGGTCCGAGGACCGAGCTCGTGAGGCTGCCGACCGTGCCTCCACCGCGGTGCCGGAGGCACACATCACCGGCGCCTCCAACGAGGAGGCGGCCGGGGCGGCGGCACGGCTGGTCGTCGTGGCGGTCCCGTTCGTGAGTCAGGTGGCCACCCTCCGGTCTGTCTCCCCGGCCCTCCGCGAGGGCCAGGTCGTGCTCGACGCGACGGTGCCCCTCGGACCCGCGGTCGGCGGCCGACCGACCCAGCTCGTGGGTGTGTGGAGCGGCTCGGCGGCCCAGCAGGCACGCAGTGCGGTGCCGGAGCACGTCGGTGTCGTCTCCGGACTGCACACGCTGAGCGCGGCGACCCTCGAGGACCTCGACGAGACCGTCGATCAGGACACCTTGATCTGCGGGGACTCCGCCGCCGACAAGCAGGTCGTGCAGGAGGTGCTGGGCCGGATCGAGGGCCTGCGTGTGGTGGATGCGGGACGATTGGAGATGAGCCGGATGGTGGAGGGCCTGACCCCCTTGCTGATCGGCATCAACATCCGCAACAAGACGCACGCGGGTATCCGGGTTGTCGGCCTCTGAGGGCCGCCGGTCCCGGCTCGTCGTCAGGTGCGAGACCACGGACGGCGTGACCCGTGGGCGCTCCTGCCTGGCCGAGGACGAGAGGGACCCCGGATGACGGACTCGATGCCCACTCCCCAACAGGTACGCCGCGCCCTCGCGCGCGCCGAGCGCGGAGCGGCGCTCGACGTCGACGAGGCTGCGGTGCTGCTCGCGGCGTCCGGTGAGCACCTGGACAGGTTGACGGCGGTGGCCGCGCGGGTGAGGGACGCGGGTCTGGTGGCGGCGGGTCGGTCGGGGGTCGTGACGTACTCGCCGAAGGTCTTCATCCCGGTGACCCGGTTGTGCCGGGACCGGTGCCACTACTGCACGTTCGTGGAGTCCCCGGGGGACGCGGCGCGCGACGGGCGGGCGCCGTTCCTGTCGCCGGACGAGGTCGTGGCCGTCGCGCGCGAGGGTGCGGAGCTGGGGTGCCTGGAGGCGTTGTTCACCTTGGGCGACCGCCCGGAGGACCGGTGGCCCGAGGCGCAGGAGTGGCTTGACGAGCGGGGTTACGACTCCACGCTGGCCTACGTCCGCGCCATGGCGGTGCGGGTGCTGGAGGAGACCGGGTTGTTGCCGCACCTCAACCCGGGTGTCATGTCGTGGGAGGAGATGACGCGCCTCAAGCCGGTCTCGCCGTCGATGGGGATGATGCTCGAGACGACCTCGCGG
>NZ_LMSN01000017.1:0-379864 GCF_001428425.1 Nocardioides sp. Soil777
AAATGGGAAAGAGGGGCCGCCTGGTGGCGGCCCCTCTCCCAATGTATGTCCGGCGGCGTCCTACTCTCCCACAGCCTCTCGGTTGCAGTACCATCGGCGCTGAAAGGCTTAACTTCCGGGTTCGGTATGGGACCGGGTGTTTCCCTTTCGCTATGGCCGCCGTAACTCTGGCGGAACACACACACCCCGTGATGCTTCGTGGGGGGTGTTCCAAGCTCTTGGTGTTTCGTATTCAGTTAACAGTCGGGTTCCCTGGCATTGACCAGTGTTGACCTACAAACGCCCCGATGGGGTGTGTGGTCTGGGAACTACATAGTGGACGCGGTCACCGAAAAACCAGTGTGTGATGTGTTTTGAACGGTGTTGGGACAAGCCCTCGGCCTATTAGTACCGGTCGGCTAGGCATTGCTGCTGTACACCTCCGGCCTATCAACCCCATGTTCTGTGGGGGGCCTTACCCCATAACGGGTGGGAAACCTCATCTTGAAACGTGCTTCCCGCTTAGATGCATTCAGCGGTTATCACTTCCGAACGTAGCCAACCAGCCGTGCCCCTGGCGGGACAACTGGCACACCAGAGGTTCGTCCATCCCGGTCCTCTCGTACTAGGGACAGCCTTTCTCAAGTTTCCTGCGCGCGCGGCGGATAGGGACCGAACTGTCTCACGACGTTCTAAACCCAGCTCGCGTGCCGCTTTAATGGGCGAACAGCCCAACCCTTGGGACCTACTCCAGCCCCAGGATGCGACGAGCCGACATCGAGGTGCCAAACCATCCCGTCGATATGGACTCTTGGGGAAGATCAGCCTGTTATCCCCGGGGTACCTTTTATCCGTTGAGCGACGTCGCTTCCACATGCCGACGCCGGATCACTAGTTCCGACTTTCGTCCCTGCTCGACATGTCTGTCTCACAGTCAAGCTCCCTTGTGCACTTACACTCAACACCTGATTGCCAACCAGGCTGAGGGAACCTTTGAGCGCCTCCGTTACATTTTAGGAGGCAACCGCCCCAGTTAAACTACCCATCAGGCACTGTCCCTGATCCGGATTACGGACCTAGGTTAGACATCTAGTACGACCAGAGTGGTATTTCAACGTTGACTCCACACTCACTGGCGTGAATGCTTCACAGTCTCCCACCTATCCTACACAAGCCGAACCAAACACCAATACCAAACTATAGTAAAGGTCCCGGGGTCTTTCCGTCCTGCCGCGCGTAACGAGCATCTTTACTCGTAGTGCAATTTCGCCGAGTCCATGGTTGAGACAGCGCCCAAGTCGTTACTCCATTCGTGCAGGTCGGAACTTACCCGACAAGGAATTTCGCTACCTTAGGATGGTTATAGTTACCACCGCCGTTTACTGGGGCTTAAATTCTCCGCTTCGACTTGCGTCTAACAGGTCCTCTTAACCTTCCAGCACCGGGCAGGAGTCAGTCCGTATACATCGTCTTACAACTTCGCACGGACCTGTGTTTTTAGTAAACAGTCGCTTGGGCCTGGTCTCTGCGGCCCTTCACGCTTCCCCACGCAAGGTGGTTCACGCTCCGGGCCCCCCTTCTCCCGAAGTTACGGGGGCATTTTGCCGAGTTCCTTAACCATGGTTATCTCGATCGCCTTGGTATTCTCTACCTGATCACCTGAGTCGGTTTGGGGTACGGGCGGCGCATAGCTCGCTAGAGGTTTTTCTCGACAGCATAGGATCACCCACTTCACCTAACGGCTCCGTGTCACATCTCAGACATATGGAATCCGGATTTGCCTAGATCCCGTCCTACATGCTTACCCGTGGACTACCATCGCCACGGCTGGGCTACCTTCCTGCGTCACCCCATCGCTTGACTACTACCAGATCGGGTCCCACGCTCCACCAGATCGCCTTCCCCGAAGGGTCGGTCAACCTGGCTTAGGGTGGTTAGCATCACCGGGTTCGTCATGGGCGCTACTTTGCCGGTACGGGAATATCAACCCGTTGTCCATCGACTACGCCTGTCGGCCTCGCCTTAGGTCCCGACTTACCCAGGGCAGATTAGCTTGACCCTGGAACCCTTGATCATTCGGCGGACGTGTTTCTCACACGTCATTCGCTACTCATGCCTGCATTCTCACTCGTGTGGCCTCCACACCTGGATCACTCCGGCGCTTCACTGCCCACACGACGCTCCCCTACCCATCCACACACCTGAACACCGATCAAGTCGATGCTAGATACACGCGTGAATGCCATAGCTTCGGCGGATGACTTGAGCCCCGCTACATTGTCGGCGCGGAATCACTTGACCAGTGAGCTATTACGCACTCTTTCAAGGGTGGCTGCTTCCAAGCCAACCTCCTGGTTGTCACTGCGACTCCACATCCTTTTCCACTTAGTCACCGCTTAGGGGCCTTAGCTGATGGTCTGGGCTGTTTCCCTCTCGACTACGGAGCTTATCCCCCGCAGTCTCACTGCTGCGCTCTCACTTACCGGCATTCGGAGTTTGGCTAACGTCAGTAACCTGGTCGGGCCCATCGGCTATCCAGTGCTCTACCTCCGGCAAGAAACACGCAACGCTGCACCTAAATGCATTTCGGGGAGAACCAGCTATCACGAAGTTTGATTGGCCTTTCACCCCTATCCACAGGTCATCCCCTCAGTTTTCAACCTAAGTGGGTTCGGTCCTCCACGTCGTCTTACCGACGCTTCAACCTGCCCATGGATAGATCACTTCGCTTCGGGTCTTGAGCGCGCTACTGAATCGCCCTATTCGGACTCGCTTTCGCTACGGCTTCCCCACACGGGTTAACCTCGCAACACACCGCAAACTCGCAGGCTCATTCTTCAAAAGGCACGCCGTCACCCTTACAGGCTCCGACGGATTGTAGGCACACGGTTTCAGGTACTATTTCACTCCCCGCCAGGGGTACTTTTCACCTTTCCCTCACGGTACTTGTCCGCTATCGGTCATCAAGGAGTATTTAGGCTTAACGGGTGGTCCCGCCAGATTCACACGGAATTTCAGGGGTTCCGTGTTACTTGGGGTAACGCTACGGAGCTTGTGTTTTACGTCTACGGGGCTATCACCCTCTACGGCCCGGCTTTCCAACCGGCTTCAACTTCCACACAAGTTTCTTACTCCGTGCAGGTACGGCAGCACCTGCCAAGCGGCCCCACAACCCCCCATACGCAACCCCTGCCGGGTATCACACGTACGAGGTTTGGCCTCATCCGATTTCGCTCGCCACTACTCTCGGAATCACTTTTGTTTTCTCTTCCTGTCGGTACTGAGATGTTTCACTTCCCGACGTTCCCTCCACACACCCTATGTGTTCAGATGTGGGTAACTGGACATGACTCCAGCTGGGTTTCCCCATTCGGACACCCCCGGATCACAGCTCGGTTGCCAACTCCCCAGGGCTTATCGCAGGCTCCTACGTCCTTCATCGGCTCTTGATGCCAAGGCATCCACCATGTGCCCTTCATAGCTTGTCTCAACAACGTCAAAACAAATCACTACAAAAGATTAATTAATGCTCGCGTCCACTATGCAGATCTCAAACAACAACCCCACCAACCCCCCACACGCCACCAACAGGTGACAAGCAGGGCAAAGGGAGGAACCAGAACCACCACTCCMCCACCACACACGCCGAAGCGCTMGAGCGGGAGGCCTGATGCTTCAGGACCCAACAGTGTGCCAACCCAACCCCCACCAACCAGACCCAACGTTCCACGCCCCAGCAAGCTGGAGTAGTACTAGCCAGACCCGGCCCRTGAAGGCCAAGCATCATCGACGATTCCACTAGTGAGACACCACCAACGCTGGACAGACATTCGCTGCCAGTCAGGGTGTGTGCTCCTTAGAAAGGAGGTGATCCAGCCGCACCTTCCGGTACGGCTACCTTGTTACGACTTCGTCCTAATCGCCAGCCCCACCTTCGACGGCTCCCTCCACAAGGGTTGGGCCACCGGCTTCGGGTGTTGCCGACTTTCATGACGTGACGGGCGGTGTGTACAAGGCCCGGGAACGTATTCACCGCAGCGTTGCTGATCTGCGATTACTAGCGACTCCGACTTCATGGGGTCGAGTTGCAGACCCCAATCCGAACTGAGACCGGCTTTTTGGGATTCGCTCCGCCTTACGGCATCGCAGCCCTTTGTACCGGCCATTGTAGCATGCGTGAAGCCCTGGACATAAGGGGCATGATGACTTGACGTCATCCCCACCTTCCTCCGAGTTGACCCCGGCAGTCTCCTATGAGTCCCCACCATGACGTGCTGGCAACATAGGACGAGGGTTGCGCTCGTTGCGGGACTTAACCCAACATCTCACGACACGAGCTGACGACAGCCATGCACCACCTGTACACCGACAAAAGGGGCCTCATCTCTGAGGCTTTCCGGTGTATGTCAAACCCAGGTAAGGTTCTTCGCGTTGCATCGAATTAATCCGCATGCTCCGCCGCTTGTGCGGGCCCCCGTCAATTCCTTTGAGTTTTAGCCTTGCGGCCGTACTCCCCAGGCGGGGCGCTTAATGCGTTAGCTGCGGCACGGAATCCGTGGAATGGACCCCACACCTAGCGCCCAACGTTTACGGTGTGGACTACCAGGGTATCTAATCCTGTTCGCTCCCCACACTTTCGCTCCTCAGCGTCAGGTAATGCCCAGAGAACCGCCTTCGCCACCGGTGTTCCTCCTGATATCTGCGCATTTCACCGCTACACCAGGAATTCCGTTCTCCCCTGCATACCTCTAGTCTGCCCGTATCGGAAGCAAGCACTGAGTTAAGCCCAGTGTTTTCACTCCCGACGCGACAAACCGCCTACGAGCCCTTTACGCCCAATAATTCCGGACAACGCTCGCACCCTACGTATTACCGCGGCTGCTGGCACGTAGTTGGCCGGTGCTTCTTCTGTACCTACCGTCACTTTCGCTTCGTCGGTACTGAAAGAGGTTTACAACCCGAAGGCCGTCATCCCTCACGCGGCGTTGCTGGATCAGGCTTCCGCCCATTGTCCAATATTCCCCACTGCTGCCTCCCGTAGGAGTCTGGGCCGTGTCTCAGTCCCAGTGTGGCCGGTCACCCTCTCAGGCCGGCTACCCGTCGAAGCCATGGTAGGCCATTACCCCACCATCAAGCTGATAGGCCGCGAGCACATCCCCCACCGAAAAACTTTCCACCCACAACCATGCAGTCAAGGGTCATATCCGGTATTAATCACCGTTTCCGGTGGCTATCCCAAAGTGRGGGGCAGATTACTCACGTGTTACTCACCCGTTCGCCGCTCGAGTACCACCGAAGTGGCCTTTCCGCTCGACTTGCATGTGTTAAGCACGCCGCCAGCGTTCGTCCTGAGCCAGGATCAAACTCTCCATCGAAAAACAAACCCCACACCAACCCAAAGGCCAGCACAGGAAAAGAGAGCCACATCCCCTAGCATCGAACAATCACTGACAAATATGTCAGAAATTATCGTTAACCAAAGAAACCACCACCACAACTTCAAAAGCTAGGAAAAGAGAGCCACATCCCCTAGCATCGAACAATCACTGACAAATATGTCAGAAATTATCGTTAACCAAAGAAACCACCACCACAACTTCAAAAGCYATGGTGACGGGGCATAACAAACTAATTCGTCGACTATGACACACTGTTGAGTTCTCAAACATCAGACGCATTACCGTGCTGCAACCAACTGGCTACGAGCTGCGGTGGCTTGTCCAACATTAGGCGGTGTATTTCCGGCGATGCAAATCGCTGGCTTTTCCCGCCTGTCCGCAGCGTTACGATCTGGTTTGCTCTGCACTCAGTGCGGAGCCGCCTCGATCGAGGTGGTGCGGTCGGTCTGCCCGGGGCCGGAAGCCCGGCCTTCTGGCCTTGCTCCCCGCCGCTCCCTGGCGACGAACAGAACATTAGACCGGACCCCACGATCGCGCAAATCGAAACCGTGTGACGGGGCGCACAATCACGTTTCCGCAGGTCAGAGGCCCTTTTGGGCGTGGACACGTGCGTGTCGCGCCCGTCAGGACCGGTGCTGCAGGCCCCTCAGACCACCTCGACGCCCGCGAAGTTCTTCTTGCCGCGGCGCAGCACGAGCCACGTACCGCCCAGCAGGTCGGCCTCCGACGGCACCCGGTCCGGGTCCTCGACGCGCTCGTTGTTGAGGTAGGCGCCGCCCTCCGAGACGGTGCGACGGGCTTCGCCCTTGCTCTTGGCCAGGCCGGCCTCGACGAACAGGTCGACGACGGTGGGCATGGCCGCACGGGACACCGACGCACTCCCGGCTTCGCGCACGGCGGCCGCAAGGGTCGACGTACTGATCGAGTGCAGGTCTCCCCCGCCGAAGAGCGCGGCGGCTGCGGCCTTGGCCTGCTCGGTCTCCTCCGCCCCGTGGACCAGCGTGGTCACCTCGTCGGCGAGGCGGCGCTGGGCGGCCCGCTTCCACGGCTCGTCGGCCGTCTGCTTCTCCAGCTCCTCGATCTCGTCGCGGGACAGGAAGGTGAAGATGCGCAGCATCTCCGCGACCTTCTCGTCCTCGACGTTGAGCCAGAACTGGTGGAAGGCGTAGGGCGACATCATCTCTGCGTCGAGCCACAAGGCACCGCCCTCGGTCTTGCCGTACTTGGTGCCGTCGGCCTTGGTGACCAGGGGCGTCGCGAAGGCGTGCGCCTGGTTGCCGGTGGCGCGCCGGATCAGCTCGGCTCCTCCGGTGATGTTGCCCCACTGGTCGGACCCTCCGAACTGGAGCGTCACCCCGTGGTCGCGGTTGAGCGCCATGAAGTCCATCGACTGCAGCAGGACGTAGGAGAACTCGGTGTAGCTGATCCCCGAGTCCAGACGGCGCTTGACGGTGTCGCGCGCCAGCATCCGGTTGACCGGGAAGTGCTTGCCGATGTCTCGCAGGAAGTCGATGACCGACAGCGAGGCCGTCCAGTCGTAGTTGTTGACGACGGTCGCCGCGTTGGGCCCGTCGAACGAGACGAAGCCCGAGACCTGGGTGCGGACCCGCTCGGTCCAGTCCTTGACGGTGTCCAGGCTGTTGAGCGTGCGCTCCCCCGAGTCCTTCGGGTCGCCGATCATGCCGGTGGCGCCGCCCACGAGGATGTACGGCGTGTGGCCGGCGTCCTGGAGCCGGCGCGCGGTGACGAGCTGGACGAGGTTGCCCATGTGCAGGCTGGGCGCCGTCGGGTCGAAGCCGACGTAGAACCGGACGCTCCCCTCACCCAGCGCCTCGCGCAGGGCGTCGATGTCGGTCGAGTGGGCGACGAGTCCTCGCCAGGCCAGCTCGTCGAGGACGTTCGGGGTCGACACGTGGGGTCCTTCCGGTGGGGGTTCACACCTAGCCTGCCAGACGGCGTCCCCACCTAGCATGTGTGATCTCCCCTGATGGAAGGCATGACGTGATCGCAGGCAGGTACACCCTCGAGCGCGAGATCGGTCGTGGCGGCACCGGTGCCGTCCACCTCGGTCGCGACGAGGTGCTCGGGCGACCCGTGGCCCTCAAGCGGATCGGGATGATCCCCGGGGCCGACGCTCCCGACCTCGCCCGTGCCGAGCGCGAGGCTCGACTGGCCGCGATGCTCAACCATCCCCACGTCGTGGGCGTCTACGACCTCGTCGTCGAGGACGACCACCAGTGGCTCGTCATGGAGTACGTCGAGGGCGAGACCCTGGCGCAGCGGATCCGGCGGGTGGGGCGTCTCGGGCACGCCGACGCGGCGTCGTTGATGTGGCAGGCGGCCGACGCCCTCGCGGAGGCGCACGCCCACGACGTCGTGCACCGGGACGTGAAGCCCTCGAACATCCTGGTGACCGCCGCGGGCCAGGCCAAGCTGACCGACTTCGGCATCGCGCGCGCCCAGGCCGATGCGAGCCTCACCCAGACCGGTCTCGTGACGGGCTCCCCCGCCTACCTCGCCCCCGAGGTGGCCTCCGGGTCGACCGCGACGGCCGCGAGCGACGTCTGGTCCCTCGGGGCGACGCTCTTCCACGCCCTGGCCGGGCGACCGCCGTACGACGTGGGCGAGAACCTCATCGGCGGGCTCTACAAGATCGTGCACGAGGACCCGCCGCGTCTCGACGACGCCGGACCGATGGCCACCGTGCTCGAGCACACGATGGTCCGCGACCCCGCCCAGCGCTGGACCATGGTCCAGGTCCGGGACCACCTCGACGCCCTGCGCCGCGGTGAGACGCCGACGCAGGTGGTGCCCGTCCCCGTCCCCGCGCCCGTCCCCCCTGCGTCCGAGGACTCCGCGGCGACGGCCGCACGCCCGACGACCCGGACCACCACGATCGCGCCCACGCCCCGGTCGGCCCGACGCCGCCGCTCTCCGCTCCCCTGGCTCGTCGCCCTGGCGGCCGCGGTCCTGGTGGGGATCCTCGTGGTCGCCGCGCTCCAGGACGATCCCGAGCAGCCGACCGCCGGCACCGACCCGTCCCCCTCGGAGACGACGGGGTCGCAGGAGCCGACGCAGGAGCCGTCGCAGGAGACGCCGACCGAGGAGGCGACCCGGCCGGCGACCCAGCGCGAGATGACCGAGTTCATCACCACCTACCTCTCCACCGTCACCTCGGACCCGGAGGCGACCTTCGAGATGCTGACGCCGGAGTTCCAGGCGGCCAGCAACGGCTTCGAGGGCTACTCGGGCTTCTGGGGGACCGTCGAGTCCGCGACGCCGCGCGACATCAGCGCGGACCCCGAGTCGCTCACGGTGACCTACACCGTGGACTACGTCATGCAGGACGGCGGCCAGAACACCGACGACGTGTCCTTGCAGCTGGTCCGGCAGGACGACACGTACCTCATCGCGGGGGAAGCCTGACGTCGTGACCCGGCCCTCCTAGAGTGCAGGGGTGGCGGACGAGGGGAACGGCATCGACGACGCGTGGTACCGCAGCATCGTCGAGGAGTCCCCGGACGGCATCTGGGTCTTCGACCTCGAGGGCCGGACCATCTACGCGAACGCCGCCGTCGCCGGGCTCGTCGGGATCGACCCGGCCGAGGTCGGGTCGCTGTCGATCCTCGACACGCTCGACGACGAGGGCCGGGCCCAGTTCCGGACGCACCTCGCCGCGCTCCGGGAGGGCCATTTCAACCCGACGGACGTCGAGTGCCAGTGGGTACGACGGGACGGCAGCACGCTGTGGGTGCTCGTGCGGGAGAGCGCCGTGCACGCCGCGGACGGCACCCTGACCGGTGTGCTGCACCGGGTCAGTGACTACTCGCAGCGGCGGGCGACCCTCACCGAGCTCACCCAGGCGCGTGCCGAGCTCGCCGAGAAGGTGTCGCAGTACGACCTGCTCCAGGGCGTGGCCAGCGCGGCCAACGACGCCAACAGCCTCGTGCAGATCCTGGGCCGCGGCCGGGACCTGCTGCTCCTGATGGACGACTGGGAGCGCGCGGTCGCCTTCCTGGTGCAGGGCGGCACCCTCACCCGCCTGCACCCCGTCGCCGACGAGCGGGAGCACGAGGTCGCCGACGACGAGGCCCATCCCGAGCGGGCCACCCGGGAGCTGGCCGTGGCGACGCGAGCGGCGCGCAGCGGCGTACCGGAGTGGGACGAGGACCGTGTCTCCCTGGCCTTCCCGATCAAGCACCTGGGTCGGGTGCACGCCGTCGGGGTGATGACCGCGACGCCCCCGCTGGAGCAGTTCGAGCTGATCGAGGGGATGGTCGCCCACGTCGTCCAGCAGCTCGAGCACGTGCTGGCCCGCGAGCTGGCCGAGCTCTCGCTGGCCGAGGCCCGCGACGCCGCGATGGCGGCCTCCCAGCAGAAGTCGGACTTCCTGGCGACGGTCAGCCACGAGATCCGGACCCCCCTCAACGGGGTGCTCGGCCTCGACGACCTGCTGCTCCGGACCCGGCTCGATCCCGAGCAGCGCCGGCTCGCCGACGGCATCCGCACGTCGGGGCAGCTGTTGCTCTCGCTCATCAACGACATCCTCGACTTCAGCAAGATCGAGGCCGGGCGCGTGGTGCTCGAGCAGATCGACTTCGACCTGCGGGCCGTGCTCGACCAGGTGGCCGGACCGATCGGGGGCGTCGCCGCCGCCAAGGGCCTGGACTTCTCCCTCACGTACGACGCGAGCGCACCGGATGTGCTCCGCGGCGACCCCACCAAGGTGAGCCAGGTCTTCGCCAACCTCGTGACGAACGCCGTGAAGTTCACCGAGCGCGGGAGCGTCCACGTGACGGTGCGAGCACACCGGCTCGGCGATCTGTGGCGCCTCACGGTCCGCGTCGACGACACCGGCATCGGCATCGACACCTCCACGACCGACGTCTTCGCGCCCTTCCGCCAGGCCGACTCCTCGACCACCCGGATGTTCGGCGGGACGGGGCTGGGGCTCGCCATCTCGCGGGAGCTGGCCCAGGCCATGGGCGGCGACGTGGGTTACACGAGCACCGCGGGCAGAGGGAGCAGCTTCTGGTTCACCGGGATCTTCCGCCCCGCGTCCGGGGCGGACCCGGTCACCCTCGCCGGGGCGGTCGCCCCGGAGCCGTCGGTGCCGGTGGCCCCGCTGCGGGTGCTCGTCGTCGAGGACAACCGGGTGAACCAGCTCGTCGCCACCGGCATGCTCACCGCTCTCGGTCACGCGGCGGACACCGCCGAGGACGGGCTCGCGGCGCTCGCGGCGCTGGACGACGCGTCGTACGACCTGGTGCTCATGGACGTGCAGATGCCGCGGATGGACGGCTACGCGGCCACCCGGGCCCTGCGGGCACGCGAGGGCGACGGGGAGCGGACGCTGGTGATCGCGATGACCGCCAACGTCGTCGCCGGGGAGCGCGAGCGGTGCCTGGCCGCGGGCATGGACGACTTCCTCACCAAGCCGGTCGACCTCGAGCACCTCACGCGCACCCTGGCCCACTGGTTCGCCGGCGAGGGAGCGCTCGACCTCGCCCGCCTCGACCTGCTGCGCGACATGGACCCCGACGACACGTCGTACCTCGAGCGGGTGACCGGGCGGTTCGAGGAGACCACCGCGTCGGCGGCCGACGACCTCCGCTGTGCGGTCGAGGCGCGGGACCCCGACGCGCTGCGTGCCCACGCGCACAAGCTCGCGGGCGGCGCGGCCAACCTCGGCGCCGTCGAGGTGGTCGCCCTGGCGCGGGAGCTCGAGGCCCTCGGCGACGCCGGTACGACCGCCGGGGCCGCGCCGCTGCTGCCTCGCCTCGCCACCGCGCTGGACCGGGCGCGAGCCGGGATCAGGGCCTACCGCGAGCGGTGGCTGGGGTCCGCGCCGTAGGACACGGACCGTCGTAGGGCGGGTGGGGCTCGAACCCACGACCCAAGGATTATGAGTCCTCTGCTCTGACCGACTGAGCTACCGCCCCGCGTTCACTGTCCCGCAGGTCGGACGCCGTCCTGAGCGTCCCCTTCGGGTCCAGTCGGAGTGGTCGACACGTCGTCGGTCCGCCGACAGTCCGCACGGGTGGCGAGCGCGACCTCTCCGAGCCGGTCGACGTAGACGTGCGCGTCGCCCGGGTAGAGGGACCATATCGGTCCAGCGTGACGGCGACGGAGGCGTGCCCCCACATGGCGGGGAGAACCGTCGGCGGGGCGCCGTGCTCGATGTGGGCGAGGCGCAGGTGGAGCGCAGGTCGTGGGTCGGAGCTTGTCGCCGCACAAGCCCCCAGGCACTCCTCGACCACGGCGCCACCCGACCACTGACGAGCTCGCAGGCGACCGCCCCACCCGGACCGGGTGAGGCCGTCGAGGTCCTGTCGTTCGACAGTGAAGGCCCCACCAACAAGGAGCGCCCATGTCAGACGACAGCAACACCCCCGACCGGGAGATGAAGGCTGCCGCCGTCTCCGACGGTGCCTACACCCTCCTCGTCGCCGACTTCAGCGACACCAGCACCGCGTGGGAGGCGTACGAGGCCCTCAAGTCCGTCGAGGACGGCCGCACCGTCGAGATCGAGGGCGTCATCGTGGTCAACCGCTCCACCGACGGCACGCTGGAGATCCAGAAGGCCACCGACCACAGCACGAAGTCCGGGCTCAAGTGGGGCGTGGTCGGCGGCATCGCGCTAGGCGTCATCTTCCCACCCTCGATCCTCGGCAGCGCCGCGGTCGTCGGCTCCGCCGGTGCGCTCGCCGGCAAGCTGCGCCAGCGCCACCACCACGGCGAGCTGGAGCAGCAGCTCGAGAACGCCATCCCACCCGGGCACTCCGGCCTGCTCGCGCTGGTCTCCGACCCCGGCGAGGTCAAGATCCGACGAGCGCTCGAGCGGGCCGAGGCCATCGTCGAGTCCACCATCGCCAAGGTCGAGGCCGACGACATCAAGGCAGCAGCCAAGGAAGCCCAGGAGAGCGACTCCTGACCGGGGAGCAGCGCTGAGCAACTTGCGGGTTCGCCGGACGCAGGCACCCCGACCGGGTGAGCATTCGACCCATGAGCCGCCTGCCCACCACCCTCACCCTGCTGCTCGCCGTCACGCTGTCGACGCTTGCCGGGAGCGTCGTGCCCGCGCAGGCGTTCGTCGACAAGGACTGCACGGACTTCGCCACCCAGGCCGAGGCACAGGCGTTCTTCCTGGCGGCCGGGCCGGGCGACCCGCACCGTCTCGACGCGGAGGGCGACGGACTGGCCTGCGAGTCGAACCCCTGCCCGTGCACGGGGTCCGCGCCGGTGCCTCTCGTGGGGCAGACGACCAGCCCGACGCCTACCCCGACACCTACCGCGACGGAGACGAGTGACACCGGCGGCTCCGTCAGCAGCGGTCCCGTCCAGCGGCACGCCGGCGTGGTCGTCAAGGTCACCGACGGCGACACCCTCAAGGTCCGCGTACGCGGCGTCGGGGTGCGCGACGTACGCATCCTGGGCATCGACACCCCCGAGGTCCACGGCCAGCGCGAGTGCGGCGGCGCTGACGCCTCGGCACGGATGTCCCGCCTGGCGCCGGTCGGCTCACGCGTCGTGCTCGTCTCCGACGCCAGCCAGGCGGACCGGGACCGCTACGGGCGCTGGCTGCGGTACGTCGCTCGCGCCGGCCGCGACGTCGGCAAGGCGCAGGTCCGTGCCGGGCTCGCGACGACGTACGTCTACCAGGGCAACCCCTTTGCCCGCACGCGGGAGTACCGCCGCGTCGAGGCCCGCGCCGAGCGGACCGGTCGGGGCAGCTGGTCGCGCTGCTGGTCCTGACCGGGGTCAGGCCACCCGCACCGGGTGGCGCACCACCGCGTCGAAGAAGTAGCCGTTGTCGTTGTACGCCGCGACGAGCGGCTGCGTGCGGCCGGCCGCGTCGATGGCGCGAGCGAGCAGCTCGTGGCTGCCCGGACGGGGACGGGCCCACTGGATCGACCACCGGGTCCAGCCCTGGTCCTGCCGTCCGGCGCGGTCGAGGACCGCAGGTCGCCACGACCGGCCGCCGTCGAGGCTCACGTCGACCCGACGGACGGGTGCCGCGCCGCTCCACGAGCGCCCGGTCAACCGCACGGGCTCGGCCGGCAGGGTCGCATCCCAGGCGAGCTCCCAGGCGGAGCGCACCGGGTTGACGTCGAGCGGGGGCGCGTCGGCCGGGAAGTCACCGCCGGTCATCCGGTACCACTTCGTGTTCCAGGGCGAGGTGAGCTCCGTGGTGGAGACCTCGAGGGAACCGAGCCACTTGATGCTGGCGATCCCCACCCATCCCGGGAGCACGAGTCGCAGCGGGAAGCCGTGGTCGGGGAGCAGCGGGTCACCGTCGACGCCCCACGCCAGGAGCGCGTCGTCGAGCGCCTTGGTGACCGGGAACGGTCGGCGTACACGGCCGTGGTCCACTCCCCCGGTGACGTAGGGGTCGTCGAGGCCCGTCGCCTGGATCGTGAGCGCCCGCGGGTCCAGCCCGACGGCCGCGAGCACGTCGCGCAGCCACACGCCGTCCCACCGGACGGTCCCGACGGAGCCGAGCGACCACGGCGTGCCGGCGGCGGGCTGCCCCTGCTGTGCGGCGAAGAAGCGGCGGCCGTTGCCGGTGCACTCGTGCACCGCGGTGAGCGACGCCTGCGGCAGGGTCTTCAGCTCGGCCAGGGAGATCGACACCGCCCCGCCCTCCGCGCGCGGGGTCGCGAGGCCGTCGCCGAAGATCCGCAACCGGTACGACGACGCGTCGATCGTCGGCGTCGACGTGTGGTTGCGCACGAAGAGGCGCTCCTGCGTGGTGCGGTAGCGGCGCGGGTCGACCGACTCCCAGCGCATCTCCGCGTTGGTGCCGAACGGCACGAACCACGCGGGCGGGATCGGCTTGAGGATGGGGCCGGTCGTGCCACGGCCAGCGAGGGACGCGCCACGGCGACGGCAGCGGCCGCCGAGGTGAGCGTGAGGAAGCCGCGGCGGCTGAGGGAGGCACTCGTCATGCCTCGTACTTTAGATGATCAAGTCAATCATTTCACTACACATTGCCGTCCGAGAGCTGCATCTCGTGCATCCGCTCGACGGCGCGGTAGCCGAAGGCGGTGTTGGTGCGGTACATCGCGTGGTTGTCGGGGTCGGTCCAGGTGTGGATCGCCACGCGCTCGGGGTGCTCGGCCAGCACGATCCGGAGCGTCGCTGCCTTGAGGGCCGCGCCGAGGTGGCGGCCGCGGTGCTCGGGCATCACCAGCGTGTCGTCCTGGATGGCGTGGTCGGTCCCGTGGCCGAGGTAGGTGAGCGAGTAGCCGCCGAACACGCCGTCCTCGCGCCGCCGGGCCGCCGCGACGATCGAGGAGTAGGAGCGTCCGGTGCGCTCCTCCCCCACCCGCAGCCGCTCGACGGTCATGTCCACCGGCTCGAGGTCGAGCTCGCCGACCGGCACGTCGTGGTTCATCCGGGTCCGCATCTCGCAGTAGGCGTCGACGTGCTCGTCGGGGCACCGGTCGCGCCAGGTGACGATCTCGTAGCCGCCGGGGTCCACCGCCGGCGGGGTCGCGGGCAGCGGGAGCAGCAGGTGGTCCTCCTCGTGCATGCTCCGGTAGCCCAGCCCGGTGGCGAACGCGAGCCCCGGCGAGTCCACACCCGGGACGGCGTACACCTCGCCGCAGGCGCTCGTGCGCCCCTCCGCTCCCCGGAGCCGGCTGGCCCCCTCGTGCAGGGCGCGACCCACCCCGCGACGGCGGTGCGCGGGCAGCACCGAGATCTCCAGGTCCGCGAGGTGGGTGTTGTCCTGGAGCGAGAACCCGAGGTCCGCGGACCCCACCACCTCCCCGTCGACGACCGCGACGAGCGGGAGGTAGCGGCGGTAGGCGCTGGGGTTGCGCCACGTGTTGAGGAGCGCGTCGTACGTGCGGGTGACGGCGTGCGGACGGTCGTGGCGGGCCACCGCCTGCTCGACGTCGTGGAACGCGCGGGTCGCGGCGTCGTCGTGCACGTCGAGCTGCTGGATCTCCATGCGCCCATCTGACCGCGTCGGGCCGGTCGCCCGCCACCGGTTTGAGTGCCATGCTCGACGCATGACCGACGTCGAGCAGCTCCCCGAGGACTGGCAACGCGCGCTGTGCATCGTGGCGCACCCCGACGACCTGGAGTTCGGTGCCGCGGCCGCTGTCGCCCGCTGGACCGGGCAGGGCAAGGAGGTCGCCTACTGCATGGTGACCAGCGGCGAGGCCGGCATCGACGGGATGCATCCCGACGAGTGCCGGTCGGTCCGCGAGGCCGAGCAGGTCGAGTCCGCGCGCCTCGTGGGGGTCTCGACCGTGGAGTTCCTGGGCCTGCCCGACGGCATCCTGGAGTACGGCGTACCGCTGCGGCGCACCCTGGCGGAGGTGATCCGCCGGCACCGTCCCGACGTCGTGGTCACCGGCAACTTCCGGGACACGTGGGGCGGGCAGTCGCTCAACCAGGCCGACCACATTGCCGTCGGTCGCGGCGTGCTCGACGCGGCCAGGGACTCCGGCAACCGGTGGATCTTCCCCGAGCAGCTCGACGGTGCCCTCGAGCCCTGGGGCGGCGTCCGCGCGGTGTGGGCCTTCGGCTCGCCCGAGGCCCGGCACGCGGTGGACACGACCGGGACCTTCGACGCCGGAGTGGCCTCCCTGGAGGCCCACCGCGCCTACATCGACGGCCTGGGCTGGGAGCACTTCGACCCCCGCGAGTTCCTCGAGGGCATGGCCCGCCAGACGGGCCAGGGCCTCGGGGTCGCGTTCGCCGCGCCCTTCGAGGTCTACCCGCTCGGCTGGGGCGACTGATCGCCGCTCCGTCCCGGACGTCGCTCGACGCGCTCGGCGTCGCGTCCGCCTGGCTGGCCCGTCGCGACCCGGAGGCCCTCCCCGACGTCGTGGTGCTGTGCGGCAGTGCCGTGCTGCGCTCCCTCGACGTGGCGGCCGACCTGATGGCCGAGCACCCGCGGGCCCGGCTCGTCGTCACGGGCGGGCGGGGCCACTCGACCCCCACCCTCTTCGCCGCCGTCCGGTCGTGGGGCATCGCCGACGACGGCTCGTCGGAGGCCGCGGTGCTCGCCGCACTGCTGGTGTCCCGCCACGGTGTCGACGCCGGACGGATCACCCTCGAGGAGGCGTCGGCGCACTGCGGAGAGAACGCCAGCCTCACCGCACCACTCCTCCCCGACGGCCACGCGGTGGTGGTCCAGGACCCGACGATGCAGCGCCGGACGCACGAGTCCTTCCTCCGCGCGCTGGCCGGTCGCGACGTGACGATCTCGAGCCGCGCGCCCTTCGTGCCCGTCGTGCGTCCCGACGGCGGGTACGACGACGCGGGACACCGCGCGTGGGGCATGGACCGCTTCGTGGACCTGGTCCTCGGAGAGCTGCGGCGGCTGCGCGACGACGAGCGGGGCTACGGACCGCGCGGCACCGGCTTCATCGGGCACGTCGACGTGCCGCCGGAGGTGGAGGCCTCGGCGCGCCTGCTCGGCGAGGCGTTCCCGGAGGCCGCCCGGGGCTGAGCCCGGACACCACCCCAAGCGGACAGCAAGCGGGGAGGTGGACCTTGTGAGCCTCACGTCCTCTCTCAAGGTGGTGCCTCATGAGTCGGATCCTGCGCAACGCGCCTGTCTCGGAACCAGACCCCAGACGGTCCGGTGCGGGAGGCCCACCCCGGCGGCGGTCAGGGAGTGGTCGCTTGCGCAGGTGGGTGTCGGTGGGAGCCGTCCTGGCCATCCCGGCGTCGTTCATCCTGCCCGTCACCCTCGCGCCGGCGGCTGACGCCGCCGCCGCGGAGGTCGGACAGGGCTTCACGGTGTCGCCCTCCGACCTCGCCTTCATCCTCAAGCAGATCAAGATCGCCGAGAAGCACGTCGCCGACACCACGCCGGCGACCGGCGCCTGTGGGGCCCTGCGCTCCCAGCTCGCCAGCCCGCTGGTGTCCTTCGGCCTGCGCACCGTCGACGGGTCGTGCAACAACCTGGTCGCCGGCAAGGAGCGCAGCGGCGCCGCGGACGAGGAGTTCCCGCGGCTCGCCGCACCCGTCTTCAAGCCGGCCGAGGACGCGCCGGCCGCCTTCGGAGGTGGGAGCACGTCGTACACCCAGAAGACGGGCAACGTCTTCGACACCCAGCCCCGCACGGTGAGCAACCTGATCGTCGACCAGACGTCGACGAACCCGGCCGCTATCGCCGCGGCGGGTTTCCCGGTGCGCACCCAGGGCAACCCGGGCGTCGTACCGTGCACGACGGACCCGGACCCGCTGGCCGACCCCCCGATCGCTGCCGTCCCGACGGACTGCACACCGTCCTTCGAGACGCTCTTCATCCCCAACGTGACCACGGACGTGGGCCTGTCCCCGCCGTACAACTCGCTGTTCACGCTGTTCGGCCAGTTCTTCGACCACGGCGTCGACCAGACGGTCAAGGGCGGCGGCACGGTCTTCGTCCCGCTCAAGGACGACGACCCGCTGGTGGCCGGCAAGGACCACAGGTTCGGCACCGTTGACGACCTGAACCCCAACCTGCGCTTCATGGTCCTCACCCGGGCGAAGAACCAGCCCGGCGCGGACGGCGTCATGGGCACCCCTGACGACGTCCAGAACGCCGACAACACCGACTCGCCGTGGGTGGACCAGAGCCAGACCTACACCTCGCACGCGTCCCACCAGGCGTTCCTGCGGGAGTACACCCCCAACGCTGCGGGACGACCGGTCCCCACCGGCAAGATGCTGGGTGGCGTGCTCGCCGCTGACGCGGTGGCCGGTGTCGACTCCGGCATGGCCACCTGGGCCTCGACGAAGGAGCAGGCCGCGACCCTCCTCGGCCTGCAGCTCACCGACAAGGACGTGCTCAACGTCCCGATGCTCGCCGTGGACGCCTACGGCAACTTCGTCCCCGGACCGGCCCGCGGCCTGCCGCAGTACGTCACCGACTCGGGTCTCGTGGAGGGCGACACCGCGTCACCGGTCCCGGTGCCGAGCGACGTGAAGTACTTCGACACGCCGTTCCTCACCGACATCGCGCACAGCGCCGAGCCCACGGCTGCCGCACTGGCCGTCGGGCCGGACAGCAACACCACCGCGGGTGAGCAGCTCGACGTCACCGTGCCCGCCGGGTCGTACGACGACGAGCTCCTCGACGCGCACTTCATCGCCGGCGACGGTCGCGTGAACGAGAACATCGGGCTCACCGCCATCCACCAGGTGTTCCACTCGGAGCACGACCGACTGGTCGACGACATCAAGAACACGCTCGCCACCGACACCACCGCCAGTGGCGTCGCCGCTCTCGCGGAGTGGCAGTCGACGGCGGGGGCGGACGGGTGGAACGGCTCGCGGCTGTTCCAGGCGGCGCGCTTCGTCACCGAGATGGAGTACCAGCACCTGGTCTTCGAGGAGTTTGCGCGCAAGGTGCAGCCGGGGATCAACCCCTTCGAGCCCTTCGCCTTCACCCAGACCGACCTCAACCCTGCCGTGCGCGCGGAGTTCGCCCACGCGGTCTACCGGTTCGGGCACTCGATGCTGACCGAGACCATCTCGCGTCGCAACGCGGACGGTAGCGACAACGACATCTCGCTGCTCGACGGCTTCCTCAATCCCCCGGCCTACACGGACGGTGGGAGTGCGGGCACGTTGAACGCCGCTCAGGCGGCCGGCAGCATCGTCATGGGCATGACGGACCAGACCGGCAACGAGCTCGACGAGTTCGTGACCGACACGCTGCGCAACAACCTGCTCGGCCTGCCCCTGGACCTCGCCAGCATCAACATGACGCGAGCACGGTCCGAGGGCGTGCCTCCGCTGAACGTCTTCCGTCGTGACGTCTTCGCCAGGACGAACGACGGCCAGCTCAAGCCCTACACGAGCTGGGTGGACTTCGGTGAGAACCTCAAGCACCCCGAGTCACTGGTCAACTTCGTGGCGGCGTACGGCCTGCACCCGACGATCCTCAGGGACGTCGACGGGCCTGACCAGATCCTCGTCGACGACCCGACCACGGCCGTCGACGAGTCGGCCGACAACGACGGCCCGGCGACGCTGAAGTCCCGAAGGGCCGCCGCGACCCGGCTCGCCAACCCGGTGCTCGGCGACACCGAGACCCCGGCGGACGCTGCTGCCTTCATGAACAGCACGGACGCCTGGGCGAACAGCGGCAGTCGCTCCATCACCGGTCTCGACGACGTGGACCTCTGGGTCGGCGGCCTCGCCGAGACGACGACTCCCTTCGGGGGCCTGCTCGGCACGACGTTCAACTACGTGTTCGAGAACCAGATGACCGACCTGCAGAACGGTGACCGGCTCTACTACCTGGCCCGGACGCCCGGCATGAACCTGCGCGCCCAGCTCGAGGGGAACTCCTTCGCCGAGCTGATCGAGCGCAACACGGACGGAACCCACACCCTCAAGGCGGACGTCTTCGCCACGTCGGACTGCAAGTTCCAGCTCGCGAACCTCGCGGGGACCCCGGCCGGCTTCACGCAGTTCGGGAACACGGTCGCCAACGACCCGACCACGGAGTGCGACGAGACGGCACTGCTCATCCGCCAGCCCAACGGCACGATCCAGTACCGGGCACGCAACACCGTCGACCCGCCCGGCATCAACGGCCAGAGCGTCTACAACGGGACGAACAACGTCGACCGCATCTATGGCGGCAACGACAACGACACCTTCTGGGGCAACCTGGGCAACGACATCATCGAGGGCGGTGGCGGAGCCGACGTGGCGCTCGGTGGCGAGGGCAGCGACATCATCACCGACCTCGCCGGTGACGACGTGCCCAAGGGTGGTCCGGGCAACGACGCGATCGACGCCGGGCCCGGTCTCGACATCATCATGGGTGGCAACGGCAAGGACTTCACGAACGGTGGGGCCAACGCCAACGAGACCTTCGGTGGCGCCGGTGACGACTTCATCATGCTGGGCCAGAGCCTCGACGCAGCATTCGGTGACAGCGGCCACGACTGGGAAGAGGGCGGTGACCAGCCGGACCTGATGCAGGGTGACAGCGGCAACCTCTTCTTCCTCGACGACTCGCAGGCTCCGGGCTCGGACGTCCTCATCGGCCAGGGCGGCGATGACGACTACGACATGGAGGGTGGCGACGACATCGGCGTCGCCGGTCCGGGCATCGAGAAGGTGGCGGCCGCCTCCGGCTACGACTGGCAGATCGCCGGCAGTCCCGGTCAGGGCGACCCGATCGCCCAGGACCTCGACCTGGCCCTGCCGATCGCACCGCTGGACATCCTGCAGGTCGGTGTCCGTGACAAGTTCAACGAGGCCGAGGCCCTCTCGGGAGGGGTGCTCGACGACATCCTGCGGGGTGACGACGTGGTCCCCAGCGCCGTGGGCGGCGGAGGCTTCATCGGCTGCGACGCGCTCGACCAGGACGGCCTGGACCGGATCTCCGGTCTCGACGACCTGGTGCCGCCGCTGGCCACACCGCGCACCGCCGTGGTCGCGGCATCCGCCTCCAACGACTGCCCGATCCTCAGCGGCACCAACGTGTGGGGCGACGGCAACATCCTCCTGGGTGGTGCGGGCAACGACCTGATCGAGGGACGGGGCGCCGACGACATCATCGACGGCGATGCCTACGTCAACGTCAGGCTCAGCGTCCGGACCAACCCGGCGGACGCCTCGACCGAGATCGGTACCACCGACCTCATGGAGAACCCCTACCTCACGGGAAGCACGACGACGCTGCAGGAGGCGGTCTTCAACGGGACCGTCGACCCGGGCAACATCGTTCTGGTCCGCGAGGTGCTGCCCAGCACGGGAGCCAGCGACGACACCGCGTTGTTCTCCGGTCCTCGTGCGGACTACGACGTCACCTTCGGGGCCACCAGCATCACGGTGGCACACACCCGGGGGGCGGCGACCGACGGGACGGACACGCTGCGCGGCATCGAGAAGCTGCAGTTCTCCGACACCACCATCACCCTGCTCACGCCCGCGGCCCCGGCCGCTCCCACGGCGGTCGCAGGGAACGCCTCGGCGACGGTCACCTTCGCCGCCCCGGCGGCCAACGGTGGTCCCGCACCGACCAGCTTCACGATCGTCGCCACACCGGCGACCGTGAGCGCGACCACCCCGGTGGTCACGGTGACGGGCATCGCGGCGCCGGGCAGCCGGGTCGTCACGGGCCTGGTCAACGGCACGGCCTACACCTTCCAGGTGCAGGCGGTGAACGAGTTCGGTCCCGGGGCCCTGTCCGCGGCCTCCAACACGGTGACGCCCACCGCTCCGGTGGTCACCACGGTCCCGGGGGCACCCACCATCGGGACCGCCACGGCCGGCAACGCCTCGGCCACGGTGACCTGGACGCCTCCCGCCAGTGACGGCGGCTCGGCGATCACGTCGTACCGCGTGCAGGTGCGGGTGGGGACCACCCTGATCCGGACGGTGACCGGCATCGCCCCGACGGCGACCAGCACGGTCGTCACCGGGCTGACCAACGGCACCGGGTACAACTTCCGGGTCCGGGCGGTCAACGCCGTGGGCGTGGGAGCACTCTCGGCGGCCAGCAACACGGTGACCCCGCAGGCCGCCACGACGGCACCGGCAGCCCCGACCATCGGGACGGCCACGGCCGGCAACGCGTCGGCCACGGTCCGGTGGACCGCCCCCGCCGACAACGGCGGTTCGGCGATCACGTCGTACCAGGTCGTGGTGAGGACCGGGACCACGGTGGTCAGGACTGTCACCGGCATCGCAGCCACGGCGACCAGCACGGTGGTCACCACGCTGACCAACGGCACCGCGTACAACTTCCAGGTGCGGGCGGTCAACGCCGTCGGCCCGGGTGCGTTGTCCGCAGCCAGCAACACGGTCACCCCGACGGCGGTCACGGCGACGGCGCCGGGAGCTCCCACGATCGGGACCGCGGTGGCCGGAGTGGCAGGAGGAGCGATCACGGCGACCGCCAACTGGGCGGCGCCGGCCAACACCGGCGGCTCGGCCATCACCGGGTACCGCGTGTTCGCCCTCCGGATGAGCGCCGCAGGCGCGGTGCTGCAGACGACCCAGTCGGCAGTGCTCGCCTCGACCGCCCGCTCGCTGGTGATGACCCTGCCGCAGACCGGCAACTACCGGTTCCAGGTGGTCGCCATCAACGCGATCGGCACCAGTCCGAGATCGGCCAGGTCCAACCTGGTCGCAGGGAGGTAGCCGGCGACACGACAAGGGCACCGGAGGCGAGGGACCCGCCTGACCTGCACGCAGGTCAGGCGGGTCCTCCGCGTTCCCGGACGGGCACGAGGTCCACTGTCAGCCGTCGCGGAGGAGCAGGTACGCCGACACGTACGCCGCCAGCGCGGCGGGCAATGCCTCGAAGTGCTCCGTGAGGGCCAGCGCGACCACCGTCGCCGCGCCGACCAGGGGAAGCGCGGCAGGCAGGTCGGTCGCCCCGCCCCCCGCCTCTCCCTGCCCGCTCATGGAAGTAAGTCTACTAACTTGCTCTTGTTGAGGCGAGGGGCCTCGCTGGAGGGCCGAAGGGTCACCCGAATCGGCCCACCCCGCGCGGCCGTCGCCGCCCCTAGGCTGCCGCCATGATCCGGTTCCTGGTGCGCACAGCCATCTTCATCGTCTCCGCGGCCGTCGGCCTGCTGGTGACCGCAGCCGTGGTGGACGGCTTCGACGTCACGGCCAGCGGGTTCCTCACCGCGGTCCTGATCTTCGCGGTGATCCAGAGCGTCCTGTCGCCCTTCATCGCCAAGGTCACCGCCCGCAACGCCGCGGCGTTCCTCGGAGGGGTCGGCCTGCTCTCCACGTTCGTGGCGCTGTGGCTCACGACCCTCATCGGTGATGCGCTCACCATCGAGGGCGGTGCGACCACGTGGCTCGCCGCCACCGTCATCGTGTGGCTGGCGACGGCGCTGGCCACCCTGTTGCTCCCGATCATCCTGGTCAAGACCGGTGTCGAGGCGGCCCGCGCCCGCAACTGACCGACCGGAATGCAGAAGGGCCCCCGACCCGTGTGGTGACGGATCGGGGGCCCTTCGCTGGCTCCCCCGGTTGGACTCGAACCAACAACCCTCCGGTTAACAGCCGAATGCTCTGCCAGTTGAGCTACAGGGGACCGCTGAGCGGCGTGAGAACCCTAGCAAGCCCCCCGCGGCGTTGAGAAATCAGGCCAGCCCCACGTCGCCGCGGGCCGCGACGAGGGCCTCGGCCGCGGCGGTGCGCACCGCCGGGTCGCCGGGGTCGACACCCTCGTCGTACTCGTAGAGCCACTCGATCGGCGCGTCGCCCCGCGGGGCACGACGACCGATGACGCGTACGCCGCGGCGCCCGTCGATCGGGACGTGGCGCTGCAGCACCACACTCGCGGTGACGCGCTCGCGGACGAGCTCGAGCAGCCGGCCCGGCTCGGTGAGCGAGAGGTCGTGCTCGACGCGCTGCTCGCCCCACGAGCCGACGAGCGAGACGCGCAGGACGTCGGTGTCGGCATCCCAGTCGGCGGCCTCGACCTGCTCCCAGGGGATCCGGATGACGTCGCCGCCGACGTCGAGGTACAACGCGTCGCGGGTGCCCGCGAGGACCCCGTCATCGACGGTGCGACACCAGGCCAGCACGCGCTCCCCCGGGCCGACGACCAGGTCGGGGGCGGACGAGCGCCGCAGCGACCTCACTGGGCCGTCACCTGCTGGTCACGCAGGGTGCGGCGGTGCTGCTCGAGAGCGACCAGCTCGCCGAACATCTTGTTGTAGTCGGCCTGGTGCTCGACGGGGTTGGTGCGCTGGAGGCGCGACTTGAGGTCGGCGATGCGCCGCATCGTGGTGAGCTCCTGGAGCCGGTAGACGTGCTTGGCGACGTAGGCCGCCTCCGGCGCGGCCGGCGTGAGGACCGGCTCGACCCCGAGCTCGGAGATGGCGGACGAGACGTGCGGGTCGGCCACTCCGGAGCGCAGCCGCGTGCTCCAGCCGTCGTCGCCGGCGGCCGCCGCCGGTCCGCCTGCCGCCGCGACGGCCTCCCAGACCGCACGGTAGACGGGGTGGCTGAAGTCGTCGGGCCCGAGCCCGTTGATCACCCGGCCCGTCGAGCCGGGGTGCTGGATGACGATCTTGAGCGTCTCGCGCTCGATGGAGAAGCGCGGGTCGCGCAGGCTCGGCAGCTGGGGTCGCTGCGGGGCCGGGGCCGCCTCCTGCTCGGGCGTCGTACGCCGGGAGTCCTGGCGCGAGTCGCTGCGGGCGGTGCCGGGCGCGGGCCGGTTGGCGGCGCGGCGTACCTCCGCACGGGCATCTTCGACGTCGACTCCGATCATCCCGGCGATCTCGCGGGCGAAGGCATCGACCTTGGACTTGTCGCGGATGCTCGAGACCAGGGCGGCCGCCTCCCGCAGGGCGTCGACCCGGCCGTCGGCCCGGTCGAGGTCGTACTTGGTCAGCACGTTGCCCATCACGAAGCGGTAGAGGGGCTTGCGCGTGGCGATGAGCTCGCGCACGGCGGCGTCACCCTTCTGCAGGCGCAGGTCGCAGGGGTCGAGGCCGTTGGGCTCGACGGCGACGTAGGTCTGGGAGACGAAGTTCTGGTCGCCGCCGAAGGCGCGCAACGCGGCCTTCTGCCCGGCGGCGTCGCCGTCGAAGGTGAAGATCACCTCGCCTCGGAACTCCTCGTGGTCGTGCAGGAAGCGCCGCAGCACCCGGGCGTGGTCGTCGCCGAAGGCGGTGCCGCAGGTGGCGACGGCGGTCTGGACGCCGGCCAGGTGGCAGGCCATGACGTCGGTGTAGCCCTCCACCACGACGGCCTGGGAGGACCGGGCGATCTCGCGGCGCGCCAGGTCGAGGCCGTAGAGGACGGTGTTCTTCTTGTAGATCGGCGAGTCGCCGGTGTTGAGGTACTTGGCGTCGATGCGGTCGTCGTCGAAGATGCGCCGCGCGCCGAAGCCGATGGTCTCGCCACTCCCCTCGCGGATCGGCCAGAGCAGCCGGCCGCGGAACGCGTCGTAGTGGGAGCGGCCCTGCTTGACGAGCCCGGCGGTGACGAGCTCCTCGTTGGTGAAGCGCCGACCGCGCAGGTGGCGCAGCAACGCCTCGCCGTCGCGCGGGGCGAAGCCGACACCGAAGGTCTCGGCGCTGGCCTGGTCGAAGCCCCGCTGGCCGAGGAACTGCCTCGCGACCAGGGCGTCGGGGGTGGCGAGCTGCTCGGCGTAGTACTCCTGGGCGATCTTGTGCGCCTCGATCAAGCGGCCGCGGGCGGGGCCGCGCGGGCGCTCCGCCTCGTCTCCGTCCTCGCGGCGCAGGACCACGCCGTACTTGTCGGCGAGCCGCTCGAGGGCCTCGGCGAAGGAGAGGCCGTCGATCTTCATCAGGAAGGAGATGACGTCACCGCCTTCCTGGCAGCCAAAGCAATGAAAGAATCCGCGCGAGGCGTTGACGTTGAAGGACGGGGACTTCTCGTCGTGGAACGGGCACAGGCCCTTGAGCGACCCGCCACCGGCGCGCTTGAGCGTGACGTACGACGACACGACGTCGTCGATGCGCGCCTTCTCGCGTACTTCGGCGATGTCGTCGTCGCGGATCCGGCCTGCCACGTGGCGGAGTCTACGTCCGCACAGCGCGCCACCCCCACGGGTGCGGCCCAGTTCCCATCCGGCCCGTCCTGGGGCACGTTGGAGGCATGACAGATCCACGGACGAACGACGACCCGACCCTGGGGGCGCTGGTCCACCAGCTCACCCAGCAGGTCCCCGACCTCATCCGTTCGGAGATGCGGCTGGCCCAGGCCGAGGTGGCCGAGAAGGGCAAGCGCGCCGGCGTCGGGATCGGCATGTTCAGCGTCGCCGGGCTGCTCGCGTTCTTCGCGATCGGCACCCTCATCGCCACCGCAGTGCTGGCGCTCGCGCTCGTCGTGGACGCCTGGCTGGCGGCCCTCCTCGTGGCGCTCGTGCTCCTCGCCGCGGCCGCCGTCGCCGGACTGATCGGCAAGAGCAAGGTCGCCTCCGCAGGCCCTCCCAAGCCGGAGCGCGCCATGGAGGGCGTCAAGGAGGACATCGCAACCGTGAAGGGTGGACACCGTGCCTGACAACAGGACTCCCGAGCAGATCGAGGCCGAGATCGAGGCCCAGCGGGCCCAGCTCGCCGACACCGTCGACCAGCTCACCGCCAAGCTCGACGTGAAGTCGCAAGCCCGGGCCAAGGTCGCGGACGTCAAGCACCGCGCCACCAGCGACGACGGCGCCCCGCGCCCCGAGGTGCTCGCAGCCGCCGGCTCGTTGCTGGCCATGGCCCTCGTCCTGGTGTGGTGGCGCCACCGCTCATGAGCGGCGACACGCGCACGTCGCGCCATGAGGCCACCACCCCGGACCCCGAGGACGACCGCAAGCCCGACAGCCCGGCGGACCTCGAGAAGCGGTCCTGGATGTACGTCGCGCGCAAGACGTGGCGTGAGTTCAGCGACGACCAGTGCACGGACCTGGCCGCCGCCCTCACCTACTACGCGGTGCTGTCGATCTTCCCGGCCGCCATCGCCCTGACCTCCCTGCTCGGGCTGGTCGGCCAGGCCGAGGAGTCGGTGGACACGGTCCTGGAGGTCCTGGACCCGCTCGTGTCCGAAGACATGTTGGGGACGATCGAGCCCGCGCTGAGCACCATCTCGCAGTCGCAGAGCGCCGGGCTCGCCCTGCTCCTCGGCCTCGCCGGCGCACTGTGGACGGCCTCCGGCTACGTCGGTGCCTTCGGACGGGCGATGAACCGCATCTACGAGATCCCCGAGGGTCGTCCGTTCTGGAAGCTGCGGCCGATCATGCTCATCATCACCGTGGTCGCCCTGGCCCTGATGGCGGCCGTGCTGCTGATGCTCGTCGTCTCCGGACCCGTGGCCGAGTCCATCGGCAACGTGATCGGGCTCGGCGACGCGGCCCTGACGGCGTGGGGCATCGCCAAGTGGCCGGTGCTGGGTCTCACCGTCGTGCTGATCGTGGCCCTGCTCTACTACGCCACGCCCAACGTGAAGCAGCCCAAGTTCCGGTGGATCTCCGTCGGTGCTCTCGTGGCGATCGTCGTGTGGGTGCTCGCGTCGGTCGCGTTCGGGTTCTACGTCGCCAACTTCGCGTCGTACAACAAGACCTACGGCTCCCTGGCCGGCGTCATCGTGGCCCTGCTCTACCTGTGGTTGACCAACCTCGCGCTGCTCTTCGGCGCCGAGGTCGACTCCGAGCTCGAGCGCGGCCGACAGCTCCAGGCCGGCATCGCCGCCGAGGAGGAGCTCCAGCTCCCGGCCCGCGACACCCGCACCATCCGCAAGGCGGAGAAGAAGGAGGCCGAGGACATCGCCCGCGGCCGCCGGATCCGCGAACAGCACGATGACACTCCCCCGCATGACCCCCACCGAGAGGAAACACCATGAAGAAGCTGTTGGTACTCGTCGCAGGCGGGATCGGCTACGTGCTCGGCACGCGAGCAGGCCGTGAGCGCTACGAGCAGATCAAGGGCATGGCCGTGAAGGTCAAGGAGGACCCGCGCGTCCAGGACGCCGCCCACCAGGCGGCGGACACCGCCAAGGCCCAGGCACCCGTCGTCAAGGACAAGGTCACCGCGGCGGCCAGCGCTGCCGCCGACAAGGTCAAGCCCTCGGGCAGCCACGACTCCGACCTGGAGTCGCAGCTCAACCCCGACAACGTGGCGCTGCAGGACAACCCGTACCCCCAGGGCAACCTGCCCTGACGGTCAGCCGACCAGGACGGCGTGGCGCGACACCGCGCTCGCATCGGTGAGCGACGCCACCTGGTCGACGACCACGCGGCGGCGGGCGGCATCGTCGTCCGCCGCCGCCCAGTCGTCGGCGAACGGACGGTCGAGCGCGTCGGCCCCCCGCTCCCACAGCGCCGCGAACAGCTCGGCCAGCAGCAGCCGCTGACGCTCCATGAGCGACAACCGGTCGGTGGCCTGCATGACGTAGTGGGCCGCGATCCCCTTGAGGATGCCGATCTCCACCAGGGTCGCGTGCGGAACCACGAGCTCGGCCCGGTGGCGCCCGAGCGGGCCGTCGGCCGCCGCGAAGGTGGCGGCCTGGACGCTGCCGCAGAAGCGGCCGATCAGGTCGCTGGTGAGGTTCTTGATCGCGGCGAGGTCGCGCCGCGTCCCGGCGTAGGCCGACGTGGGCCAGCTCTCCTGGCGTCGCATCGAGGCGAGCGCCGCGGACAGCTCGTCGTCGGTGGAGTCCGGGAGGTACCACGCACGGACCGTCTCCCAGAGCGCGTCGAGGTCGAGCCGGGTCAGCTCGAGGCGCCCGGCCACGATCCCGTCCTCCACGTCGTGCACGGAGTAGGCCACGTCGTCGGCGAGGTCCATGACCTGCGCCTCCACGCACTGGCGGCGTCCGGTGACGCCCTCGCGCACCCAGTCGAAGACCGGGGCGTCGTCGTCGTAGACACCGAACTTGACGACGAAGCGCGGCGTGCCGTCGGCGTGCACCCCGCCGGGACCGGGGGCCCCGTCACGGGACCACGGGTACTTGGTGCAGGCGTCGAGGGTGGCCCGGGTGAGGTTGAGCCCCACCGAGGCGCCCGAGGCGTCGAAGGTCTTCGCCTCCAGGCGCGACAGCAGCCTCAGGGTCTGGGCGTTGCCCTCGAAGCCGCCGCAGTCCTGGCTCAGCTCCGCGAGCACCCGCTCGCCGTTGTGGCCGAACGGCGGGTGGCCCAGGTCGTGGGCCAGCGCCGCCGTCTCGGTGATGTCGGGGTGGCAGCCCAGCGCGCGGGCCAGGTCGCGGGCGACCTGCGCCACCTCGAGGCTGTGGGTGAGCCGGTTGCGGACGAAGTCGTCGGTCTGCGGCCCGACCACCTGGGTCTTGGCCGCGAGCCGGCGAGACGCAGCGGCGTGCACCACCCGGGCGCGGTCGCGCTCGAAGGCGGTGCGCACGGGGGCGTCGACCCGCTTGGGCGGCTCGTCCACCACGCGGGCGCGGTCGTGCTCGTCGTACAGCTCGTCGGGTGTCATCGCCCGCGAGCCTAGTGACAACGACCGACGGGGCCCGACCCCGCTCCACCAGCGGCGTCGAACCCCGTCGTCACGTGCGGGTCGTGCGTGCGGCAGCGTGGCGCCGAAGGCGACACGCTCGCACCAAACAGATCAGTACACGGTGACGTGGACGTGGTCGTAGTGGTTGGCGGTCGTGGAGCCACGGTCGGACATGTAGCGCCAGCCCTCGCCGCTCCGCTCGACCGACCACATCTTCTGGGAGTAGATGATGTACTCGATGCCGAGCGAGGAGTAGTTGGCCCGAAGGAACTCGGCGATGGCCCAGCCGGTCTCGCCGCTGACCATGATGTCGATCGCGCGGCCCTCGCCGTGCTCGCCGTCGCTGCGCCACGTGCCGTACGACGTGATCTCGGGCCAGTTGGCACAGACCACGTCGTGGATCTCGTACAGCGAGGGGCTGCCGGCGTCGATGACCGAGCCGTTGGTGCACTGGCCGCCGAGGGCCGGGCCGGTCTCGGGCTTCTCGTCGGCGAGGTAGCCGGCGGTCACCCACCGGGACTGCCCACCGACGACGACCTCGACGCGGTCACCGTCCTTGCGGCCGGTCACGAGGACCTTCTCGAGGCCCTCGACGAGGCCGACGTTGCGGGCGTCGCCGTCGGCACTCGTCCACAGGTTGAGCTCGGTGGTCGTCCAGAGCCGGGTGTCGGCGCTCCGGACGGCCCGGAGCGTGGCCTGCTGCTCCTGGCGGGCCTCGCGCTTGGCTTCCTGCTTGGCTTCTCGCTTGGCGTCTCGGCGCGCCTCCTGGCGGGCCTCGGCACGAGCGTCCTGACGACGCTCGGAACGCGACACGACGTCACCGCGCGGGGCGACGCCCGAGGCGGAGATGCCGGCGGCGGCACTGCTCGACGAGGCGAGCAGGTCCTCCGCTCCGGGGACGGAGGGGTTGGAGGTCATGACACCCACGGCGACGGCGGAGAGGGTCGCGAGAACTGCGACGGGTCCGGCCACCTGGATGGCTGAGGGCATGGTGCGGCGGGCATTGGCGTCCCGCGTGTGGCGATGCTGAGCCACAGCGTTGATCCTTTGCTGTTGCGTGCAGGGGGATGCTGACCGACTCTCGAGCCTGTGAGGGCCTCGGGGGGAGAGGCGGGCAGAACGACGAGTGAAGCACAGGATTTCTGGCCTGTCCCAATTCTCGGTTGAGATTTCTACCGTGTCCCCGGTCACCGGGCCGACACCGCACCGCTTTCCCGCCGACACCACTCCGACACCGGAGCGTTATCCCCCCGTGACCTCGAGCGCGTCCTCGCGGACGTGGAGGTCGCGTCCGTCTGCGTCGTCGAGCCACCCCTCGGGCAGCACGACCCGCTTGCGCGGCGCCCCCTGCCGACCCCGTGGCGTGCCCAGCTCTCCGACCGGGAACCCCTCGTCCGGGTCGAGGTCGGCGAGCAGGTCGTCGAGGGTGTCGAGCGACGAGACCAGCGCCAGCCGGTGCCGGAGGTCGCCGCCGGCCCGGAAGCCCTTGAGGTACCACGTGACGTGCTTGCGGAACTCCTTGCAGCCGCGCTCCTCCCCCATGTGCTCGCTCAGCAGCTCGGCATGGCGGCGCATCATCGCCGACACCTCGCCGAGGGTGGGCAGGGTCGCCACCTGCTGCCCGGTGAAGGCGGCGGCGAGGTCGCGGAAGAGCCACGGCCGTCCGAGGCAGCCGCGACCGACCACCACACCGGCGACACCGGTCTCCTCGACCATGCGTACCGCGTCGGCGGCCTCCCAGATGTCGCCGTTGCCGAGGACCGGGATGTCGACGCTGGCCGCCAGCTCGGCGATGGCGTCCCAGTCGGCCTGGCCGGAGTAGGCCTGCTCGACGGTGCGACCGTGCAGGGCGATCGCCGCCACGCCGGACTCCTGGGCGATGCGGCCGGCGTCGAGGTAGGTGAGGTGGTCGTCGTCGAGCCCCTTGCGGGTCTTCATCGTGACCGGCACGTCGTACGGCGTGGCGGCTGCCACCGCCGCCTTGAGGATGTCGGCGAGCAGGCCGCGCTTCCACGGCAGCGCGCCCCCGCCGCCCTTGCGGGTCACCTTGGGGACCGGGCAGCCGAAGTTGAGGTCGACGTGCGCGACGCCGTACTCCTCGCACAAGACCTGCACGGCCCGGCCGACGTAGTGCGGGTCGGTGCCGTAGAGCTGGACGGACCGGATCGTCTCGAGCTCGTCGAAGACGAGCATCTTGCGCGTCGTCTCGTCGCCCTCGACGAGGCCACGCGAGGTGATCATCTCGCAGACGTACAGCCCGGCCCCCTGCTCCGCGCAGAGCCGCCGGTAGGCGGCGTTGGTGATCCCGGCCATCGGCGCGAGCACGACGGGGGTGTCGACGGTGACGGCCCCGCCGCCCGGGGAGCGCAGGGTCAGGGACGACGGCAGGGACATGGCCCCATTGTCGCGCGTGGGATCAGGGCCGGCGACGGGAGGGGCGCTCGCGGTCCGCGGGCTCAGGCTCGCCGGTCCAGGTGATGGCCTCCACGTCGGGGGTCGGCTGGAAGGCCATGGCGTCGTACGTCGACCCGGCGCGCGCGAAGAAGACGAGGCACTTGCTGCGGCTGTCCCCCGGCGTGAAGGCCCGGGGCAGCGGCCGGGACCGGCACGAGGCGAACGGCTCCTCGAAGCCCCACGGCGGCCCCAGGGTGTCGGAGGTGTCGAGCAGGTAGAGCGGCACGTCCAGCCCGCCGAGGTCGGTGTCGCCGACGTTGGCGACCGTCACGTCCACGTAGTAGGGCTGCGCCCCCGCGACGGTGCCGGACGCGACCAGTCCGTCGAAGTCCGCGGTCGCGGCCTCACGAACGGCGTCGACCCGCAGCTCGAGCACCCCCTCGAGATCCGCCGAGGACCTCCACACGACCGTCGCAGCGTCCCCGAGGGCGAGCACCGTGCCGGGCTCGGTGGTGGCGACGTCGGCGGCGGCCGAGTCGGCGGTCGGCTCGCCGGCCGGGGTCGATGCCCCGGCGTCCGGCGTACGGTCCCCGGGCGTCCCGTCGTCGGACGAGCACGCCCCGAGCGCGACCAGCGCGCCGGTGCACGCCCACGCGACCAGCCCGAGACGCCTCATGCGGGCATTGTGCACCCGCACTCCGGCCGGCGGTCCCGGGAACCGCCGCGGGTCAGCAGCCGATGAGCCGCTCGGCGAACCAGCGCGTGATGCCGTCGAGGCTGACCCGCTCCTGGGTCATGGTGTCCCGCTCGCGGACGGTGACCGCGTTGTCGTCGAGGGTCTCGAAGTCGACGGTGACGCAGAACGGCGTACCGATCTCGTCCTGGCGGCGGTAACGACGGCCGATCGCGCCGGAGTCGTCGAAGTCGACGTTCCAGTTCTGGCGCAGCTCGGCGGCGAGGGCCTTGGCCTTGGGCGAGAGGTCGGCGTTGCGGCTCAGCGGCAGGACCGCGACCTTGACCGGGGCCAGGCGCGGGTCGAGCTTGAGCACGACGCGCTTGTCGACGCCGCCCTTGGTGTTGGGGGCCTCGTCCTCGGTGTAGGCGTCGATGAGGAACGCCATCAGGCTGCGGGTGAGGCCGGCCGCCGGCTCGATGACGTAGGGCATGTAGCGCTCGTTGCTGGCCTGGTCGAAGTAGGACAGGTCCTTGCCGGAGAACTCGCTGTGCTGCTTGAGGTCGAAGTCTGTGCGGTTGGCGACGCCCTCGAGCTCCTCGAAGTCGCGGCTGGAGAAGCCGAAGCGGTACTCGATGTCGACGGTGCGCTTGGAGTAGTGCGAGAGCTTCTCGGCCGGGTGCTCGTAGTGGCGCAGGTTGTCGGGGTTGATCCCCAGGTCGACGTACCACTGCGTGCGCTGGTCGATCCAGTGCTGGTGCCACTCCTCGTCCTCGCCGGGCTTGACGAAGAACTCCATCTCCATCTGCTCGAACTCGCGGGTGCGGAAGATGAAGTTGCCGGGCGTGATCTCGTTGCGGAAGCTCTTGCCCATCTGGGCGATGCCGAACGGTGGCTTCTGGCGGCTGCTCGTCACCACGTTGGCGAAGTTGAGGAAGATGCCCTGCGCGGTCTCGGGGCGCAGGTAGTGCAGGCCCGACTCGTCCTCGATGACGCCGAGGTAGGTCTTGAGCATCATGTTGAAGTTGCGCGACTCGGTCCACGCGGCGCGGGTGCCGCAGTTGGGACAGGCCACCGACTCGTTGATGTCGACCGTGTCCGGGTCGTCGATGCCCTTCTTGGCCGCGTAGTCCTCCTGGAGGTGGTCCTCGCGGAAGCGCTTGTGGCACGACTGGCACTCGGTGAGCGGGTCGCTGAAGGTGCTGAGGTGGCCCGAGGCCTCCCACGTGCGCGTCGGCAGGATGACGCTCGAGTCGAGGCCGACGACGTCCTCGCGACGGGTGACCATGAACTTCCACCACTGCCGCTTGATGTTCTCCTTGAGCTCCACGCCCAGGGGGCCGTAGTCCCAGGCGGACCGGGTGCCGCCGTAGATCTCACCGCAGGGGTAGACGAAACCGCGACGCTTCGCGAGGGAGACGACGTTGTCCAGGGCGGTGGGGGCGGGCTTGGCCACGATGAATTCCTTGGGAGAGAGGACAGGCCGGCTGGCTGCCGGTCGGTGTCACCACCCTATCGACGGCCGGCCACGGGATTTCGCGGGGCTCAGGCGCGCGGGATGTCGACGTTGAGGTCGCTGCCGGGCTCGACGACCTCGTAGGCGCTGGGCTCGTCCAGCGCGCGGCTCAGCGTCGGCACGGCGTGCAGCTTGACGTCGTACGACGACAGCGCGCGGCGGTAGGCGCCCACGTGCTCCCAGCGGGTGGTGAGCACCCAGAGCTCGGGGTCGTCGACGTTGCGACCGACCGTGCCGGCGAGGTAGCCGGGCCGGGCGGCCAGCGCAGCATGGGCGGCGTCGATGCCCGCCCGGAAGTCGCCGGAGTCGGCGGTGGGGACACGGAACCTCGAGACGACCAGCACCCGCCGATCATAGGGACCGTGACCACGAGCGGTTCGCGGAGTTGACAATCATTCTCATTGTGCTGAGAATCGTTCTCATGTTGCCGTTCGCCACCCGTTCCCGTGTCCTCCCGCTCGTCGCTGCCTCAGCCCTCCTCCTTGCCGGGTGCGGCGGCTCGGACGGTGCGTCGGACGTGGGGTCCGACCGCCAGGCCGTGGCCGCGTTCTACCCCCTGGCGTGGGTCACGGAGCGGGTGGCGGGCGACGACTGGGAGGTCACCAACCTCACCCAGCCCGGCGGAGAGCCGCACGACCTCGAGCTGGGCATCACGCAGACGGCCGACCTCGACGAGGCCGACGTCGTCGTCTTCGAGCACGAGTTCCAGCCGGCCGTCGACGAGGCCATCGACAACGTCTCGGACGCGGTCGTCGTGGACGCCGCCGAGGCGGTGGAGCTGCGCACGTTCGAGGAGCAGCACGCCGACGACGAGCACGCCTCGGAGGAGGAGCACTCCGAGGGCGACGGGCACGACCACGGCGCCTCCGACCCGCACTTCTGGCAGGACCCGCTGCTGATGGCCGACCTGGCCGACGCGGTCGCCGACGGCCTGGCCGAGGTCGACCCGGACGGTGCCGCGGCCTACCGCGGCAACGCCGAGGCCCTGCGCACCGAACTCGAGGCCCTGGACGACGACTTCTCCGAGGTCCTCGCCTCGTGCGAGCGCGACACGGTCGTCGTGAGCCACGAGGCCTTCGGCTACCTCGAGCGGTACGGGTTGCACTTCGAGGGCATCGCCGGTCTCTCCCCCGACGCCGAGCCGACGCCGGCCGTGCTGGCCGAGCTCGAGGACCTCATCGCCGACGAGGGCATCACCACCGTCTTCTCCGAGCGCCTGGCCTCGCCGGCGATGGCCGAGAGCCTCGCCTCCGACACCGGGGTGGAGACCGCGGTGCTCGATCCGATCGAGGGACCCGGGGAGGGTGACGACGCGAGCGACTACGTTGCTCTCATGCAGCAGAACCTCGCCGCGCTCCAGCGAGCCAACGGATGCTGAACGCCGCGGGCACCCCGGTCGTCGAGGCACGCGACGTCACCGTCGCGATCGGCGGCCGGCCGGTGCTGCGCGGCAACGACCTGATCGTCCGGCAGGGTGAGTTCGTCGCCCTGATGGGGGCGAACGGGTCCGGCAAGAGCACGCTGGTGCGTGCCCTGATCGGCCTGCGCCCCCTGACCCAGGGCTCCGTCCTGCTCTTCGGCACCCCGCTGCACGACTTCGGGGACCGGCACCGGATCGGCTTCGTCCCGCAGCGGGGCACGGCCACCGGCGGGGTGCCGGCCAGCGTCCGCGAGGTGGTGTCCTCGGGCCGCCTGAGTCGCCGCCGCCTGCTGCGCCCCGCGGGCCGCGCGGACCGCGTCGCCATCGAGGACGCCCTCGAGGTCGTGGGACTGGCGGACAAGGCCGGCGACGGCGTCTCCACCCTCTCCGGCGGCCAGCAGCAGCGGGTGCTCATCGCCCGCGCGCTCGCGGGCGAGCCCGAGCTCTTCTTCCTCGACGAGCCGACCGCCGGCGTCGACCTGCCCAACCAGCTCGCGCTCGCCGACGCCCTGCGCACCCTGTCGGGCCGCGGCGCCACCGTCGTCCTGGTCGCCCACGAGCTCGGCCCGCTCGAGCCGCTCGTCGACCGGGCGGTCGTCATGCGGGACGGCCGGATCGCGTACGACGGCATCCCGCTCTCGCACGAGGACGTGCACGGCCACCACCACCCGGTCGACGCCCGGCACGACCACGCGCCCCACGTCGGCTCCCCCTTCGACACGATGTCGCACGACCCGCAGGAGGGTGGCCGATGAGCCTCGCCGAGCTGGCCGACCTCCTGGGTCGCGACTTCATGCAGCGCGCGCTGCTCGCGGCGCTGCTGACCGGACTGGCGGCGCCCGCCATCGGCACCTTCCTCGTGCAGCGCCGGCTGGCCCTGCTGGGAGACGGGATCGGCCACGTGGCCGTCACCGGTGTCGCGCTCGGGCTGCTCACCGGGGCCTCCCCGACGTGGACGGCGGTGGTCGTGGCGATCCTGGGCGCCGTGCTCATCGAGGTGATCCGCGAGCAGGGACACACCAACGGAGACGTCGCGCTCGCACTGCTCTTCTACGGCGGCCTGGCCGGCGGCGTGCTCATCACCGGCCTCGCCGGCGAGGGCGCCGCCAGCCTGCAGGTCTACCTGTTCGGCTCCGTGACGAGCATCAGCTCCACCGAGGTCTGGTACACCGCCGGGCTGGCGGTGGTCGTCCTGACGCTCACCCTCGGCCTGCTCCCGCAGCTGTTCGCGGTCGCCTCCGACCCCGACTTCGCCCGGGTCATGGGGCTGCGCGTGCGGTTCTACAACCTGCTCGTGGCGGTGCTGGCCGCGGTCAGCGTCACCGTCGCGATGCGCACGGTGGGGCTGTTGCTGGTCTCGGCCCTCATGGTCGTGCCGGTCGCCACGTCGCAGCAGCTCGCCCGGTCCTTCCGCACGACGCTGCTGGCCGCGATGGTCCTCGGCGCGGTCGCAGCGGTCGGCGGCCTGGTCATCAGCGCCTGGCTGTCCGGGCAGGCCACCGTGGCACCCGGCCCCTCGATCGTCCTGCTCGCGCTGGCGATGTTCGTCGCCACCTGGCCGGTCGGCGTGTGGTTGCGCCGGCGTCGTCGCCTCGCCGAGCCGTTCCCGATCCTGGCGGTCGACTCCCCCGACCAGCACCGGGTCGCCGGCCACACCGACGACGAGCACCCCCACGAGCACGGCGACGACTGCGGGCACCCCGCGGTCCGGCACGGCGACCACGTCGACTACGTCCACGACGGCCACCGGCACGCGCCCCACGGAGAGCACTATGACGAGCACTGACCGCCAGCCGCTGCGCCCCACCCGGCAGCGGATCGCCGTGACCGAGGCCCTCGCCTCGTTCGACGACTTCCGCAGCGCCCAGGAGATCCACGACCTCCTCGACCGGCGCGGCGCCAAGGTCGGGCTCGCGACGGTCTACCGGACCCTCCAGCGGCTGAGCGAGTCGCACGAGGTCGACATGCTGCGGACCGAGGACGGCGAGGCCGTCTACCGCCGCTGCTCCGACACGCACCACCACCACCTCGTCTGCCGCGAGTGCGGGGCCACGGTGGAGATCGAGGGCCCGGCCGTCGAGCGCTGGACCACCGCGATGGCCGCCGAGCACGGCTTCGCCGACGTCTCGCACACGCTGGAGATCTTCGGCACCTGCCCGCGGCACTGACCCCGCGGCGTACGCCTCAGGTCGCGTTGGGCAGCGCGCCACCGTAGCGGCGGTCGCGACGCGCGTACTGCTCGACGGCCTGCCACAGGTGGCGCCGGTCGACGTCGGGCCAGAGCACGTCGGTGAAGACGAGCTCGCTGTAGGCCGCCTGCCAGAGCATGAAGTTGGACAGCCGCTGCTCCCCCGACGTGCGCCACACGAGGTCGGCGTCGGAGAGCTCGGGCACGTAGAGGTGCCGGGCGAAGGTGCGGGCGTCGATCTTGTCGGGATCGAGGCGCCCCTCGGCCACGGCCCTGCCCATCGACCGGGCGGCGTCGACGAGCTCGGAGCGGCCGCCGTAGTTGACGCACATGGTGAGGGTGAGCACGTCGTTGTCGCGGGTCATCTCCTCGGCGACCCGGAGCTCCTTGACCACCGACTTCCACAGCCGCGGCGCCCGGCCGGCCCAACGGACCCGCACGCCGAGCTCGTGCATCTCGTCGCGGCGGCGGCGGATGACGTCGCGGTTGAAGCCCATGAGGAACTTGACCTCGTCGGGCGAGCGCGACCAGTTCTCGGTGGAGAAGGCGTAGGCGGAGATCGCCTTGACACCGATCTCGATGGCGCCCTCGACGACGTCGAAGAGCGAGCTCTCGCCCTGCTCGTGCCCCTTGGTGCGTGGCAGCCCGCGATCCTTGGCCCAGCGGCCGTTGCCGTCCATCACGATGGCGACGTGGCGCGGCACGAGGTCGGCGGGCACGGCAGGGGGCCGGGCGCCGCTGGGGTGCGGGGTCGGCGGTCGGACGCTTCGCTTCACGGGACGAACCCTAGTCAGGCGCGACGCGTCAGCGCTCGACGTACGCCATCGAGCGCAGCCCGCGCTCGACGTGCCAGGCGAGGTAGGCCGCGACCAGCGAGCTGGCCTCCTTGAGGTGGCGCGGCTCGGCGGCGTGCACCAGCGGCCAGTCGCCGGTGAGCAGGGCCGCGCCGAGGAGCAGCGTCTCCTCGGCCGGGGTGGCCGATCCGGGCAGCTTGCACAGCCGGCACAGCACACCGCCCGCCGACGGGTTGAAGTAGCGGTGCGGGCCCTCGACGCCGCAGGAGACGCAGTGGTCGAAGGACGGCGCCCAGCCCGCCACCGACAGCGAGCGCAGCAGGTAGGAGTCGCGCACCTGGCCGGCCTCGTGCTCGCCTCCCGCCATCGCGCGCAGGCCGCCGACGAGGAGCAGGAACTGCTGGACCGCGGGCTCCTTCTCCTCGGTGACCAGCCGCTCGGCGGTCTCGAGCATCACGGTGCCCGACGTGTAGCGCTCGTAGTCGAGCCCGAGCCGGGAGTGGAAGGGGTCGATCGTCTCGGCCTGGGTGATCGTGTCGAGGTTGCGGCCCTCGGCGAGCTGGAGGTCGACGTGGTTGAAGGGCTCCAGCCGCGAGCCCCAGCGCGACGACGTACGCCGCACCCCGCGCGCCACCGCACGGACCCGGCCGTGGTGGCGGGTCAGCAGGGTGATGATGCGGTCGGCCTCACCCAGCTTGTGGGTGCGCAGCACGACCGCCTCGTCGCGGTAGAGGGGCACCCGGCCATTCTGCCCCGTCAGGGGGTACGACGCCGCGCGCCCCGCGGGGAGTCCCAGCACGAGCGCGCGAAGCCGGCCGCCAGGGTGTTGAGCCGCTCGGGCGCAGACCGCCACTCCAGGATGCTGCGGGCCCGGACGAACTGCGCGTTCGGCATCTCCGCCGCCAGCATGGCGGCGTCGGCGGCCGGGTGGATCGGGTCGGCCGGGTGGCCGACGACCAGCGCCGGGACCTGGATGGCCCGTCGCTGCGCCGATGACGGCGCGACCCGTCCGAAGAAGATCCCGTGCACGGCGGCGGCCATCGGAGCCGCCTGCTGGTTGCAGGTGTCGAGCCCGATCCCCACCCAGAACGGCACCAGACCGCGCGGGACGGGCCGGGTCACCCAGCGCAGCGCCGAGACGGTCAGGGGCATGAAGCGGGCGGCGAACAGCAGCGGCGCGAAGGCCATGATCCCGGCCTCGAGGGCGTTGTCGAGGACCGGCATCTCCAGCAGCAGCCCGCGGACCCGCCCGGGGGCCAGCACCGCGACCTCGAGCGACACGTTGGCCCCCAGCGAGGTGCCGCCGATGATCGCCTGCTCGGCACCGAGGTGGTCGAGCAGGGCGACCACCTGCTCGCCGAAGGCGGTCATCGAGTAGGACAACGGGTCCGCCGGCCGGTCGGAGCGGCCGTGCCCGAGCAGGTCGAGGGTCACCACGTGGAGACCCTCGGCGGCGAGGGCGCGCGCGAGCGGCTGGTGCATCCGGCGCGGCATCAGCTGGCCGTGCAGGAGCACCACCCAGGCGTCGCCCGAGCCGTACTCGGTGTACTCGAGCCGGTCGCGTCCCCCGGCGTGCTCGAGGAAGAACTGGCCGATCCGCTCGCTGACCAACATGGCGGGCAATCTAGGGCATCCCGCGAGTGTCAGGCGCGGTTGACCGCGGAGATGACCGCCTTGAGGGACGCGGTGACGATGTTGGCGTCGAGCCCCACGCCCCACAGGACCTTCTCGCCGACCGCGCACTCGACGTACGCCGCAGCGATGGCGTCGCCGCCCGAGGACAGGGCGTGCTCGTGGTAGTCGAGCACCCGGACGTCCCAGCCCCGCTCGGCGGCCTGCGGGAGGCCGTTGATCGCGTCGACGAACGCCGCGATCGGGCCGTTGCCCTCGCCGGAGAGGCTGGTGAGCTCGCCGTCGACGAAGACCTGGGTGGTGAGCTGGTCCTTCTCGCCGGCGGCGCTGCTCGTGTGGACGGAGTCGAGCCACAGCGGGCGCTCGCGGTCGAGGTACTCGCTGCGGAACGCCTCCCAGATGGCGGCAGGCGCGACCTCGCCACCCTCGGTGTCGGTGCGCTGCTGGATGACGCGGCTGAACTCGATCTGGGCCCGGCGGGGCAGGTCGAGCTTGTGCTCGTGCTTGAGGATGTAGGCCACGCCGCCCTTGCCGGACTGGCTGTTGACCCGGATGACCGCCTCGTAGCTGCGGCCCACGTCCTTGGGGTCGATGGGCAGGTAGGGAACGGCCCACTCGTGGTCGTCGACGGGTACGCCGGCGCGCTCGGCGTCGGCCTCGAGGGCCTCGAAGCCCTTCTTGATGGCGTCCTGGTGGGAGCCGGAGAACGCGGTGTAGACGAGGTCGCCGCCGTACGGGTGCCGCTCGTGGACGGGCAGCTGGTTGCAGTACTCGACCGTGCGCCGGATGTCGTCGATGTCGGAGAAGTCGATCTGCGGGTCGATGCCCTGGGTGAGCAGGTTGAGGCCCAGCGTCACCAGGCAGACGTTGCCGGTGCGCTCGCCGTTGCCGAACAGGCATCCCTCGATGCGGTCCGCGCCGGCCAGGTAGCCGAGCTCGGCCGCCGCGACCGCCGTACCGCGGTCGTTGTGCGGGTGCAGGGAGAGGATGACGTGCTCGCGGTGGTGCAGGTGGCGGCCCATCCACTCGATGGAGTCGGCGTACACGTTGGGGGTGGCCATCTCGACCGTCGCCGGCAGGTTGATGATGACGGGGCGCTCGGCGGTCGGCTCGAAGACGTCGAGGACGGCGTTGCAGACCCGGACGGCGAACTCGAGCTCGGTGCCGGTGTAGGACTCGGGCGAGTACTCGTAGAAGACGTCGGTGCCGGGGACCAGCTCCTCGTACTTCTTGCAGATCTCCGCGCCGCGGACGGCGATGTCCTGGATGCCGTCCTCGTCGAGGCCGAAGACCACGCGGCGCTGCAGGGTCGACGTCGAGTTGTAGAGGTGCACGATCGCCTGCTTGGCGCCGCGCAGCGACTCGTAGGTGCGCTCGATCAGCTCCTCGCGGGCCTGGGTCAGCACCTGGATGACGACGTCGTCGGGGATCAGGTCCTCCTCGATGAGCATCCGCACGAAGTCGAAGTCGGTCTGGGACGCGGCCGGGAAACCGACCTCGATCTCCTTGTAGCCCATCTTCACGAGGAGCTCGAACATCTCGCGCTTGCGGGCCGGGCTCATCGGGTCGATGAGCGCCTGGTTGCCGTCGCGCAGGTCGACCGCGCACCAGCGGGGCGCCTGGGTCATCCGCTGGGTCGGCCAGGTGCGGTCGGTCAGGTCGACCGGGAGGAACGGCACGTAGCGCTCGTGCTTCATGCCGCTGGGCTGCTGGGGGTTCCGCTCGTGGGGCGGGGTGCTGATGATCATGAGGTCCTCGATGTCGCTGGTGACGGGCGCCGGTGCACAGCACGCTCTCCGCAGCGAGGAGGCCGGCTGGGTCAGGCCTCGCTGCGGCAGCGAAGAAGGAGGCTGCGCGTCATGATGCGTCCAGCGTAGCCCGGTCCCGTCGCGTGCGCCTCCCCGTCCTCCCGCCGTGAGACGCCACGCCGTGACGTACGACGTCGAGCGCCGGCGTACGACGCTCAGGCGCGGCCGCGGGCCGCGAAGGCGACCGCGGTGAGGTCGAAGGGGCCTGGCCCGAGCCGCTCACGGCAGGTGGCCCTCAGCTGCTCGCGGCGGACCGGGCCCAGGGCCGCGACGGACTCGCCCACCGGACCCACCCCGTGGAGGTAGGGCTCCCACCACTCCTCGAAGCTCGGGTGGGTGACGGTCACGGCCATCTCCGTGCCCTCCACGTCGCGCAGGCCCGCTCCCTCGAGGATCTCCACGAGCTGGCCCTCCCTGCCGCCCGGCAGCCCGCGCTCGCCCGGATGGTCGGGGTCGAGCTCGGCCAGGGCGCTCCACAGCGGCGCCATCGGCTCGCGCCGGCCGTGCAGGTCCCACACCGTCGCGCCCACCCGGCCGCCCTCACGGGTCACACGGGCCATCTCGGCGAGCCCACCGACCGGGTCCTGCATGAAGTGCACGACCAGGCAGGAGCCGGCGACGTCGAAGGACCCGGCGTCGTGCGGCAGCGCCTCGGCCGAGCCCTCGCGGACGTCGACACCGGGGAACCGGGACCGGCAGGCCTCGACGAAGGGCGGCGACGGGTCCACGGCCGCCACCTGCGCTGCGGAGAGACGCTCGACGAGGTGGCCGGTCAGGGCGCCCGGGCCGCAGCCGACGTCGATGGCCCGCTGCCCCTCGGACACCTCGAGCCAGTCGACGAGCATCCCCGCGAGGGGACGCGAGTAGCGGCCCATGAACCGGTCGTACGCCTCGCCCGCCACCTCGAAGGTCATGTCCCGCCACGCTACTCCTCGCGAGACCCGCCGTCGCCCCTCGACGGGCACATCCCGGCGCGGGCCCGCGACCGGCGCCGTAGCCTCGGCCCATGGCTCGCCTGCTCGTCGTCCACCACTCCCCCACGCCCCTGGTGCGGTCGCTGACCGACGCGGTGCTGGCCGGGGCGCGGGACGACGCGATCACCGGCGTCGAGGTCGTCGAGCGGGAGGCGTTGGCGGCCACTGCCGACGACGTCCTCGGCGCCGACGGCTACCTCCTCGGGACGACGGCCAACTTCGGCTACATGTCGGGAGCGCTCAAGCACTTCTTCGACACGATCTTCCTCGAGGCCGGCGGCGCACTGACCGACGACGGGTCCGCCTCCGGCGGCACCGGCGGCCGGCGGCCGTTCGGGTTGTGGGTGCACGGCCGCTACGACACGACCGGCGCGGTCAGGTCCGTGGAGTCCATCGTCCGTGCGCTGCCGTGGCAGCAGTCCGCCCCGGTGCTCGAGGTCCTCGGCGAGGTCGGCGACGCCGAGCGCGAGGCGGCGTACGAGCTCGGCGGTACGATCGCCGCGCTGCTGAGCGACTGAACGGACGGACAGGGTATGGCGCACCGCGGGCTCGTCACCGCCCTCCTCGCGACCGTCCTGGGCCTCGTCGTGACGGGGTGCAGCGGGTCGCCGCCCGCCCCCACGCCCTCGCCCTCGTCCACGCCCTCCGCGACGTCCTCTGCCTCGTCACCGTCGCCGACCGCGGTCGTCCAGCCGGAACGGCCGACCAAGGACGGCTGCCACCTCCTGACGTATGACCAGGCGATCGCGCCGGTCGTCGCCGGCGCCGACGTGCCCTGCGGGCAGCGGCACACGGCGCAGACCTTCAAGATCGGCCGCCTCGACCTGGTGAGCGACGGGCACCTGCGGGCGGTCGACTCCCCGGACGTCCAGGCCGAGGTCGCCCGGACCTGCACCGGGCTGCTCGGTGGGCACGTGGGCGGCTCGGTCGAGGACCGTCGCCTGAGCATGGTGCAGGCGGTGTGGTTCACCCCGTCCGTGGAGGACGCGGCCGCCGCTGCCGACTGGTTCCGCTGCGACGTCGTCGCCCTCGCCTCCGCCGGGGAGCTGCTCCCCCTCCCGCCGGACTCGCAGGGCCTGGTCGCGTCGTCCGACCGCTTCGACATGTGCGGCACCGCCGAGCCCGGCGCGGCGTCCTTCGAGCGCGTCGCCTGCAGCGTCGGCGACCCCGCGTGGCGGGCGATCTCGACCGTGGACCTGCCGGGGTCGGCGTACCCCACCGCCGCCCAGGCGGCGACGCGGATGGAGTCGGCCTGTGGCTCGGCGGCGCGCGCGCAGGCGGACGACCCGCTCGACTTCACCTGGTCCGAGGAGCGACCCACGCAGGAGCAGTGGGACGCGGGTCAGCGGTACGGCATCTGCTGGGTCCCGGTCTGACCTCGCCCCCGGTGGTCGCTCGGTGAGAGGTCGCGTCGAGTGTGCGTGGATGCACGGTCCGGCGCCTCCCGTCCGTGCTTCCACGCACAGTCATGACCGGCAGCACGGGACAGGCCCGTCGGGGACCGAATTCGGTGGCCCGGGCTCCCGCCGTTTGGCAGGGTCACACCCATGGCGACCATCGAGCGGCTCGGGCCCGACGACTGGCAGGAGTTCCGGGAGATCCGCCTGCGGGCGCTCGCGGACGCACCCACCGCCTTCGGGATGACCCTGGCCGACGCCGAGCACCAGCTCGACGAGGCCTGGAAGGCCCGACTCGACCAGGGCGACCCGATCCTGGCGGTGCGCGACGGTGACCGACTCGTCGCCATGGGCGCCGGCTGGCACCCGCCCGAGGACCCCGACCGGATGATGGCCTGGGGGATGTGGACCGCCCCCGAGGCCCGGGGCCATGGTCATGCCCGCGCCCTGCTCGGCTGGCTCGTCGAGCACGCGCGCACCCGCGGGGTGACCACCGTCGAGCTGCACGTCACGGACGGCAACGACACCGCCCGCCGTCTCTACGAGGAGCAGGGCTTCGTCCCGACCGGTGAGTGGACGCCGTTGCGCGAGGGGTCCGACCTCCGGATCGAGCTGCTCCGCCGACACCTCTGAACGCCGATCCCCCTCGGATCCCGCGGGCATCGGGCGGCAGGATGGGCACGGTGTGGAACCACGAACCAACCGGTTATGACTGCCCCTTCTGCCGCATGCAGGCGGGTCACTTCAACGAGCGCAACCAGCCGACCGACGTCGTCGCGGTGACCGGTCTGGCCTTTGCGCGGATCTCACCGAAGTGGTGGCCGGACAACCCCGGCGGCGCGCTGGTGATCCCCCGCGCCCACCACGAGAACCTCTACACGATGCCCACCGATGCGGGCCACGAGGTCTGGGACCTCACCCAGCAGGTCGCGACGGCCATGCGGTCGACGTACGGGTGCGACGGGGTCTCCACCCGGCAGCACAACGAGCCGGCAGGCAACCAGGACGTCTGGCACCTCCACGTGCACGTCTTCCCCCGCCACGACGACGACCGGCTCTACGGCCGGCACCGCGAGGCACGCTACGTGGACGCCGCAGCGCGTGCGCCGTACGCCGACCGGCTGGCCGCCGAGATCGGCCTGCCGCGCACCTTCGGGTGAGGGACGGTCCGGTCAGAAGCCGAGCTTGCGGAGCTGGCGCGGGTCGCGCTGCCAGTCCTTGGCGATCTTGACGTGGAGGTCCAGGTAGACCGGCGTGCCGAGCAGCGACTCGATCTGCTTGCGGGCGGCGGTGCCGACCTCACGCAGTCGGGCGCCCTTGTGGCCGATCATGATCCCCTTCTGCGAGTCGCGCTCGACGTAGAGGTTGGCGTAGATGTCGAGCAGCGGCTTGTCGTCGTCGCGGCCCTCGCGGAGGTTCATCTCCTCGACCACGACGGCGATCGAGTGCGGGAGCTCGTCGCGCACGCCCTCGAGCGCGGCCTCGCGGATCAGCTCGGCGACGAGGATCTCCTCGGGCGCGTCGGTCAGGTCGCCGTCGGGGTAGAGCGGCGGACCCTCCGGCAGCTGCGCGAGGAGCAGGTCCGCCAGCAGTCCGACCTGGTCGCCGGAGACGGCGGAGACCGGCACGATCTCGGCCCACTCGGTGTCGGTCTCGGCGCCCAGCTTGGCGATGTCGAGCAGGTGCTCGCCCAGCTGCTCGGGCGTGACCAGGTCGGTCTTGGTCGCCACCGCGATCTTGATGGTGCGGCGCACCTTGCCGAGCTCCTTGACGATGAACCGGTCGCCGGGACCGATCTTCTCGTTGGCGGGGAAGCACACGGCGACGACGTCGACCTCGGCCCAGGTCGTCTTCACCAGGTCGTTGAGGCGCTCCCCGAGCAGCGTCCGCGGGCGGTGCAGGCCGGGTGTGTCGACGAGGATCAGCTGGCCGTCGGCCCGGTGCACGATGCCGCGCACGACGGTGCGGGTCGTCTGCGGCTTGGAGGAGGTGATGACGATCTTGCTGCCCACCAGCGCGTTGGTCAGCGTCGACTTGCCGGCGTTGGGACGTCCGACGAAGCTCGCGAAGCCGCTGCGGAACCCCTCCGGCCGGGTGCCGTAGATCGGCCCGGCCGGCTCGACGCCACTGACGTCGAAGTCCTTGTCGTGCTCGTTGCTCATTCGATCTTCTCTCGCGCTGCGTCGTAGTCGGCCCAGATCTGCTCGTCACTCTTCCCTGCCGCCTTGCCGGCGCGCCAGATGGGTCCCGGATCGACTGCACGGGGCTGTCGCTGCTGGCCCCCGCCGCGCCAGTAGCCCATCACGTCGTACGCCGCCGTCGGCAGCGCCCGCTCCCGCATCAGGTGCTTGCGGATGGCCCGCATCTGGGCGGACTCCCCCGCCATCCAGAAGTAGCCCTCGCCCTCGGGCCAGTCGATGGAGGTGACGACGTCCGCCGTCGCGGTCTCGACACCCTCGGGGGGTGTGGTCCAGGTGACGTCGCCGCCCACGTAGCCGCGGATCGGCTCGTCCGGCGTCTCCACCCAGGCGGTCACGGGCACCGAGACCGTCTCGATGATCCGGGCGATCGCGGGCAGCGCGGTCAGGTCGCCGACGAGCAGCAGCCAGGCCGCGTCGTCCGGCATCGCGAACGACCCCTTGGGCGCGCTCACGGTCACCGTGTCACCGACGCAGTCCGTGGAGGCCCACTCGGTCACCAGGCCGATCTCGTGCACGACGACGTCGAGCACCAGCTCGCCGCCGGCCCAGGACCGCACGGTGTAGTAGCGGGTCTGGAACTGCCCGGGCACCGTGAGGGCCACCCACTCGTCGGGCACGCCGGTCGACGTGAAGCCGTCGAGACCGGGACCGCCGAGCACCAGTCGCACGAAGTGCGACGAGAGCTGCTCTCGGCGCAGGACCTGGGCGGCGTACGTCGCGGCGCGGACGCTCACCGCAGCGTCCCCCGGTGGTCGCCCACGTGCACGACGACGTCGGTGCCGGCGAACTCGTGGACGGCGGCGAGGTCGGGCGTCCCGTCGGCCGCGGTCAGCACGACGGCGGCCTCGAGGCCCCGCGAACCCGACGCGATCGCCATCGCGACGCAGACCTCGAGCGCGGTCAGGGACAGCGACTCCAGCGCCACCGTGGCGGCCGCGTAGGTCCGGCCGTCGAGGTCGCGCACCGCCGCGCCCTCCGCGGCACCGGTGCGGGCCCGGGTGGCGCGGGCCAGGGTCACGAGCTTGGCGTCCTCGGGAGGCAGGGGGGCGTCAGTCATCGTCGCGGGCTTCCTCGTCGTGGTCTTCGTGGTCACGCTCGGACACCGGGCTCACGAGCACCGTGCCGATCTTGTTGCGGCGTCCGGACACCCGCTCGGCCTCGAAGCGCAGTCCGTGCGCCTCGACGATCGAGCCGGGGATCGGGACCCGACCCAGCTGCTTGGCCATCAGCCCGCCCACGCTGTCGACGTCCTCGTCGTGCACGGAGATGCCGACCAGCTCGTCGAGGTCGTCGACCGGGTAGCGCGAGGAGACGCGGTAGGTGCCGTCCTCGAGGTACTCGACGTCGGTCTCCTCCTCGTCGTACTCGTCGGTGATCTCGCCGACGATCTCCTCCAGGACGTCCTCGATGGTGATCAGGCCGGCGGTGCCGCCGTACTCGTCGACGACGACCGCGATGTGCTGGCGCCGTGCCTGCAGCTCGGTCAGCAGGGCGTCGACCGGCTTGGACTCGGGGACCCAGTAGACCGGCCGCATGACCTCGTCGACGCGCTGGGTGAACTCCACGTCCGGCTGCTCGAAGTCGCGCCGGACCAGGTCCTTGAGGTAGGCGATGCCCACGATGTCGTCGAGGTTCTCCCCCACGACCGGCACCCGGGAGAAGCCGCTGCGCAGGAAGAGCGACATGGTCTGGCGCAGGTTCTTGTAGCGCTCGATGTAGACGACGTCGGTGCGGGGCACCATCACCTCGCGGGCGATGGTGTCGCCGAGCTCGAAGACCGAGTGGATCATCTTGCGCTCACCCGACTCGATGACCGCGGAGGCCTCGGCGAGGTCGACCAGCTCGCGGAGCTCGGTCTCGGTGGAGAACGGTCCCTCGCGGAAGCCCTTGCCGGGCGTGATCGCGTTGCCGAGCTGGATCAGCAGCCTGGGCAACGGGCCGAGCACGGTCGTCACGAAGGACAACGGGCCGGCCGACAGGGTCGCGACCCGTTGGTCGTGCTGGCGACCCACGGTGCGCGGGGCGACGCCGATCACGACGAAGGACACGACCAGCATCGCGCCGACGGCGGTGGCGTAGGCCGGCCAGAAGTCGCCGTCGTACAGGTCGTGGACCCAGAGGGCGACGAGCACGATGGCCGCGGTCTCGCACAGGAGCCGCAGCAGCAGCGCGGTGTTGAGGTAGCGGGCAGGGTCGTCGAGGATCGTCAGCAGGCGCCTGGACCCTGACGCGCCCTCCGCCACGAGCTCCTCCGCGCGGGCGCGCGAGAAGCCTCCGATGGCCGCGTCGGCGGCGGAGAAGAGCCCGGCCAGCACGACGAGCGTGGCTGCCACCAGCAGCAGCCAGATGTCACCGATCACTGGGGCTGATCAGGGGCCGAGGCCCGCCACTCCTCGAGGATCCGGGCCTGGAGGCCGAACATCTCCTCGTGCTCCGCCGGCTCGGCGTGGTCGTAGCCGAGGAGGTGGAGGATGCCGTGGACGGTGAGCAGCTCGATCTCGGCGACGGTGCCGTGCCCGGCCTCCGCCCCCTGGCGCTCCGCCACCGTCGGGCACAGCACGAGGTCGCCGAGGACCCCCTCCTCGGGCTCCTCGTTGACCTTGCCGGGCCGCAGCTCGTCCATCGGGAAGGCGAGCACGTCGGTGGGACCGTCCTTGTCCATCCACTGCCGGTTGAGCAGCGCCATGGTGTCCTCGTCGACCGCCTTGATGCACAGCTCGGCGAGGGGGTGGACGCGCATCCTGTCCATCGCGAAGCGCGACAGGGTAGAGAGCCGGCGTACGTCGAGCTCCTGCTCGGACTCGTTGAGGACCTCGATGCTCATCGGGTGGTCCCCCGCGGTCGCGAGTCGCGCTGGTGGCTCGGTCGCTCGGGCTGGGTGGCGTCGAACGCGTCGTACGCCGCGACGATGCGGCCCACGAGCCGGTGCCGCACCACGTCGTTGGCGGTCAGCCGGTTGAAGACCACGTCCTCGACGCCGTCGAGGATGCCCTCGACCACGCGCAGGCCGGACTGGACGCCGCCAGGGAGGTCGACCTGGGTCACGTCGCCGGTGACGACGATCTTGGAGCCGAAGCCGAGCCGGGTCAGGAACATCTTCATCTGCTCGGGCGAGGTGTTCTGCGCCTCGTCGAGGATGATGAAGGCGTCGTTGAGCGTCCGGCCGCGCATGTAGGCCAGCGGGGCGACCTCGATGGTGCCCGCCGCGAGCAGCTTGGGGATCGTCTCCGGGTCGAGCATGTCGTGCAGCGCGTCGTACAACGGGCGCAGGTAGGGGTCGATCTTCTCCGAGAGCGTGCCGGGCAGGAAGCCGAGCCGCTCGCCCGCCTCGACCGCCGGGCGGGTCAGGATGATCCGGCTGACGTCCTTGGCCTGCAGTGCCTGCACGGCCTTGGCCATCGCGAGGTAGGTCTTGCCGGTGCCCGCGGGGCCGATCCCGAACGTGATCGTGTGCTTGTCGATCGAGTCGACGTAGCGCTTCTGGTTGAGCGTCTTGGGCCGGATCGTGCGGCCGCGGTTGCTGAGGATGTTGAGGGACAGCACGTCGGCGGGACGCTCGGTGGTCTCGGCGCGCATCATCGAGATGATGCGCTCGACCGTCTCGGTGGTGACCCCCTGACCGGTGCGGATGATGGTCACGATCTCGTCGAGCAGGCGCTCGGCGAGGGCGACCTCCGCCGGCTCGCCGGTGAGGGTGATGCGGTTGCCGCGGACGTGGACGTCGGCCTTGAACGCGCGCTCGATGAGGCCGAGGTGCTCGTCGCCGGGGCCGAGGACGCTGACCATGTCGATGCTGTTGGGCACGACGACGGTGTGGGAGGGGTAAGGAGTCTCAGTCATGGGTGGCTCCATGCTAGCGAGCGCGGGCCAGAGCGCCCACCGAGAACCCCTCGAGCACGCCGGTCCTCCCCGCTCCGCCCTCGCGGCGGGCTGCCCGACCTCGCGGAAGCGGGTCCCGCCAAGGACGCCTTGACGTAGCGTGACGCCGGTGAAGCGACCTCTGTCGGGGCTGACGTGCCTCGTGATCCTGCTCGGCCTGCTGCTCGTCTCCCCCATGGGACCGGCAGCCTCGGTCGTCGAGGCACCGGTCCACACCGTCGCCGTGACGGGCACCGGGACGACCACCTACCCGTCCTTCTCCCACGGCACCACGCGCTACGGCATCCGGACGACCGCCGACACCGGCGGCGTCGTGACGGTGACGGCGTCGACGAGCGACCCCGCCGGCCGGGTGTTCGTCGACGGGTCACGTGCTGCCGGGCCCGTCGAGGTGCGGGACCTCGACAGCGGTGACGAGGTCTCGGTGATCGTCCGGGACGCGTCGGGCAGCACCGCATACTCCTTCGTCTACCTGCCGGCGCGCTTCCCGGTCCTGAGCGGCACGGCCGACGCAGGTATGCAGCCCGGGCACACGTTGATGACCCTCAACCCGTTCAGCGGCGTGCCGGCGCGGTTCATGACGGCCGTCGACGGCAACGGTGTCCCGGCCTACCTGTCGCCGTACACGGGCAACCGCCACGACTTCAGGCGTCACGCCGACGGCACGTTCTCCGTCAGCCAGGACGTCGCCCTGCCGGCCGGCAACGTCATCCTCGAGCTCGACGAGCAGATGCAGGAGGTCGCGCGTCGCACGACCGTCGGGCTGGTGAACACCGACTTTCACGACTACCTGCGGCTGCCCGACGGCAACCGCGTGATGATGGCCTACGAGCCCCGCGACGACGACTCCGGTCTCTTCGACGCGGTGGTCCAGGAGATCGAGCCGGACGGCGACGTCGCGTTCGAGTGGAACAGCGGGGACCACATCGACATCGCCGCCGAGGGCGTGGGAGACACGGATGGGGACTACGCCCACATCAACTCGGTGGAGGTGATGGACGACGGCGACTACCTGATCTCCATGCGCCACCTGAGCGTGGTGCTCAAGGTCGCGAGGACGGCCCACGACGGGTTCGCCCAGGGCGACATCGTCTGGCGGCTCGGTGGTCGCCTCAGCGACTTCGACCTCTCCTCCGACCCCCTGCTGGGACCCTGCGCCCAACACACGGCCAGCGAGGTCACGCAGCCCGGCGGCCCGACCACGATCATGGTCTTCGACAACGGGTCCTTCGACGTCTTCCCGCTCTGCGTCGACCCCGGGGACCCGGCGGGCCCGGCCGTGGGCCGCACCCAGAGCCGGGTGGTCGAGTTCGTCCTCGACGAGGAGACCGGGACCGCGACCGTCGGTCGTCAGTACGCACCAACGGGACGCTTCGCCCACTTCGCCGGCTCTGCCGAGCGGATGCCCAACGGCAACACCCTGGTCGGGTGGACCAACGCCGCCGACGGCATCGCGACCGAGCTCGACCCGGACTTCCGCCCCATCTGGGAGCTGGACTCCGACAACGGCTACGGCAGCTACCGCGTCCACCGCGCGACGGTCCCCGACACCACCGCCCCGACCGCGGGACTGACGTCGCCCCCATCGGGGGCCGTCTACGAGCACGGCCAGTCCGTCGTGAGCGACTACGGGTGCACGGACCGGGGCGGCTCCGGCCTCCAGGACTGTGTCGGAACCGTCGAGGAGGGCTCCGTCGTGGACACCCGGACGTCGGGCCGGCACAGCTTCACCGTCACCGCGACCGACGGGGCCGGCAACCGCGTCACGACCACGAGCTCCTACACCGTCCTGCCCGCGTCCGCGCCGAGCTCGACTCCCCTGCCCTCCCCGACCCCGACGCCCGATCCCGCACCGCGATCGGCACGCCCGGACGCGATCCTGGCCGTCGGCACGACGGTCGTGGGCGACGACGTCTACGGCGCCGGGCAGCGCGGTCGGGTCCGGCTGACCGATCGGCGCGACGTACGGAGGGTGCGGGTGCGCATCCAGAACGACGGGGAGGCCTCCGACCGCTTCACCCTGTCGGGGCCGCGATCGCGTCGGGGCCTGCTGGTGACGGTGACGATGGGTGGTCGCGACGTCACCCGTGCGCTGCGACGCGGCACGCTGCGGACACCGTCCGTGGCGCCCGGGCGACAGATGACACTGCGCGTCACGGTCGCGTGGGGACAACGGCGTCCGCCGGTCCGCGGCCGGGTGCTGCGGTTCAGCGGCGAGGCGGACGGCACGTCCGACGTCGTCCGGCTCGGGGTCACCGCCCGCTGACCGAGCGTCTCGGCCGCCCGCCGTGGGCACTGCGCAAGTACGGTGTCCCCATGCCGGGTGCCGACCGCGACGTCCACGAGTGGTACGACGAGGACCCCGACGACCACGACGACGACACCGAGCCGATGTGGTTCCCGGGCCAGCACCTCCCCGAGGACGCCCGCCGGATGGGGCTGACGCACCACACGGTCGAGGGCGCCCTGCTGGACTTCGGTGGCCGCCTCGACGCCTCCAAGCCGTGGCACCGGGTCACGGCGTGGGCGATGCTCGTGGTGTTCGGGATGCCGGTGGTCTTCGCCGTGCTCCGGCTGCGTTACCTCTTCTGAAGCCGTCCGGGCAGGGCGCTCAGGGCTTGCTGACCTGCAGCATCCCGAGGCACATCTCGTCGGTCGTGCCCTCGCCCCACACGACGTACCGGTCGGGCTGTCCCTCGAAGGACGGCAGCTCGTCGCGCAGCCACTGCACGTGCTTGCACGTGACCTCGACCGTGTCGCCGGGCTGGAGCGAGACCGGCTCGATGTCGCGGGCGCCCTGGTCGTCGAAGTCCCACACCGGGATGTCGAGCACCGTCTCGGCACGGTCGGTGCCGGGGTTGGTGACCACGCTGATCTCGCGGCCGAGCAGGTGCATGTGGCCGCCGGAGGCGTGGATGGTCATCGGCTCGTGCACGGTGCGGGTGCAGCTCTGCACCTGGCCGGGGTCGGGCTCCCCACCGCACAGCAGGTAGAGCACGTTGGCGGTCCGCGAGCCCTCGGCTCCGAAGCGCTGCATCACGTCCATCATCGCGGCGTCGCGGTCACACAGCGGCCCGTCGGCGTACGCCGCGCGGCACGGCAGCTCGACCGGCGCGGGGAGCAGCATGGTGTGCAGCTCCTCGAGGTCCCGGTCGCCGGGGGCGAGGCGCAGCTGGGCGGCCGAGGTGTCCGGCTGGGTGCCGGCGAGCAGGTTGTAGTGCACCTGCATGACGATCCGGGAGCCGCGGGCGAGCTTGACGCCGTAGCCCGGCTTGCGGACCGACTCCTCGCCGCCGGGCGCCCACGCCCCGATCCACGCGGCGTCGTCGACCTGCTGGAAGGCGTCGAGACCGGTGCCGCCGAAGCAGGTCCAGCCCTCGCCGTCCTCCTGCGCGTCCTTCTCCTCCGCGGCGTCGACCTGCTCCGCGGGGACCTGGAACAGGATCACGTGGTGGACGACCTCCGGGTTGCCCGGCTGCACCGTCGTGCCGGTCAGCCAGGTGTCGCGCTCGAGGCCCGGGTCCAGCAGGAAGCAGCGGTAGTCGTCGGTGCCCGTGCCGTACGGCGCGGAGGGGGTGTACGCAGCCGGCATCGTCAGGGTCTCGCGGCGCTCGCCCTTGCGCAGCGGCACCTCGGCGGCCGGCTCGGCGGACGCATGGTCGTCGTGGCCCGAGTCGGTCGAGGGCTCGGTGGCGTCGGCGCCGGCGGTGTCGGTCGCCTCATGGCCGGCCGGGTGCTCGTCGTCGGTGCTCGAGCAGCCCGCCAGGACGAGGACGACGGCGGCGACCAGCGCCGCGAGCCGGGTGCTCATCCGGGAGGCCACTGCAGCGAGCGCCCGCCGAGCACGTGCAGGTGGGCGTGGAAGACGGTCTGCCCGGCGCCCGCGCCGGTGTTGAAGACGGCGCGGTAGCCCTCGGTGAGACCCTCCCGCTCGGCGATGTCCGCGGCCGCCCGTAGCACGTCGGCGAGCCCGGCCGGCTCGTGGTGGGCCAGCTCGGCAGCGTCGGCGTAGTGGCTGCGCGGGACCACCAGCACGTGGGTGGGCGCCTGGGGGTTGATGTCGCGGAAGGCCACCGTCGTCTCGTCGGCCCGCACGATCTCGGCGGGGACGTCGCCGGCCACGATCTTGCAGAACAGGCAGTCGTCGGGACGTGCGGGCGCGGTCATGGCTCCCACCTTAGATCTGTGGTCCCCGGCGTGTAACCGAAACCGGTCGCCGTACGTCCCACTAGCGTGAAACGCATGCGCACCGCTTCCCTGGCCCTGTACGCCGCCCTCACCGTGGGGCTGGCCTCGGGCCTGTCCGCCTGCTCGGAGGACGAGCCCACCGACGACCCGGCACCCGCGGGGGCCACGGCGACCGAGACCCCGACCGACGAGCCGACCCAGGAGCCGGGCGACGAGGGATCGGAGTCCCCCACCGAGGGCGAGGGGGAGGCATCGGGCGAGGCCGCCGGGAGCGCCGTGCCCGTCTACTACGTCGGCGACACCCCCCAGGGGCCGCGATTGTTCCGGGAGTTCCAGCAGGTCTCGGGCGACCCGCTGCTGGAGGCGGCCGGACTGGTCGACGGCGGGACGCCCCTGGACCCCGACTACCGCACCGAGTGGCCCGGCGTGGGCATCGAGAGCGTGCAGGCCACCGACGGCGTGCTGCTCGTGACGATCCCCGGCGACGGCTTCACCGACCGGCCCGACGGCATGTCGAAGCGCTCGGCGCGGCTGGCGGTCCAGCAGCTGGTCTACACGCTCCAGGGGGTCCAGCAGGAGCGGGTGCCGGTGCAGGTCCAGCGCACCGGCAGCGACCCGGTGCTCTTCGGGATCAGCACCGAGGCTCCCTTCACCGCCGCCGACCCCATCACGGTCTCCGGCCTGGTCAACGTCACCACCCCCGAGCAGGGCGCCACCGTCGAGGGCGACACGCTCGAGGCGAGCGGCGTGGCGTCGTCCTTCGAGGCCACCGTGCCGTGGGAGATCCTGCGCGGCGACGAGGTCGTCCTCGACGGCTTCGCGACGGCGTCGGGCTGGATGGGCAAGCTCTACCCCTGGCAGGCGTCGATCGACGTCTCCACCCTCGAGCCCGGGGACTACACCTTCGTCGCCCGCACCGACGACCCCTCCGGCGGCGCCGAGGGTGCCGGGCCGCACGAGGACACCAAGGACTTCACCCTGGGCTGACGGTCAGCGCCAGCGGTCGGTGCGGGACAGCAGGGCGGCGACGGCGACGACGCCGGCGGTCGACGTACGCAGCACCTCGTCGCCGAGGCGGACGGTGAGGGCCCCGGCCGCCTCCAGCACCTCCAGCTCCTCGGGGGCGATGCCGCCCTCGGGGCCGACCACCACGACGACGCGCCCCTCGACGGGGACCTCCACGCTCGACAGCGGGGTCGTCGCGTCCTCGTGGAGCACCACGGCCAGGTCGGCCGCGGCCACCAGGTCGCGGACGGCGTCGGTCGACGCGAGCGGGGACACGGTCGGCAACCACGAGCGCCGGGACTGCTTGCCGGCCTCGCGGGCGGTGGCCTGCCACTTCGTGTGGGACTTGACGGCGCGCTCGCCCTTCCAGACGGCCACCGACCGGGCGGCGGCCCACGGCACGACCACGTCGACGCCCACCTCGGTGAGCACCTCCACGGCCAGCTCGCCCCGGTCGCCCTTGGGCAGCGCCTGCACCACGGTGAAGGCCGGCGACGGCCTGTCGGTGGCGGACACGGAGGCCACCTCGACGGCGAACACCCGCTTGCCCGTGGACCTGACCTCGCCGGTCACCGAGCGGCCCTCGCCGTCGGTCAGCACCACCCGTTCGCCGACGCGCAGTCGGCGTACGGCGACGGCGTGGTGGGCCTCGTCGCCGGTGACCTCGACGGCCGCGCCGACCACGACGCCGTCGAGCGACGGGACGAGATGGACCGGGAGGCTCATGCGACCGGGACCGTCAGTGCTGGTTGAAGGCGTCGCGCAGCCGGCCGAACATCGACTTCGCGGGGGCCTGGACGGCTCCGTCGGGAGACTCCTCGCCCCGGATGGCGGCCAGCTCGCGCAGCAGCTCCTCCTGGCGGGCGTCGAGGCGGGTCGGGGTGTCCACGGAGACGTTGACGATGAGGTCGCCACGGCCACCGCGGAGGCCCGGGACGCCGAAGCCGCGCAGCACCTGCTCGCTGCCGGACTGGGTGCCGGGCCGGATCTCCAGCTCGTAGTCGGTGCGGACGTCCGAGTCGTCGGCCGTCTCGAGGTCGGCCTCGAGCAGCGGCAGCGTCAGCGTCGTGCCGAGCGCGGCGGCGGTCATCGGCAGCGTGACCGTGCAGTGCAGGTCGTTGCCGTGCCGGGTGAACGTCGGGTGCGCGTCGACGTGGATCTCGACGTAGAGGTCTCCGGGCGGGCCACCGCCGGGACCGACCTCGCCCTGGTCGCTGAGCTGGACGCGGGTGCCGTGGTCGACCCCGGCCGGGATCTTGACGGTCAGGTTGCGGCGCGAGCGGACGCGGCCCTCGCCGGAGCACTCGCGGCAGGGGTCCGGGATGATCTGGCCGAAGCCGCGGCAGGCCGCGCAGGGGCGCAGGGTGCGGATCTCGCCGAGGAACGAGCGCTGCACCTGGGCGACCTCGCCGGCGCCGCGGCAGGTCTCGCAGGTGATCGGCGTGCTGCCCGGGGACGCACCGTCGCCGTGGCACGTCGTGCACACGACGGCCGTGTCGACCTTGAGGTCCTTGGTCGTGCCGAACGCCGCCTCGGCCAGCTCGACGTCGAGCCGGATGAGGGCGTCCTGCCCGCGTCGTACGCGCTGGCGGGGACCGCGGCCCTGACCGCCGCCGCCGGGAGCCCCGCCCCCGAAGAACGCGTCCATGATGTCGGTGAACGAGAAGCCCTGGCCCTGGCCGAAGCCGGCCTGGCCGCCGCCGAAGGGGTCGCCGCCGCGGTCGTACGCCGCCCGCTTCTGCGGGTCGGAGAGGACCTCGTAGGCGCGGGAGACCTCCTTGAACTTCTCCTGCGTCGCCGGGTCGGGGTTGACGTCGGGGTGGAACTGACGGGCAAGGCCCCGGTAGGCCTTCTTGATGGCAGCCGCGTCGGCATCGCGGGAGACGCCGAGCAGCTCGTAGAGGTCCTGGGTCACTGGTGTCCTTCGTCGAGGATCCGGGAGACGTACCGTGCAACGGCACGCACGGCAGCCATGGATCCGGGGTAGTCCATGCGGGTGGGGCCCACCACGCCGAGCGTGGCGAAGGCCTGGTCTGCGGGGCCGTAGCCGGTGGCCACGACGCTGGTCGAGGAGAGCTCGGAGTAGGGGCCCTCGTGGCCGATGCGCACCGTCACCGAGTCGCCGGTGGTGGCCTCGCCGAGCAGCTTGAGCAGCACCACGTGCTCCTCGAGGGCCTCGAGCAACGGTCGGACCGCGGTGTCGAAGTTGTCGCCGAAGCGGGCCAGGTTGGCGGCCCCGCCCACGGCGACGCGCTCGTCGTTGCGGTGGTCGGACATCGCCTCGGCCAGCGACGTGACGACGTCGCGGGTGATGGCGGCGGTCTCCGGGGTGACCTCGTCGGGGAGCCGGCCGAGCGCCTGGGTGGCGTCGGCGATCCGCTCCCCCGCGGCCGCCTGGTTGACCCGCGCCCGCAGGTCGGCGAGCTGCACGTCGGTCACCTCGGCGCCGAGCTCGACGAGCCGCTGCTCGACCCGCCCGGTGCTGAGGATCAGGATGAGCATCACCCGGGTGGGCGTCAGCGAGACGAACTCGACGTGGCGCACCGTGCTGCGCGACAGGGTGGGGTACTGCACGATCGCGACCTGCCGGGTGAGCTGGCTCAGCAGTCGCACCGAGCGGCGTACGACGTCGTCGAGGTCCACCGCCCCGTCCAGCAGGGTGGTGATCGCCCGGCGCTCGGCCGCGCTCATCGGCTTGACGCCGGTGAGCCGGTCGACGAAGAGCCGGTAGCCCTTGTCGGTGGGCACCCGGCCGGCGCTGGTGTGCGGCTGGTGGATGAATCCCTCGTCCTCGAGGGCCGCCATGTCGTTGCGCACCGTCGCCGGCGAGACGCCGAGGCTGTGGCGCTCCACGAGCGCCTTGGAGCCCACGGGCTCCTCGGTGGCGACGTAGTCCTCGACGATCGCGCGGAGGACGGCGAGCCTGCGGTCCTCGACCATCGCGTCCTCCTCCGGGTGGGTGCCGTGGTGCCGTGACTGGCACTCGCTGAGCGTGAGTGCCAAGCCTACTAGGGTCGCTCCCATGACTGACACCAGCGAGCCGTCCTTCGTCGAGGTCGCGCCCCGTGTGTGGGTGGCGCACCACGCATGGATGCAGGTCAACGTCACCCTGGTGGGTGGCTCCGACGGCATGGTGATGATCGACACGCACGGCTCGGCGCACGCGGCGCGCGAGGTCGCGGACGCCGTACGACGCCTCGGCGCCGGCCCCGTCACGGCCCTGGTCAACACCCACGACCACTGGGACCACTGGTTCGGCAACGACGTGCTCGCCGCCGGGGCGGGCGACCTGCCGATCCACGCCACCGACTTCGCGCTCGAGCAGATGGTCCGCGCCGGCGCACGCCCCGACCCCGCGCAGGTCGGCGACAACCCGCGGGCAGCCGAGATCCTCGACACCACCCTGCGACCGGCGACGCACGGCTTCTCCTCGGCGTACGCCCTCGACCTCGGTGACCGCATCGTCGAGCTGATCCACCCCGGCCGCGGCCACACCGCCGGGGACCTCGTCGTCCGGGTGCCCGACGCCGACGTGATGGTCGCCGGGGACCTCGTGGAGGAGTCGGACAAGCCGTTCATCGGCGACGACTCCTTCCCGCTCGAGTGGCCGCTCACCCTCGACCTGGTCCTCGGGCTCACCACCGACGAGACCGTCGTGGTCCCCGGCCACGGACAGCTCGTCGACAAGGACTACGTCCACGAGCAGCGCAACGAGCTCGGCGTCATCGCCGAGACCATCCGCGACCTCGCGAGCCGTGGTGTCCCCGTCGGCCGGGCGCTCGACGAGGGCGAGTGGCCGTGGGACCGGGCGCTGCTCACCTCGGCCGTACGGCTCGGCTACGAGCACCTGCCCCGCAGCCAGAAGCGGCTGCCGCTCATCTGAGTCCCTAGGGGGGTGTACGCGGGCCCGGTGGTCGCGTAGGAACGAGGCATGAGCGAATCCAGCGACCTGCCCCAGGCCAGCGCGACCACCAGCGAGGCCGACGCCGACCACGAGGGCGGCACCCAGTCCCCCGACGACCAGCAGCTCTCGGGCGTCTCCGACGAGCAGCTCCCCGAGGACCTGCAGCCCGGGGAGGACAACCCCCTCGCCGAGCCCCTCGACCCCGACGACGAGGCCACCAAGGACTCCGACGAGCTCGGCATGCAGGACACGCAGGACGACACCACCGGCACCTACGAGTCCTCGGGCGAGACGCCCAGCACCGAGGACGGGGACGACGAGACCGACCCCGAGTCCGTGAGCGGCGACGGGGCCCAGGGCGCCGGCATCTCCGGCTGATCTCGGACTGATCGCCGACTGAGCGACGACGCCCGGCGGCGTGGCACCCCCACGCCGCCGGGTGCTCCACCTAGCGTTGTCCGGTGCCTTCCCCCGCAGACCGCTACGGCTCCGACGTCCTCAAGACCGACTGGCGCGCCCCCAAGAACGGCCGGGCCACCGAGACCCCGGCCGACCTCGGCCAGGTCGTCGAGGAGGTCACCACCGACTGGTGCGGCGAGATCGTCGCCGTGGACCGTGACCTCGACACCGTGACCCTGGAGGACCGCCGCGGCAAGCGGCGTACCTTCCCCCTCGGACCCGGCTTCCTGCTGGAGGGCCGACCGGTCGTCCTCGTCCCGCCCGCTCGGGGTGGACCCGCCCGGAAGACGCGTACGGCGAGCGGCTCGGTCGCCGTCCACGGCGCCAAGGCCCGGGTCGCCCGGGCCAGCCGGATCTTCGTCGAGGGCCGCCACGACGCCGAGCTGGTCGAGAAGGTCTGGGGCGACGACCTGCGCATCGAGGGCGTGGTCGTGGAGTTCCTCGGCGGGGTCGACGACCTGGCCGACCACCTGCGCGACTTCAAGCCCGGACCGCAGCGCCGGGTCGGCGTGCTCGTCGACCACCTCGTCCGCGGCTCCAAGGAGAGCCGGATCGCCGCCAACATCGCGAAGTCCCCGGTCGGCAAGCACGTCCTGATCGTCGGCCACCCCTTCATCGACGTCTGGCAGGCCGTCAAGCCCCAGCGGCTCGGCTTCGAGCGCTGGCCCGACGTGCCCCGCTCGATCGACTGGAAGACCGGCACCTGCCAGCAGCTCGGCTGGCCGCACCGCAACCAGACCGACATCGCGATGGCCTGGAAGCACATCCTCGGCGGGGTCCGCGGCTTCGAGGACCTCGACCCCGCGCTGCTCGGCCGCGTCGAGGAGCTCATCGACTTCGTGACCGCCCCCGGGGCCTGACCCGCCCGGGGTAGTCCGTGACGAACGGACCCCGGGATGTCGCTGTCAGGGGTCCGATCGTCACGGACTACCCCGAGAAGGCGCGTGAGTCAGGCGGTGAGGTCGCGCACGACCGCGTCGGCGAGCAGCCGACCGCGCCGGGTGAGGACGAGCCGCTCGGTGAGCAGCTCGACGAGGCCCTCCTCCATCAGCCGGGCGACCTCGCCGCGGCCGTGGCGACCCAGCGCCAGCACGGGCAGCCCGTCGCGCAGCCGGATCTCGAGGAGGATCCGCTCGAAGCGGCGGTCGGCCTCGGAGAGGTACTCGCGCCCGTGCGCCGGGCTGAGGCCGGCGGCCAGCCGGTCGGCGTACGCCGCGGGGTGCTTGACGTTCCACCACCGCACGCCGCCGACGTGGGAGTGGGCACCGGGGCCGGCGCCCCACCAGTGGCCGCCGGTCCAGTAGAGCATGTTGTGGCGGCACCGGCTCTCCGGCCGACGCGCCCAGTTGGAGACCTCGTACCACTCCAGCCCGGCGGCGGTGAGCCGCTCGTCGGCGAGGTCGTACTTGTCGGCGGCGTCGTCCTCGTCGGGCATCGGCAGCTCGCCGCGGCGGACCCGCCGGGCCAGGGCGGTGCCCTCCTCCACGATGAGCGAGTACGCCGAGACGTGGTCCGGCTCGCAGGCCAGCGCCGAGTCCAGGCTGGTCTCCCAGTCGGCGAGCGACTCCCCCGGCGTGCCGTAGATGAGGTCGAGGCTGACCTCGTCGAAGCCGGCGGCCCGCGCCCACTGCACCGCGGCCGGCACCCGCAACGGGTCGTGGGTGCGGTCGAGGACGGCGAGCACGTGGTCGACGGCCGACTGCATCCCGAAGCTGATCCGGTTGAAGCCCGCCGAGCGCAGCTCCTCGAGGTCCCAGGCCGCGACGCTGTCGGGATTGGCCTCGGTGGTGATCTCGACGTCATCGGCCAGGCCGAACTCCGCGGCCGCGCTCGCGATCACCGCGCCCAGGTCGGCCGGGCGCAGCAGCGTCGGAGTGCCGCCGCCGAAGAAGATCGTCTCGATCTTGACGTCGCGGTGGCCGAGCACCCGACGGGCCAGACGGATCTCGTCGATGACCGCTCCGGCGTACGTCGAGCGGGAGGCGCCGGGGGTGTCCCCCAGCTCCTCGGCGGTGTAGGTGTTGAAGTCGCAGTAGCCGCACCGCACCGTGCAGAACGGCACGTGGACGTACAGCCCGAAGGGTCGCCGGCCGAACTCGGCGTAGGCGTCGTCGGGTATCGACCCGTCCTCGGGCGCGGGGTCGCCGACGGGTTGAGCAGGGGGCACGCGGCCATCCTGTCACCACACCGCCCCCGGCGGACCCCGGGACCGGAACGCGCCCGGACGGGATGCTCCTGGATGGGCTCCGATCAGATGGGCACCGAGAGGGTGGCGACGTAGCCCTCCTCCACCGATCCGGTCACCTTCGCCATCTGCAGCGAGTAGCCGTCGGCGAAGATCCCGTCGGAGTCCAGGCTGACGCCGGCCAGGTTGGCGACCGAGTCCTCGTAGCCCTCGGTCGCGTAGACCGTCTCGCAGACGTCCTGGGGGAACGCGAGCTGCGAGGTGCGCAGCTTGGTGGTGGCGCTGGTGGCGGAGTCGAGCGACTCGTAGACCTCGAAGTGCACGTGCGGCCAGCGACCGGCGTAGCACCCCGGGAAGATGGTGGTGAACTCCACCCAGCCGTCCGCGTCGGTCTCCTGCACGCCGCGCAGGTAGTTCTCCTGCATCGCGTCGCCGTCGTACATCGAGTAGGCCCCGTCCCGGTCGCAGTGCCAGGCGTAGAGCGCGGCGCCGGCGAGCACCTCGACGTCGTCGCCGGTCAGGTCGTAGACCTTGAAGCGCAACGTGAGCGGCACACCCTGGGCCACCCCGGTCGCAGTGCCGAAGCTGGTGGTGATGTCGGAGCGGACGACGCCGCTCTCGCTCAGCACGTTGGGGCCGTTGGAGCCGTCGCCCGGGTAGGGGCCGGCGGTCTCCTCCGGGATCTCGCCGTCGGCCACCTCGACGCTCGTGTCACCCCCCATCGCTCCCCCGGCTCCGGGCCCACCGCCGCCCGCCGGCGGCTCGGGGCGGGTCGAGGTGGAGGTGGCGGTGGACGAGGTGTCCGCGCCGCACCCCACGGCCACCGCGGCGACCCCCAGGCCGCCGAAGATCCCGAGCATCCCGCGGCGGCCCAGCCCGCGGCGGCGCAACGTGCCCAGGTCGTGCTGCAGGCCCAGGTCGTGCTCGTGGACCTCGCCCTCGTCGTGGCGGTGGTCGTGGGCGGGGTCGTGGACGGGGTCGGGACGGTGGCTCATCAGATCTCCTCGGAAACGCGAACGGGTGCCGGTGGTCTCCCACCGACACCCATTCAGCGTCGCGTTGCTGTGCGCCCCCTGTGAGGAGACCGTGACCCGGGTCCGAGGACCGGCCCGGGTCCGAGGATCAGGCGTACAGCCGGTCGATCGTGTCCTTGTAGTTGTCCTCGACGACGTTGCGCTTGACCTTCATCGACGGCGTGAGCTCACCCGACTCGACCGTGAGGTCGTGGTCCAGCAGCTCCCACTTCTTGATGGTCTCCCAGCGGTTGAGGCGCGTGTTGAGCTCGTCGACGTAGCCGCCGACCATCGCCTTGACCTCGTCGCTGTTGACGATCTCGGTGTAGGACCTGCCCTCCATGCCGTTCTCGGCGGCCCAGCCGGCCATCGCGTCCGGGTCGAGGGTGACCAGGGCGATGACGTAGTTGCGCTCGTTGCCGAAGACCATGAACTGGCTGGCGTAGGGGCAGATCGCCTTGAACTTCGACTCGATCGCCGGCGGGGCGATGTACTTGCCGCCGGAGGTCTTGAAGAGCTCCTTGATGCGCCCGGTGATGGTGAGGAAGCCGTCGGCGTCGAGCGAGCCCTTGTCGCCGGTGTGCAGCCACCCGTCGGCGTCCAGCGCCTTGTGGGTCTCCTCGGGGAGGTTGTGGTAGCCCTCCATGATGTGCGGTCCGCGCAGCAGCACCTCGTCGCCGTCACCGATCCTGACCTCCGCACCCGGCAGGGCGCGGCCGACGGTGCCGATGCGGTTGTCGTCGGGGTGGTTGACGGTGGCCCCGGCGGAGTTCTCGGTCATGCCGTAGCCCTCGAGGATCACGATGCCGGCGGCGTTGAACCACTCGGCGATCTCCCGGTTGAGGGCGGCGGCACCGGAGATGAAGAACCGGACGCGTCCTCCGAAGCGCTCACGCACCTTGCTGAAGACCAGCTTGTCGAAGAGCCCGTGCTGGACCTTGAGCCCGATCGGGACCGACTTGCCCTCCCGCTTGAGCGCCTCGACCTTGAGGCCGACCTCGAACGCCTTGTTGAAGATCTTCTCCTTGGCACCGCCCTCGGCGGCCTGCATCGTCTGGATCCGGCCGTAGGCCTTCTCGAAGATGCGGGGCGCGGCACCCATGAAGGTCGGCTTGACGGTGGCGCAGTTGTCGACGATCTTCTCGACCCGGCCGTCGACCGCGGACGCGAAGCCGCAGGCGAGCTGGGCCGAGAGCAGGACCTTGCCGAACGAGTGGGCCATCGGCAGCCACAGGAACTGCAGGTCGCTCTCGTCGAGGATGTTCTGGACCCGGATCGACTCGCCCTCGTAGACCCACGACTTGTGGCGCAGCCGCACGCCCTTGGGGCGACCGGTGGTGCCCGAGGTGTAGATCAGGGTGGCGAGCTGCTCGGGCGCGATCGCGGCGGCCTTGTCGGCGATGACGCCGGGGTGCTCGGCCAGGTAGGCGGCACCGAGCTCGGCCAGCTGGTCCAGGGAGATGACCCAGTCGCCGTCGGCGGTGCCGTCGAAGGTGACGACCTTGGCCAGGTGCGGCAGCTCGTTCTTGCGCTCGCGCAGCTTGGCCACCTGCTCGTCGTCCTCGGCGAAGACGAAGCGGGACTCGGAGTCGCTGAGGATGTACGCCGTGTCCTCGGCGTTGGTGCTCGGGTAGACGGTGGTCGTGGCGCCCGCGGCGCACATCACCGCGAGGTCGGCCAGGATCCACTCGTAGCGCGTGCCGGACACGATGCCGACCCGCTGCTCCGACTCGAGGCCGAGCGAGAGCAGCCCCGCCGCGAGGGCCTCGACCCGGTCACCGGCCTGCTGCCAGGTGATGGACTCCCACGCGTCGCCCTTCGGGTAGCGGAAGGCCTCGCTGGAAGGGGACTTGGCGACGCGGTCCAGGAACAGGACCGCCACGTTCGGCTTGAGGTTGTCGACGAAGCTCGCGTCGTACTGGATCGGCATGGGACTCCCTGCGCTGAGTCGGGTGGGGGTGACGTGCTTGGGGAGTAACCTAGATCACTCGGTTACGCGGCGGTAGCAAACTCGCGGGACTGGTCGCTCCCGCCCCACCCGGACAGGGATTCCGGCTCACGGGAGCTGGGTGTGGCCGTGCTTCATCTTCCACAGGAAGTACTTCTCGAAGCCCAGCTTCATGAGGTGCGCCTGGGGGCCCGGGATGAGGATGCCGTGCTTGCGCGGCGGCAGCATCTTGTCGGCCAGGATGATGACGCCGTTGTTGCCCGCGTCCATCACGCACACCGCCGGGATGTCGCCGAACTCCTTGTGGTCGCCCGGCTCCTCGCCGCGGACCTGGGCGGCGATGTTGCGGGCCGCGACGTGCGCCTGGGTCTCGGTCGGGTAGCCGGTCTTGGGGATCCCGACCGGGGTCGGGGTCTGCCACGGCACGTCGACCGCGGCGGCGACGCCGACGGCGTACACGTCGTCGTACGACTCCGACTGGTAGGTGTCGCGGACCTTGACGTAGCCCTTGGCGTCGACGAGGTCGGTGCTGGCCAGCAGGAACTCCTGGCCGAGGAACGGCGGGACGACCATGCCGAAGGCGAACGGCAGCACCTCGCCGTCCCCGAGGACGAGCGCGCCGTCGTCGACGTGGTCGATGGGCGTCGCCAGCCGGGTGCCGATGCCCTCCTTCTTGAGGAACATGCCGAGCAGGGACTCGCCGTGCGGCAGCCCGCCGATGCCGAAGTGGCCCAGGAAGGGCTCGGCCGTCACGTAGGTGAGCTTGACGTCCTTGTGCAGCCCCGCCTTGCGGAGCTGGTAGGAGGTGTTGAAGAGGAACTCGTACGCCGCGCCGAAGCAGCCGGCGCCCTGGGTCGCGGCGACGACCACGTCACCCGGGTTCTCCAGGAACTTCTGCCACGCGACGGCGGTGCGCTCGGCCTCGGCCAGGGTCGTGATGGTGACCGCGTGCTCGGCGAAGCCGGGGACCACGTCGGTCTGGTTGCGGTAGCCGGTGGCGATGACGAGGTAGTCGTAGCCGAGCACCTGGCCGTCGTCGAGGGTGACCCGGCGGGCCACCGGGTCCACGTGGGTCGCGGCGGCGTGCTCGAACCCGACGCCGTGGTCCTCCAGGGTCTCCACCACGTCGAAGGTGATGTCGTCCCGGTCGCGCTTGCCGAAGGGCAACCAGATCAGGCTGGGGGTGAACAGGAACTTCCGGTCGGGGCTGACGACGGTCACGTCGACGTCCCCGTGCAGCTCGTGCCGGACGGCCAGCGCTGCCGTCAGGCCGGCGAAGTTCGTGCCGAGGACCAGGACCTTCTTGCGCATCGCGCACCTCCGGAGTGGGAATTGACCTACTCCCTTGATATCGGTCCGGGGGGCCACGGAGGAGGGCAGATGTGCCCCCGGCCGGGCGCCGAAGGTCCCTCCCGGTGCGGCGGGACTACTCCTGGACGGCCTTGGCGATCGCGATGCAGCGGGTGATCCACTCGCGCTCGTCGGCGTCGAGGTCCCGGCCGGCGCGCTCGGCGTCCTCGACCGACCAGTGCGCGTTGAGGACCATCCGGACCACCACCCAGTCGCGGGCCCGGTCCTCGTCGAGCCCGGCGGCGTCGACGACGGTGTGGAAGCGGCGCCGCACCCCGTCGCGCACCGACCCGCCTCCGGTCGTCAGCTCGTCCCAGCGGTTCCACAGCAGGGGCGCCGGCTCGTAGTGGGGGTCGCCGTCCATCGGCTTGGGGTCGATGGCCAGCCACGGCTCGCGGTCGGCGGCGAGCACGTTGGCGTAGTGCAGGTCGCCGTGGACGAGGGTCCCGGTGCTGGCGTCGTCGGCCACCAGGTCCCGGGAGAGGGCGAGGGCCTGCTCGACCAGCCGGCGCGGGACGGGTGCGTTGCGCGGCATCCGCGCGAGGGCGGCGGCCCACCTCTCGACGTACGACGTGACGGTGCGCAGCTGCGGCAGGGCCGGGACGTGCAGCCGGCCGTAGAGCCCGGCCACGACCTCGCACGCCTCGACGTCCCACAGGTCGCCGAGGTCCTCGGTGTGGAGACGCTCGAGGAGGAGCGCGCGCCGGTGGGGGTCGGCGCGCAGCAGCGAGACCGCGCCGTCACCGTGCCAGCGCTGCAGGGCGATCCCCTCGTGCAGGGACTCCTCGTCCCCGTCGAAGGACACCTTGAGCACCGCAGGTCGCCCACCGGCAGTGCGCACCGGCTGGGCCAGGGACGCGTAGCCGTGCATCGGGGCGCCGTCGAGCACCAGCTGCCACTCCTCGACGACCTCCGCGGCGAGCCGCGGGAGCCGGTCCAGCCAGGCCACCCAGGCGGGGCCGAGCCGCCGCTGCTCGTCCAGGCCGGGAGGAATGGGGAGCGGCATGCCCGCAACCCTAGGCTTGTCCCATGGCTTCCCCGCGCGACCTCCTCTCCCCCGCCGTCTCCGCCGCGATCGCGCGTGCCCTCGGCCCGGAGTTCGAGGGGACCGACCCGGTGCTGCGACCGAGCCAGTACGCCGACGTGCAGGCCAACGCGGCCCTCGCGCTCGCCAAGCGGGTGGGCTCCTCGCCCCGCGACGTGGCCACCCGTGTCGTCGCCGAGCTGGGTGACCTGCCCGCCCGGATCGAGATCAGCGGGCCGGGATTCCTCAACATGACGTACGACGACGCGTGGATCACCTCACTGCTGGCCGACCTCGCCGCCGACCCGCGGCTCGGGGTCCCGACCCAGCCCGCGCAGGTCGTCCCCATCGACTACAGCGCCCCCAACGTCGCCAAGGAGATGCACGTCGGTCACCTGCGCACGACCGTCGTCGGCGACGCGCTGGCCCGCACCCTCGAGCACCTCGGGCACCGGGTGGTGCGGCAGAACCACATCGGCGACTGGGGCACCCCGTTCGGCATGCTCATCGAGCACCTGCTGGCCGTCGGTGAGGACTCCGACGAGGCACGGCTGCTGGAGAGCGACCCCAACGCGTTCTACCAGGCGGCCCGCGCCGAGTTCGACGGCGACGAGGAGTTCGCGACGAGGGCCCGTGCCCGGGTGGTCTCCCTGCAGGCCGGTGACGAGGAGACGCTGCGGCTGTGGGCCGAGCTGGTCGAGCTGTCCCGCCACTACTTCAACCGGATCTACTCGACGCTCGGCGTGACGCTGACCGACGACGACCTGGCCGGCGAGTCGACGTACAACGCCGAACTGGCCGGGATCTGCGACGAGCTCGAGGCGGCCGGGCTGGCGACGATGAACGACGGCGCGCTGTGCGTCTTCCTCGACGGCTACACCGGCCGGGAGGGCAAGCCGGTGCCGCTCATCATCCGCAAGTCCGACGGTGGCTACGGCTACGCGACCACCGACCTCGCGACCATCCGGCACCGGGTCGAGCGGCTCGGTGCCGACCGCTGCCTCTACGTCATCGGGGCACCGCAGGCGCTGCACCTCGAGATGGTCTGGGAGACCGCACGGCTCGCCGGCTGGCTGCCCGACCACGTGGAGGTCGTGCACGTGAAGATCGGCAACGTCCTGGGCGAGGACCGCAAGATCCTGCGCACCCGCTCCGGCGCCCCGTTGCGGCTGATGGCGCTCCTCGAGGAGGCCGAGGCCAACGCCCGCCGCGAGATCGACGCCAGCCGGCCCGAGCTGCCCGAGGAGGTGCGCGCCGCGATCGCACCGATGGTCGGCATCGGTGCGGTGAAGTACGCCGACCTGTCGGTGGGCCACGACTCGGAGTACGTCTTCGACCTCGACCGGATGCTCGCCTTCGTCGGCAACACCGGCCCCTACCTCCAGTACGCCACCGCCCGGATCCACTCGATCTTCCGCTCGGCGGGTGTCGAGCCGGCCCACGCCGCGGCCATCACCCTCGGCGAGCCGGCCGAGCGGGCGCTGGCCCTGCGGCTGCTGGGCTTCGGCACCGTCGTCGCGGAGGTGGGCGACACGCTCGAGCCGCACCGGCTCTGCACCCACCTCTTCGACCTGGCGCAGGACTTCTCGACGTTCTACGAGCACTGCTCCGTGCTCAAGGCCGCGACGCCGGAGCTGCGCCGGTCACGGCTCTCGCTGGCCGCGCTCACCCTCGCCGTGCTCTCCCAGGGGCTCGAGCTGCTCGGGATCGAGACGCCCGAGCAGATGTGAGCCTCACGCCGGCGGGTCGAAGGCGGCGACCAGGTCGCTGACGTGGCGCTGGAAGCCGGGGCAGGCGGAGATGTCGTGCGCCCGGCAGCTGAAGGCGTGCTCGGTCATCTCCTTGGAGATCCGCATCTGCTCCATCCGCCGGTCGAGGTCGTCGAGGTGCGCCCGGAGCACCGCGTGCCGCTCCGGGGCACCGGCGTCGAGGAGCACCGCGATCTGGTCGAGGGTCATCCCGGCGTCCTTGCTCCGCTGGATCGCGGCCACCCGCGAGACGTCGTCGAGCACGTAGCGACGACGCCCGGCGCTGTCGCGCGCCGGCTCGAGCAACCCCACCGACTCCCAGTGCCGCAGCACGTTGGTGGGCAGCCCGAAGCGCTCCGCCACCTCTCCGACGGACCAGCTGCGACCACGACTTGACTTCATCCCAACATGAAGTCACAGGCTGGTCCCACCTGGCAAGCCCGACACCGAGAACCGTGGGAGAGACATGTACGACGCACTCGTCATCGGAGGCGGCCCCGCCGGCCTCCAGGCCGCCCTGACCCTGGGCCGGATGCACCGGCCCACCCTGCTCCTCGACTCGCGGACCTACCGCAACGCCCCGGTCGACGCCATGCACAACATCGTCACCAACGACGGCCGGGACCCGGCCGAGTTCCGCGCCATCGTCCGCGGTGAGATCGCGGCGTACGACTCCGTGGAGGTGCGCGACCTGGCGGCCGCCTCGGTCGACCGGCGTGAGGACGGCACCTTCGCGACGTCCCTCGCCGACGGGTCGGTCGTGGAGTCGCGCACCGTGGTGCTGGCGACCGGGCTGCGCGACGTGATGCCGGACGTCCCCGGCTTCGCCGAGCAGTGGGGGCGTACGGTCCACATGTGTCCCTTCTGCCACGGCCACGAGCTCAGCGGCCGGCGGGTCGCCATCCAGGACTCCCCCGCCGTCGGCCACCTCGTCACGATGCTCGGCCCGATCGTCGGCTCGGTGGAGGTGGTCCCGCCGGTGACGTCGGTCGAGATGACGCCGGCCGGCCTGCGCGTCTCGTCGGGCTCCGCCTCGGTCGTCGTGGACGGCCTCTTCGCGCACCCGGCCTACGAGCAGGCGGCGCCCTTCGCCGCCCAGCTCGGGCTGGAGATGCGCGAGAGCGGCTGCATCGCCGTCAACCTCTTCGGGCAGACCAGCGTCCCAGGTGTGTACGCCGCCGGCGACCTCGCCCACGTCGCCGACCTGCCGATGCCCATGGCGTCGGTGCTCGCAGCGGCGTACGCCGGGCAGATGGCGGGGGCCTCGGCCCTGCGGGACATGGTGATGCCCGCGTCATCGTGATGCGGTAAAGGAACGACCCGGGGCCCCGCGAGGCGCCCTCACGCCCCACCATGGGGTCGACAGGACACCTTCGTGGACGGGGACGCGCATGCACGCAACGAGGTGGACCCTCCGCGGGTTGTCCCTGGGGATGCTGGGTGTGTTGCTGACGGCCTTGCCGGCGCCGGGGATGGCGGACACCAGGGTGTTCGACGACCCCGTCGGGGACTCGACCTCCGTGGACATCTCCCGCGTGCGGGTCGTCCACCGGGACTCGGTGACCGTGCGCGTCCGGTCGGTCGTCCCGCTGGCGGCGGGCCAGGTCTATGCCTTCTGGATCGACACCGGCCCCCGCCCCCGCCCCAACTACCACGTCTCGTTCCGGGCCAACTCGGACTTCGACGACTCGCTGGGCCTCGTGCGCTCGTTCGGCGATCGTCCCTCCCGGTCGGTCCGGTGCCGAGGGATGCGGGCTCGAGCCGACATCTTCTCCGACGCGCCGGTGTCGCTCCGGATCCCGCGACGCTGTCTCGAGGACCCGAGGAAGGTCCGGGTCGCCGTGCGGTTCGAGGACGAGACGACGGGCGCCACGGACTGGGCGCCGGACCGCCGCACCTTCGGGCCCTGGGTCAGGCGGTAGCCCGCATGCTCGTCGACGTGGGTCCGTCAGACCAGCGTCGTCCCGACGTACGTCGAGAACGCCGCGGTGATGCCGGTCGTCGCGACCAGCACGGCCACCGTGGTGGCCACGCCGAGGGCGCGACGGCCGGCGGAGGCGTCCTTCGGGAGCACCGCGCGGCGCCCCCGGTCGAGGAGACGTCCGCAGGCCACCAGGGCGCGGCGGGCCCAGTCGTACTCGAGGGCCAGCAGGGCCGTCCCCAGCGCCATCACCACGAGGCCCGGTCCGGGGAGCACCAGCATCGCCACCCCGGCCAGCACCACGAGGGGGCCCAGCACGCTCACGCCGACCTTGACGACGACGGCACGGACGGGACCCCGGTGCGCCCACTCCTCGATGCGGGTGAGGAGCTGGTGGGCTCGGGGGGTGAGTGAGGTGCTGGTCATGGGTGCTCCCTGCTGGTGCCGACCACCAGTGTGGGTGGTCCGGCTGAGGGGAGTCTGAGGACGCCTCCCGGGCGGGTCACGACCGGGGCTGGTCACGCAGGTAGTCGCCCGGGGTCATCCCGGTGACGGTGCGGAAGTCGTGGGTGAAGTGGGCCTGGTCGGCATAGCCCAGCCGTGCGGCCATGTCGGCCAGGGACGACTCCCCGGCCTTGAGCGCCTCGACGGCGTCGTGCAGCCGCCGGCGCTGGATCAGCCACTTGGGGCTGAGGCCCACGCGCTGCTCGACCAGCCGCTGGAGGCTGCGCTCGGACAGTCCGGCGTGCTCGGCCAGGTCGGCGACGCGGGTGACCTCCGGGTGGTCGCGCAGCCAGGCGACCAGCTCGTTGACGAGCAGGCCCTGCTCGTCGACCGGGAGGTGCTCCTCCAGCCGCTGCTCGACCGCGGCGATCGCGCGCGCGTGGGCGGACGGGTCGCGGGCGTCGGCCGCCATCGCGGCCCGCACCTCCGTCGTCAGCGCCTCCGCGTCGAGGGTGCCGACCTCGCCGAGGTCGAGATGGGCGTCGGTGACCGTGGCCACCGACCGACCCAGCAGGAGGCGACCCGCGGCCGGGGTGAGCATCGTGCCGACGGCCCAGCCGTCGCCCTCCAGGGTGACGCTCGACCTCCCCCGCACCACGCCGTACAGGCGGGCGTAGGTGTTGCTCACCACGACCAGGCAGACCGGGTGCTGCAGCGTGCTCTGCGTCGAGGGCTCCGGCAGCGACCACACCGGGATCCAGTAGCGGTCCACCAGGTCGACGAGGTGCGGTGACGGCGCGTAGCGGTGGATGGGCGGCGACGGTCGGGTGACGCCGGTCAGGTGGGCCCGGTCGACCGGGTCGACGGGTCGCGCGCTCCCGGTGGTTGCCATGTGTCGGATTATCACAAGCGCCACCGACATCCGGCCTGCGAGCGTGGGGCCATGACCGAGACAGCGACGAACGCGACAGCCCAGCACTTCACCGACCGCGCCGATGCCTTCGCGGCGATCCTCGAGGCCGCCGACCGGCAGTGGGACGCCCCCACCCCCTGCGAGGGGTGGACCGTGCGGGACGTGGTGGCGCACACGATCGAGACCGAGCGCGACTTCCTGGCCCGGCAGGGCCACGAGGTGGGCGAGTCCCCGGACGGGTCCGACCCCGCCGCCGCCTGGCGTGCCCACGCCACCGCCGTCGCCGGTGTCCTGGCGCAGGACGACGTCGCCGAGCATGAGTACGACGGCTACTTCGGCCGCACGACGATCGCGGCCACCATGGCCGACTTCTACGGCTGGGACCTCGTCGTCCACGGCTCCGACGTGGCGCGGGCCACCGGCCAGGACTGGTCCGTCAGCGAGGAGGAGGCGGCGTCCCTGCACGCCACCGCCGACGGCTGGGGCGACGCCCTCCACTCCGAGGGCGTCTGCGCCGACCCCGTGCCCGTGCCCGACGACGCCTCCACCACCGACCGCCTGCTCGCGCGGCTGGGTCGCGACCCGGGGTGGCGACCCTCCGCCTGAGGACAGCGACGGTCCGCCTCGCCCCCTAGCGTGGGGCCGTGGCACTGACGTGGGAGGACCTGGCCGGGCGGGCGCTGGCGCGCCAGTTCCCGGAGCGACCGACCGACGTCTCCGGGATGCTCGACGCCATGGGGCCGGTCCAGTCCCAGACGGCGCGCTCGCCGTTCCTCGGCCTCGCCGCCCGCTTCCCGGGCGTGACCCGCGACGCCGTCAGCGCGGCGTACGAAGCAGGGACGGTCGTGCGGGGCAGCACCATCCGCGGCACGGTCCACACCGCCACCCCCGAGCAGTACGCCGCCCTCGGCGCCGTCACCCGCGTCGGCCAGCGCACCCTGTGGCAGCGACTCCTGCAGCTCGAGCGGAGCAGGCTGGAGGACCTCTGGTCCGACACCGAGACCTTCGCCGCCGACTGGCGCAGCACCGACGAGCTGCAGGCGCACCTCCACGCGTGGCTGCTCGCCCACGAGGGGCGTGACGAGGTCGCCGGACAGCAGGTCGGGCGCTACCTCGCCTTCGGCCACGGCGGGCTCGTGCGCCGACCGGTCAACGGTGACTGGGCCGGACAGGGTGCTCCGGCCTACCGCACCCTGGCGCCCCGGGTGCCTGCGACCCCGACCGACGCCGTCCTGCTCCACCTGCGCTGTCACGGCCCCGCCTCGCGGCACGACCTCGCCTGGTGGTCCGGCCTGGGCCTCCGGGTCGTCGACGAGGTCCTCGACGGGCTCGGCCTGGTCGGCGAGGAGGGACCGGACGGGCGCACGTACGTCGACCTGCCCGATGCCCCCGCCCCCACGTCCCTCGGCGGGGTGCGGCTGCTGCCGGAGTTCGACGCCCTCATGTGCGCCTACGAGCCGACGGCCCGCGAGCGCTTCGCCCATCCAGACCACCTGCGCCGGTTGTGGAGCGGGGCCAACGGGATGGTGCTGCCACCGCTGCTCGTCGACGGCCGCATCACGGGCTACTGGCGAGCCACCGGATCCGCCCGGCGGCGGCCGATGGAGGTGGTGTGGTTCGCCGGCACCCGCCGGCCCCGGCGGGCCGAGCTGGACGCACCGGTCGCGGCCCTGGAGGCCGGGCTGGGGATCACGGTCACCGACGTGACCCTCACCCGCGAGCAGGTGTAGCGATCAGCCCCGCTGCAGGGTGACGACGGCCAGCGTGCAGCGACCGGTCACGACCGCGGGCCCCACGACCAGGTCGTACGCCAACGCCTCGTCCCCGTGCACCGACGCGCGGCCCTGGAGCACCAGCGCGGCCTGGTCCTCGGCCAGCGGGATCGACGAGGTGCGCCCGAGCTCCAGCACGGTCACGAAGGCGTCCACGGCCGGGTCGGCGATCACGTTGAGCACCCGCACGGGTCCCTCGGGGACGGACGCGACCACCTGGGCATCCCCGTCGAAGGCGAACGGGCGACGCGGCTCGACCACCTGCTCGACGCCGTCGACCACGAGGGCGAGCCCCGGGCCTTCGACGACCGTGAGCAGCCGGTGCTTCCCGGGGAAGGGCGAGAACGGACCGTCCGCGTCGATGCCGGCGAGGCTGACCCGCCAGGCGTCGTCGTCGGCGCGCAGCAGCCCGCGCGTCGTACCGCCGCCGTTGGCCCAGGGCTGCGGGGCGACGTCGGCGCTGCGGACGATGGAGACCACTACTTCTTCGTCTTCTCCGTCGGCTGCGTGGTGGAGAGCGCCGCCACGAAGGCCTCCGGCGGCACCTCGACGGTGCCGATGTTCTTCATCCGCTTCTTGCCGGCCTTCTGCTTCTCCAGCAGCTTGCGCTTGCGGGTGATGTCACCGCCGTAGCACTTGGCGAGGACGTCCTTGCGGATGGCGCGGATGTTCTCGCGGGCGATGACGCGCGCGCCGATCGCGGCCTGGATCGGCACCTCGAACTGCTGGCGCGGGATGAGGTCCTTGAGCTTGCCGGCCATCATCACGCCATAGGCGTACGCCGCGTCGCGGTGCACGATCGCGGAGAACGCGTCGACCGGCTCGCCCTGGAGGAGGACGTCCACCTTGACCAGGTCGGCGGCCTGCTCGCCGGAGCGCTCGTAGTCGAGGGAGGCGTAGCCCTTGGTGCGCGACTTGAGCTGGTCGAAGAAGTCGAAGACGATCTCGCCCATCGGCAGGGTGTAGCGCATCTCGACCCGGTCCTCGGAGAGGTAGTCCATCCCCTGGAGGGTGCCGCGCTTGGTCTGGCACAGCTCCATGATCGTGCCGATGTAGTCGCTGGGGCTGAGGATCGTGGCCTTGACGACCGGCTCGCGGACCTCGGCGATCTTGCCCTCGGGGTATTCGCTGGGGTTGGTCACGACCTGCTCGGAGCCGTCCTCCATCAGCACCTCGTAGACCACGTTGGGCGCGGTCGAGATGAGGTCGAGGTTGAACTCGCGCTCGAGGCGGTCGCGGGTGATCTCCATGTGCAGGAGCCCGAGGAAGCCGATCCGGAAGCCGAAGCCGAGCGCGCCGGAGGTCTCCGGCTCGAAGGTGAGGGCCGCGTCGTTGAGCTGGAGCCGCTCGAGCGCGTCGCGCAGCGTCGGGTAGTCGTCGCCGTCGATCGGGTAGAGGCCCGAGTAGACCATCGGGTTGGGGTGCTTGTAGCCGCCCAGTGCCTCGGTCGCGCCGTGGTGCTGGCTGGTGACGGTGTCACCGACGCGGGACTGACGGACGTCCTTCACACCGGTGATGAGGTAGCCCACCTCGCCGACCCCGAGGTCGCCGGCCTTGACGGGCTCGGGGCTGATGACGCCGACCTCGAGCATCTCGTGCACGGCGCCGGTCGACATCATCTTGATCCGGTCGCGGTGCGTGAGCTTGCCGTCGATGACCCGGACGTAGGTGACCACGCCGCGGTAGGTGTCGTAGACGGAGTCGAAGATCAGGGCGCGTGGGGGCGCGTCGGCGTCTCCCACGGGGGCCGGGGTCTGTCGCACGATCTCGTTGAGCAGGCCGGCGACGCCCATACCGGTCTTGGCGCTGACGCGCAGCACGTCCTCCGGCTCGCAGCCGACCAGGCCGGCCAGCTCCGCGGCGTACTTGTCGACCATGGCGCCGGGCAGGTCGATCTTGTTGAGCACCGGGATGATGTGGAGGTCGGCGCCCATGGCGAGGTAGAGGTTGGCGAGCGTCTGCGCCTCGATGCCCTGAGCTGCGTCGACCAGCAGCACGGCGGCCTCGCAGGCCTCGAGGGAGCGCGACACCTCGTAGGTGAAGTCGACGTGGCCCGGGGTGTCGATCATGTTGAGGACGTACTGCCCCGGCTCGGCGGCCTCGCCGTTGTCGACGGGCACCGTCCACGGCATCCGGACGGCCTGGCTCTTGATGGTGATCCCGCGCTCGCGCTCGATGTCCATCCGGTCGAGGTACTGCGCCCGCGCAGCACGCTCGTCGACGACACCCGTCAGCTGCAGCATCCGGTCGGCCAGCGTCGACTTGCCGTGGTCGATGTGGGCGATGATGCAGAAGTTGCGGATGATCGCCGGATCGGTCTGGCCCGGCTGGGGCGCGTTCTTCAGGGACACGGGCGACTTTCTGCGCGACGACGTGAGCGGGTACGACGGTCCCGGCATTCTTCCACGCTGGGCCCGCGCTCCACGAACCTACGACCGCAGCGCCGCCGCACTCCGGGTGAGGTGGTCACGCTCGGGCGCGCTGGTCGCGAGGCCCGCAGCCCGGGCGTACGCCGTCGCTGCGGCGTCGCGGTCGCCGGCCAGCTCGAGCAGGTAGCCGCGCACGGCGTGGTGCTGGGCGGTGTCGCCGGACTCCGCGTCGAGGCCCGCGAGCTCGGCGAGGGCCGCCTCCGGCCCCTCGACGTGGCCGAGCGCGACGAGGCGGGACAGCCGGGCGATCGGGTTGCCCGCGAGCGCCACCAGGTCGTCGTACCACCCGAGGACCTGGTGCCAGTCGGTCTCCTCCCACGACGCGGCGTCGTCGTGGAGCGCCGCGATCGCGGCCTGCATGCGGTACTCCCCCGGCTCCCCGTGCCGCAGCGACTCCTGGAGGATCGCCACTCCCTCCGCGACCTGAGCGGCGTCCCAGCGGGAGCGGTCCTGACGGTCCAGCGGCACCAGCCTGCCCTCGTCCCAGCGGGCGGCGTCGCGGGCGTGGTGCAGCAGCATCAGCGCCAGCAGCCCCCGCACCTCGGGCTCCGGGCTGGCCAGGGTCAGCTGGCGGGTGAGGCGGATGGCCTCGGCGGCCAGGTCGACCTGGCCGCGGTGGCCGGTGTGGAAGACGAGGTAGAGAACCCTCAGCACGGCGGCGAGGTCGCCCGGCCGGTCGAGCGGGACGTCACGGATCGTCGCCTTGGCCCGGCTGATCCGCTGCGCCATGGTGGCCTGCGGGACGAGGAAGGCGTCGGCGACCTGCGCCGTCGTGAGGCCACCCACCGCGCGGAGGGTGAGCGCCACCGCCGACGTGGGCGACAGCGACGGGTGGCAGCACAGCGTGAGCAGGAGCAGCGCGTCGTCGGCCTGCTCGACCGGACCCGGTGCGGGCTCCTCGGCGTCGGACTCCTCGCGCCGGCGCCGGGCGGCCTCGCTGCGGCGTACGTCGACGAGCCGGCGCTGGGCGACCGTGACCAGCCAGGCGCGCGGGTTGGCGGGCGGAGCCTGGGGCCACACCCGGACCGCCTCGACGAGCGCGTCCTGGACGGCGTCCTCGGCCGTCGCGAAGTCGTTGCCGCGACGGACGAGGACCCCGATCACCTGGGGCACCAGCGCCCGCAGCAGGTCCTCGTCCATGCGGGTCAGTCCTCGTCGGGGACGCCGTCGTCCATGACCTGGCGGACCTCGATCCACTCGTGCATCGGCCCGCCGTGCTGGTCGGGACCCGAGGACACGAACGCCGCGATCTCCAGCGCCCGCTCGCGGGACTCGACGTCGACCATGTACCAGCCGGCGGCGAGGTCACTCGTCTCCGGGTAGGGGCCGTCGGTGGTGACCGGCGGCGCGTCCTTCCCGGCGTACTGGACGTAGACGCGCTCCTCGTGGAGCGCCTGCGCGTCGACCAGCTCGCCGGTCTCCTCGAGCATGCGTCCGCACTCGCGCAGGAACGCCATGTGCGCGTCGACGGCCTCGGGCGCCCACCGGTCCATCGGGATGACCTCGTGGTGCTGCTCCGGGCCCCCGCGGTAGTGCTTGAGCAACAAGTACCTGGGCATCTGTCTCCTCCTTCGGCGGGCCCGTCCGGGCCCTTCACTGGTGGGACGGAGCCGATCGCGCTGCCTCGACATCCGTCGCCGGACCTCCCGGTGCTGTGGGCACCCAGTAGCGGAGCTTGATGCCGCGCCGGTCCTGGAGCACCCCGCCTGCCGCCTCGATGACACGAGCCGAGGCGACGTTGTCCTCGTCGCAGGTCAGCAGGGCGGAGTCGATCCCCAGCGAGCGGGCGTGCGGCAGCACGTCGCGCAGCATCTGCGTCGCGTGTCCGCGGCGCCGGGCGGTGGGTCGCACCTCGTAGCCGATGTGCCCGCCGTACTCACGCAACCACTCGGTCAGCTCGTGACGCACCGAGATCCTCCCGAGGTACTCCCCGCCGTCCACGAGCCACCACGTGCTCTGCGGGACGTGGCCCGTCGGGCGCTCGGAGTCGGGTCGCGCGTCGGCGTCGAGGTAGGCGACGAACTCGGCGAACCCCTCCTCGGTGTGCCACCGGTCGGAGAACAGGTCCATCCAGCGCTTGAGCATCGAGCCCTCGCCGGTGCGCCCCTCGGCGACGAGCTCCTCCACGGCAGCGAGGAAGGACAGGTGTACGACGGGGGTCGGGGTGACGAGATCGGGCATGTGCACCATCCAACCCTCTCCCCGCCGCTACTGTCCCGCCATGACGACTCGGGCGACCCACCTGACCCTGCTGGCGGAAGAGAACCACTCCGCCGAACTGATGCTGCCGGGCGTTCCCGCCCTCTTCCTGGTCTTCTTCATGCTCGCGGCGGTGATGCTCGTCGGCAGCATCGTGTGGCGGATCCAAGCCGCCCGCTCGATGGCGCGTCGGGCCGGGCTGGACGAGGGCGAGGCCGTCCGGATGGCCCTCACGTCGGAGGACGGGCTCACCGCGACCTACCTCGCCTCGTCGCTGCGCGGCCCGTCCGCCGGCGCTCCCGGCCACGACCACGCCGTCCGCGACACGGCCAACCGGCTCCGCGAGCTCGACCGGCTGCTCTCCGAGGGCCTCATCACGCAGGACGAGCACGCCTCGCGACGGGCCGGGATCCTCGACGAGGTGTGAGCCGGGGAGGATGGCGCCCATGCACCTCGAGCCCGGCGCCTACCCCGCCCCTCCCGGAGCGACCTCGCGACGCCTGGAGTGGACCTTCCTGCCGCCCCACCTGCGGGCGTACGTCGAGCGCCGCTGCGGGTCGCCGGTGGTGGAGGCGATCTCCCAGACCTCCGGTTTCACGCCCGGCTTTGCCTCGGTCCTCGTCTGCGCGGACGGCTCGCGGCACTTCGTGAAGGCAGCCTCGGTCAAGGCGCAGCGGCTGTTCGCCGACTCCTACCGCGAGGAGGGCCGCAAGCTGGCCGCGCTGCCCGCGTCGGTGCCGGCCCCGCGCCTGTTGTGGATGCTCGACGACGACTGGGTGGTCCTGGGCATCGAGCACGTCGAGGCCACGATGCCGCGCCGGCCCTGGCGGCGCGCCGACCTCGACGCGACGCTGGACGCGCTGGAGGTCGTCGCCGACGAGCTGACCCCCGCGCCGCTGGAGCTCGACACCTTCGCGGGCGAGTTCGCGTCCTTCCTCGACGGCTGGGCGCACGTCCGTGCCACCCACGACCTGCCGCACCTCGACGAGGCCGAGGCGCTCGCCCGCCGCTACGCCGAGGTCTGCACCGGCGACACCCTCGTGCACACCGACATCCGCGCCGACAACGTCCTCGTGGACGCCACCGGGAAGGCCTGGCTGGTCGACTGGAACTGGCCGGTCCTCGGGGCCGCCTGGCTGGACTCCTTCTTCACCCTGATCGGCCCGCGGGGCGACGGCCTCGACGTGGACGCCGTGATCTCCTCGCGACGACTGCTGCGCGACGTACCGGCCGAGTCGCTCGACATCGCCCTGGCCCTGGTCGTCGGCTACTTCCTGTCCGCGTGCGACCAGCCCGTGCCCCCGACCTCGCCCCACCTCCGTGACCACCAGCGGTGGCAGGGTCAGGTCTGCTGGGACTGGCTGGCCGAGCGCCGCGGCTGGTGAGCGCCCCCCGCGCCGTCGGGGTGCGGGCGGCGTACCCCACGATTCCCGCGCACGTCCGCGCCTGGGTCGACTCCACCCTCGGGTCGCCCGTCGTGGAGGCGCGCGAGCAGGTGGGCGGGATGTCGCCCGGGTGCGCCACGCGTCTCGTCTGCGCCGACGGGACCCGGGCCTTCGTCAAGGCGGTGGGCGCCGGGCTGAACCCGCACACCCCGGTGCTGTTCCGCCGCGAGGTGCTGGCGCTCGAGCTGCTGGGACGGCACCCGTTGTGGGCGGGCCTGATCGCGTCGTACGACGACGGCGACTGGGTCGCCCTGCTCCTCGAGGACGTCGAGGGATCGCACCCCGACCTGTCGCTCGACCAGGAGATGCAACGCCTCGTCCGGCAGACCGACGAGCTCTCGACCACGATGAACGCTCGCGTGACGTCCCTGCCCACATCGGCACACGGTGGCGACGGGCAGGCGCTCTACCGACCCGGGCCCACGGACTTCGCATCCGTGGCCCGCGGGTGGGTGGATGCCTTCGACCGCCTGCACCAGGTCCCACCCGACCTGCTGCCGCGATGGGTGCTGGACCGGCTCGACCCGCTGCGCGAGCAGGTGTCCATGCTCCTCGACGAGACCACGGACACCGTCGTGCACGTCGACATCCGCAACGACAACCTGATCCAGCGGCCGACGGGCGAGCTGGTCTTCCTCGACTGGGGTGCCTTCGGGCGCGGCCCCGCATGGCTGGACCCGCTCGTCGCGCGCCTCGAGCGCGTGGACAGTCCGTGGTTCGACACCTCACTCGCCTCCTCGCCCGCGCTGCGAGCCGCCGGTGACGAGGTGGTCACGGCCTGGCTGGTCGGGATGGGGACGATCCTGGCCTGGCGGGCCCACAGCGCGGTGGACGTCAACCTGCCCACGCTCGCGGCCTTCCGGCGCACGGAGTCGGCGCGGTTCCTCGGCGCTGCCGCCCGTAGACTGGGCCTCGCCTGACAAGGGCTGGTGCGGTCGCCGTACGCGATTTGGGCGGTCCCGCGCGTGAGCGGTAGTGTCTCCCCTTGCATGTCCGGCGCCGCCCCTCACCTCGGGATCCATCCCGTCGAGGGCAGTCGGCAGCCGACACACCAGTCTTCATGACATGCGGCTTTCCCTGACCAGCACGAGCGAGCAAAGGTTCACCTGTGGCCAACATCAAGTCCCAGATCAAGCGCAACAAGCAGAACGAGAAGGCTCACGAGCGCAACAAGGCCGTGAAGACCGGTCTCAAGTCCGCCGTGCGCAAGTTCCGCGAGGCCGCCGAGGCCGGCGACAAGGACGCAGCCGTCGCTGCGGGCGCCGTGGCGGCCCGCAAGCTCGACAAGGCCGCCTCCAAGGGCGTCATCCACAAGAACCAGGCGGCCAACCGCAAGTCGTCCATCATGAAGAAGGCCGCCTCGCTCTGAGGTGACCCGCTCTGCTCGACCCGTCAGGTGACACCTGGCGGGTCGAACTCATTTGACCCTCGAGCCCACAGTCGCATGCGGGTGCAGCGCGCAGGGGCGTCAGAAGAGGAACCGCGTCACACCGCGCCGCGCGAGTCCTCCCGCGCGCGTGAAGTCACCGCCGATCGTCAGGGCGGCGGGCTCGCCAGGACTGACGGGAGTCCTGGTCAGCGCCAGGGCCCAGACGCCGAACGACCCGTTCGCTCCCGGGTTCCACGCGGTGGGTGTGCCGTCGGAGGGCCGGAACGAGGCCAGCGCCAGGCGGTTGAGCTTGGACTCCGGCATCGTGTTGAAGTGCCCGCCGATGTAGACCTCGTCCGTGGTCGCCAGGATCGCCTGGACGTCGCCCCCGGTGCGGATGCGGTAGTCAGGGGTGCCGCCCTTCACGGGGTCGTAGGCCCACGTCCGGTTGGAGGTCGTGCCGAAGTAGAGGTGCCCGTCGACCCCCGGCGCCACGTCCATGGAGATCACCACGCCACCGTCGGTCGGCGCGAACGACGTGGCCGCACCCGTGGTCGGGTCGAGCTGCGCCACGCCGGGACGGCCCGCGCCGCCGATCGTGGTGAAGCTGCCGCCGGCGTACACCTGTGACCCGTCGTCGGACAGGGCCAGAGTGCGCACCGTCCCTCCCGGGTCGGGGACGAACGCCTCGTCGACGGTGCCGGTGGACTGGCTCACCGCTCCGAGGCGCGGGACCACCTTGCCACCGATGCGGCCGAAGTTGCCGCCCACGTAGAGCCGGTCGGCGGAGTCGGCGACCAGCGCCCGCACGGCGTTGTTGTTGACCGTGGTGCGCCACGTGCTGATGAGGGCCCCGGTGTCGGGGGTGACGGCGGCGAGCCGGCTGCGGGCCGCTCCAGCCACGGTGGTGAACGTCCCGCCAAGGTAGATCTTCGTGCCGTCGGAGGACGCAGCGAGGGCGTAGACGATGCCGTCGGTGGAGGGGTTCCAGGTCGGGTCGAGCGTGCCGTCTGTCCCGAGCGCGGCAACGTTGGAGCGCGGTGCGCCCGCTACAGAGGTGAACTGCCCGCCGATGTAGGTCCGGTTGCCGGCCTGGGTGATCGCGTAGACCACGCCGACCACGGCACACGTGCCCGCCGCGTCGTAGGCCACGCAGTCCACCTTGGCGGTGTTCTGCGGCGTCGACGACGGGCTGGCGGCTGCCGGGACCGCGGTGGCGAGCACCGTGGCCGCGGCCACGCCCAAGGTGGTGAGGATCCGCGAGCGCCTGCAGACAGGTGACATGGACCGACCTCCGCGCATGGGTGGACGCGGAGATGACCCGCGCTCGACGGGGTGACCGTACGAGCGGCCAGTGCGGGAGGCATTCGGTGCGCCCGACTTTCCCCGCGATTGGGGAGGCCTCAACGGGGGGTGCGCAGCCTCGTGACCGTGAGGACCAGCCGTTCCAGTGTGTAGGACGCGTCGTGGGCCTGGCCCTTGATGTCGGCGTCGGCGGTCGCGACGGCGCGCAGCGCGGTGGCGATCGCGTCGGGGGTCCATGAGCGGGACTGGTCCCGGACCTGCTTGACCTTCCACGGAGGCACGCCGAGGTCCCGGGCCAGGTCGTTGTCGCGGGCACCCCGAGCGGCACCGAGGTAGCGCGCGAGGCTCCGCGCCGAGCTGGCCATCGCGGAGGTGATGAGGACGGTGGCCGTGCCTCCGTCCAGGGCCCAGCGCAGCTCCTCGAGGGCGACCTCACGGCGGCCGGAGAAGGCGGCGTCGGCGACGGCGAAGGAGGTCGCCTCGGCCCGCCCTCCGAAGTAGCGCTTGACCTTGTCGACGGTGATCGGCTCGCCCGGGAAGTCGTTGGTCAGCTGGTGGGCAGCCGCCGCGAGGGAGCGCAGGTCCTGGCCGACGGCGGTGACGAGGAAGGCCGAGGCGTCCTGGGCGATCCTGGCGCCGTGGGCGGCGAACTCGGACGTCACGAAGCCGGTCAGGTCGCCCCGCTTGATCTCCTCCGACTTGACCTCGGTCACGGCGGAGAGCTTGCGCAGCTTGGTGAGGACACCGCTGCCCTTCGGCCCACCGCCGTGGACCAGCACCAGGGAGATGTCGTCGGCGGGCGCAGCGGCGTAGTCCAGCAGGCCGTCGACCGACTCGTCGGGGAGGTTCTCCAGGCCGCGGACGACCACGCAGCGGGTGGTGGAGAACAGCGAGGGCGCGGCCATCTCGCCGAGGGTGGCCAGGGTCAGGTCGGACGCCGTCGCCTCACCGATCTCGGCCTCCGCGTCGTGCGATCGCACCGCGTCGCGGACCGAGACGACCGTGCGCTCGCTGAGGTACTCCTCCTTGCCCGTCACGAGGATGACGCGGCCGAGGACCTGCGCGGCGGTGGGGGTGCGACTCATGGTGGGCCCCACCCTAGTCGCGGGCACGGACACCCAGCGCACCGTCGTCGAGGGTCACGAGCACGTCACCGTCGAGGTCGGTACGACGCACCTGCGCCCCCGTCGCGGTGAGCGCGGCCAGCAGGTCGGAAGACGGGTGGCCGTAGTCGTTCTCGGCGCCCACCGACACCAGGGCCAGTCGGGCGCGCACCCCCAGCAGGAGGTCGAGGTCCTGGTGCCTGGACCCGTGGTGCGGCACCTTGAGCACGTCGACCTCGACGCCCGCCAGCACCCGCTCCAGCGCCGCCTGTGCGGGCGGCTCCACGTCGCCGGTCAGCAGCACCCGCACGCCTCCGACCTCCACGAGCAGCACCACGCTCGCGTCGTTGGCAGCGCTCCCCTCCCCCTCCTCCCCCGGCACCGTCCCAGCGACCGAGGCCGGCCAGACCGTCTGCACCGTGGCCTCGCCCACCTGTCGGGTGAGGCCGTACGTCGCCACGACCGGCCGCAGCCCGGCGCGCGCCATCTCCCGCTGGACCAGGTCCACCCCGGAGGCCGGGTCCGGGAGGCCGGTGACCACCACCTCCCCGACCTCGCGGTCCTCGAGCACCCCGGCCAGGCCGCCGACGTGGTCGTCGTGGAAGTGGGTGAGCACGACGAGCGGGACCGAGGTGATCTCGAGGCGGCGCAGGCACTCGTCGATGAGCACCGGGTCGGGGCCGGCGTCCACGACGATCCCGGCCCCGGGACCGGCGCGGACCACCAGGCCGTCGCCCTGCCCGACGTCGCACATCGCGAGCACCCAGCCCTCCGGGGGCCAGCCGGGCGACGGGGGTCGAGTCAGGACCGTGACGACGAGCAGCACCGAGCAGCCGATCCCGGTGCTCCGGTGCCGCAGGACGCGGGGCGCGACCGCCACCAGGGCCACGCACGCCACGGTGACCGCGACCAGGGCGAGGGGGCCGGTGCCCCACGTGATCGACGCGGTGGGCAGGGCCGCCCCACGCTGGGCCACGACCACGATCCAGCACACCGACCACGCGGCGGGTGCGGCGACGACCTGCCCGAGCGGCGTCCACACCAGGCCGACCAGGCCACCGGCCAGCCCGAGCACGGTCGCCGGCGCGATCGCGGGTGCAGCCAGCAGGTTGGCGATGACGGCCACCAGGCTGATCTCCCCGGAGAGGGCGGTGACGACCGGGGTGCAGGCGACCTGGGCGGCCAGCGGCACGGATACCGCCTCGGCCGCCCACCGGGGCAACCACGCCATGAGGGCGTCACGCCACGCCGGGGCCAGGAACAGGATCCCGCCGGTCGCCAGCACCGACAGCGCGAAGCCCGCAGACACCGCGAGGTCGGGGACCACCAGCAGCAGGCCCAGGACGGCCACGCCGAGGCACCGCGAGCCGCGCTCGCGACCGTTGGTGCCCATGCCGACCAGCGCCACCGTGCCCATCGCCGCGGCGCGCACCACACTCGGCTCGGTGCGGGCGATCAGCACGAAGCCGACGATGCCGACCGCCGCCACGGCGTACGTCCAGCGGCCACGCACCCCCAGCCAGCGGGCCACGACGAGCATGAACCCGACCAGCAGCGTGAGGTTGGTGCCGCTCACCGCGAGCAGGTGGGTCAACCCGGTGGTCCGGAAGTCGTCGGCCAGCGCGGGATCCAGCCCGCTGTCGTCGCCCACGACCAGGGCCGGCACGAGCTCGCGCGGGTGCTCGGCGCGGGGCGCGACGGACTCCCGGATCGAGTGCCGGACCGCGGCCGCCGCCCGCCACCACGGGTCGGGGCCCGCGACGACCTCGGGGCGACCACGCACGCTCATCAGCGCGGCCACCCCGTCGTCCGCCGGGCCGAGCCGTCCGGAGACACGGACCCGCTCGCCGAGGGCGACGTCGCGCCACTCCTCGTCCGCGAGCAGGACCACCGGGCTGCGGACGTCGTACGCCGCGCCGCGACCCGCGACCGTGCGCACGTCGCCCCGCACCACCACGACGTCCCCGAAGCGTCCGCGGCTGACGCGCGGGTCGCTGGTGACCGTCACCTCGGCGGTGACGACGGCGCGCTCGGACGCCAGGTCGTGCACCGGGCCGCCGGTGATCCCGCTGGTGTGCAGGAGGGCGACCCCCGCCACCGCGGCGGCCGCGACGGACGCCCCCACCGCGGCCGCCTGCCTGCTCACCAAGGCCGCGACGAGCACGGTCCCGACCAGCGCGAGCGATGCCCACAGCGGCAGCACTGCGGCCGTGATCCCCCCGAGCCACGCCCCGGCCCCGAGCATCGGGGTCCGGAGGTCGCGCACCCCGGACTCAGATCGTCACGTGCGGCGCGATCTGCGCCAGCGTGGCATCACCGATCCCGTCCACCTCGAGGAGCTCCTCGACGGCCGAGAAGCCGCCGTGCTGGTCGCGCCAGCTGATGATCGCCCCGGCCGTCACCGGTCCGACGCCCGGCAGCGTCTCGAGCGTGGGCGGGTCCGCGGTGTTGAGGTTGACCAGCGCACCGGCGGTGGTGGCGGATCCCGGGTCGCCGACCGTCGCCGGCACGCCCGCGGCTGCGGTCACGCCCACCAGGATCTGCTCGCCGTCGACCAGCGGGCGGGCGAGGTTGAGCGAGGTGAGGTCCACCCCTCGTCGTGCACCACCCGCCGCCTCGAGCGCATCGACCACGCGCGATCCCGGCGGCAGCACGGCAATCCCGGGGCTGCGGACCTTGCCCGCCACGTCGACCGTGAGGTCCTCCGTGGTGGAGCCTGCGGCGCCCCCCGACGTCGCAGACCCCTCCGCGGAGGCGCCGGTGCTGACTGCCCCGGACCCGGCCGCCGCCGCCGAGCCGTCGACCGCGGGCACGTCGGCCAACGGCTCCGAGACCGGCGTCAGCGGGGCGACCGGCACCGGCTCGGCCTGGCTCCGCACGGCCAGCCACGCGGCGATCCCGACGCCGAGCGCGACGACCACGGCCACCACGGCGAGGTGGGCGGGCGTCAGCCGCACCCGGTCGGCCAACCTCCGGGAGGCGTGCCGGCCCGGCACCGGGACCGGCGGCACCTCGGCCGCGACGTCCCACGGGGAGGACTCCGCGACGGGCTCCTGGCGGATCCGGGTGTGCTGGTGACCCGCCACGGGGTCGCCCCGCACCGAGGCCAGCTCGGCGCTCAGCGTCGCGAGACGACGCGAGACGGCCTCGGCGTGCTCGGGAGTGGGTGGGCGGCGTCGCATGCATCGAACCTAGGAAGCGGCATGGCCGACCGCCACCCACGTCCGCGGACCTGTGGACAACCACCCGACGCAAACCGCACCGGGACGACAGGTGGCCCGTCCCTCAGCGGGGCGCCACGCAGACCGCGACCATGCCGGGCCCGACGTGGGCCCCCAGCACGGCACCCAGCTCGCCGCACCACACGTCACGACCCTCGAGCTGGTCCGCCAGTCGCACCGACAGCTTGTCCGCCAACGCGGCGGCCCGCTCGGGGTTGGCGAGGTGCGCGACGCAGACGTCGACGGACGACTCCCCCGCGGCCTCGACCGCGAGGTCCTCCAGCCGGCTGAGCGCACGGGCGGCGGTCCGCACCCGTTCGAGGTTGGCCACCTTGCCGTCCTCGATGCAGAGCAGCGGCTTGACCGCGAGGGCACCGCCGAGGATCGCGGCGGCGGCCCCGATCCGCCCGCCGCGGCGCAGGTACTCCAGCGTGTCGACGTAGAACAGCGACGACGACGCGGCCGCCCGCTCCCGGGCCACCTCGGCCGCCTCCTCCGCGGTGGCCCCGGCACGGAGCGCCTCCACGGCCGAGAGGGCTGCGAAGCCGGTCGCCACGCCCACCTGACGGGAGTCGACGCAGTGCACGGGGACCTCGACCTGTTGCGCGGCGAGCTGCGCCGACTCGAAGGTCCCGCTCATCTCCCCCGACAGGTGGATGGACACGATCTCGTCGGCCCCGTCCCGCGCCAGGCGCTCGTAGACCTCGACGAGCGCAGCCGGCGAGGGCCGCGACGTGCTGACCGGGACGAAGTCGCGCAGCGCCTGCGCCACCACCTCGGGGGTCGCCCCCTCCGAGCCCTCGTCGTGCACCTGGGCACCGATGACGACCTGCAGCGGCACCACCACGATCCCCTGCTCCTCCGCGAGGTCGGCAGGGAGGGTGGCAGTCGAGTCGGTGACCACGACGACGGACATGGCGGAAGGCTAGTCCTTCGTGACCACGACGGACGCTCCTTGCCCGGCGCGGGCGGCGGACGGTTGGATGTCTCGGGTGTCCGACGCTTTCGGGAGCTTCGCCGATGCGCTGCGCCGCGCCATCGACGACCGCGGTCTCGCCCTCGAGCGCGTGCGGGACCACCTCGCCCACCGCGGTGTCTGCGTGAGCGTGGCGACCCTTAGCTACTGGCAGTCCGGCCGCAGCCAGCCCGGGCGCAAGACCTCGCTGGCGGCGATCCCGCACCTCGAGCAGGTCCTCGGCCTGGATGCGGGCACGCTGCTCCGGACGCTGCCCGCCACGCGCGACCGGATACGTCGTACGCCGGTCCGCGAGCTGGGCGCGCTGTGGCCCGAGCCGTCCCGGATGGACATGCTCGGCCGGCTCGACACCCGCTGGGACGCCGACCTCGACCGGGTGACGTTGCACGACGTGCTCCGGATCGGGCCAGACCGCCGTCAGGTCGGGCTCACCGTCCGCCAGGTCCTGCGTGCCCGGGTCGACGGACCGGACCGCCGGGTGGTGATGCACAGCCAGGACGACACCACCGCGGCCCTCCCGGAGATCGAGGTGCTCAAGGGCTGCGAGCTCGGACGCGTCGAGTGGAGTCCCCAGGACGGGGTGGTGGGCGCCGAGCTGGTGTTCTTCCGACCGCTGCGGCGAGGAGAGACGGCGATCGTGGAGTACCAGCTGGTGTCACCGAGCCCCGGCGCCCTGGACACCGAGTACGTCAGGCGTCTCCGCTCGCCCCTGCGCGAGTACCTCCTCGAGGTGGAGTTCCACCCGGACGCGCGCCCGGCCTCGGTCACCGGCTTCACCGAGCAGCGCCGCACCCCCGTCGACCTCGACCGGAGCCATCGAGGTCACCTCGCCCACACCGACGCCACCCCGGGCACCACCGGCATCACCTGGTCCTGGCCGACCACGACTCCGCCGTGAGTTAACTGTTAACGGTGCCCACACCCTTGCCGCGGCGTGGGCGGAGGACGAGGGTCGTCCGCGTCCATCTGTCTCGGGAAGGATCCTCGATGAACCACACCCCCCAGCGCCTCGGAGCCGGCGTCGCCGCCTCCCTGGTCGCCGCGACCCTGGCACTCGCCCCGGTCGCGTCCAGCGCGGCCGACACGCCCGCCGACCGGACGGCAGCCGATGCCGCCCGGGCCGACGACGGCCGCGCACCCCTGGTCGGCACCTCCGCCGACGACCGCTACATCGTCGTCTTCGACAAGGACGCGGCCCCCGCCCAGGTCCGCTCCGCACGCTCCGACGCCCGCGCCGACGGGGCGCAGGTCACCCACACCTACGGCACCGTCCTCGACGGCTTCGCCGCCCGACTCTCGCCGCAGGCCCTGCGCGGGCTGCGCAACAACCCGCACGTGGCCTACATCGAGGCGGACCGGCCGGTCCAGGTGGCGGAGACCCAGTCCCCGGCCACGTGGGGCATCGACCGCATCGACCAGCGGGACCTGCCGCTGTCCGGCTCCTACACCTTCACCCAGTCGGGCGCGGGCGTCACGGCGTACGTCATCGACACCGGCATCCGTCTCGCCCACAGCGAGTTCAGCGGCCGGGCGGTGTCGGGCTACAGCGCGATCGCCGACGGACGTGGCGTCGACGACTGCAACGGCCACGGCACCCACGTCGCCGGCACGGTCGGCGGCGAGACGTACGGCGTGGCGCAGGACGTGCGCCTGGTCGCCGTCAGGGTGCTCGACTGCAACGGCAGCGGCTCCAACTCCGGCGTCATCGCGGGCGTCGACTGGGTCACCCAGAACCACGCAGCAGGCGCCCCCGCCGTGGCCAACATGAGCCTCGGTGGCGGCATCTCGACGGCTCTCGACACGGCCGTCAGCAACTCGATCGCCGACGGCGTCACCTACGCCCTCGCAGCCGGCAACGACTCCGGCGCCAACGCGTGCAACAGCTCCCCCAGCCGGGTCGCGGCAGGCCTGACGATCGGCTCCACCACCAACACCGACGCCCGCTCGAGCTTCAGCAACATCGGCTCCTGCCTCGACATGTTCGCGCCCGGCTCCAACATCACCTCCGCGTGGATCACCAGCAACACGTCCACCAACACGATCAGCGGCACGTCGATGGCCACCCCGCACGTCGCGGGCGCTGCGGCCCTCTACCTGCAGGCCAACCCGTCCGCCACCCCGGCGACGGTCGGCAACGCCCTGGTCTCCTCCTCCACCCCCAACAAGGTCACCAACGCCGGCAGCGGCTCGCCCAACCGGCTGCTCTACGTCGGCTCCGGCACCACGCCGACCCCGACCCCCACCCCGACCGGCTGCAGCTCCCTCCCGGAGACGGCGTCCGGATCGCTGACCAGCGGCGGGATCGCCTACCAGCCCGCCCCGAGCGGCTACTGGTACGCCGTCGCGGGCACGCACCAGGGCTGTCTGAGCGGGCCGTCGGGCACCGACTTCGACCTCTACCTCGAGAAGTGGAACGGCTCCTCGTGGGTCGTCGTCGCGCAGAGCGTGGGGTCGGCCTCGTCCGAGCAGATCACCTACACCGGGACCGCCGGCAACTACTCGTGGCGGATCCAGTCCTACGCGGGCTCCGGCACCTACGGCTTCGGCTTCGACCGGCCGTGACGACCACCGCCTGACAGCCCCTGCAATGCACCGGCCCCGTGGCAGACGCCACGGGGCCGGTCGCGCGCTCGCGCCTCAGACGACGATGCCGAACGGTCGCTTCGCAGCTCGCCCGCTCGTTCCTCGCGCGCTCGCGCTTCAGACGACGATGCTGACCAGCTTGGGCGCCCGCACGACCACCTTGCGGACCGGACGCCCGTCGATGGCGCGTACGACGCCCGCGTCGGCCATCGCGGCCGCCTCCAGGTCCGCCTCGCTGATGTCCGGGGAGACCTCCAGGCGGGCCTTCACCTTGCCCTGGACCTGGACGACGGCGATCACCGAGTCCTCGACCAGCAGCGCCTCGTCGACGACCGGCCAGCCGACGCGGGCGACGGTGGGCTGGTGGCCCAGCCGCTCCCACATCTCCTCGGCGGTGTAGGGCGCGACCAGCGACAGCAGGATCGCGACCGCCTCGACGGCCTCGCGGACCGCCGGGTCGGAGCCGCCCGGACCGGAGTCGATCGCCTTGCGGGTGGCGTTCACCAGCTCCATCGTGCGCGCGACCATGACGTTGAAGCGGTGGCTCTCGACCAGGGTCTCGGCCTCGTGCAGCGTCTTGTGGGTGACCTTGCGCAGGGCGGTGTCACCGGTGGACGGGTCGACCCCGGGCTCGCTGGTGACGTCGCCGCTCAACCGCCAGGCACGCTGCAGGAAGCGCACCGAGCCACCGGGCGAGACGTCCGCCCAGTCGATGTTGTCCTCCGGCGGGCTCGCGAAGACCAGCGTCAGGCGCACGGCATCGACCCCGAACTCCTCCAGCTGGTCGCCCAGGCTGACGCCGTTGCCCAGCGACTTGCTCATCTTGCGGCCGTTGTTGATGACCTTGCCCTGGGACAGGTACGACGAGAACGGCTCGTCCCAGCTGACCAGGCCCATGTCGCGCAGCGCCTTGGTGAAGAAGCGCGCGTACAGCAGGTGCAGCACGGCGTGCTCGTCGCCGCCGACGTACAGGTCGACGGGACCCCACGCGTCGGCCAGTGCCTTGTCGAAGGCCTGGGTGTCGTCGTGCGGGGAGACGTAGCGGAAGAAGTACCAGGACGAGTCCACGAAGGTGTCCATGGTGTCCGTGTCCCGCTTCGCCGGTCCGCCACAGGTCGGGCACGCGACGTCGACCCACTCGGCCGCGCCACCCAGCGGCGAGGTGCCCTTGGGCTTCAGGTCGGCACCGCGCAGCTCGGGCAGCTCGACGGGCAGCTGGTCCTCGGGGACCGGCACCTCGCCGTCGACCGGGCAGTGGATGATCGGGATCGGCGCGCCCCAGTAGCGCTGGCGCGACAGCAGCCAGTCGCGCAGCCGGAAGTTGACCGTGCCGCGGCCCAGGCCCTGGTCCTCCAGGAACGCGATGGTCGTGGACTTGGCCTCGGCCACCGCCAGCCCGTTGATGTCCAGCGGCGCCGACCCGCCCTCGGCCGGGGAGTTGATCGCCGGCCCCTCCCCCGAGAAGGCCTCACCCTCGAAGTCGGCGGGCGGCTGGGTGGTGCGGACTATGGGCAGGCCCATCACGGTGGCGAACTCCCAGTCGCGCTGGTCGCCGCCGGGCACGCCCATGACCGCACCGGTGCCGTAGTCGGCCAGCACGTAGTCCGTCGCCCACACCGGCATCTGCTGGCCGGTCACCGGGTTGGTGGCGGTCACGCCCAGGTCGACGCCGGTCTTGGGGCGGTCGGTGGACAGCCTCTCGATCTCGGTCTCCCTGCGAACCTCCTCGCGGTAGGCCTCGAACTCCGCCCGGCGCTCGTCGGTCACCAGGTCGGAGGCCAGCGCGGAGTCGACGGCGACGACCATGAAGGTCGTGCCGAAGATCGTGTCGGGGCGCGTCGTGTAGACGGTGATCGGCTCCTCGCGGCCCTCGACGACGAAGTCGACGTGGGCGCCCTCGGAGCGTCCGATCCAGTTGCGCTGGGAGTTGACGACCTTGTCCGACCAGGTCGGCTGCAGGTCGTCCAGGCAGTCCAGCAGCTCCTGCGCGTACGCCGTCGTGCGGAAGTACCACTGGGTCAGCTCACGCTTCGTGACTTCGGCGCCGCAGCGCTCGCAGGTGCCGTCGACGACCTGCTCGTTGGCCAGCACGGTCTGGTCGTTGGGGCACCAGTTGACGGGGCTGTTCTTGCGGTAGGCCAGCCCCTTCTCGTGGAACTTCAGGAACAGCCACTGGGTCCACCGGTAGTAGGACGGGTCCGAGGTGTTGAACCGGCGCGACCAGTCGAAGCTCACGCCGTACCGCTGGAAGGACTCCAGCTGGGTGGCGATGTTGCCGTAGGTGTAGTCGGCCGGGTGCGCGTCGTTGCGGATCGCTGCGTTCTCGGCGGGCAGCCCGAAGGAGTCCCAGCCCATGGGGTTCAGGACCTCGTAGCCCTTCTGCCACCAGTAGCGCGCGATCACGTCGTGCAGCGCGGTCACCTCGGCGTGGCCCATGTGCAGGTCACCGCTGGGGTAGGGGAACATCGTGAGCGCGTACTTCTTCTCGCGCGGGCTGTCGTCGTCGGCCCGGAAGGGCTGCAGGTCGTCCCAGACCGCCCGCCACTTGGTCTCGGTGGCCGCGGTGTCGTAGGTCTCGCGCTCGTCGCTCATCGTCGTCTTCCTTCGTGTGGCCGTGCTCCGGACATGAAAAAACCCCTCGCAGGGAGGGGTGGCCGCGCGACTCGTGGAGTCAGCGCGGCTGGCCAAGAAGCAGGGACTGCGTGCACATGTCAACCATGCTACCGCCGTACGACGACCGGCGGCGACCCGGTTGCCGGGTCGAGGGCGCCGCTCACCGCCCGCTCAGTCGCGCGCCAGCAGCAGCGGCATCAGGGCGTGCACCTGCCCCGACAGCTCCTCGAGGGCCGTGGCGCTGCCCGACAGGTGGGCCAGCAGGCTCTGCTGGAAGAGCCCGTCGAGCACGGCGTACGCCGGGGCGCTCGCCATCGCGGGCGCCCGTCCCGCGAGCTCGGCGTAGCGGGAGACCACCCGCCAGATCATGTCCTCGAGGGTCTTGTCGATGACCGCCACGGCCTCGCGCAGGGGTTCCTCGAACATCGCCTGGGTGCGCAGGTCGTACCAGAGGCGGTGCATCGGCGCCTCCTCGCGGATGGTCTCGGCGAGCTTCGCGGCGAACGCGTCGAGCAACCCCTCGGCCGTCGTGGAGTCGGCGACCACCCCGTCGTACCGGGTCACGCACTGCGCCTTGTAGTAGCGCACCGAGTAGAGGATCAGCTCGAGCTTGTCCTGGAAGTAGTAGTGGACGACCCCGTGGCTGAACTCGGAGTTGTGGGCGACCTCGCGCAGGCTGGTGCGGGCGTAGCCCACCTCGCCGAGGGTCTTCAACGCCGACTCGGCGAGCTGGTTGCGGCGCGCGTCGTGCTTGTCCGCGGGCGAGCGACGGGGCGGAGCACTGGTGGAGCTCGACACGGGTCCTCCCCTCCTGGTGGGCGCTGGCGTCGTCATCGTACGGCGGGCGGCGGCGCATGACGTGCGTCCGCGAGCCGCCCCGGCGCCGAGTCTCGCGCATTTTCTTGACAGGTGTCCAGTTTTGTCTTGACAGGTGTCAAGAACAGGTCTTGTCTGTGACCACCGACACACTTCGACCCCGGAGCGCGGCAAGGATGAGGAGCACGGCAATGACCGATCTGGACCTGACGGGCCGCAAGGCCCTGGTCACCGGCGGAGCCCAGGGGTTGGGCGAGGGGATGGCACAGGCCCTCGCGGACGCCGGCGCCCACGTCGTCGTGGCCGACCTGCAGGACGACCTGGGCGCCAAGGTGGCAGAGGGCCTGGGCGAGGGACACGGCTTCGTCCACCTCGACGTCTCGGACGACGCCAGCTGGGAGGCCGCGGTCGCCTCGGCCGTCGACCAGCTCGGCGGCCTCGACATCCTGGTCAACAACGCCGGCATCGAGATCACCAGCCTGCTCGTCGACCTCGATGCGGCCGCCGTGCGCAAGCAGCTCGAGGTCAACCTGCTCGGCACTGCGCTCGGCATCAAGCACGCGTTCCGCACGATGCGCCCCGAGGGCGCGGCCGGCCAGGGAGGAGTCGTCGTCAACGTCGCCTCCGTCGCCGCGACGATCGCCTTCCCGGGCATCTCGGTCTACTCCGCCACCAAGTCGGGCGTCGACCGGCTGACCAGGGTCGCGGCCATGGAGTCGGGCAAGCTCGGCTACGGGGTGCGCGTCAACTGCATCTACCCGGGGCTGGTGCCCACCGCGATGGGAGCCGGGCTGGCCAACGACGTCGCCTCGATCGGGCTGTTCGGCTCGCCCGAGGAGGCCGTCGGCGCGGTCATCGAGCTGACCCCGTCGGGTCGTCTCGGCGAGGTCTCCGACATGGCCGACGCGGTGGTCTTCCTTGCCTCCGACGCCGCCCGCTTCGTCAACGGCGTCGGCCTCCCGGTCGACGGCGGGATGGGGATGTGAGCGCCATGACCGACAAGCCCGTCGTCGTCTACGGCGCCTCCGGCTACACCGGCCGGCTCATCTGCGAGTACCTGCGCGAGTACCGCGTCCCCTTCGTGGCCGCCGGCCGGGACGCCGACAAGGTCAAGGCCTCGATGGAGATCAACGTGGCCGGCATCGAGACCGCCGACTACGAGGTCGTCGAGGTCAGCCACGACGTCGAGGCGCTGACCCGGCTGTTCTCCGGCGCCTCCGTGGTGCTCAACACCGTGGGCCCGTTCAGCAAGTGGGGCCCGGAGGTGGTCGAGGCCTGCCTCTCCGCGGGCGCGCACTACACCGACACCACCGGCGAGCAGGACTGGCTGATCACCTGCGACGAGCAGTACGGCGCGGACTTCGCCGCCGCCGGGCTGCTGCTGGCCCCCGGCATCGCCCAGATGTACACGACCGGCGAGATCGCCGCCGAGGTCGCACTCGAGACACCGGGTCTCGACACCCTGGACATCGCGGTCTTCTGGGGCGGGAGCCCGACCATCGCCTCGACCCAGACCATCCTGTTCAACGCCGCCCTGTCCGGGGCGCACTACCTCGAGCAGGACACCTACGTCCCCTTCGACCCCGAGGCCGGGCACTACCAGCTGGCCATCCCGGGCCAGCACGAGCTGGCGCTGGCGCTGCCGTGGGGCGGGACGTCGCACCCGGTCTGGTACCGACGCGACCCGCGCGTCGCCAACGTCAAGGCCCTCGGTGGGGTCTTCAACAAGGCGCTGATGATGGGTGTGCCGCAGATCGTGGCCGGCGCCATCGAGGCGACCAAGGACATGGACCCGGACGAGAAGTACGCCGCACTGGCCGCGACCGCAGCCCAGGTGATGAACGTGATGCCGCCCCGGGAGAACCCGCGCCTCAACAAGTCCCTCGACTCGGTGCACGCCTCGGGTCCCCTCGGCCGGGCGCACTGCGTGATCCACGGCAACCAGAACTACAAGCAGACGGGGCTCCTGCAGGCCTTCGCGGCGTACTCCCTGCTCCAGCAGGCTCCGCGGCGGGTGGGCTTCGCGTCGGGGTGCCAGGCCTTCGGGCACCGCGAGCTGCTGTCGGTCCTGCGCAGCTTCGGGCTGGTGTCGCCGCCGGTCCTCACCGTGGAGGGATGAGGCCGGTGCGGCTGGTCGACTACCTCGACAAGGGCGCGTCCCTGGGACCGGACGCACCCTGCCTCACCACCGACGGCGTCACGAGGACGTACGCCGAGGTGCAGGAGCTCGCCGGTCGGGTCGCCGGCGCTCTCCGCGCGCGCGGGGTCGCACCCGGCGACAAGGTGGCGATCCTGTCGGCCAACGACCCGGTGGCGTTCACCTGCGTCTTCGGGATCAGCCGCGCGGGCGCCGTCTGGTGCCCGGTCAACCCGCGCAACGAGGCGGCCGAGAACCGCGAGCTGCTGGAGCTCTTCGACTGCACGGTGCTGGTCTTCCAGGAGCACTTCGCACCGCTGGTCGACGCCATCCGGGGCGACCTGCCGCGGCTCACCACGCTGGTGTGCCTCGACGGGGGCGTGGAGTGGGCCACCTCCTGGGACGACTTCCTCGACGCCGGGACGGCGTCGTACGCAGCGGTGGACCCCGTCGACGACGTGGCCATGATCGTGGGGACCGGCGGCACCACCGGGCGGCCCAAGGGGGTGCAGCTCACCGGCACCAACCTCGAGACGATGACCGCCATCACGTTGATGAGGTACCCGTTCGAGGGGCGCCCCGTCTACCTGGCCCTGGCGCCGCTCACCCACGCGGCGGGCGTGCTCTGCTTCCCCGTGCTGGCCCTCGGCGGGGAGGTGGTGGTGATGCGCTCCCCCGACGTGGGCGCGTTCCTCGGACTCATCGAGGAGCGCCGGGTGACGCACACGTTCCTGCCGCCCACCGTGATCTACATGGTGCTGGCGCACGAGCGGCTGGCGAGCACGGACACCTCGTCGCTCCAGTGCTTCTGGTACGGCGCCGCCCCGATGTCGGCGGCCCGGCTCGAGGAGGCGCTGATGCGGATCGGGCCGGTCATGGCCCAGCTCTTCGGGCAGACCGAGGCACCGATGATGATCTCGACGATGGCCCCCCGCGACCACTTCCTGCCCGACGGCACGGTCGCCCACGCACGGCTGTCATCGGCGGGGCGCCCCGCTCCGCTGGTGACGGTCTCCATCATGGGCGCGGACGGGACCCTGCTCCCCCGCGGCGAGACCGGCGAGATCGTGGTGCGCAGCTCCCTGGTGATGGCGGGCTACTACCGCGACCCCGCGGCGACGGCCGAGGCGTCGGCACACGGCTGGCACCACACCGGCGACGTGGGCTACCTCGACGACGACAACTTCCTGTTCATCGTCGACCGGGCCAAGGACATGGTCATCACCGGCGGGTTCAACGTCTACTCCACGGAGGTCGAGCAGGCGCTGATGGCCCACCCGGACGTCCAGGACTGCGCGGTCGTCGGTCTCCCCGACGACCGCTGGGGCGAGCGGGTCACGGCGGTGCTGCAGCTGCGCGAGGGGCACGACGTCGACACCGAGGAGGTCGTGGCCTTCGTCAAGGCGCGCATCGGGAGCGTCAAGGCGCCCAAGCAGGTCGAGGTGTGGCCCGACCTGCCGCGCTCCAAGGTGGGAAAGGTGCTGAAGACGGACATCAAGGAGCGCCTCCAGCACCACCCGTGAGTCAGCGCACGAAGCGGGGCGTCATCGGCGGGTCCCACCACTCGCCGTTGTTGGCCTTGATCGCGCCGAGCAGGTGCATCACGAAGGCGAAGACGAGGGCGATCGCGTAGGTGGCGAAGCCGACCAGGATGAGCATCAGCGGGATCGAGATCAGCAGCACGATGCCGGTGATGATCTGGACGTTGAGCGAGTTGGCGGCGTGCTGGCGCACGAACGGGCCGCGGTCCTTGTACATCAGGTAGATCACCAGCGACCCGACGAAGCCGAGCAGGCCCGCGGAGAGCACCATCGCGATGAGGGGCACCCCGTGGGCGACGGCGCCGAGGGTGCGCTCCTGTGCCGGCGAGATCGACGACTGCGGGGCGGTGTAGTCGGGCTGCTGGTGCGACGGCGGCTCGTAGGCGGGCCGGTCGCCGTAGGGGTTCACCGGGTCCTGGGGTGTCTGGCTCATGGGGGACCTCCTTGGTCTGTGACTCCCACTCAACCACGCGATCGGGTGGAATCCACCGGGTTTCGGGGGTGGTTCAGGGTCGACTCAGGGGCCGACCCGGGTCGACCCCCCAAGAACTGCTTGACAGTCCGTTCCGGTCCGGGTCACGATGACCCCCCAACGACTGGTGGAGGGTTGACGTGGAGGGCACGGACAAGGACGCGATCTCGTCCCTGCGGTCAGTGGCGCACCCGGTGCGGCTGCGGATCCTCTCGATGCTGACGGCGCAGCCGATGAGCGCCGCCGAGGTGGCCCGCGAGCTGGACCTCACGCACGCCAACGCGTCGTACCACCTGCGCGTGCTCCACGACGCGGGCGAGCTCGTGGTGGAGAGCGAGGAGAAGATCCGCGGGGGGACCGCCAAGCGCTACCGGTACGTCGTGGGCGGCGACCCGACGCGCCCGCCCGGTCCCCCGAGCGTCGAGGACGGCATCGCCTGGCAGCAGGCGACACACACCGAGGTGATCCGCCGGATGACCCATCGCGTGAAGGGACCCTCGAGCTCCTCCGACATCGAGACGTGGGTGACGCCCGAGACGTGGCGCGCGGCCATCGATCTGGTGTCGCAGGCCATGGTGCTGCTCCACGAGCAGGCACGGCCCGCGCGCACGGAGGGCACCCTCCACGTCAGCGCGTCGTCGCAGGCTTTCGTGATGGGCGACCCGGAGTGACCTGGGCCGACGGCCTGGCGCCCCTGCGCGAGCGCGGCTTTGCGTGGTACTTCGCCTCGCGGTTCACCAACACGCTCGGCTCGACGATGGCCAACATCGCTCTGGCCTTCGCGGTGCTCGACCTCACCGACTCGGCCTCCGCGCTGGGGCAGGTGCTCGCCGCGCACACGATCCCCATGATCCTGCTGCTGCTGTGGGGCGGCGTCATCTCGGACCGGTTCCCCCGCACCCTCGTGCTGCAGGTGTCCAACGTCGCGTCGGCCGCCTCCCAGGGCTTCCTCGCCTTCCTGGTGATCACCGGCACCGCCGAGCTGTGGATGCTGATCGTGCTGACGGCCGTGCACGGCGCGGTCTCGGCGATCTCCTTCCCGGCGATGGCGAGCATGGTCCCCCAGCTGGTCCCCCGGTCCCAGCTCCAGCCCGCCAACGCCCTCCTCTCGCTCACCCGCAACGGACTGACCGTCCTCGGACCGACGACCGGTGCCCTGCTGGTCGTCACCATCGGCTCGGGATGGGCCCTGGCCGTCGACGCGGCGATGTGGCTGCTCTCCGCGCTGCTGCTGCTTCCGGTCAGGATGCCCGCGCGGGAGAAGAAGCAGTCGTCCAGCACCGTCGCCGAGCTGCGCGAGGGATGGCAGTTCTTCTGGTCCACCACCTGGCTGTGGGCGGTGGTGCTCGGCTTCGGCGCGCTCAACATGATCCACAACGGCGCGCTCTTCACCCTCGGACCCGCCGTCGCCCAGGAGACCATCGGGCGCCAGGGCTGGGGCTACGTGCTCTCCGCCGAGGCGGTCGGCCTGCTCGCGATGGCGGTCGTCATGCTGCGGGTGCCGCTGCGACGGCCGCTCTTCTGGGGCATGATCGCCATCGCCTTCGCGGGGCTGCCGATGGTCATCCTGGGCGTGGACCCGACCCTCGTCGCGCTCGTGGTGAGCGCCTTCGTGGCCGGTGCCGGCATCGAGGTCTTCTCGATGGGCTGGAACCTCGCGATGCAGGAGAACATCGACGACGACATGCTCTCGCGCGCCTACTCCTACGACGCGCTCGGATCCTTCGTCGCGATGCCGATCGGTCAGCTCGCGTGGGGCCCGCTCGGCGTCGCGTTCGGCAACTCCCGCGTGCTGGTCGCCTCCGGCATCGCGTACGCCGCCATCTGTGCGCTCGTGCTCTGCTCGCGGTCGGTGCGCGACCTGCCCCGGCGTACCGCGGAGGACCCGGACCCTGCCCTCACCGCGACGTCATGAGGACCGGTTGCCCGGGCGACCACTCCTCATGACCTCGGGCGCGCCCGCTGGGTAGGGTCGCGGCCATGACGACTCCCGAGATGTTCCGCCTCGACGACAAGGTCGCCATCGTGACCGGCGCCTCCAGCGGCCTGGGCGTGGCCTTCGCGAAGGGCCTGGCCGAGGCCGGTGCCGACCTCGTGCTCGGCGCCCGTCGGGCCGACCGGCTCGAGGAGACGGCCCAGCTGGTCCGCGACGCCGGCCGCCGCGTCCTCACCGTGCAGACCGACGTCGCCGACCCGGACCAGTGCCAGGCGCTCGTGGACGCGGCGATGGCGGAGTTCGGCCACGTCGACGTGCTGGTCAACAACGCCGGCGCCGGCACCGCCGTCCCCGCCACCCGCGAGACGCCCGAGCAGTTCCGCTCCGTCATCGACGTCAACCTCAACGGCTGCTACTGGATGGCCCAGGCCTGCGGCCGGGTCATGCAGCCGGGCTCCTCGATCGTCAACATCTCCTCGGTCCTCGGCATCACCACCGGCGGCCTCCCGCAGGCGGCGTACAGCGCCTCCAAGGCCGGGCTCAACGGCCTGACCCGCGACCTGGCCCAGCAGTGGACCGAGCGCAAGGGCATCCGGGTCAACTCGATCGCGCCGGGGTTCTTCACCTCCGAGATGACCGACACCTACCCCGACGGCTACCTCGACCTCGCGATGCAGCGGGTGCCCGCCCGGCGCAAGGGCGACCCGGCCGAGCTCGCCGCCACGGTGGTCTTCCTCGCCTCCCCCGCCGCCGGCTACATCACCGGGCAGACGCTCCCGGTCGACGGCGGCATGACGATCGCGTAGACACGCGGACGCAACCACTGGCGTCGTGGACACGCGAGCCTGCGGTGGCGCCGTTCACCTGACCAATGTCCGCGTGTCTACGTGTCGCCTCAGAGCCAGGGCTCACCTAGGACGACGCCGGTGGTACGCCGCCCCGCGGCCGCGTCCGCAAGCCACCGCTGCTCCTCCCCCGGCGCGAACACGCCCGTGGCGCCCCAGCCGTTCAACGCCCGGGTGACGACCCGGTCGCCCTCGTGCACGACGTACACCCCGCCGCCCAGCGCCAGCAGGAAGGCGTCGTCGACGGTGGAGAGCAGGTCGGCAGAGCCGGTGTCGCAGGCGTCGCAGCCGCAGTCGGGCTGCCGGTCGAGGACGTGGGTCGGCTCCCCCACGCCCACCAGCACGAAGGCGTCGTCGGCGTCGTCCACCGGCGCCCAGGCCACCACGACAGGCACGGTGCCGTCGCGGCCACGGAGCACGGTCGCCCGGGTCGGGCGCAGGTGCGGGTCCCCCGCCCAGGTGAGCTCCTCCGGCGGCACCGGCGTCGAGGTGCCCAGCCCGGCCGCCACGACCGCCTCCACCCAGGCGTCGGCCCGCACCCCGAGCAGCCGGTAGCGGTCCGGGTGGAGCACCCGCGAGTACTCCTCCTCGAGGGCGGGCTCACCACCCGGGCGCGGGTTCGGCCAGTCGGCCAGGTCCCCACGACGGCGCTCGTACGCCGCGTCGACGGCCGGGAGCAGCGCGGCCGCCCCGAACCGACGCCGGTCCGGCACCACCGTCACCGCGACCTCGTCCAGGTGGAGCTGGACGACCTCCGGCACCGGCAGCTCCAGCGCGAGCGAGGTCGCCGGGCCCTCCCACGACGACACGCCGCCCTGGCCCGGCACCTCCACCGGGAGCAGGGTGATGCCCACCCCGTCCGGATCGCGGAAGACCCGTCGCGGCCAGTGCGACACGGCGACGAACCCCAGGGCCAGCAGCAGGTCGGCCACCCGGTCGGCGTCGGGCGGTGCGAGCGTGACGTACCGGACGACCGGCCCGTCGGCCGGACCGGGAGGCATCGGGGTCGTCCACTCGATCAGGAACGGCAGCCCCGCGTCGTACGGGCCGGAGCCGACGTCGCACATCCGCCACGCGACGGTGTCGCCGTCCGGGGTCAGGCGGGATCCCTCGGTCACCGGTCGCGGCTCGAAGCCCGCGTCGACCAGGAGCGCGCGTGCCACGTCGACGTCGTCGACCGCCACGGCCCACGAGATCGGACCGGACGCCGACCGGACCCGGTCCAGCCACGGGTTGGACTCGTCGCGACCGGGGGCGATGAGCTCCAGGTAGGCCGCACCCGGACCGCGGACGAGCGCGTTGACGGTGCCGACCGGGTGCGCTCCCCCGCGGGCGGCGGGGACCCCGACCTCGGTCCAGCGCGCCACCGCCTCGTCGAGGTCGGCGACGGCGATCACGAGGTGGTCGAAGCGGGCCGGCATGGCGCGAGCCTAGGGATCGATCAGCCCCACGCGCACCGCATACCTGGTCAGCTCGGTGCGGTCGCGCATGCCGAGCTTCTGGAGCACGTTCTCCCGGTGCCGCTCGACGGTGCGGACGCTGATCGTCAGCTCGCGGGCGATCTCGCGGCTCGAGTGGCCCTCGGCGATCAGCTTGACCACCTCGTCCTCGCGCGGCGTGAGCGCGGCCGGGGGCAGCCGCTCGCCCCGGCGCAACCGCTCGAGGTAGTCGCGCACCAGCCGTCGCTCGGAGCCCGGGTAGAGGAACGGCTCGCCCCGCAGAGCCGCGTGGCACGCGTCGACGAGGTCGCGGTCGGCGACCGACTTGAGCACGTAGCCCGACGCCCCCACCTTGAGGCTCTCGAAGAAGTACTGCTCGTTGTCGTGCATCGACAGCATCAGGATGGTCGGCGGCGTGCGCATCCGGGAGATCTCCCGGGCCGCCTGCAGCCCGGTGAGACGCGGCATCGCGACGTCGAGGATGGCGAGGTCGACGGCCAGGTCGCTCGCCGGGTCGCGCAGCAGCGCCACCGCCTCCGCGCCGTCCCCGGCCTCGGCGACCACCTCGAGGTCCGGCTGCGCGTCCAGGATGAGCCGTACGCCGCGGCGTACGAGCGCGTGGTCGTCGGCGAGCAGGATGCGGGCCGGCGTCCCGGGACCGGTCACCGGGGCACCACCGGCACGACCAGGGTCACCACGGTCCCTCCGCCCCCGCGCCGCGCGACGTCGACGGTGCCGCCCACGAGGCCGGCACGCTCGCGCATGCCCCGCAGCCCGGTGCCGTCGTCACCGGACGCGAGGCCGCGACCGTCGTCGCTGACCGTGAGCACGACGTCCTCCCCGCGCGGCGAGAGCCGCACCTCGACCGACGACGCGCCGGCGTGCCGGGCGACGTTGGTCAGCGCCTCCTGCGCCACCCGGAAGACCACGAGCTCCACGGTCTCGTCGAGGTCGGGCAGCGCCGGGCTGATCGCACGCCGGGCGTGGGTGCCGCCGTGCTCGAACAGCTCGGTGGTGAGGGCCGCGAGGGCGCTGCGGAGCCCGAGGTCCTCGAGCACGTGGGGGCGCAGCTGGCGCGCGACGCGGCGTACCTCGTCGAGGCTGTCACGGGCCACGTCCCGGATGCGCCCGACGTCCGCGGGCTCGACCCGTGGCGCGTCGGCGAGCCGGCCCGCCTCGAGCAGGATCGCCGTCAGCGACTGGCCCACACCGTCGTGCAGCTCCTGGGCGATCCGGGCGCGCTCCCCCTCCTGGCCGGCGAGCGCCGAGGCCCCCGCGGCCCGCTGCTCGCGCTCGATCCGGCCCAGGAGGTCGTTGACGGCGGCGGTGACCCGGCCGGCGATCCCGTCATCGCCCTCGGGCAGGAGCTGGATCGGATCGGCCGACAGCTCGTGGTCGAGCCGGTGGACGAGCTGGTCGAACGGTCGCACCAGCGAGCGGACGACCAGACCGTTGGCGACCGCCATCACCGCGAGCCCGATCAGCAGGACCACGACCTCCGAGGCCAGCGGCCGCGCCGACACCGTGGCCGGGGAGAACGCCAGCGCCGCCGTGCCCACCGCGAAGACCAGCAGGTTGACCACCACGACCCGGCGCCACAGGGGGCGGTGGGCCGTGCGGAGCGAGGTCATGGGGGCCAGTCTGTCAGCCGGGTCGCGCCCGTCCGGGGGTCGCGAGGCGATGTGGGTGGCACTCCCCATGGGCCCCCGGAGGCTCCGTGGCGAGACTGGACGTGCGGCGGCCCGACCGTTCCCGAGGCGGCCGGGCCGACCGCGCCACGCGGCCACCGGGTCACCCCAGGAGTTGCCATGGCCTACCTGCTGCTCGTCATCATCGTCCCGCTCGTCGCCTACACCGTCTGGTCGGTACGCCGGGTCACGGAGCCGTGGTTCGACGACGCCCCGCGCCACGCCTGGGCCAGTGCCCGGGCCAGCAGCGCGGACGGTGCCCTGGCCCGCCTCGAGGCCGAGGTGACCTACCGGATCACCGATGCCGGCGTGCGCTCGCCGGAGGACCAGGCCGCCCAGGTCGGCGAGGACGCGCTCCGGCGCGCGATCGTCACCGGCCGGGTGCTCTCGCTCCCCGGGATCGGTGACGAGGTCGCCCTCGGCTCCGATCCTCCGGCTGCCGGCATCGCGGTCGACTCGGTCGTGGTCACGGCCGCCGACGTCGAGATCACCCGGGAGCTGCGCCGGCTGGTCGGCGGACCCTAGGAGCCCCTCGCAGTGCCTACCCAATCTGGGCGGAAAGGCGTCCACCGGGCCGGGGCCGGGGCGTCCGCGGTGGGAGCCTGCAGCATCGCCATGATCTGGACGTCCACCACGCCCGGTCCGGCACGCCGGCCCGGTTGCGGGTGCGCCCGGCCCATCGAGCCGCTCTCGGATCCGACGAGGTCTCATCAGGGGGGATGACATGCAGACCGGGGCGAGGGGGGACGGGACCGGGCAGGTCGACCACGTCCGCACGGCGCGGGCGCGCACCGTCCTCGTGGTCGACGACCACCGCACGGTGGCCGACCTGCTCCGGTTGGCGCTCGACACCGACCAGCGGACACGGTGCATCGGTGTCGCCTACGACCTCCCCACCGCCCGCGAGCTGGCATCGACGATGCTCCCGGACGTGGTCGTCTCCGACATCCAGTTCGCAGGTTCCGACGAGGACGGGGTCGACTTCGCCGCGCACGTCTCTGCCCGGCATCCCGGGACCCTCGTGGTGCTGCTGACCGGCGCCTCAGGGCCCATCGACCTCGTCAAGGTGGCGGCCTCGGGGGTCAGCGCGCTGCTCGCCAAGGACGGGGACCTGGCCGGGCTGCTCACCGCGATCTCCACCACCTCGGGCGGGCAGCTGCAGGTCGACCCCCGGCTGCTGCACGCGTTGACGCGTCCCGTTTCGCCGCCCCCGGTCGAGCTGACCGCCAGGGAGTCGCTGGTGCTGCTCCGCCTGGCCGAGGGGGTCAACGCCCAGCGCATCGCCCGCGACCTGGGGATCCGGACCAGCACGTGTCGCGGCTACATCAAGTCGCTCCTCCACAAGCTGGGCGCCCACTCCCAGCTCGAGGCCGTCGCTCGGGCACGCGCGATGGGACTCCTGGTCGAGGACCATGCCAGGTAGAGGTCAGCGATGGCCGCGCCTGTGGCCGGGGGTGGACGACCCCGCGATCCGGAAGGCACAACGCAGGTTCCTGGGACTGAGCGCGTCCGCCCTGGCCGTTGTCGCCGCCGCGGTGGTGCTGGTGAGCCAGCACGTCGCCGAGGAGGAGGCTCGTCGCGATGCCGCGTCCCGCGCCACCGGCATCGCCCACGGTGTGGCCGGACCCTTCGTGGACGAGCGGGTCCGCGACGGGAGTCCGCGAGCCCTCGCGCATCTCTCCCGGGTCCTGGACGCGAGGATCGCCGAGGGGGGCCTCACGCACGTCGTCCTGTGGAGCACCGACGGCCGCATCCTCTGGGCGGACACCGGGTCGCTGATCGGGCAACGGAGCACCCCCTCGAGCGGCGCGATCGAGGCCCTGCGGACCATGGACAGCGTCGTCCACCTTCCCGGCGAGCGGGAGGAGGCGGCGGAGCAGCGCGAGTACGGCGAGGAGAGCCAGCTCGAGGTGTACGTCGGGATCCGCGACGCCGACGGCGTGCCCCTCGTCTTCGAGGCGTACCTGCCCCCGGACCGGATCGCGGTCGACCGGGCGGCCGTGCTGCCCCAGCTGTTGACGGTCGGCCTGGGGTCCCTGCTCCTCTTCCAGCTGGCGCTCGTCCCGATCGCCTGGCTGCTCGTGCGCCGGGTCGACGACGCACAGCGGGCACGACACCGGATGCTGACGCAGTCGGCTGCGACGTGGGGACATCAACGACGGGTGCTGGCCCAGGACCTCCACGACGGGGTCATCCAGGACCTCGCCGCCATCGGGTACGGCCTGTCGGCGATCGAGGCCCGGGTCTCGGAGGAGCCGGACCTCGGCAACATCACGACCCGGCTGCGGGAGGCCGTCGGCCACGCGGAGGAGGCGTTGCGCACCATGGTGCTCGACCTGATCCCGCCCGACCTGGGTGGCGACGGCCTCGCCCTGGCCGTCGAGGACCTGGGCCAGCGTCCCCGCGCCGCGGGCCTCGACGTGACGATCGACGTCCCGGACCAGCTCCCCTCGTCGGAGACGACCCTGCGCCTGGCCTACCAGGTGGTGAGGGAGGGCCTGCGCAACGTGGACAAGCACGCGACCGCCAGCTGCGTCACCGTGCGGGTGGTCGAGCACGAGTCCGGCCTCCTGGTGGAGGTGGTCGACGACGGCCGCGGCCCGGTGGCAGACGGCGGGACCGCCCCTGCTCACGGCCACGGCCTCGCCCTGCTCGGCAGCGCCCTCGTCGATGCCGGCGGGTGGCTCCGGCTCGAGCCTGCGGAGGGCGGCGGGACCGCCCTGCGCGCCGGCGTACCGCTGCTCACCGACACCGGACCGGAGGCCTGGGAGGGCGCCGGGGTGGCGGAGACGGTCTCCCCGGGTGCCGAGTCCTGACCGTGGCCGGCGTCGTCGCGGTGGCCGTCGGCCTCCGGTCCACCCAACGGGACTCATCGGGCGGCTCACTGAAAATTGGGGGGGCGCACCGTCGCATACGAGGCTGGTGACCGCACCCGCCGACTGTCAGGGTCGTCCGTGAGGACCACGGGGAGGAAGACCATGAAGAGTCAGGTCAGGCTGTTCGGTCCCACCAGCGTTCGACTCGGGGAGCGGCGGGTGGACGGGACAGCCTTCGGAGGCAACAAGCCACGCCAGGTGCTCGCGCTCCTGGCCCTGTCCGAGGGGCGGCCGCTCGGCCGGGACGAGCTCGCGGACCAGCTGTGGGAGGGCCGTCCCCCGGCCGGCCACGTCACCACCCTGCAGGGCTACGTGTGCCTCCTGCGGCGGGCGCTCGCAGCGATCGACGCCGGGCCCTGCCTGGTTACCACCCACGGCGGCTACCTGCTGGACCCCGACCACGTGGAGGTGGACCTCACGACGGCGCGACGCCTCATCCGGGACGGGGGGCTGGTCGGCGTGATGGACGGGTTGGAGATCGCGTCGGCGGGGCTCCTCCCGGGCGACCACTGCACCGCCTGGGCCGATCGGGCCTGCGAGGAGTGGGACCGGGAGCTCGCCCAGGCCGCGCGGGACGCCGCGGCGGGCGCGAACCGCGCCGGGGACCACCTGGCGGCGATCCGCCTCTCCCGAGCAGCGCTGGCGAGGGCGCCGTACTCGGAGGGGGCGCTGCGCGAGCTCATGGTCGCGCTGGGGGCCGTCGGGCAACCCGCGGAGGCGCTCCGGGCGTTCCACGTCACCCGGCAGCAGCTGCGCGCGGAGCTGGGAGTGGAGCCGCAGCAGGCGACCAGCGACCTCTACGTCCGGCTGCTGGGCACGACGAAGGGCTGCACCGCGGACGCACCTCTCCTCGTCACTTTGCTGATGGACGCGCTGCGCGACGTCTCACGGGCGTCGGCGACCGAGCAGGAGACCTGGACACGGGTCGGCCGGATGCTGCTGAGCCGTGCCGGCTGAGCACGATGCGTCGGCCGGGTCACCACGACCTCGGGTGGGCCCGCACGCGTCGGGCCTCCGCACAGACAGATCAGGCCGGGCCCTCACGGGCCCGGCCTGATCGTCGTCGGTGGAGGTGAGGGGACTCGAACCCCTGACCCTCTGCATGCCATGCAGATGCGCTACCAGCTGCGCCACACCCCCAACGGGTGCGTCCTCCGGAGCGGGCTCCGTCGGACAACTCGCAGAATATTAGCCAACCGACTCCCGGGGTGCGAAATCGGGGGTCCTGTTCCACGCGACGAGCCGCAGCGAACCGTCCGGACCGGCGTCGTCGAGCAGCGTGTGTCCGCAGTTGTCCATGCCCCGCAGCGAGGTGGACGCGGTCCGGTCCCACCCGAGCAGCGCGATCGTGGCGACCTTGAGCGCGGCCCCGTGGCCGACCACGCAGGCCGTTCCTCCCGGTTCGACGGACGCGAGCACCTCCCGCAGGGCGGGCAGGATGCGGCCGAGGACGTCGGCGGTCGACTCGGCCCCGGGCACCGCGTCGGCGTGCTCGAAGGAGCCGCCCGCGGCGGCCCACGCCGCGTGCTCGGCAGGGTAGGCCGCCGCGAACTCGGGGATCGTGAGTCCGGCCCGCTCCCCCACGTCGTACTCCCGCAGGCGCGCGTCGTGCCGCACCTCGAGACCGCAGGCCTCCGAGACCGCGGCCGCCGTCGTCGCGGCACGCGCGAGGTCCGAGCTCCACAGGACGTCCGGTCGCAGGGCCGCCACGGCCGGCGCCACGGCCGTGGCCTGGGCGCGACCGAGGTCGTCGAGGCCGATGTCGAGGTGCCCCTGGGCGCGCCCCTCGGCGTTCCAGGCGGTCTGCCCGTGGCGCAGCAGGACCAGGGTGCGAGGAGGGGTCACTCCTCGTCGGGGGGCGTGGTGTCCGTCGTGCCGGTGGTGCCCGCGTGGGCCGCACCGGGGACGTCGGTGACCGCCGGGGTCGTGACGTCGACGGAGATCACCGGGCAGTCGCGCCAGAGCCGCTCGAGGGCGTAGAACTGGCGCTCCTCCTCGTGCTGCACGTGGACGACGATCTCGCCGTAGTCGAGCAGCACCCAGCGACCCTCGCGGTGGCCCTCGCGGCGGATCGGCTTGGCGCCGTGCTCGCGCAGCTTGTCCTCGACCTCGTCGACGATGGCCTTGACCTGGCGCTCGTTGGTCGCGGAGGCGAGCACGAAGGCGTCGGTGATGGCCAGCTGCTCGCTGACGTCGAAGGCGATGACCTGCTGGGCGAGCTTGTCGGCGGCCGCGGCAGCGGCGACCTGGACGAGCTCGATGGCGTGGTCGGTGGCAGTCATGCAGGCTCCTTGGCGGACGTGTCGTCCGCGGTGGTGGTGTAGAGGTCGTGCTTGGCGATGTACTGCACGACGCCGTCCGGCACGAGGTACCAGACGGGTTCGCCGCGACGCTTGCGCTCGCGGCAGTCGGTCGACGAGATCGCCAGGGCGGGGATCTCGACCATGGTGACCTTGGCGGAGGGGATCTTGTCGAGCGTGGCCGGGTCCATCTCGTAGCCGGGCCGGGTGCAGCCGACGAACTGGGCGAGCTCGAACAGCTCGTCCGCGTCACGCCACGTGAAGATGTCGGCCAGCGCGTCGGCACCGGTGATGAAGTAGAGCTCCGCGTCCGGCATCTCGGCGTGCAGATCGCGCAGCGTGTCGATCGTGTACGTCGGTCCCGTGCGGTCGATGTCGACGCGCGAGACCCGGAAGCGCGGGTTGGCCGCCGTGGCGACCACCGTCATCAGGTAGCGGTGCTCGGCGGGCGAGACGTCGCGGTCGGCCTTCTGCCACGGGTCACCCGTCGGCACGAAGACGACCTCGTCGAGGTCGAACCAGGCCTGGACCTCGGACGCCGCGACGAGGTGGCCGTGGTGGATGGGGTCGAACGTGCCACCCATCACGCCCACACGACGGGGCATCAGGAGTGCTCGCGCCCGCCGCCGAATGCGACCAGGGCCACCAGCAGGCCGAGCAGGATCGCCAGGGCGATGGCACCCACGAGGTAGGGGTGGATGGCGGGCGCGTCGTGCGACTCGGCGGCCAGGATCGTCAGGGCGTTCAGCGACATGCCGCGATCCTATCGCCCTGCGGCCTCGCGGCCCGCCTCGGCGCCCGCCCCGTCCGGCCGCCGATCGACACCGGCGATCAGCGCACGTGGCCCTCGCCGACGACGACGTACTTGGTGGACGTCATCTCCGGCAGCCCCATCGGGCCACGGGCGTGCAGCTTCTGGGTGCTGATGCCGATCTCGGCGCCGAAGCCGAACTCGCCCCCGTCGGTGAAACGGGTCGAGGCGTTGACCATCACGGCCGCCGAGTCGACGGCCGCCACGAAGCGCCGGATGGTCGCCTGGTCGCGGGCCACGATCGCCTCGGTGTGCCCCGAGGAGAAGCGCCGGATGTGGGCGATGGCGGCCTCGACGTCGGCCACCACGGCGGCGGAGATGTCGGAGGAGAGGTACTCGGTGGCGTGGTCCGCCTCGGTCGCCGCGACCACGTCGTCGTACTCCGCGAACGCCTCGTCGCCGTGGATGGTGACGTCGTGGGCCCGCAGGGCGTCGATCACCGTCGGCAGGAAGTCGTCCGCGACGTCCTCGTGCACCAGGAGCGACTCGGCGGCGTTGCACACGCTGGTGCGGTGGGTCTTGGAGTTGACGACGATGGCGAGCGCCTGGTCGAGGTCGGCCGACGCGTCGACGTAGACGTGGCAGTTGCCGACGCCCGTCTCGATGACGGGGACGGTCGACTCCTCGACGACGCTGCGGATCAGCCCCGCTCCCCCGCGCGGGATCAGCACGTCGACGAGGCCGCGGGCCCGCATCAGGGCCTTGACCGAGTCGTGGCTGTCGCCGGGGACCAGCTGGACGACGTCCGCGGGCAGCCCCGCGGTGACCACGGCGTCGCGGAGGACGTCGACGATGGCGGCGTTGCTGGAGCGCGCACTCGAGGACCCGCGCAGCAGGACGGCGTTGCCCGACTTGAGGCAGATCCCGGCCGCGTCGGCGGTGACGTTGGGCCGGGCCTCGTAGATCATCCCGACGACGCCGAAGGGCACCCGCAGCTGGCGCAGCTCGAGCCCGTTGGCCAGCGTCGAGCCCCGCACGACCTCGCCCACCGGGTCGGCAAGCCCGGCGACCTCGCGCAGCCCGGCCGCCATCGCCTCGAGCCGGTCGTCGGTGAGGCGCAGCCGGTCGATGATGTGGGCGGGCGTGCCCGCCTCGCCGGCGCGACGGACGTCCTCGGCGCTGGCGGCCAGGACCGCCGGCGCCTGCGCCAGCAGCCCGTCGGCCATGGCGTGCAGGGCGGCGTCCTTCGTCGCGCGGGTGGCCAGAGCCAGGTCGTGGCTGGCGGTCCGCGCCCGGGTGGCGACCTCGCGGACGCCGGCCTCGTGGTCCGCCCGGTCGTCGGCGTGCTCGGTGCTCATGCGTCGAGCGTAGGTCGGTCCCGGCCCCCTCGCAGCCCCGTCTCAGCCGCCGGTGCGGGGTTACGCTGCCCGGCATGACGGGGACTCGGGGACGACTCATGCCCAGGCTGGTCGGCGGCTGCGTCGCCGTCGCCCTGCTCGCCACCACGCTGACCGGGGCGCGTGCCCTCGAGGCGCCGGCACCGGCGGCCGCCGACCTGCCGCGGGAGACGGCGCGCGGGGTCGTGGTCCAGCTCGCCGACGGCGACCGCTTCGAGGTCCGCGTGTCGCGCAACCTGCGGGAGGTGCGAGGCCGGCGGTACGACGCCGCCACCGGCACGTGGGGCGAGCGGACGGTCGTGCTCAGGAGGAAGAACCTCTTCTGCGGCGACGTCGATGCCCGGGCGGCGGGGACGTCGGTGGCGGTGATCGCCCAGTGCGACCGGTTCGGCTACGCCGAGGACACGGCCCCCACCCACTCCCAGGCCCTCTGGTCCGACGACCTGGTGTCCTGGCGGGTGCACCGGCTCCAGGGCGAGGCCTACGAGGAGCCGGGCATCTCCCCCGACGGCCGCTCCGCCGTCTGGCCCCAGTACCAGGGCTACCTCACCCTCACCCCCGCCGAGGGATTCGTCGCCCGGACCATCTCGCTGCCCGGCCAGGAGTACTCCGAGACCGCCACCATCGACGACGACGGCCGCGTCTCGATCCTGTACGGCGCCAACGGGCGTCGGGAGGCGGACTGCCGGTTCGTCGTGGTCACCCGCCTCGGCGACCAGGAGCCCGTCCGGCAGGAGCTCGACGTCCCCGACGCGTGCAGCGACTCGTCCCTGGTCAACGTCGACGCACTCACCGCGGTGTTCGGGGACCGCATCTCCCCCGCCTACGTCACGACGATCGGCCGCCCGGACCCGGCCTCGCCGTGGTCGGTCACCGCGGTCGCACCGGCGTACGCCCCCGGCCTCGTGGAGCGCAGCCGACCGATCGAGACGCTGTTCGTCTCCGCGCCCGGGCTGCCCCTCGTCGCGCTGTCCTCGGCGGACCGCCGAGCCTTCGACGTGCAGGACTACGACCCGGTGGCGCAGCGCTGGGGTGCCGCCCGGCGCCTCGTCGACCTTCCTGGTCCCTGCACCTGGTCGGAGACCTACTCACTCGGTGCCTTCGGCATCCTCGTCGCCCAGCTCAACTGCCAGGGCCGCGGCCGCGCGCTCATCTCGACGGACGGCGTCGCCTGGGCCGACGTCGCGCTGGGCCACCGGCCCCTGGGCGTCTCCCCGGACCGACGGTGGGTGTCCACGAGCACCCGGACCACCACCTCGGTCTTCTCGCGGGAGCTCGGCCGCACCGTGCTGCCGGTGGGGTCTCCGCGCCGGTGCGACGCGGTGGTGCCGTCGGGTCCCGCGGGTGCCCTCCGGCTCACCACCACGCGGAGGTCCGGCTGGCCGTCCCGGCTGCAGGAGTCCACGCCGTCCGGATGGCGGCGTACCGGTGTCGCCGTCCCCCGGGCCCGGGCCCGCAACGACGTCTGCCGCGACGTCAGGCTCGAGCTCTACGACGTGCGACCGGACTACAGCTTCGCCGGCAGGCTGCGGGGCACCACCCTGTCGGTCGTGCCGCGTGGGGACGGCTGGCAGGTCCGCCGCACCCTCTACTGAGCGGGCGGCCGGCTCAGCCGACCGGCAGGTGCTGGGCGAGCCACGCCGTCGTGCGCTCCCACGACAGGCGTGAAGCCTCGGCGTCGTGGAGGAAGAAGTCGGGGTTGTCGAACGCGTGGTCCGCCGTCTCGTAGCCGTGGAACGTCACCTGCTCCAGGGGCTCGAGCGCGTCCCGCACCTGCTCGACGACCGGAGGGGTGAGGAACCGGTCGGCCAGGCCGAAGTGGTGCAGGGAGGGTGCCGTCACCGCCCCGGGCTCGACCACCGTCACGGGCGCGTCCGGCTCGACGAGACCGAGGATGTCCGGCAGGGCCGAGCCGTAGTAGCTCACCAGCACGTCGGGCGACGACTCGGCGGCGACGCTGAAGCCCAGGCCGCCGCCGAAGCAGAACCCGACGATCCCGACGCCGCCGACCACCTCGCTGCGCGCGCCGAGCTGCTCCAGGGCATCGAGGCTGTCGCGGACCGCGGCCTGCCAGTCAGCCTGCTGGAGCAGCGCCAGGGCCTCCTCCAGGGCCTCGGGACCCTCCTCGACCCGGGAGACCCCGAGTCGCCAGAAGAGCTCCGGGACCAGGACGACGTAGCCCAGCCCGGCCAGGTCCCGGGCGCGCTGCTCGATGTAGCGGCTCACCCCGAAGATCTCCTGCAGGAGCAGGATCCCGGGCCCACGGCCGGCCTCCGGCAGCCACAGGTGGGCCGGCATGTCGCCGTCGGGGGTGCTGACCGGGACCGGGGTGCTCGTCATGCCGAGCAACCTAGCGCCCTCGGGCACCGTGCCCCCGTGAAGCGCGAAGGCCCCCGACCGTGGTGGTCGGAGGCCTTCGTCGTACGACGCGGGGTCGGGGTCAGCCCTTGCGCTGGGTGACCTGCTCGGTCGCGGCCGGCAGGACGGTGTGGAGGTCGCCCACCACGCCGAAGTCCACGAGCTCGAAGATCGGGGCCTCCTCGTCCTTGTTGACCGCCACGATCGTCTTCGAGGTCTGCATCCCGGCACGGTGCTGGATCGCCCCCGAGATGCCGTTGGCGACGTAGAGCTGCGGCGACACGGTCTTGCCGGTCTGGCCGACCTGGAACGCGTGCGGCATCCAGCCCGAGTCGACCGCGGCACGCGAGGCACCCACGGCCGCACCGAGGGAGTCGGCGAACTGCTCGATCGGCTCGAAGTTGCCGCCCGTGCCACGACCACCGGAGACCACGATCGCGGCCTCCGTCAGCTCGGGGCGACCGGTCGACTGCCGCGGCTGGGCGGCGATGATCTGCGCCGTCTTCGCCACGTCGGAGATCGTGACCGGGAAGGCCTCCACCGTGGCCGCGCCCTCGGTCTCCTCCGGGGCGGCCGAGTTGGGCTTGACCGTGATGATCGGCGTGCCCTGGGTGACCTTGGCGGTGACGGTGTAGTTGCCCGCGAACACGCTCTGCGTGGTCACCGGGCCCTCCTGCACGTCGACAGCGTCGGTGATCAGCCCGGAGCCGGTCTTGATCGCCAGCCGGGCGGCGACCTCCTTGCCCTCGAACGTCGAGGGGATCAGCACGGCGGCCGGCGAGGTCTTCTCGACCAGCTGCTGCAGCGCCTCGGCCTTGGGGGCCACGAGGTAGCCCTTCAGCTCGGCGTCGTCGATGACGTAGACCTTCTCCGCGCCGTACTTCTTGACCTTCTCGGCCACCGCGTCACCCTGCGCCGGGGCGCCGAAGAACACCGCGGACGGCTCGCCGAGGCGACGGGCGATGGTGAGCAGCTCGTACGTCGGCTTCTTGACCTCGCCCTCGGCGTGGTCGATGACAACAAGAACTTCAGACATGTCTACGCAGCTCCTCAGATGAACTTCTTGGACGCGAGGAACTCGGTCAGCGCCGCAGCGCCCGAGCCGTCCTCGTCCTTGACGATCTCGCCGGCGGTGCGCGGCGGGCGGGCGGTGGTGTCCGCGACCTGCGTCCACGCCACCGACAGGCCGACCTGGTCGGCCTCGACACCGATGTCGGCCAGCGACAGGACCTCCATCGGCTTCTTCTTCGCCGCCATGATGCCCTTGAACGACGGGTAACGGGCCTCACCGGACTGGTCGGTCACCGAGAGCACCAGCGGCATCGTGGCCCCGATGACCTCGGTCGAGCCCTCGTTGTCGCGCTTGATGCGGACCTGGTCGCCCTGCGACTCGATCATCGAGGCCAGCGTGACCTGCGGCAGCCCGAGGCGCTCGGCGAGCATCGCCGGGATGACGCTGCCCGACGCATCCGTCGAGGCCATCCCGCAGATCACCAGGTCCGGTACACCGATCTTCTCGATGGCCTTGGCCAGCACGAGCGAGGTGGCGGCGTAGTCGGAGCCCGCGATCGCGTCGTCGAGGACGTGGACCGCCTTGTCGGCACCCATCTGCAACGCCTTGCGGGCAGCGTCGACGGCCTTCTCCGGGCCCACGCACAGCGCGGTCACGGTGACCTCCTCGTCGGCGCGCTTCTCCTTGAGCTGGAGCGCCTGCTCCACGGCGTACTCGTCGAGCTCGGACAGCAGACCGTCCACGCCGACCCGGTCAACGGTGTAGTCCTCCTCGAAGTGCCGGTCGGCAGTCGAGTCGGGCACGTACTTCACACAGACGACAATGTTCATGGTGTGTGGCCTTTGCGGCCCCTCCTGTGCTGGTTCTCCGTGGGCAGGGGGCCCATCGGATCCGAGGATGGTGTGGTGGCGAGGTTACAAGTCAGTAACCCCACCGCGGAACAGGGTCCGCGGTGGGGTTACTCACAGTGACGCTGTCAGGGACGTCCCGGGTCAGGGACGGATGATCCGGTCCAGGATCCGGCCGATCACGAGCCACGCGACGGCGCCGAGGCCCCAGTTGACGAGGGCGTTCTTGGTCGCGGCGTTCTCCCCCTCGAACTTCATGATCCCGTCGTTGCGGTCGAAGACCCCGAGGTCGACGGCGTCCGCCGCGTCCAGGATGAAGACGACGAGCGCGTTGTCGGTGTTGGCCTTGAGCGCCACCAGCAGTGCTCCGGACGCGAGCGCCAACGCGCACAGCACGCAGACCAGCCAGACCAGCTGGGCGAGGCGGGCGCGCACGGTGGTGACCGCGCTCGCGGCGCTGCGCTTCTTCGTCGAGGTGGTGTCTTCCTTGGCCACTGGGTGGTCCTTCCGGTGCGTGGTCGTGTGCGTGAGCAGGGTCGTGCCGGGGGCGGTCGCGGCTACCGTGCCACGAAGGCCGCCTTGCCCGGCCCCTGCTCAACGAACGACTGCATGCCGATGGCACGGTCCTCGGTGGCAAAGAGTGCGGCGAACTGCTGGCGCTCGATCTCCAGGCCGGTCTCGAGGTCGACCTCGAGGCCCCGGTCGATCGTCTCCTTGGCCGCGCGGACGGCGTACGACGCGGCGTTGCTGAACTGGCCGGCCCAGGCGAGGGCGGTGTCGTACACCTCGGCCGCCGGGACCACCCGGTCGACGAGGCCGATGGCCAGCGCCTCGTCGGCGGCGACGAAGCGGCCGGTGAAGATCAGGTCCTTGGCGCGGCTGGGACCCACCAGGCGGGTGAGCCGCTGCGTGCCGCCGGCGCCGGGGATGATCCCGAGCAGGATCTCCGGCTGCCCGAGCGTCGCGTCGTCGGCCGCGATCCGGATGTCGGCGCAGAGGGCGAGCTCGCAGCCGCCGCCGAGGGCGTAGCCGTTGACCGCCGCCACCACCGGCTTGGGGATCCGCGCGACCGCGGAGAAGGCGGACTGCAGCCCGCCGGAACGCTTGACCATGTCGGTGTAGGACATGTCGGCCATCTCCTTGACGTCCGCCCCGGCGGCGAAGACGCGCTCGCCGCCCCAGACCACGACGGCCTTCACGTCGTCGCGCTCGGTCGCCTCGTGGGCGGCGGCCCGGATCTCCTCCTGCACCTGCACGTTGAGCGCGTTCATCTTGGGCCGGTCGAGGCGCATCGTGGCCACTCCGTCGGCCACCTCGAGCCGGACGAACTCCCGGGTTGCGTCAGTCATGTCGCTCCTTCGTGCTCTGTGCGTGGTCCTCTGGAAGGTCGAGTCATTCAATCAGGGACAATGCCGGGCGTGACACCGGGAATGTGGGAGCACCACGACGAGACGACCGAGGTGTGGCCGGGTCGCAACTGGCCGCTGGGCGCGACATGGTCGCCGGAGTCGACCAACTTCGCCGTCTACGCGCCGCTGGCGCGTGCCGCCTGGTTGTGCCTGTACGACGACCGCGACGCCGAGCGCCGCATCGACCTCACCGAGCACTCCCTCGGCATCTGGCACTGCGCCGTCCCCGACCTGCGCCCGGGCACCCGCTACGGCTACCGCATCGACGGCGACTGGGACCCCGACCGCGGTCTGCGCTTCAACCCGGCCAAGCTGCTCCTCGACCCCTACGCGTCCGCGATCGCCGGGGACCTCACGGTGCACCCCGCCCTCTACGGCTACGACGTCGACCACCCGGAGCTGCGCAGCGACCTCGACTCCGCGCCGTACACCGCGCGCAGCGTGGTCGTGGACCCCGCCTTCGACTGGGAGGGCGACGTCCCCCAGCGCCGGCGCTGGCGCGACACCGTCATCTACGAGCTGCACGTCAAGGGCATGACCGCCCTGCACGACCGCGTCCCCGAGCACCTGCGCGGCACGTACGCCGGGCTGGCGACGCCCGCCGTCGTGGAGTACCTCCACGACCTCGGCGTCACGGCCGTCGAGCTGCTGCCCGTGCACCAGTTCTTCAGCGAGCCGGCGCTGGCCGAGCGCGGGCTGGTCAACTACTGGGGCTACAACTCGCTGGGCTTCTTCGCCCCCCACAACGCCTACTCCTCCTCCGGCGACCGCGGGCAGCAGGTCGCGGAGTTCAAGCAGATGGTCAAGGCGCTGCACCAGGCGGGCATCGAGGTGATCCTCGACGTCGTCTACAACCACACGGCCGAGGCCGGACCCGACGGTCCGACGTTGAGCTTCCGGGGCCTCGACGACCTGGGCTACTACCAGCGCGTCGTCCAGCGCGACCCGCGCGCCGAACCTGCCCCCGACACCTACTGGGACGTCACCGGCTGCGGCAACACCGTCGACGCCAGCCGCACCCAGAGCCTGCGGATGATCCTCGACTCGCTTCGCTACTGGGTCAGCGAGATGCACGTGGACGGCTTCCGCTTCGACCTGCTGAGCGCGCTCACCCGCACGGGCCAGGAGATCGACCTCGGCAGCCACCTGATGACCGCGATCGGGCAGGACCCGGTGCTGCGGCACGTCAAGCTCATCGCCGAGCCCTGGGACGCCTCGATGGACGGCTACCGCGTCGGGGAGTTCCCGCCTCCGTGGGTGGAGTGGAACGACCAGTACCGCGACACCGTCCGCGACTTCTGGCGCCGCCACACCTCCGGTGTGCGGACCGTGGCGACCCGGCTCGCCGGCTCGAGCGACCTGTACGCCGACGACGGGCGCTCGCCGTACGCCTCGGTCAACTTCATCACCGCCCACGACGGCTTCACGCTGCGCGACCTGGTGTCCTACAACCTCAAGCACAACGAGGCCAACGGCGAGCAGAACCGCGACGGCACCGACAACAACCGGTCGTGGAACTGCGGGGTCGAGGGCGAGACCGACGACCCGGACGTGATCGCGCTACGGCGTCGCCAGGCGGCCAACCTCATGGTGACGCTGTGCCTGTCCAACGGGGTGCCGATGCTCACCGCCGGCGACGAGCGGGGACGCACCCAGGGCGGCAACAACAACGCCTACGGCCAGGACAACGCCACCTCGTGGATCGACTGGCGCCCCGACGACGCGTGGCTCGACGTCTACGAGATCACCAAGACGGCGCTGCGCCTGCGTCGCGACCACCCCGCTCTGCGACAGCGGCACTGGTTCGAGGGACGACCGGCCATCAAGGGCGGCGCCAAGGACCTCGCCTGGATGCACCCCGACGGCCGGGAGATGACCCCCGACGACTGGCACGACGACGCCCTGCACACGGTGGGGATGTTCGTCTCCGGCGACCCGCTCCGCTCCCCCGGCCCGCGCGGGGAGCAGCTGCGCGACTCGTCGTTCGTCATCTGGCTCAACGCCTCCCCCGACGACGTCACGGTGCGGCTGCCCCGCAACGAGTGGGTCAACAAGGGCGAGGTGGTCCTGTCCACCTGTCCGCACAACCCGATCGGCACCGTGGTCACCTCGGGCGGCTCGCTCGAGCAGGAGGCGCGCTCGGTCGTGGTGATCCGGGAGGTCAAGGCATGAACTGGCGCACCATCCCGGTCATCAGGCACCCCTGCGCGGACCTGCTGATCGTCCAGCTGCTGGGGATCCTCGTCTACCCGTTCCTCGGCGACGCACCGCTGGGCCGGGCACTCTTCTCGATCTTCGCCCTCTTCGTACTGGTCCTGGCCGTCTTCGCCGTGCGGATGACGCCCGCCCTGAGCTGGATCTCGGGCGTCCTGGGCGTGCCGGTCGTGGTGTTCACCATCTGGGAGGCCGTCGACCCCGGCGTGGAGGCCGTGGTGCTGTGGTCGGCCGTCTTCCACGCGGCGTTCTACTTCTACACCGCCTACGCGCTGCTGCGGTACATGTTCGACGACCACATCGTGACCACGGACGAGCTCTACGCCACCGGCGCGACGTTCACGGTGGTGGCGTGGGGCTTCGCCTACGTCTACCTCGCCGTCGACGTGGTCGTGCCCGACTCGTTCACCGCCGTCGGCGACCCGCTGCAGGCCAGGGCGTGGTTCGAGATGCTCTACCTGTCGGTGACCACGATGACCAGCCTGGGACTCTCCGACATCGTGCCGGTCCGCCCGCACGCCCGTTCCTTCGTGATGATCGAGCAGATCGCCGGGATGCTCTACCTCGCCCTCGCGGTGGCCCGGATCATGGCGCTCACCGTCGCCCGCAGCACCGCCCGCGAGGAGCGCCGGCGCGGCTGAGACGCGACTCACCCACCGCCCCGGAGGGACGGTGGGTGAGGTGGGCGTGACGAGCGCGTACGCCGCCGATCAGGCGGGCGTGGAGACCAGCCCGAGCTCGGCCACCGAGGCCAGCGACTCGTTGCGCGGCACGACGCGCACGGTGTAGCCGAACGGGCCCGAGCGGTCGAGCTGCACGTCGGCGTCGAAGCGGTGCCGGTTGCCCTCGTAGGACTCCGAGACGTGCATCGAGGAGGTCACCTGGTCGAGCAGGTCGTCGTCGACGCCGGGGCGGCCGTGGACGACCTGCACCTCGACGTCGTCGGGGCTGAGGTCGCCGAGCGCGACGTAGGCGCGGACGGACAGCGTGGCCCCGACCTCGGCGGCGTCACCGACGCCCTCGGAGTCGACGTGCTCGACCCGCACCGAGACCCACGCACCGCGCACGTGCTGCTTCCACTGCGAGAGCTCACGGGCACCGGTGTAGTCGGAGTTGAGCGCGCGCGAGGTCTGGGCGGCCGGCGCGTAGAGCTCGCGCACGTAGTCGCGCACCTGGCGGGTGGCCAGCACCTTGGGACCGAGCGACTTGAGCGTGTGGCGCAGCATCTCGACCCAGCGCGTGGGCACGCCCTGCTCGTCGACGTCGTAGAAGCGCGGGGCGACCTCGTTCTCGATGAGCTCGTAGAGGGCCGTGGCCTCGAGGTCGTCGCGCCGGTCCTGGTCGTCGACGCCGTCGGCGGACGGGATCGCCCAGCCGTTGTTGCCGTCGTACCACTCGTCCCACCAGCCGTCGAGGATCGACAGGTTGAGGCCGCCGTTGAGCGCGGCCTTCATGCCGGACGTGCCGCACGCCTCGTAGGGGCGCAGCGGGTTGTTGAGCCACACGTCGCAGCCGGGGTAGAGCGGCTGGGCCATGGCGATGTCGTAGTTGGGCAGGAAGACGATCCGGTGCCGCAGCTCGGGGTCGTCGGCGAAGCGCACCATCTCCTGGATGAGCTTCTTGCCGCCGTCGTCGGCCGGGTGCGACTTGCCGGCGATGACCAGCTGGATCGGGCGCTCGGGGTCGAGGAGCAGGCGCTTGAGGCGGGCCGGGTCGCGCAGCATCAGGGTGAGCCGCTTGTACGACGGCACGCGGCGCGCGAAGCCGATGGTCAGCACGTCGGGGTCGAGCGCCGTCTCGATCCAGCCGAGCTCGGCCGGCGCGAAGCCGCGCTTGGCCGACGACTTGGCCAACCGGACGCGCGCGTCGTCGACGAGCTTGCCGCGCAGGGTGCGCTTGAGGTCCCACAGGCGCTTGCCGTCGATGCGGTCCACCAGCGGCCACAGGCCGTCGGTGTCGTCGCCGTCGACGTCGGCGCCCAGCTCGGCGGCGAGGTCGAAGATCTCGCGGGCGATCCAGGTCGGGCCGTGCACACCGTTGGTGACCGAGCCGATCGGGACCTCGGCCTCGTCGAAGGCCGGCCAGAGGCCGTTGAACATGCCGCGCGACACGTGGCCGTGCAGCTGGGAGACGCCGTTGGCGCGCTGGGCGAGGCGGAAGCCCATGACGGCCATGTTGAAGACCGCGGCGTCGCCGCTCTCGTAGTCCTCGGCGCCGAGGGCGAGCACCCGATCGACGGGCACGCCGGGGGTCGGGGACGCCTCGCCGCCGAAGTACTGCTGCACGAGCTCGCGCGGGAAGCGGTCGATGCCGGCGGGCACCGGGGTGTGCGTGGTGAAGACCGTGCCGGCGCGCGACACCTCGAGCGCGGTGTCGAAGTCGAGGCCTGGGCCGCCCTCGCCGACGGTGAGCTCGCGGATCCGCTCGATGCCGAGGAAGCCGGCGTGGCCCTCGTTGGTGTGGAACACCTCGGGCGCCGGGGCACCGGTGATCCGGGAGTAGACGCGCAGCGCGCGGACGCCACCCACACCGAGGAGCAGCTCCTGGCGGAGGCGGTGCTCGGAGTTGCCGCCGTAGAGGCGATCGGTGACGTCGCGGTAGTGCTGCGGGTTCTCCTCGATGTCGGAGTCGAGGAGCAGCAGCGGGACCCGTCCGACGTGCGCGACGAAGACGCGGGCCAGCAGCGGCTGGCCGCCGGGGAGGTCGATCGAGACGATGGCCCGCGAGCCGTCGGCCTCGCGGAGCAGCGTGAGCGGCAGCTCGTCGGGGTCGAGGACCGGGTAGGTCTCCTGCTGCCAGCCCTCGCGGGACAGCGACTGCTTGAAGTAGCCGTGGCGGTAGAAGAGACCCACGCCGACGACCGGGATGCCGAGGTCGGAGGACGCCTTGAGGTGGTCGCCGGCCAGGATGCCGAGGCCGCCGGAGTACTGCGGGAGGACGGCGGTGATGCCGTACTCGGGCGAGAAGTAGGCGATGGAGCGGGGCGCGTCGGCGCCGGCCTTGCGGGCGTACCAGCGCTCACCGTGGAGGTAGTGGTCGAGCGACTCGGTCGCGACCCGCAGCCGCTCGAGGAACGCCTGGTCACCGGCCAGCTCGTCGAGGCGCTCGCGGCCCACGGCGCCCAGCAGGCGTACCGGGTCGTGGTTGACCCCGGTCCACAGCCGCTCGTCGATCGCCCGGAAGACGTCCTGCGTCTCCGGGTGCCACGACCAGCGCAGGTTGCCGGCCAGGGTGGCCAGGCCGGCCAGCGGCTCGGGCAGGACAGGACGGACGGTGAATCGTCGTATCGCTCGCACGGACTGACCGTAGGGCATTTCTTTGATCGATCCAAGAGCCGTCTACGACCCCCTCACCGGGGCACCGGACCGGTCCACCGCGTAACCCCGCTCACACCTGCGCCGTTGTCGGCGCATGACCCGCACCCGCGCCTCGCGCCGCACCGGACTGCTCTCCGGCCTGCTCGCGCTCACCGTGATCGGTGGACTGTCCCAGCTGCCCGCCTCCGGCAGCCCTGCCGCCGCACCCGACGTCGACGTCGACGCGATCACCACCCTGGGGGACCCCGTCGACGCCCTCGGCGACCGCGACCTGCGCGGCACCGCTGCCCCGCTCGCGGGCCAGCGACAGGCGGCCGAGGCGCTCGGCACGGCCACCGTCCGGTGGAACGACCTCGGCACGCCGGCCTCGATCCTGCCGGCGGACGGTTCCCTCGGCGCGGCACCCGGCGATGCGGCCCCGGCCGCTCGCGCCTGGTTGCGTGACCACGCCGCGGTCTTCGGGTTGAGCGCCGCCCAGGTGGACGGGCTCGAGCTGGTCAACGACCAGCGGTTCGCGGGCAGCGAGGCCCGCGCCGTCCTCCTCCGCCAGCAGTACGACGGCCTCCCGGCCGCCGCGGGCGGGCTGGTGACCGTGGGGGTCTCCGGCGGCCAGGTCCGCTACGTGTCGTCCACGCTGGCCCGCAGCAGCACCTCGTCGGTCCCCGACGCGGCGCTCAACCCGCTCGACGGCTGGCTCGCCGCGGCGGCCGACGCCGGGCTGCCGCGGATCGAGGCGGCCGAGGTCGACGTCCAGCCGGCAGGCACCCGCACCGGGTGGACCCGCCTCACGGTCCCCGGTCTCGACGGGGAGCAGCAGGTGCGCCTGCGTGCCCTCCCGATGGCCGACGGCACCGTCCGGCCCGTGCTCGAGGCCAACGTCGTCGACGTCTCGGGCGGTGCCGCCTCGGCGTACACCTCGCTCGTCGACGCGGTGACCGGCGAGGTCCTCGTGCGCCGCAACCAGGTCGACAACGCGGCGTACAACGACCTCTTCACGGGTGCGATCACCGCGACGGAGTGCGGTCCGCGGCACGCCTTCGAGCTCGGCGACGACCTCACCCGGTCGATCAACGCGGTCGCCGTGGCCCTGCCGGCCGACGACGTGACCATCAAGCTCTTCGGTCCCGGCGACGAGCTGCTCGGCAGCTACGACCTCGGCACCAGCCCCGAGGTCGCCACCTACTCCCCCGCTCCCGGTCAGGCGGCCGCGATCCCTGCCGGCACCTACTCCGTCCGGGTCTGCCCGTTCGACGACGCCTCGGTCGTCGTCGGGCAGTACACCCTCGCCGTCTCCACCAGCGACACCGCCGCCCCGTCGGGCGGCGATGCCGGCTTCGAGCCGCGGTGGCGCTACTTCCCGGCCAACCCGACCCTCGACTCCCCCGCCGAGACGCCGACCAACGGCGTCGTCGGCTGCTGGTTCCTCCCCGGCGAGGCCTGCGACACCCCGCCCGGCGAGCTGGCCAACGTGGCGGCCTTCGGACCGTGGGACCACGTGGCGGCCGGCCTGTCCAGCACCACGACCGTCGGCAACAACGCCAACACCCACGAGGCGTGGGGCAGCCCGCTGACCCCCGGCGGTCTTGCCCAGGCCCCGGTGTCGCCGACGCGGGACTACACCGCCGAGTTCACCGACGCGTGGAACAACTCGCGCTGCAACCCGGCCGAGCTGGTCCCCGGCGGCAACGACGTCGAGGCGTCGGTGACCAACCTCTTCGTCGCGCACAACCGCATGCACGACTTCAGCTACTACCTCGGCTTCACCGAGGACAACTACAACATGCAGACCGACAACGGCGGCCGCGGCGGAGTGCCCGGTGACCCCGAGGTCGGCAACGCGCAGGCCGGGGCGATCACGGGCTCGCCCGCGACGACAGGGCTCGGTCGCGACAACGCCAACCAGATCACCCTCCAGGACGGCACCCCCGGCATCACCAACCAGTACCTGTTCCAGCCGATCGCCGGCGCCTTCTACGCCCCGTGCACCGACGGCGGGCTCGACATGGGCATCGTCGGCCACGAGTACACCCACGCCATCAGCAACCGGATGGTCGCCGGCCCCGACGAGGGCCTGACCTCCGAGCAGGGCGGCGCGATGGGCGAGTCGTGGAGCGACCTGGTCGCCGCGGAGTACCACTACGAGCACGGCTACGACAACGGCGGCAACGTCTGGGCCGTCGGCACCTACGCGACCGGCAACCCCGACGCGGCGATCCGCGACTACGCCATCGACCGCAACCCACTCAACTTCTCGGACTACGGCTTCGACATCACCGGTCCCGAGGTCCACGCGGACGGCGAGATCTGGAACGGCACGATGTGGGAGGTCCGCCAGGCGCTCGTGGACGCGTACGACGCCTCGCACCCCTCGGCCGACGCGGCGCTGCAGCTGCGGTGCGCGCAGGCGACGAGGAACGCCACGCCGACGCCGGCCGGGTCCTGCCCGGGCAACCGGCGCTGGCTCCAGCTGATGTTCGACTCCTTCCTGCTCCAGCAGGGCTCCACGTCGATGCTGGACGCCCGCGACGCGATGCTCGCCGCCGACCGGATGCGCTTCGACGGCGCCAACCAGGACGTGCTGTGGAAGGCCTTCGCCCGCCGCGGCATGGGGGTCGACGCGTCGGTCACCTCCGGCGACGACCACGAGCCGGTGCCGGGCTTCGCCGCGCCGGCCGGCAACACCGCGGTGACCTTCGAGACCACCGGCCAGGCCGAGGTCTTCGTCGGCGACTACGAGGCCCGGGCGACCCCGGTGGCCGACACCGACCCCGGGACGCCCCTGGAGGCGACGGCGTCGTTCACGCCGGGCGACTACGAGATGCTCGCCGTCTCGCCGGACCACGGGTTCACCCGCTTCACCCTCACCGTCCCCGCAGGCGGTGGTGCGCTCACCGTGCCGGTGGCCGACGAGCCCAACCTCGCGTCCGCCGCCGCCGGCGCCACGGTCATCGGGGCGACCGAGGGCTCCCTCAACGCCGAGGCCCTCATCGACGGCACCGAGTCCACCAACTGGGGCGGCGTCACCGAGGGCAACGTCGACCAGTCGCAGCCGTCGGTGGCGGTCGACCTCGCGGGTGACCTGCACACGGTGGACCGGGTCGGCGTCAGCGCCTTCCTGACCCCGGCCCCCGCCGACGACAGCGCGATCCCCCTCGCCCAGGAGGACCCCGACTCGGGCTCGCGCTTCACCGCGCTGCGCCAGTTCGCCCTCGAGGCGTGCACCACCGCGTGCGACTCCGCCGACGCCACGTGGTCTCGGTTCTACACCTCGCCCGCCGACGCCTTCCCGGGCGTGCGGCCCCGACCCGTCGCCCCGGACCTGACCATGCGCGACTTCGACGTGCCCGACACCGAGGCGGCCGCCGTCCGCCTGGTCACCCTCCACAACCAGTGCACGGGTGCCCCGGACTACGCCGGGGAGCAGGACGACGACCCGCTCAACGACACCGACTGCGCCACCGCGTCCGACCGAGGCACCATCGTGCACGCCGCCGAGCTGCAGGTCTTCGCGGCCGACGGCGGTGCGGGCGCCGACACCGGCGACACCGGGACCGGCACCGGCACCGGCACCGGAGGAAGCGACACCACCGGTGGCACCTCCGGATCGGGCAGCACCACGGGCGGCACGACCGGCAGCACGACCGGCGGCACGACCGGCGGCACACCCGCTCGGGTGGGCACCTCGGTGCGTCTCCGGATCGTCCGGTCGGCCCGGTCCACGGCCGGCTCCGCGCCCCGCCTGGTGGCGCGTCTGCGCCTCGACGGCGACCGTGCAGACCGCCTCGGGCACTGGGTGGTGACCGTCGACGGACGCCGCCTGGCGAAGGTCCGCGTCGACCGGCTGACGCTGAGGATGCCGCTGTCCCGGCGCCTGGCGCCGGGCCGGCACCGCGTGCGGGTGGCCTTCCGGCCGGCGGACCGCACGGCCTTCGCTGCGTCGCGATCGGCGCTCGCCCGGGTCGTCGTACGACGCTGAGTGCCGCGACCCGGCCGCTCCACCGTCCGCACCGTTCCCGCCCAGCGGGCGAGACGGCGGCGACGCGGCCGGGTCCCGGCTTGCGTCGGCCCCCCGGGTTCGCAAGTGTGGGCGCATGGTTGGACGCATACCCGTCATGGACGTCTCCCCCGTCGTCGACCTCGGTCGACAGGCGGCCAAGGCCACCGTCGGTGAACCCCTGCCCGTGCGCGCGTCGGTGTTCCGTGAGGGGCACGACCAGCTGAGCGCCGAGGTGGTGCTCACCGACCCGTCCGGCGCGCGGCGCGCGCCGCAGCGGATGGTCAAGCACGGCGAGGTGCCGGACCGGTACGACGCCTGGGTCACCCCCGACACGGAGGGCGCCTGGACGTTCGAGATCTCGGCCTGGTCCGACCCGCTCGCCACCTGGGAGCACGACGCCGGGCTCAAGATCCCCGCCGGGGTGGACGTCGAGCTGATGTTCACCGAGGGGCGCCTGCTGCTCGAGCGCGTCGCCGCCGCCGGCGATCTCGACGACCACGAGCGCACGATCGTCAACGGCGCCGCGCAGGCCGCCGGCGACGGCCGCCGCCCGGTCGAGGCCCGCCTCGCGGCCATGCAGAGCCCCGAGCTGTGGACCGTCCTGGGCGCCCACCCGCTGCGCGAGCTCGTCTCGACCGAGGGCCCCTACCCGATCTACGCCGACCGCACCCGCGCGCTCTTCGGCAGCTGGTACGAGTTCTTCCCCCGCTCCGAGGGTGCGACCAAGGACGCGAGGACCGGCACGGTCACCACCGGGACCTTCCGCACCGCGGCGAAGCGTCTCGACGCCGTGGCCGACATGGGCTTCGACGTGATCTACCTGCCGCCCATCCACCCGATCGGCGAGGTCAACCGCAAGGGCCCCAACAACACCCTGACTCCCGGCCCGGAGGACACCGGCTCGCCGTGGGCGATCGGCAGCAAGGACGGCGGGCACGACGCCATCCACCCCGACCTGGGCGACTTCGACGACTTCGACGCCTTCGTCGCGCGCGCCGGGGAGCTCGGCCTCGAGGTCGCGCTCGACCTCGCGCTCCAGGCGGCGCCCGACCACCCCTGGGTCACCAGCCACCCGCAGTTCTTCACCACCCGCGCCGACGGCTCCATCGCCTACGCGGAGAACCCGCCTAAGAAGTACCAGGACATCTACCCGGTCAACTTCGACAACGACCCGACCGGCATCTGCCGCGAGGTCCTGCGCATCGTGCGGCTGTGGATGTCCCACGGCGTGCGGATCTTCCGCGTCGACAACCCGCACACCAAGCCGCTCGCGTTCTGGGAGTGGCTGCTCAAGGAGATCCGCCGCACCGACCCGGACGTCCTGTTCCTGTCCGAGGCGTTCACCCGGCCGGCGATGATGCACGGCCTCGGCGCCATCGGCTACCACCAGAGCTACACCTACTTCACGTGGCGCACCGGCAAGCGCGAGCTCGAGGACTACCTCACCGAGGTCGCGACCCAGTCCGACCACCTGATGCGGCCCAACTTCTTCGTCAACACCCCCGACATCCTGCACGGCTACCTGCAGTACGGCGGACCGGCGGCCTTCAAGGTCCGTGCGGCCATCGCGGCCACCGGCTCCCCGAGCTGGGGCGTCTACGCCGGCTACGAGCTCTACGAGCACGTGGCGGTCAAGCCGGGCAGCGAGGAGTACCTCGACTCGGAGAAGTACCAGATCCGCATCCGCGACTGGGACGCCGCCGACGCCGAGGGCCGCACCCTCGCGCCGTACCTCACGCGGCTCAACACGATCCGCCGCGAGCACCCCGCCCTCCAGCTGCTGCGCAACCTCACGGTCCACCACAGCGACGACGACTCCGTGCTCGTCTACTCCAAGAAGCAGGGCGACGACGTCGTCCTCGTGGTCGTCAACGTCGACCCGCACGGCACGCGGGAGACGATGATCCACCTCGACATGCCCGCCCTCGGCCTCGACTGGCACGACTCGTTCGTCGCGCACGACCAGATCACCGGGGAGGAGTGGAGCTGGAGCCAGCACAACTACGTCCGCCTCGACCCCGGCCACGAGCCCGCCCACATCATCTCCGTCAGGAGGCCCCGTTGACGACGTCCAGCGTCCCCGACATCACCACCGAGACCGGCCACGAGGAGTTCGAGGACACCTCGACGACCGCCGCGACGCCCGACTGGTTCAAGACGGCCGTCTTCTACGAGGTGATGGTCCGGTCGTTCCGCGACTCCAACGGCGACGGCGTCGGTGACTTCAAGGGTCTGATCGAGAAGCTCGACTACCTCCAGTGGCTCGGCGTCGACTGCCTGTGGGTGCCGCCGTTCTTCACCTCGCCGCTGCGCGACGGCGGCTACGACGTCGCCGACTACACCAACATCCTCCCCGAGTGCGGGACGGTCGAGGACTTCCACGACTTCCTCGACGAGTGCCACAAGCGCGACATCCGGGTGATCATCGACTTCGTCATGAACCACACCAGTGACGCGCACCCGTGGTTCCAGGCGAGCCGCGAGGACCCCGAGGGCCCGTACGGCGACTTCTACGTCTGGTCCGACACCGACGAGCTGTACGAGGACGCCCGCGTCATCTTCGTCGACACCGAGCCGTCCAACTGGACGTGGGACCCGGTGCGCCAGCAGTACTTCTGGCACCGGTTCTTCCACCACCAGCCGGACCTCAACTTCGACAACCCCAAGGTCCACGACGCGATGCTCGAGGCCATGGCGTTCTGGCTGGACATGGGCCTCGACGGCTTCCGGCTCGACGCGGTGCCCTACCTCTACGAGAGGCCGGGCACCAACGGCGAGAACCTCCCGGAGACCCACGAGTTCCTCCGCAAGTGCCGCAAGTTCGTCGACGACAACTACCCCGGCCGGGTCCTGCTGTGCGAGGCCAACCAGTGGCCGGCCGACGTGGTGGAGTACTTCGGCGACGCCAGCGTGGGCGGCGACGAGTGCCACATGGCGTTCCACTTCCCGGTGATGCCGCGCATCTTCATGGCCGTCCGCCGTGAGTCGCGCTTCCCCATCTCGGAGATCCTCGAGCAGACGCCCGAGATCCCCGACAACTGCCAGTGGGGCATCTTCCTGCGCAACCACGACGAGCTGACCCTCGAGATGGTGAGCGACGAGGACCGCGACTACATGTGGGAGGAGTACGCCAAGGACCCCCGCATGAAGGCCAACATCGGCATCCGCCGGAGGCTGGCCCCGCTCCTCGACAACGACATCAACCGGATGGAGCTCTTCACCGCGCTGCTCCTGTCCCTGCCCGGCTCCCCCGTCCTCTACTACGGCGACGAGATCGGGATGGGCGACAACATCTGGCTCGGTGACCGTGACGGCGTACGCACGCCGATGCAGTGGACCCCCGACCGCAACGCCGGCTTCTCCTCGGCCACGCCGGGGCGGCTGCACCTGCCGGCCATCCAGGACCCGGTCTACGGCTACCAGTCGGTCAACGTCGAGGCGCAGCTGGAGAACTCCTCCTCGCTGCTGCACTGGACCCGCCGGCTGGTGCACGCCCGTCGGCGCCACCACGCCTTCGGGCTCGGCACCTTCACCGACCTCGGCGGCTCCAACCCGTGCGTGCTGTCCTACATCCGCGAGCACGTGGACGCGGACGGCAACCGCGACGTGATCCTCTGCATCAACAACCTGTCCCGCTTCCCGCAGCCGGTCGAGCTCGACCTGCGCCACTGGGAGGGCATGGTCCCCGTCGAGCTGCTCGGCGGCGTGCCGTTCCCGCGGATCGGCGAGCTCCCCTACCTGCTCACCCTGGGTGGCTACGGCTTCTACTGGATGCGGCTCGTCGAGGAGGAGATCAACCCGTGACCGACACGCTGCGCGACTTCATCGCCGGAGCCCGCTGGTTCGGCGGCAAGGGTCGGGACTGGACCCTGACCGGCGTACGCCGCGTCGGCGAGCTCCCCGACCCGCCGCCGGGCCTGCACGTCACCATCGAGCTGGCCGAGCTCACCTATGAGACGGGTGAGACCGAGCTCTACCAGCTGCCGCTGGCCTACTACGCCGAGCACCAGGAGCGCCTCGAGCACGCCTCGGTCGGCGAGTGGCATGACGACGACTTCGGGCACGCGTTCGTCTACGACGCCGTCCACGACCGCGAGGCGATGGGCCTGTGGCTGCGGGCCTTCGCCGAGGTCACCGACGGCCGGGTGACCCGCGACCAGCTGGCCTTCCACCGTGTGGAGGGCCACGAGCTCGACCTCACCGTCCACTCCACCCTCTTCAAGGGCGAGCAGTCCAACTCCTCGGTGGCCTTCGGCGAGGACTCGCTGATGAAGGTCTTCCGCAAGGTCACCCCGGGCGTCAACCCGGACATCTCGATCCACGAGGTGCTGACCCGGGCGGGCTCCGACCACGTCGCGGCGCTCTACGGCTGGCTGGACGTGGTCGACGACGAGGCCGACACCACGATCCAGCTCGCGATGCTCCAGCAGTTCCTGCGCACCGCGTCCGACGGCTGGGACCTCGCGCTCTCCAGCGTCCGCAACCTCTTCGCCGAGGCGGACCTGCACGCCGAGGAGGTCGGCGGCGACTTCGCCGGCGAGGCCTCCCGGCTCGGCACCGCGCTCGCCGAGACGCACGAGACGCTGGCCGCGCACTTTCCCGTCACCACCCGCTCGGCCAAGGAGACGGTCGCGCTGGCCGACGCCATGCGCACCCGCCTCGACGCGGCCCTGGCCGTGGTGCCCGCGCTCGCCGAGCACGAGGCCACGCTGCGGTCGACGTACGACGCCCTGGCCGCGCTCGGCGAGGTGACCGTCCAGCAGGTGCACGGCGACCTCCACCTCGGCCAGACGCTGCGCACGGTCCGGGGCTGGAAGATCGTCGACTTCGAGGGCGAGCCGGCCAAGCCGCTCTCCGAGCGGATGCTCCCCGACTCGCCGTGGCGCGACGTCGCGGGGATGCTCCGGTCCTTCGACTACGCCCCGCGCGTGGTCATGATGACCGGCTTCGCGGCCGACCCCTTCGAGGGCTCGGAGGAGCAGAAGTCCTACCGTGCGACCGAGTGGTCCGCACGCAACGCACGCGCGTTCCTGGCGGCGTACGCCGGACGCGAGCTCACCGCCGACGAGCAGACCCTGCTCTCGGCGTACGTGGCCGACAAGGCCGTCTACGAGGCGGTCTACGAGGCCCGCAACAGGCCGGCATGGGTGGACATCCCGCTCGACGCGCTGGCCAGGATGGAGCAGGCATGAGCACTCCCACGACCCCGACCCAGCCGACCCCCGAGGGCACCGGCACCCCCGGGACGCCCGGGACGCCCGGGGCCCCCGGGACCCCAGCCGTCGTCGCCGACCCGAGCGCGCCCGGCGAGCTCGACATCCACCTCATCAACGAGGGGCGCCACGAGGAGCTCTGGAAGGTCCTCGGCGCCCACCCCACCCCGGACGGCACGACCTTCCGGGTGTGGGCGCCCAACGCGCTGGAGGTCCAGGTCGCCGGCGAGTGGGCCGGATGGGACGGCTCGCAGCACCCGATGAGCCGGGTGGGCGACTCCGGTGTCTGGCACGTCCTGGTCCCCGAGGCCGGCCTCGGCTCGCAGTACAAGTACCGCCTGCGCGGCGCCGACGGCGCCTGGGCGGACCGCGCCGACCCGATGGCGTTCTACGCCGAGAAGCCGCCGAGCTCCGCCTCCATCGTCTGGGCATCCGACTACGAGTGGAACGACGCGGAGTGGATCGAGGCCCGGGCCGCCAAGCAGCCGGTCGACGAGCCGATGGCGATCTACGAGATGCACCTCGCGTCGTGGCGGCGCCACTACGGCGGCGACATCTACGCGTGGGACGAGATCGCCGACGCGCTCGTCCCCTACCTCGACGACCTCGGCTTCACCCACGTCGAGCTGATGCCGGTGATGCAGCACCCGTTCGGCGGCTCCTGGGGCTACCACGTCACGTCGTACTTCGCTCCCGACGCACGCTTCGGCGACCCCGACGGGCTGAAGCGGCTCATCGACCGGCTGCACCAGGCCGGCATCGGCGTCATCCTGGACTGGGTCCCCGGCCACTTCGCCACCGACGAGTGGGCGCTGGCCCGCTTCGACGGCACCCCGCTCTACGAGGACCCCAACCCGCAGCGCGGGTGGCACAAGGAGTGGGGCTCCCACATCTTCAACTTCGGCCGCCACGAGGTGCGCAACTTCCTCTACGCCAACGCGCTCTACTGGCTCGAGGAGTACCACGCCGACGGCCTGCGCGTGGACGGCGTCGCGTCGATGCTCTACCTCGACTACGGCCGCGAGCACGGCGAGTGGAGCCCCAACGTCCACGGCGGCCGGGAGAACCTCGAGGCGGTGCAGTTCCTCCAGGAGATGAACGCCACCGTCTACAAGCGGGTGCCCGGGGCCGTGACCATTGCCGAGGAGTCGACCGCGTGGCCGGGGGTCACCGGCCCGACGTCCGACGGCGGCCTGGGCTTCGGCTTCAAGTGGAACATGGGCTGGATGCACGACTCCCTGGGCTACGCGTCCAAGGACCCGATCTACCGCAGCCACCACCACGGCCAGATGACGTTCTCGCTGGTCTACGCGTTCACCGAGAACTACGTGCTGCCCATCAGCCACGACGAGGTCGTGCACGGCAAGGGCTCGCTGCTGCGCAAGATGCCGGGCGACCGGTGGCAGCAGCTGGCCAACCTGCGGGCCTACCTGGCCTTCATGTGGGCGCACCCCGGCAAGCAGCTGCTCTTCATGGGCGCCGAGATCGGCCAGGAGTCGGAGTGGGCCGAGTCCCGCGAGCTCGACTGGTGGCTGCTCGAGCACCCCGAGCACTCGGGTGTCCACGCCATGGTGCGCGACATGAACGCGGCGTACGTCACGTCGGGAGCCCTGTGGGGCCGGGACAACTCCCCGGAGGGCTTCGAGTGGCTGGACGCCAACGACGCCAACCGCAACGTGTTCTCCTTCGTGCGCCGCTCCCCCGGTGAGCCCGACGTCGTGTGCGTGGCCAACTTCGCGGCCCTGCCGCACGAGGGCTACCGGCTGCCGCTGACGTCCACGGGACGCTGGACCGAGGTGCTCAACACCGACGCGACGGCCTACACCGGGTCGGGCGTCGGCAACCTCGGCGCGGTGCAGGCGATCGAGGGCGGGCACGGGCACCACCCGGCGTACGCCGACATCGTGGTGCCGCCGCTGGCGACACTGTGGTTCCGCCACGAGGCCGACGACTGAGCGAAGAGCCACGACAGCGTGCTGGACGAGGCTGCGTCGCGGCCGGGATGGGGCCCGGACCGCGACGCAGCTGCTCGTTCACCAGCCAGGGCGTGCTACCGATGTGATCGTGCCCGGCACCCCCTGCGACGGGTCGCCCGTGCCTGCGGCGCTGCCGCCACCACCGAGGTGGATCATCTTGAGCATGCCCATGAAGGCGTGCGGCATGCCCTGCATGTTCGGGTCGGGGAAGAAGCACATGATCACGTACTGCCCCGGAGGCAGGTCGTAGTTCACCGTCATCTTGCGACCGGGGCTGAGCGACCCGGTGTCCATGCCGGCGGGCAGCATGAAGTCCGGCGGCGGGCCCTCCTCACCGCTGGTCAGCGCCGCGAGGACCTGGTCGGTCGTGGTGCCCTCCACCACCTGCTGGAGGACCACGAAGTGCGGCACCGTCTTGTCCGCGTTCTTGAACAGGAACGTGCCCTTCGCCGGCAGGGTGTTGGATCCGCCCCACACCGGCCCGGTCTTCCCGACGATCTTGCCGTCCACGTCGGGGGCCGGGCTGGTCCGACCCTTTCCTGCCGTGAGCACCGCGTGACCGCGGGACTCGAACGAGAAGACGGTGTACTCCCCGGCCTTCGGCAGCACGATCGTGCCGCTGCCTCCCGACTGGAAGCCTCCGAGGATCGTCGTGTTGGCCAGGGCGCGCTTGAGCGCCTTCATGTTGCCCTTGTCGGCAGCGGCGGCGTCCTTGCTGAAGTCTCGGTAGTCGTAGCCACGGTCGAACATGGCGATCTCGGCGCTCCCGCGGCCCTTGACCTGGACCTTGATGCGACCGGCGTCGAGACCCTTGGCGCCCTTGACGGTGATCGCCTGCTTGGCGACCCTGATGGTGATGGACTGGATGGCGGCAGCCTCGGCACGCTGTGCCGTGGCGGTGGCGGGCACCAGGAGTGGTGCCGCCACGAGGGCGGACGTGCACACGACGGCCATTCCGGCGCGCGCTGACCTGAGCAGACGCATGAGCGACTCCTTGCAGATGTGAGATGTGGATGTGGGGTGACGAGCCCTCCCACGATGCTCGCGATCCGGCCGGATGGTGGACGCCGGTGCAGGGATCTCCCCAACGCTGGGCATGACCGGTGTCATGAAACGTGCGTTCACTGACCGGGTGGGCACGCGGACGGGACGCCGGTGGAGCGGCTGGGTGGCCGGTCTCCTGGGACTGGCCCTGGCCGCCGGTGGCGCCCTGGGCGCCGCTCCGCCGCCCCCGTCCCCCGCGCAGGCGGCAGTCGCCCCGGTGTCGGCCACCGTGGTCGTCGACCGGGGGCAGGTCCGCTTCACGCCCGGGGAGGTCTCCCTGGCCGGTGGAGGCACCCTCACCCTGGTCAACCTGGACACCTTCGACCACACGGTCACGTCGGTGGCCACCGACGCGGGAGGCGTGCCGCTCTTCGACGTCCGCGTGGCCGCCGGGACCAGTGCCACGATCACCGGTGTCGAGGCGCTCGGGGAGGGCGACTACGCGTTCTTCTGCAAGCTGCACCCGCAGATGCGCGGCGTGCTGGTGGTCGAGGGCGGTGACGGCACGGCGACCCCCCAGCTCCCGTCGTTCGACCAGCCCCTGGTCGTCCCGGACCGCATCCGCGGTGCCGAGGTCACGCTGCCGATGCGCGAGGCACGGGTGCGGATGCTGCCGACCGGTCCGCGCACCCGGATGTGGACGTACGGCGGCACCTACCCGGGACCCACCGTCGTGGGGCGCGCCGGGCGCGAGACCCGGGTGCGGTTCGTGCACAGGCTGCCGCGCCGGGCCGGCGCCATGAGCGTGCACCTGCACGGTGACCACCACGCGTCGGAGCACGACGGGCAGCCGACCACGCAGCTGGTGCGCCCCGGGCGGTCCCGCACCTACGACTACCCGCTGACGTACGGCGGGCTGCCGGAGCCGAGCTCGTTCTTCTTCTACCACGACCACCGGATGGACCGGACCGCCCGCAACAACTGGCGCGGCCTCCAGGGGATGTTCGTGGTGGAGGACCCTGCGGAGAGGGGGCTGCGTCTGCCCACCGGGCGCCGCGACGTGCCGTTGATGATCTCCGACCGGTCGTTCCGCGGCGACAACTCGCTGACCAACCCGTTCGCCGGCGGGGCACGGATGGTGGGTCACCACGGCGCGATGGCGTGGGTCGGTCCGAAGGCTCCCCCGGACGACGCGACCGTCGGCACGCACGTGCTGGTCAACGGCCGCTACGCGCCGTACCTCCGGGTGAGTGCGACCCGCTACCGGCTGCGGCTGCTCAACGCGTCGCACTTCTCGGCGTACTCCATCGGTCTCTCCGACGGCCGGCCGCTGCTCCAGGTGGGCACCGGCAACGGTCTGCTGCGGCGCCCGGTGGTCCGCGACCGGGTGCTCCTCGGTCCGGCCCAGCGCGCCGGCGTGGTCGTGGACCTGCACGGGGCCGCGGGGCGGGACCTGGTGCTCGACTCGGTGCCGGCGGCGCCGGGCCAGAGCGGCGACGACGCCCGGCCGGCCGCCCTCATGCAGCTGCGCGTGGGCGCCGAGGCCGCGGACCCGTCACGCCTCCCTGCCCGGCTGCCGTCCCCCGACCTGGTCCGGGCACCGGCCCGGGTGTCGAAGACCTGGACCTTCGACCTGGACAGCACCGCTCACGGCCAGCACGGGAGAGCCACCTACTGGTCGGTCAACGGGCACGCCTTCGACCCCGGTCGTGTCGACCACCGGGCCCGGCTCGGCACCGTCGAGCGGTGGCGGTTGCGCAACACCAGCGACATGACCCACTACGTCCACATCCACGCCGAGCAGTGGCGCACGGTGCTCCGCGACGGGAAGCGGCCCCCGCCCTGGGAACGCGGTCTCGAGGACACCTGGCGGCTCGAGCCGGGCGAGGTCGTGGAGGTGGCCGCCCGCTTCGAGGACTACACCGGGCCGTTCATGATCCACTGCCACATGCTCGACCACGAGGACCACGGCATGATGGCGCGCTTCGACGTCGTCCGCCGGTGACGAGCGGACCTCAGTCGAGTCCCTGGTGCCGGTTGAGCACCGCCCGCACGTGGGCGGACGCCGCTGCCGCGGCGGCGTCGGCGTCGCCGGCGCGGATGGCGGCCAGGATCGCGCGGTGCTCGGTGAGGGCCTTGCGCGGCCACCGCGACAGGTCGCCCGAGAGCATCGCCACCTGGGCGCGGCCGAGGAGCGGGCCGAGCGCGCGCGTGAGGTGCTCGTTGCCGGCGGCGTCGAGGACGGTCTGGTGGAACGCCTGGTCGGCGACGATGATCGCCTGCTCGTCGCCGGCCTTGATGGCCTCGCCGTGGTCGCTGATGGAGGCGCGCAGCGCAGCCAGCAGGGCGGCGTCGTGGTGGTCGGCCACCAGTGACGCGGCGAGGCCCTCGAGCACCCCACGCACGGCGTAGACGTCGGCGAGGTCGTCCGCGTCCACGCCGGCCACCCGGGCGCCGCGGTGGAACTCCTCGACCGCGAGCCCCTCGACGACCAGCCGCTGCACGGCCTCGCGGACCGGACTGCGGGACAGCCCGAGCGACTCGGCGAGCACCGGCACGCTGAGGTGGTCGCCCGGCACCAGCTGGCGCGCCAGGATCTGGCCGCGCAGCACGGCGTACACCTGGTCGGCGAGGCGCTGGCGCGAGATCACGGGCCGATCGTCCACGGTCACGGCGTGGTCCTTCAACCGCCACGCCGCGCGGGGACGCCCGACGCCTGCTCCAGGACCCCCAGCACCGCGATCGAGTCCCGGGCGCCGAGCCCGGCCTCGACGCCGTCGGTGTGCAGGGCGAGGGCGGCCTCGGACACCGGTACCGGGACCCCGGACTCCGCGGCCAGGGCCACCGCCAGCGCGTTGTCCTTGCGCATCAGCGCCAGCGAGAAGACCGGGTCGTAGTCGCCGTCCACGGCGCGCGGCGCCACGTCACGGAAGAGACCGCTCACCGACGCGGCCCCGCTGTCGATCACGGTGTCCACGAAGACGCCCGGGTCGAGCCCGGCCGCCGCGGCCAGTGCCAGGGCCTCGGCCGTGCCGGCGTTGATGATCGCCAGCATCTGGTTGTTGACCACCTTGACGGTGGCCCCGGCCCCGACGTCACCGACCGGTACGACGCGCGCCGCCACCGGCGCGAGCAGGTCGGCGAGGTCCTGGTCCGGGCTGGACCCGCCGACCGGGACCGTCCAGCGACCGACGGCCGCCGGGCGGCCGAGCACCGGCGCGTCGACGTACGCGACCCCGCGCCCGGCGCACCGGGCGGCCTGGGTGCGCGAGTCGGCCGGTCCGATCGTCGAGGTGTCGACGACCAGCGTCGGCGGGGCGCCCCCGGCCAGGAGCACGTCGAGCACGGCCGCGACCACCGTCGCGTCGGGCAGGGAGAGGACGACGGTGTCCACGGCCTCCCCCAGTGCGGCCAGCGACGGGGCCACCTCGCACCCGGAGGCCGCTCCCCTCGCGGCGGCCTCCGGGGACGGGTCGTGCACGACGACGCGCCGGTCAGCGGCGAGGGCGGCAGCGATCGCGCCGCCCATCGCCCCGAGCCCGACGACGCCGACCGTTCCGTGCGGACGGGACGTCACTCGAGGTGCGCCTTCGCCTGCTCGATGAAGAGCGAGGTGTCGAAGAACTCCGACGGCTCGACGTACTCCGGCACGCCGCCGAGCTCGACGTACGCCTGCTCCGCCGTGCCCACGACGTCGAGGACGGTTCCGTCCTCGTAGGCCGCCAGCCACTCCTCGGCCGTGTAGTCGGTTTGGCTCTGCACCTGGTACTGGAGGTCCTCCAGGGTGGCCGCGTCCTCGTAGGCCTCGGCGTGGACCGTCTCCAGCGAGCCCTCGGGGTCCTCGCGGAAGTCGTCGTTGACGTCCAGCCAGGCGTCGATGATCGTCCGGACGGTGTCCTCGTTGTCGGCGTACCAGTCGTTGTTGGCGATCCAGCCGTCGCCGACCGCGGCATCGGGGTAGTTGCCCGCGTCGTCGATCTCGACGGCGTCGGGCATGGCTTCCTGCACGCGCAGGTCGAAGGGGACCCACAGGGCGATGGCGTCGGCCGAGCCGCCCACGAACGCCTGCACGGCGTCGGGCATCTTGGCGTTGACCACGTCGACGTCCTCGCGGTCGACACCGGCCTCGGTGAGCGCGCGGTGCAGGAAGATGTCGGCGGTGGTGCCCTCGGTGGTCACCACCGTCTTGCCCTCGAGGTCCGCGGCGTTCTTGATGCCGCTGCCGGGCGCGGCCCAGAGCCGGGCGGTGGCGTTCTCGATCGAGTTGAGCATGAAGATCTGGCCCTGGCCCTGGGCCGGGAAGTTGGAGGTGACGCCGCCCATGATCGCGACGTCGAGGCTGCCACCGGCCAGGGCCTGGCTCAGCTCGATGCCGGTGGCGAACTCCGTCACCTCGAGGTCGAGTCCGTGGTCTGCCCAGTGCCCGTCCACCTGACCGAGCCAGAGCTTGTCGTCGACGGCGATGGTGTGGAGGTAGCCGACCTTGACGGGCGTGCCGCCCTCGGCCCCGGAGTCCGTCTCGCCGCCCTCGTCGAGGGCGCCGCACGCGGACACGAGGGTCAGGGCGAGGCCGGCGGCCAGCCCGGTGGTCAGGACGCGCAAGTGGCTGCGGATTGATCTCATGGGTGTGCCTTTCGGAAGGCGCTCCCCGAGAGGGAGCGCATGACGCCCTCGAGGTGCCCACGCAGCTCGAGGAACTCGGGTTGGAGCCGCGACTCGGGCGAGCGCGGCCAGGGGACGTCGACGTCGACGACCTCGTGGACCCGGGTCGGCCGGTTGCCCAGGACGACGATCCGGTGGGAGAGGTAGATGGCCTCCTCGACCGAGTGGGTGATGAGCATCGCGGCGCGACGCTCGGCCTGGCTCGCCTCGTGGAGGAGCTCCTGCATGAACTCGCGGGTCTGCGCGTCGAGCGCGGCGAAGGGTTCGTCGAGCAGCAGCACGTCGGGGTCGGTGGCGTAGGCCCGGGCGAGCGCCACGCGCTGCCGCATGCCGCCCGAGAGCTGCTTGGGCAGGGACTTCTCGAAGCCCTCGAGCCCCATCAGCTCGATGTAGCGCCGGACGCTCTCCTCGGTCTCGGCGCGGGAACGGCGGTTGCGCTTGAGCGTGAGTCCGAAGGCGATGTTCTTCTCCACGGTGAGCCACGGGAAGATCGCGTACTGCTGGAACACCACTCCCCGTCTGCTGTCCGGGCGGGTGACGCGGTCGCCGTCGAAGCGCACCTCGCCCGCGTCGGGGGCGAGGAAGCCGGCCGCCATGTTGAGCAGCGTCGACTTGCCGCAGCCCGACGGGCCGAGCACGCTGACGAACTCGCCGGGGCGGACGTCGAAGGACACGCCGTCGATGACCTCCACACGCTTGCCACCGCGGCCGAAGCCGACGTGGACGTCGCCGAAGGAGATCCGGGCGCTGCCGGTGCCGTCGGTCATCGGACCACCCGCTCCTGCCAGCTGACGGCGCGGGCCTGCACCAGGCGGACCCCCATGTCCATGAGCAGCGCACAGAAGCCGATGAGCAGGATCCCGGCGTAGACCTCCTCGGTCCGGAAGAAGCTCGCCGACCTCTGGATCGTCCAGCCGAGCCCACGCTGGGCGGCGATGAGCTCGGCCGCGACCAGGGTCGCCCAGGAGACCCCGAGGGCGACCCGGACCGCGACGAACATCTGCGGCACCGTGGCCGGCACGATCACCCGGCGGAAGAGCTCGAGGTCGGAGGCGCCGAGCGCCCGTCCCGCCCGGACGTAGATGTCCTCGACCGCGGCGATCCCCTCGTAGAGGACGACGACCGAGGCGAAGAACGCCGCCCAGACCAGCACGAGCAGCCGGGCCTCCTCGCCGATGCCGACGTAGATGATCACCAGCGGCGAGAGCGCGATCGGCGGCAGGGCCCGGCAGAAGTTGATGATCGGGTCGAACATCGCGCGCAGCGTGGGGAACCACGCGAGCGCGAAGCCCACCGGGAGCGAGAGTGCGCACCCGACGGCGACACCGATCAGCACCCGCAGGACGCTGAGCCGGATGTCGATGAGCAGTCCCTCCGGCTCGCGCAGGCCCTCCCAGGCCGCGGCGAAGACCTCGCCCGGCGTGGGGACCTCCTTGCCGGTGATGCCGGTGGTGGCGGTCAGCCACCACGCCGCGATCACCACGGCGAACCCTGCGAACGGCAGGACGGTGCGTCGAAGCGCCGTCACATGTCCTCCTGAGTTAAAGTCGATCGACTTCATGCACATTAGCATGCACATTGGATGTAATGTGTAACAGGCAAATCCCCCGACGTGAAGGGCATCACATGCAGGTCGAGCTGGAGTACGGCGACGGACACGTCACCGTCGAGGTCCCCGACGACTCCGTGGTGGTCTCCGCGGACCGCACCGACCACGAGCCGGAGCCGCTCGACGACCCCGTGGGCGCCACGCGCGCCGCGCTGGACGCGCCCCTGGGCTGCGGGCCGATCGGTGACCTCGTCGGGCCCGGACAGACGGTCACCATCGCCTTTCCAGACCGCGTCAAGGGCGGCCAGCACGAGACCGCCCACCGGCGTGTCGTGCTCCCCCAGCTGCTCGACGACCTCGAACGGGCCGGCGTCGCGGCCGAGGACATCCGCCTCGTCTGCGCGATCGGCCTGCACCGCAAGAACCGCTGGGAGGAGTTCGAGGCCTACCTCGGCCGCGACGCGCTCGCCCGACTCCCCCGCGCCAACGTGGTCAACCACGACGCCGAGGACCCCGCCGGCATGGTCGACCTCGGTCTCTCCGAGCTCGGCGACCCGGTGCAGGTCAACCGCGCCGTCGTCGACAGCGACCTCACCATCCTCATCGGGCACACGGCCGGCAACCCGTACGGCGGCTTCAGCGGCGGCTACAAGATGCCCGCCACCGGCCTGACCAGCTGGCGCTCCATCGCCTCCCACCACGCGCCCCGCAGCCTCTACCGCGAGGACTTCGTGCCGGTGTCCACCCGCAGCCGCTTCCGCGACCAGCTGCGCGCGATCGGGCAGCGGATGGAGCAGGAGATGCCGCAGCCCTTCTTCAGCGTGGACGCGGTCCTCGACTCCCGGTCGCGCCAGCTCGGCGTCTACGCCGGGCGCATCCCCGACGTGGAGCAGGCCTCGTGGCCGCTGGCCACGGCCCGCACCGACCTGCGCATCGACGCGCCCTGGGAGGGACGGGCCGACGTGCTGGTCGTCGGCATCCCGCGCAACTTCCACTACGGGCCGGGCATGGGCTCCAACCCCATCCTGATGACCCAGGCCGTCGGCTCCAGCCTGATCCGCGCCAAGCGGGCGCTGGTCGACAAGCCGGTGGTGATCGCGGCGGCGGTGTGCGACGGGTGGTTCAACAGCACCGAGTTCCCGCCCTACGAGGCGGCCTTCGAGCGGCTCCAGGCCTGCCAGCACCCGGCCGACATGGTGCAGCACCAGGAGGAGCTCGCCACCGACCCCGAGTGGGTCTACCGCTACCGGCACCACTACGGCTACCACCCGTTCCACGCGTTCTCGATGATCTACGTCGGCGGCATCGCCCGCGAGCACTCCTCGCAGTTCTTCCTCGCCGGGGCCAGGCGGCCAGACCTGGCCCGGGCGATGGGTGCCCGCACCACGGCCACCGTCGAGGAGGCGCTGCGTGAGACGGCGGCCGCACTCGGCCGCCCGCCGCGCGTCGTCGTCGTACCCGCCCTGTCGCAGCCGGCGTTCCACCTGACGGCCGGGGGCCCGGGGACCGCGTGAGCAGGCGTCCCGGGGTGGGCGCTCACCGGCTGGCTAGGGTGGCCGGGTGAGCCAGCCCATCACCGTGACGACGGTCGCCGAGGGGGTCGCCCGCCTCGCCTGGACGGCCGACCACACGATCGACGAGGTACGCCGCGAGGTCGCGGAGGCGCTCGTCCACCACCCCCGCGTGGAGACGCTCGTCGACCCCGACGACCAGGGTGCGCAGCGGACGGCGACCTGGTCCGGCATGCACCGCGAGGGAGTGATGCGCGGCGTGACCGTCGACGACGGACCGGCCGACCGGATCGTCTACGCGCGCCTGGCCACGGACGCGCCGGTCAACGAGCCCGGCGGCTTCCGCGCGCTGCTCAACTCGTTCCTGCCGCGCAAGCGGGCGATCAGCCAGATGCTGGTGCGCGACCCGGACGATCGTGTCCTGCTCTGCCGGCTCACCTACAAGCAGGACTGGGACCTCCCCGGCGGCGTCGTCGAGGTCGGCGAGTCCCCCCGGGTCGCGGTGGTCCGCGAGGTCGAGGAGGAGCTCGGGCTGGCCCTCGACGCCGGCGAGCTGCTGCTCACCGACTGGCTCCCGCCCTGGGGCGGCTGGGACGATGCCGTCTGCCTGGTCTTCGACGGCGGGGTGCACGACGCCGCGGTGCTCGACGACGTGGTCAAGCAGGAGCGGGAGATCCGCGACGTACGCTTCTGCACCCTCGAGGAGGTCCGCGAGCTCGCCGCCGACTTCACCGCCCGCCGCGTGGAGGCGGCGCTGCGCGGCGAGGTGGACTACACCGAGTCGGGCCGCTGACGGCCCGCGGATCGACCGCCCGGACGCCAGTTCCCCGCTTTTGCCCGACTCGTGCCGCGTCGGCACTGCCCAATTCGCCGTCGGAGGAGCAAGATGCCTGAGGTGAACACTTGGGTCTACGACTTCGCCGACGGTGACCGCGACCAGAAGGACCTGCTCGGGGGCAAGGGTGCCAACCTCGCCGAGATGAGCAACCTCGGTCTCCCCGTCCCACCGGGCTTCACCATCACCACGGAGGCCTGCCGGGCCTACCTCGAGCACGGTGCCGAGCCGGACGGCCTCGCCGACGAGGTGACCACCCACCTCGCCTCGCTCGAGAAGGCGATGGGACGTCGGCTGGGTGACCCCGACGACCCGCTGCTGGTCTCCGTGCGGTCGGGCGCCAAGTTCTCCATGCCCGGGATGATGGAGACCGTCCTCAACATCGGTCTCAACGACGCCTCCGTGGCCGGGCTCGCCCGGCAGAGCGAGGACGAGCGGTTCGCCATGGACTCCTACCGCCGGCTGCTGCAGATGTTCGGCGGGACGGTGCTGGACATCCACGGCGAGCACTTCTCCGGCGCCCTCGACGCGGCCAAGGACGCCAAGGGCGTCACCGACGACCTCGACCTGGATGTCGAGGACCTGCGCACCCTGGTGGAGGAGTTCAAGGGCATCATCCGCGAGCACGCCGGGATCGAGTTCCCCCAGGACCCGCGCGAGCAGATGGACCGCGCCGTCCGTGCGGTCTTCGACTCGTGGAACACCCCCCGCGCCGTCCTCTACCGCCGCCAGGAGCAGATCCCCGAGGACCTCGGCACGGCCGTCAACATCCAGGCCATGGTCTTCGGCAACCGCGGCATGACGTCGGGCTCGGGTGTCTGCTTCACCCGCGACCCGGCCTCCGGCGACCAGGGGGTGTACGGCGACTACCTCCAGAACGCCCAGGGCGAGGACGTCGTGGCCGGCATCCGCAACACCGTGTCGCTGGCCGACATGGCGACCATCGACAAGGCGTCGCACGACGAGCTGCTGGGCATCATGTCGACACTCGAGCACCACTACCGCGACATGTGCGACATCGAGTTCACCGTCGAGCTGGGCAAGCTCTGGATGCTCCAGACCCGGGTCGGCAAGCGCACCCCCGAGGCGGCGTTCCGGATCGCGGTGCACATGGTCGACGAGGGCCTCATCGACATGGACGAGGCGCTGCGTCGCGTCACCGGCGAGCAGCTGGCCAACCTGATGTTCCCGCGCTTCGATGCGTCCGCCAGCAAGGACCTGCTGGGCGTGGGGATGAACGCCTCCCCCGGTGCCGCGGTCGGCAAGGCGGTCTTCGACTGGGCGACCGCGGTCGAGTGGGCCGAGCAGGGTGAGGACGTCATCCTCGTCCGCAAGGAGACGACCCCCGAGGACCTGCACGGGATGATGGTGGCGCGCGGCGTCCTCACCAGCCGGGGCGGCAAGACGTCGCACGCCGCCGTGGTGGCCCGCGGCATGGGCCGCACCTGCGTCTGCGGTGCCGAGTCGCTCGACGTCGACACCCGCGAGGGCGAGTTCACCGTGCGCGGCGGCAAGACCGTCCGTGAGGGCGACGTGATCTCGATCGACGGCTCCACCGGTGAGGTCTTCGACGGTGCCGTGCCGGTCGTGGACTCCTCCGTGGTGCGCCACTTCGAGGGCGAGGACACCGACCAGCCCGTCGTCGAGGCGGTGGCGCGGCTGATGGAGCACGCCGACGCCAAGCGACGGCTGGGCGTGCGCACCAACGCCGACACGGCCGACGACGCCCTGCGGGCGCGCCGGTTCGGCGCCCAGGGCATCGGGCTGTGCCGCACCGAGCACATGTTCCTCGGCGAGCGCCGCCAGCTCGTGGAGAACCTCATCGTGGCCGAGGACGAGGCCGAGCAGGACGCGGCCCTGGCCGAGCTGCTGGTGCTCCAGCGCCAGGACTTCCTCAGGATCTTCGAGGCGATGGACGGCCTGCCCGTGACCATCCGGCTGATCGACCCGCCGCTGCACGAGTTCCTGCCCGACATCACCGAGCTGAGCGTCGCCATGGCGGTCGCCGACGTGCGCGGCCAGCGCAAGAAGCGGCAGCGCAAGCTGCTCGCGGCGGTGCAGCGGCTGCACGAGTCCAACCCGATGCTCGGGCTGCGCGGCGTACGCCTCGGCATCGTGATCCCCGGCCTCTTCACCATGCAGGCCCGCGCGATCCTCGAGGCCGCGGCCCAGCACATCCGCGAGGGAGGGCACGCCGAGCCGGAGATCATGATCCCGCTGGTGGCCAGCGTGCGAGAGCTCGACCTGGTCAAGGGCCGGATCGTCCAGCTCGCGCACGAGGTGGAGGCGGAGCTCGGCGTCGAGGTCCCGCACAAGATCGGGACGATGATCGAGCTGCCGCGGGCGGCCATGACCGCGGGCGCCATCGCCGGGTCGGCCGACTTCTTCTCCTTCGGCACCAACGACCTGACGCAGATGACGTGGGGATTCTCCCGCGACGACGTGGAGGCCTCCTTCTTCAGCACGTACCTCGCGCAGGGCGTGTTCCCGGTGTCGCCGTTCGAGTCCCTCGACGTGGAGGGCGTGGGAGCGCTCGTACGCCGCGCCGCCACCGACGGGCGGGCGGCCAACGCGGACCTGCACCTCGGGGTCTGCGGCGAGCACGGCGGCGACCCCGCGTCGATCCACTTCTTCGACGAGGTCGGTCTGGACTACGTGTCCTGCTCACCGTTCCGGGTGCCGGTCGCCCGGCTCGAGGCGGGCCGGGCTGCGCTGGAGACCGAGGGCTCGTAGGGCTCGCCGCTCAGGGCGCCGCGGTCAGCACGGGCGGCTCGTCGCGGACGGGTCGCTCCGCACGACGGGGGCGCAGGGCGACGAGCGCGCCGACGAGCAGGAGCACGCCGCCGCCGGTCTCGGCGGCGTTGGGGGCCTGGCCGAGCAGCACCCAGGCCGACACCATGGCGACGACCGGGGCGAGCAGGACCCACGGGACCACCGCGCCGGACGGCCAGCGCGCGAGCAGCCCGGTGAAGATCCCGTAGCCCACCAGGGACGCCAGCGCGGCGGTGTACAGCGTCGACACCCCGGCCTGCCAGGAGAAGTCGGCGAGCGCCGCCCCGACCACCTCCGGCCCGTCCACCAGCAGCGAGAGCCCCAGCAGCGGCACCGGGACGACCAGGGCGGACCACACCGTGAGTGACAGCCCGCCGGACACGCCCGCGGCCCGCGCGATCACGTTGCCGCAGGCCCAGGACAGTGCAGCCAGCAGGCACAGCACGAGCGCGACGAGCGGGACGTCGCCACCCCTCCCGGCACCGACGACGACGAGGCCGAGGGTGCCGAGCGCCACCCCCGCGACCTGCGAGGTCGTGGGCACCTCGCGGAGCACGCCGGCCGCGATGACGATGGTGAGGACGACCTGCGCCTGCAGCACGAGGGCAGCCAGACCGGGCGGCATGCCGGCAGCCATCGACACGTAGAGGAAGCCGAACTGTCCCAGCGACATGAAGGCGCCCACCCCGAGGATGACCCGCCGCGGCGCGTCGGGGCGGCGGACGAGGAAGACGGCCGGCAGGAGCACCGCCGTGAACCGCACCGCCGCGAAGAGCAGCGGCGGCACGCCCTCCATCCCCCAGTCGATGACGACGAAGTTGAAGCCCCAGATCGTGGCGACCAGGGCTGCGAGGAACGAGTCGCGGAGGTTCACGTGACCCAGTCTGGACGCCATGACGATGAAGCACCAGCAAATGAATATGCGCACGACCTTGTAGCATCACTGCATGATCGATCTCGCCGCGCTCCTCTCGCTCCGGGCGGTCGACACCCACGGCTCCGTGGTCGCCGCCGCCGACGCCCTCGGCTACACGCCCAGCGCCGTGTCGCAGCAGGTGAAGCGCCTCGAGCGGCAGGCCGGCGTACCCCTGCTGGAGCGGGTCGGTCGGGGCGTGATGCTCACCGGTCCCGGACGGCACCTGGTCGAGGCCGGAGGCCGCCTGCTCACGGACCTCGAGGGGCTCGAGTCGTCGCTGCACCGCGACGCCGACCGGGTGGCCGGGCACCTGCGGGTGGCGGCGTTCTCCACGGCGATGCGCGGCCGCGTGGCACCGTCGGTGCGCGCCCTCCTCGATGCCCATCCCGATCTCGGGCTCACGCTGGCCGAGCACGAGCCCTGGGAGACGATCGACCTGGTGGCCTCAGGGCAGGTGGACCTGGGGGTCGTGCACAGCTGGGGCGACGTGCCGCTGGAGATCCCCGACCACGTGGTGGCCTCGGCGGTGGGTCGCGACGTCGCGGACGTCATCGTGCCGGCCGGCCACCGGCTCGCCGACCGCGCCCGCGTCTCGCCCCGCGACCTCGTCGACGAGGCCTGGATCGCCACCCCCGACGGCACGATCTGCCGGCAGTGGCTGCGCCGGATGTACGACGGCACCGGCCGGCTGCCTCGGATCGCCCACGTCGCCGCGGAGTTCGACAGCCACCTCGCGCTCGTCGCCGCCGGGCTCGGCATCGCGCTCGTCCCCCGGCTCGGACGCTCGCCGCTGGGCGCGGACGTCGTCGCCGTCGCCGCACACCGCCCCACGCCCACGCGCGAGCTGATGGTCCTGCACCGTGCGTCGATGAGCGACTCCCCCGCCGTGCGCGCCGTCGTCGCCGCGCTCTCCTGAGCCGTCCGTTCAGGCGTCGCTACACGACCGGGCCGACCGGGCCGACCGGGCTGTCGAGCGCGTGCCCGTGCTCGTGGGACGCCCGAAGACATCCGCCGATACCGCGCTCCTCCTACGTCCTCCTGTGGAAGCGGACACTGCCGTCGGGGAGCCGGGTGGTGTCGTAGTGAGGGTCGTGGATGACGCGGTGGTGGCGGTGGCACAACAGACGAGCGTCGCGAGTGTTCGTGTGACCGCCCTGGGACCAGGGGGTCTCGTGGTGGACGTGGCAGGCACTCGGCGGGAGGTCACACCCCTCGGCGGTGCACCCGCCGTCCTGGAGCGCGATCGCGATCCGTTGCGCGTGGTTGTGGTAGCGGGAGGTCCGCCCGAGGTCGAGGACCTGGGAGGCGCCGCCGAGGACGGCGGGGATGATGCCGGCCTCGCAGGCCAGGCGGCGGGCCTCTCCGGCACTGATGCGGGTGCCGGTGTCCAGCGACGCGGCGGCCAGACCTCCGAGGAGGGTCTCGAACGGCATCGTGACGACGATGGCGGCGTTCGTGCCGCCGCAAGTGGGCAGGGCCGCGGCAGGATAGGTCTCGATCCATTCCACCAGGGCCCAGCCGAGGCGCGTCCCGAGCGGCTGACGCTCGGTGTCCGACCCGCCGGACGGGTCCGCGCCAGCACCGGAGCCACCACCGGCGGTGGGCTGCTGCCGAACGGGGTTGGCCAGGGCCAGGAGCTGCTTGCGAAGTGCCTGGCCTGCAGCGACGGGCAGGGTGAAGCGACCGTGGACCGACCCTCGACCGTCGTCGCGGAGGGAGAGGTGGACCTTGCGGGCCGCAGCGGCCTCCTCGCGGGCCAGCGCGGCGGCCTCGGCGTGCTCACCGACCTCCGGAGCGATGAGGTCCAGCACCCGGCGACCGAGGACCTTGAGGGCGTGGGCGTCATGGTCGCCGGCGAGCAACAGCAGGTGGTCGCGGGCCTGCGCCTTCAGCTCAGCAGGGGCCGGGGCGCCAGTGGGCAGGTCCTGCGGACGGCTGGGAATTGCCTCGACGGCGGCCACGATCACAGCCGCCTGCTCGGCATGCAGGGTCCCGGCGGTCAGGGCGTCCCGCACGGGTCGGTGCAGGTCGTCGCTGAGCTGGCGGCCGAGACGGGCGGTCCGGCCGGCCTCGGGGCGAGTGAGCCGGGTGCGCTGCGCCCACCAGGCGCCGGTGTGCCGGGCCCCGGTGACATCGCCGAGAGCCCGACGATCGGCCTCCCCCACCGCCGTGGCGGTGAGGCCGGCGACGCGCGCGGCGAGGCGGGTGGCGTGGTCCAGCAGACGGGTCACGTCGTCATCACCGAGCGACTCGATCGCGACCCCGGCCAGGGCATCGAGGCCCGCGTCCACCGACGACAGCGCGTCGGTGAGCACCGGCAACGGCGGCACCGGAACGCCCGGGGCACACCAGTCGCCGTCCGACTCGTCACGAGCTGTCGACACCGCGCCACCCCATCGAGGAGATCCACCCCCGACACCCGCGTCGGGGAGAGAGTCCCGGGGCTTCACCCGGGTGCGCACTGGGGCCGGCCACAACCAATGGGGGTCGTGTTCGAGGAGCAGACCATCGCCCACCAGTCGTGCCGGACGCGGCACCCCTATCGTACAAGTGTTCGAAGTGTCGGGCAGTGCTGGATCCACAGGCCCGTCGTCTCTCGAGCCGGACGTCCGCGCTCTCCCGGTCGTCGCGCGGGCACCGTATGGGACCATCCTCGACCAACGGCTGGGACCCGTTGCGGAGAAGTTCCGCGTGACGTGCAACGCCGCGGGCTCCCGGGACGACAGAAGGGGTGTGACGACGACGGACAGGCACGGGCCCACCTTGGGATTCGACGAGGCGTACCAGGAGCACCGGCTGCCCCTCCTGCGGCTGGCGTACCTGATGTCCGGATCGCACGACGTCAGCGAGGACGTCGTCCAGTCGGTGTTCACCTCGGCGCACGAGCGCTGGGACCAGATCGAGAAACCACTGCCGTACCTCAAGCGGGCCGTGGTCAACGCCGTCAAGGACGGCCAGCGCCGCCGGCTCCGCCTCCTGTCGAGGCCGTCCGAGCGACCACCGGTCGTGCTTCCGCCCGAGGTCGACGAGACCTGGGCCCACATCGGGCGGTTGTCGTGGGTCCAGCGCGCCGTCGTCGTCCTCCACTACTACGAGGACCTGCCCCTGACCGAGGTCGCAGCCGTCCTCGACCGTCCCCCGGCGACGGTGCGCTCCGACCACCGCCGCGCCCTCGACAAGCTCCGGAAGGCCCTCGCATGAACGCCACCCACGACGACCAGGACCTCGAGCAGCGCCTCCGCAGCAGCCTGCGCACGGTGGCCGACGCTCTCACCGAGGACGCCCTCGCGACCCCACCCACGCGAGCCCCTGCACGGCCGTCACGCCGCGGTCGACGCGTCGCCCTCGGTGTGGCCGCGCTCGCGGTCCCCGTGGCCCTGGCGGCGGGGGCATTCGTGCAACAGGGGCCCGAGTACGTCGACACGATCGCCCCCGAGCGGATCGTGATGACCGGTTCCGTGGACGGCAGCAGCTACCTGCTCGTCGAGTCGGACCGGACCGATGCGTGCGGGCGACCGGTGACCGGAGTGGAGCTGGTCGAGGAGCGGGAGAACCTGCTCGGCAGCGAGTGGAACACGTCGGGCTACGAGTACGGCGAGCACGTCGAGCGCGACTGCGGAGGTGCCGTCATCGACACGTCGCGCTACCTCGAGGACCCGGCGCTGTTCACCGACTCCGGAGTAGAGGTCGGGGACTCGTTCGTGTGGGTCTATGCCGTCCACCCCGACGTGGACACGGTGCGGATCACGGCCGGCGACGACACCACGAACCTGCGTGTCTACGACGTCGACGGAGCCGGATACGCCCCCTTCGAGATCCCCGCGGGCCTCGAGGAGTACACCTCGGAGCTGCTGATCGACGGACAGGTCGTGACCGGGTCCCGGGAGGAGCAGACCGTGCCGCGCCGTTGAGGGAGCGCGGTCGCGTGACGGCACGCGCCTACCATCGGTCCCACCGACGGGGAGGGGCGACGATGCGACGTGCCACGACCGCGCTGCTGGGCGCGGTGACCGTCCCGCTGCTCCTGGGGGCGTGCGGGACGGGGAGCGACGACACGAGCGACGCCGGGACGGCGAGCGCTTCCACCACGCAGCAGCCCGCCACCCAGAACCCCACCGCCGACAGCCCGACGAGCGACCCCACGACGGAGCCCACGACACCGAGCCCCACGACGGAGGCCCCCACACCGACGCCGACGACGAGTCCCACGGAGGACGAGACCGACGGAGATCCGGCGTTCCCCACGGACACGTCGACGCAGTTCGCGGAGAGCTCCGGCGAGTGGGACCTGGTGCTCACCGACGTGCGCGTGGGCGGGCACGAGGGCTTCGACCGGATCGTCCTGGAGTTCACGGGCACGGGCGTCCCCGGCTGGTCGGTGGGCTGGGTCGACAGGGCGCGGCTCGACGGGAGCGGCGAGGCGGTCGACCTCGACGGCGACGCGACCCTGGACGTCTACGCCTCCGGCACCACCTGGCCGGCCGACGGCTACTACGACGGACCCCAGCGACTCGAGCACGACGGCGGCGAGGTCGACGACGTGTACGTCGGCGGGACGTTCGAGGGCTACACGCAGGTGCTCGCCGGGATCGACGGCCCTCCCTCCCCCGTCCGGGTGTTCGCGCTCCCCGACCCTCCCCGCCTCGTGGTGGACGTCTCCGACAGCACCGACTGATGGTCCACGAGCCGGAGCAGACACCGGAGCCCGTACGACGCCGCCTCGGCCGCCGCGGCCTCCTCGCGGCCGGAGGCGTGGTCGGGCTCGGGGCACTGGGCTGGCAGCTCGCTCCCCCGTCCCTGACCGAGCGCGTCGAGCTCAGGCTCGGCATCGAGCCGGAGGTGTTCGTGCCCGACGCCCCCGAGGGCATGGTCCGGGTCGAGCGGGTGACGTCGCAGGCGATGGGAGACCTCGACCTCTTCACCGCGGTGCCGGCCGGTCACGGCGAGGGCGCGGGCCTGCCGGTCGTCGTGGTGCTCCACGGCTCCAGCGCCTCGGCGGCGCAGCTGCAGGGCTTCGGCCTCGGCCGCTTCGTCACCGCCGCCGTCGAGGCCGGGACACCGCCCTTCGTGCTGGTCGGCACCGACGACGGGCCCGCGGGCTGGATCCCGAGCGGGGACGCCGACCCCCAGCGGATGCTGCGTGACGAGCTCCCGCGCTGGCTCGGGCAGCGGGGCTACGCCGCCGACCGGCGAGCACTGTGGGGCTGGTCGCGGGGAGCGTACGGCGCCCTGCGGTTCGTCGCGGAGGAGCCCGACTGGGCGGCAGCGCTGGCCCTCTTCAGCCCGGCCCTCGGCCCCGACGACCCCGCACTCCGCGACCTCGACGCGCTGGCCGACATCCCCTGGGGCCTGTGGTGCGGGGAGTGGGACCCGTTCCGCGATGGGGCGGTCGCCCTCGCCGAAGCCGCCCCGGCCGCCCCCGACCCGTGGGTCGGCGGCGACGGCGGTCACACCCGGGCCTACTGGAACGCCCACACCCTGGAGATGCTGGACCGGCTGGTCCGGGAGCTGTAGCCGGCCGGCGAGGAGGCGAGCCTCAGAAGAGCGCGGAGGCCAGGTTGCGACGCCCGGCGAGCACCCGCTCGTCGTCGTTGCCCACGGCCGCGAAGAGGCCGAGCAGGTGGTCGCGGGCCCTGGTCCGGTCGGCGTCCGAGGTCCGGGCGACGAGCGCGACGAGCCGGTTGAACGCGTCCTCGACATGACCACCGAGCAGGTCGAGGTCGGCGACCAGGGTCTGGGCGTCGACGTCGTCGGGCGCGTCGGCCGCGGCGGCCCGGGCCGCGTGCAGGTCGGCGCCCTGGGTGCGCTGCAGGACCTTGGCCATCGCCAGGCCGGCGGCCGCCTCGGTGTCGGCCGGGTTGGCGTCGACGAGCTTCTGGTACTCCGCGACGGCCAGGTCGATGTCGCCCTCGCCCAGCGCGTCCTGCGCCGCGGCGTACCGCGGGTCGACCTGCGGCTCGTCGTCCTCGCCGGCGGCGGGCGCGGCCGAGCGGGGCTGGTGCCGGCCCGAGATGCCCTGGGCGGTGAGCTGCTGGCCCAGCTGCGCGAACAACGTGGTGAGCTCCTCGCGCGACAGCGCACCGGGGATCGGCTGGGTCACCGGACGGCCGTCGAGCACGACGAGCATGAGCGGGACCTGCGGGATCTGCATCGCCTGGGCGATCTCGGGGGCAGCGTCGATGTCGACGAGGCCCGCGAGCAGCCGACCCTCCTGGCCCTCGACGACCGCGGCCACGTCGGCGGCGTACGCGTCGCTGCCCGGCGCCTGCGTGGCGCTGTGGAAGACCAGCACGACGGGCGCCGTCATGGACTCCTGCAGCATCTGCTGGAAGTTGTCCTGCGTGACGCTGACGGAGTACGACGAGCCGCCCGCGGCGCCCGTGGCCGGTGCCGCACCCGCGGGGGGTGAGGAGGCCGACCGCTGGAGGCCGGAGAGGTCGATGGCACCGGGACGGGAGAAGGGCTGCTGCGTCATGGGCCCATTCTCCCCACACAACCTCGGGGTTGGTCGAACGGGCACCCCACGAGCCGCATATCCTCCTCGCGTGACCGCTCTCGGGAGGACCCTCGAGCGCCACCGGCACAACCTCGTGCTGCTCGGGCGGTTCGCCGCGGTGGGCGCCAGCGGGGTGGTCGTCAACCTGCTCGTGCTGGTGGCGGTGAAGCGGCTCGGGCCTCCGTTCGAGGACGCCCTGGTGGGGATCCCGGCCAGCGAGTTCAACGTCCGCTGGTACCACGTCTACTCCACGGTGGCCTTCCTCGTCGCCAACCTCTGGAACTTCCAGCTCAACCGCAGCTGGACCTTCCGCAGCGCCGGGCACTCGCGCTGGTGGCGCGAGTACTGGCCGTTCCTCGCCGTCGGGCTGGTCGGCCAGGCCGTCGGCCTGGCCCTGCTCACCGTGCTGCTGCACCCGGGCTCACCGCTGGCCCTGCCGACCTCGGTGCTCGACGACTCCAGCGGCCTGCGCAGCCGGCTCTACTGGGGCCAGCTCATCGTGATCGCGGTCGTGACCCCGCTGGGCTTCGTGCTCAACAAGCTCTGGACCTTCGGCACCGTGCGGAAGCACCACCGCGAGCTCGGGGACCCCACGCACTCCTCCGAGCTCCTCCGCTAGAAGCGCGCGGGCTCGCGGTACTCCCCCCACTCCGCCTTGAGCGCGTTGCAGATCTCGCCCAGCGTCGCCTCGGCGCGGCAGGCATCGAGCATCGCCGGGATCATGTTGTCGTCGGTGCGCCCGACCTCGACCATCCGCTGGACAGCGGCGGCCGCGGCAGCGTCGTCGCGCTCGGTACGACGCTGGGCCAGCAGGCGGACCTGCTCGACCTCGACCTCGTGGCTGACGCGCAGGATCTCCAGGTCGTGGGTCACCGACTCCTCGTGGCAGTTGACGCCCACGATGCGCTTGTCCTTCTTCTCCAGCGCGACCTGGTACTGGAAGGCCGCCTCGGCGATCTCGGACATGAACCAGCCGCTCTCGATGCCCTGGAGCAGGCCCTTGGTCATCGGGTCGTCGCCCGAGCGCGCCGCGGCGGCGAGGCCGTCGACGTCGTCGTGGGTCAGCGTGGAGCCGCCCATGGCCAGGATCTTGTCGAAGATCGCGTTGGCCTCGGCCTCGATCCGGTCGGTGAGGGCCTCGACGTACCAGCTGCCGCCGAGCGGGTCGGCGACGTTGACGACGCCGGTCTCCTCCATGATCACCTGCTGGGTGCGCAGGGCGATCTCGGCGGCCTGCTCGCTGGGCAGCGCGAGGGTCTCGTCGAGCGCGTTGGTGTGCAACGAGTTGGTGCCGCCGAGGACGGCCGAGAGGGCCTCGATGCCGGTACGGACCACGTTGTTGTAGGGCTGCTGGGCGGTCAGCGAGACGCCGGCCGTCTGGGTGTGGAAGCGCAGCCACTGCGCCTTCTCCGTCTGCGCGCCGTAGACGTCGCGCAGCCAGCGGGCCCAGATGCGGCGGGCCGCGCGGAACTTGGCGATCTCCTCGAAGAAGTCCACGTGGGCGTCGAAGAAGAACGACAGGCCGGGTGCGAAGACGTCGACGTCCAGTCCCCGCGACAGCCCCAGCTCGACGTAGCCGAAGCCGTCGGCGAGCGTGAAGGCGAGCTCCTGCGCGGCCGTCGACCCGGCCTCGCGGATGTGGTAGCCGGAGACCGAGAGCGGCTTGTAGGCCGGGATGTGCTCGACGCAGTGCTCCATCAGGTCGCCGATGAGGCGCAGGTGCGGCTCGGGGGTGAAGAGCCACTCCTTCTGCGCGATGTACTCCTTGAAGATGTCGGTCTGCAGCGTGCCGTTGAGCGTGCCGGTGTCGACACCTGCGCGCTCGGCGGCGACGATCATCATGCAGAAGATCGGCACGGCCGGTCCGCTGATCGTCATCGAGGTGGTCACCGAGCCGAGGTCGATGCCGTCGAAGAGCGTCTCCATGTCGGCGGCCGAGTCGATGGCCACGCCGCAGTGCCCGACCTCGCCCAGCGACCGCGGGTCGTCGGAGTCGAGGCCCATGAGGGTCGGCATGTCGAAGGCGACGCTGAGGCCGCCCCCGCCGCGACCGAGGATCATCTTGTAGCGCTCGTTGGTCTGCTGGGCGTTGCCGAAGCCGGCGAACTGCCGGATCGTCCAGGTGCGCCCGCGGTAGCCGGTGGGGTACAGGCCGCGCGTGTAGGGGAACTGGCCGGGCCACTCGCCCTCGTCGGTGCCGTAGGCCGGGTCGACCTCCACGCCGCTGAGCGTCGTGAAGTCGACGTCGCGGGTGCGGGCCCCGTCGTAGCCGGCCTGCCAGCGCTCGCGGGCCGATCCGGTCTCCTGGCTGCCTGTGTCCTGGGTCATACCGGCAATAGTAGGACGTCCTACTATCTCGCGCGAAACACGACCCGGAGGGCCTCCGCGGTCGATCGGACTAGAAGTCGCCGGCCTCGCGACGCACCGGTCGCAACAGCTCGGACAGCTGGGTGAGCGCGTCGTCGTCGAGCGCGCCGAGCCCGAAGTCGGCCGAGGTGAGGTCGACCGTCGCCCGCTCGACGACGGCCCGGCCCTCGTCGGTGATCTCCGCGAGGACGGCCCGCCCGTCGGACGGGGAGTCGCGGCGTACGACGAACCCCGACGCCTCGAGGCGTCGCACGATCGACGTCACCGAGGTGGGGTGGACCTGCAGCCGCTCCCCGACCTTGCCCAGCGGGAGCGAGCCGCGCGAGGAGAAGGTCAGCAGCACCAGCGCCTCGTAGCGGGCGAACGTCAGCCCGTGCGGCCTGAGCAACGCGTCGAGCCGGCCGATCACCAGCTGCTGCACGCGCATCAGCGAGGTGACCGCGTGCATGGCCGGCACGCCGTCCCAGCGCCTGCCCCACTGGCGCGCGGCCTCGTCGATGAAGTCGAGGTGCCGGGCGGACATGGTGTGCAGGCTAGACGAGGGCGTCCTGCTCGACGTCATGGCGCTCGTCGTCGGCGACCGGGCGGGGCGCCCGCTGCTTGTCCACGAGCGCCGATCCCTCGACGTCGAGGTGCGGCAGGACGCGGTCCAGCCAGGCCGGCATCCACCAGACCTTGTCGCCCAGCATGGACATCACGGCGGGCGTGAGCGTCATCCGGATGAGGAAGGCGTCGAGCAGCACGCCGACCGCCAGCCCGAGGCCGATCGGGCGCGCCATCGTCATGTGCGACCACACGAAGCCGGCGAAGACCGACACCATGATGAGCGCCGCCGCGGCGACGACGCGGGCGCCGGAGACGAAGCCGCTGCGCACCGCCTGCCGGGCGTCCTGGCCGTGCACGTAGGACTCGCGCATGCCGGACACCAGGAACATCTGGTAGTCCATCGCCAGGCCGAAGAGGATGCCGATGAGCAGGGTCGGCATGAAGCTCAGCACCGCACCCGGGTCGTGCACGTCGAAGACGCCACCGAGCCAGCCCCACTGGTAGACCGCCACGATCACGCCGAAGCTGGCCACGACGGAGAGCAGGAAGCCCGCGGTCGCGATGATCGGGACGAGCACCGAGCGGAACACGATGGTGAGCAGCAGCAAGGAGAGGCCGATGACGAGCACGAGGTAGAGCGGCAGCGCGTCGGCGAGCTTCTGCGAGACCTCGATGTTGGCGACGGTCGCACCCGTGACCCCGACGTCCACGCCGTCGGCCGCGAGCTCGTCGGTCACCGAGCCGCGCAGCTCGTCGACGATCGCGACCGTGGTCTCGGCGGACGGGCCGTCGCTGGAGACGACCTGGAACGCGAGCGTGCGGCGGTCCTCGCTCACCCCGATCGGGAGCACGTCGCGGACGCCCTCCACCTGGGCGAGCTCGGAGCCGATCCGGGCCTGGGTGGCCACGACGTCGGCCTGCGCGAGAGGCTCCTCCACGTCGGCGGAGACCACGATCGGGCCGTTGGCGCCGGCGCCGAAGGCCTCCCCCACCCGCTGGTAGGCCTGGTAGGCCGTCGAGTCGGGCGGCTCGGACCCGCCGTCGGGCAGGCCGAGGCGCAGCGACAGGGCGGGGATCGCCAGCACCCCCATGAGCAGCACGACGGCGACCACGGCGGCGGGAGCACGGCGGGTGACGGCGTCCACCCACTTCTCCGGCCAGCCGTCCGTGCGGGGCGTGTCCTTCTTCCTGCGTCGCGGGATCGCGCGGCGACCGGCCAGCGCGAGCAGGGCCGGCGTCAGGGTCAGGGCCACGAGCACCGTCACCAGCACGGTGGCGGCGGCGAGGACACCCATCTGCACCAGGACCGGGATGCCCGACACGAGCAGCGCCGCGAGGGCGATCACCACGGTGGCGCCCGCCACGACGACCGCGGTGCCGGCCGTGCCGGTGGCCAGGCCGATGCTGTGCCGGATGTCCTCGCGGTCGATCTCGGTGCCCGCGTGGTCGAGGTCCGCGAGCTGGCGCCGGTGCCGGTTGACGATGAACAGGGCGTAGTCGATGCCGACCGCGAGGCCGAGCATGGCGCCCAGCACGGGCGCCATCTGCTGGAGGTCGAGCCAGTGGGTCAGCGCCAGCGCGCCGAGCAGACTGACGCCGACGCCGGTGAAGGCCACGGCGAGCGGCATCCCGGCCATCACCAGGGACCCGAGCATCACCAGCAGCACGACGGTGGCGACGCCGACACCGATGGCCTCGCCGATGCCACCGACCTCGGTGGAGAAGACCAGCTCCTGGCCGTAGTCCACCTCGACGCCGGCGTCGGCGAGCTGCTCGCCCGTCTCGGGCACCAGCGCCAGGTCGTCCGGCGAGATCTCCTGCATGCTGGCGTCGAAGCGCACCTGGACGAGGGCCGTGGTGCCGTCCTCGCTGACGAGGCGGACGCCGTCGCCGAGGCCGCGCAGGGTGGCGCCGTCGGTGTACTGCTGCTCCCCGTCCTCGAGCCGCTCGCGGGCGTCGGCGAGCCGGGCCTCGCCGTCGGCCAGGGTGGCCTCCAGCTCGGCCTGCCCGTCGATGCGGGCCGGCAGCGTGGCGTCGTCGGGGTTGGTGCGCTGCAGCCGGGCGATGTCGCGCTCGCCCTCGCCGATCAGCCACCGCAGCTGCTCGAGCTGGCGGGCCCCCTTCTCGTACTCCTCGCGGCCGTCGATGAGCTGCCGACGACCGTCGCGCAGGTCGGCGTCGCTGCTGTCGAGCTCGGCCTGCGTGGCGAAGGGATCGACCGTGCCGGTGACGTGCGGGAGGTCCTCCCAGTCGGCCAGCGTCGCGTCGATGGCGTCGCGCTGGGCGCCGGTGAAGCCGTCCTCGGAGTGCAGGACCACGGTGCCCGTGCCGCCCGCCACCTCGGGGATCTGCTCCCCCAGGTCGGCGAGCACCTGGGCGAACTCGCTGTCCGGCAGCTCGAACTCGTTGGTGAGCGGGCGCTGGAGCGAGAGCATCGCCCCGACGACGGTGCCGAGCACCAGGACCCAGGCGAGCACGAAGGCGAGCGGGCGCCGGGCGGCGGCGCTGCCGAGGCGGTAGAGCAGGGAGGCCACGGTCAGTTCTCCTGGGGAGCGGTGGGGGTGCGGGTGCCCGGACGCAGGGCCGCGGACTCGTCGAAGCCCGCGAAGAGGAGGTCGAAGGACTGACGGATGACGGTGAGGAACCTCCGCGAGACCGCGGGGTCGTCGGGGTCCGCGTCCGGCATCTCGCGCACGAGCAGGCGCGTCACCCGGTCGAGGATCGCCACGCTGGCCGCGGCCAGGGTGGCGACGTAGACCGGGTCGGCGTCGGGTCCGAGGCGGTCACGCAGGCCCTGCTCGAAGGCGTCGACCTGGCCGTCGCTGAACTCCCGGAGGAAGCGGCGGGTGGCCGGCGAGGCGTCGGCCGCGCGCTCGAGCAGGCACGCCTGGGCGAAGACCGGCTCGTCGAGCAGGCCCTCCAGCACGGCGACGACCGAGCTGCGCAGCGGCTCGTCCGCGGGACGGGCGACGAAGGCCGCCAGGGTGTCGGTGGTGACCTCCTCGATGGAGGCGGTCAGCACGTCCTCGACCCGCGGGAAGTAGTTGAACAGCGTCCGGCGGGAGACCCCCGCGTCGGCGGCGATCCGATCGGCGGTGAGGGCGTCGATGCCCTCCGCGGAGACGATCCCGATCGCGGCCCGGCTCAGGGCGTCGCGCGTGCGCTGCTTGTTGGCGGCACGCAGTCCGCCCCCCGGGAGATGGTCGCACGAGCTCGGCATACCTGCACCCTAGAGCAAACTTGCACGGTGGTGCACATCGGGATCGGGTGATCCGGCTCACTCGTCGTACGTCGCCTCCGCACCGTCCGGGTCCACGTCCGCCATCAGGTCCGCCACCGCCCGTCGCCAGCGACGCTCGAGCTCGACGAGGTCGGCCCGGTGGTCGACGATCCGGCAGCCCCGTCCGGAGGGCTTGAGGGCGATCCCCTCCTCGAGCCAGTGCGGCACCGCCTCGTGGAGCAGGTCGGGCGGGAAGTCACCCGCGGCGTTGGTCACCCGCCACCACGCCACCCCGGCCCCGTAGCGGCTCAGGACCGAGCCCACCCGGCGCGGGCCGATCCCCACGACGTGGCCGAGGTCGCCGTAGGAGACGACGCGGCCCCGCGGCACCAGCTCGACCGCGCGCAGCACGAGCTCGTCGAGGCGCTCGTCCACGGACGGCGCCCGCTAGTTGGCCACGCGCGGACCGCGCAGGCCGGAGCGCTGGACCACACGCTGGATGGAGAGGTCGCGGTCGTCGGGGCGACCGACGTACCGGATGTCGCGCAGTCCCTGCTCCTGGGCGGCGGACTCGAAGACGAAGTGGCCGAAACCGAGGATGCGACCGTGCAGCGGCTTCTTGACGGTGATGTCGAGGATGCGCGAGAGCGGCATGGTCGCCAGCTGCTGCGACAGCACGCCGTGCACCCGGAAGACGCGCATGTTGGTGATCACGAAGCGGTCCATGTGCTCGCCCAGCGCACGCCACGCGGCGTGCGCCCAGAGGCCGAAGGCGAGCGCGAAGGGGAACCACGCGAGGTCCATGTCGATGAAGGGCACCGCGACGAGCAGGGCCAGCCCGAGGAGGGCCTCCAGCGTCGGGACGACGTAGACGATCCAGTGGTGGCGCACCTCGTCGACGATGACCTCCCCCTCCTCGCGCAGCAGGTGCCGGCGGATGTGGGGGTCGAAGACGCCGCGCATCATCCGTCAGTCCAGCGCCGGGTGGTGCGTCACGTCAGGGCGCCCACGAAGTCGATGATCGCCGTGAACAGCTGCTGGGCCAGGACCCACGCCTGCTCCGCGCCGGCGCTCGCGGCGTCGGCGAGCCCGTTGGGGTCGGTGAACATCCAGAAGCCGAGAAAGACGATCACCAGGGCGAGGATCACCTTCTTGGTGTTCATGGGGGGAGCTCCTCGTGCGGACGGGCAGGGGACCGGACTTTCCTACCAGTCCTCGCGCCCGCCGCGAGGGAGGCGCGCAGGCGTCAGGCCTCGCAGGCGGTCAGCGCGCTCGGTCGCAGCGCGGCGCCGGAGCGGACCTGCTTGCCGCGGTCGATGGCGAACCCACGCTGCCAGTCCGACACGACACCGGTCTGGTTGTGCTCGGCCCCCGGGGCGCCGACCATGCTGAAGCGCAGCGTCATCGGGACGTCGGACACCGCTTCGCCGCCCTTGACGGTCCCGATCGGGCGGCCGTCCCAGAACCACGTGATGTGGTCGCGCGCCACCTCGACGGCCACGGCCGGCGAGGTGTGGACCAGGCTCGGGATCCGCCGGGTGCCGGTCCACTGCACGGTGTCGGCCCGGGCACCGAAGGTCATCGTGCTGCTGTGCGCCGCGACCTGCGCGAGGACGATGTTGCGCCGTCCGCACGCATAGTCCTCGGGGCGCTCGGGCACCAGCTCGACCAGCACGGTGAAGTCCGTGGCCGTCGCCTCGGCGCTCTTGAGGCGCAGCCGCGCCTCCCACCGGCCGTAGGCCTGGGCGGCTCCCCGCAGCGTGGCGCGGGTGGTGCCGAAGTCGCCGGGGCCGCCGGCGTTGCTGCGCTGGCTGTCGAGGTAGAGCCCGCCGTTCTGCCGGCTCACCCGGCCCGCCCCGTCGGAGTAGTCCTGCCACCAGCCGGTGCGCACCGAGCCGACGTCGGGCGGGCTGGTCAGCGACTGCCCGGCCTCCCACGTGTAGTCCCACAGCGTGGGGTACCAGCCGTAGCGGCTGCTCGCGGTGGTGCTCGCGGCGCCGGCCCCGCGTCGTGCGGCCGGCGGCGGGGTGGGTGTGGCGCTCGTGCGCATGGCGACCGGTCGGTGTACGGGCGCCGAGGACCTGAGCACCTGGCCCGGATCGAGGACGGTGACGTACGTCGGGAAGGTCTGCATCCAGCCGATCCGGTTGGCCCCGGACATGACGTCCTCCTGGCGCACCCGGTAGACGACCGTGCCGGCCGCCGCGGTCACGCCCGTGAACCACCCCATCCCGTCGGCCTGGACGGTGGAGGTGCCGAGGGTCTCCCACGTGGTGCCGTCGACCCGGCGCTGGAGCGTGAGCGTGCGTCCGGCGAAGACCGGCAGCCCGATCGTCTCGGGGCGGCGGACGAGGCTGGGCGTGGTGTCCACGGCGATCGTGAAGGGCAGGCCGGCGACGGCCTGGCCGACGACCCACATGGTGAGGTCCTGGCCCTTGGCCCGGAGGCTCACCGGCGGGCTCGCGACGCCTCCCTTGCCCACCACGCGGAAGCGGATGCCGCCCATCGCGGGCGCGGGGAACGAGAAGGAGAAGCTGCCGTCGGCGGCGGTGGTGCCGGAGAAGCCGCGCACCGCGAACCAGCGGTCCCCCGGCCGGTTCATGTGCTGCTGCAGGGTGATCCGGCGGACGCCGCTGCGGCCGAGGCTGCCGCTGAACGTGAGCGCCTGCCCCCCGACGTACGACTGCGGGGAGTAGGTGAGCGAGCCGGCACGGGCCGCGACGCGGCTGCCGGGGTCGCTCGCGGGCGCCTCGTCCGGGGTCGCGGCGGCGGGAGCCAGGGTCAGGACCAGCCCGCCGAGGGCCAGGGCGAGCGCGGTGTGGAGGTGCCTCATGCTGGCGAAGATAGGAGCGCGGGGGCTCGCGCGTGACCGGAATGGAGCAATTGCCTCCGGTCGGGCGGGACCATGGGGCATGACCGACACAACCCCGCAGGTTGCTCCCGGCGCCCGTCCGTGGTGGCCCGTCCTGGTGGGCGCCTGCTGGATCGGGGCCTCGGCCTGGATCTGGGCCACGCGCGCCGGCGTGCTCCTGGCCGGCCACCCGGCGTACGCCGTGCTCACCACGCTCGTCGGCATCATCGGCCTGCTGGTCGTGGTCCGCGCCCTGCGTGGCCGACGGGACGGCCGCCGGGACGGCCCGCGTCGGCCCTGGCTGCGCGCGCTCGGCCGGGTCGCTGCCGCCGTCGTGACGCTGGTCGTCGTGGGGTCGCTGCTCTGGCTACGCCCTTTCCCCGCCTCGCCCACCGCCCTGGACGCCATGGACGGCAGCCCGGAGGTGCGGGTGACCTCGAGCGCGACCCGCATCACGCTCACCCCCACCGCAGGGGCACCACGGACCGGGCTGGTCTTACAGCCCGGCGCCCGCGTGGATCCGCGCGCCTACGTGCCGCTGCTGACCCGGGTGAGCGCCGCCGGCGTCCTGGTCGTCGTGGTCAAGCAGCCCCTGGCCATCGGCTTCACCGCGATCGGCGCCCCGGGCGACGTCATCGACGACCACCCCGAGGTCGAGGAGTGGTCGGTCGGCGGGCACAGCCTCGGCGGGGTGGTCGCGTCGGTGTACGCCGAGGACCATCCCGACGAGGTCGGCGGCCTGCTGCTGTGGGCGTCGTACCCCCTCGACTCCCTGGCCGACCGCACCGACCTGGCGGTGGCCTCGGTGTCGGGCACCAACGACGGCCTGGCCACGCCCGCGGACATCGAGGCCAGCCGGGCCGACCTGCCCGCGTCCGCGACGTTCGTCGCCGTCGAGGGAGCCACCCACGCCTTCTTCGGCGACTACGGCGACCAGCCCGGGGACGGCACCCCGACCATCAGCCGTGCGGACGCGCAGGAGCAGATCGCGGAGGCGAGCATCGCGCTGGTGGCCACGGGACCGTGAGCCCGGCGCCGGGCCTCAGCCGCTGATGTCGTCCAGCAGCGTGTCGGCGGCCGTGTAGGGGTCCGACTCCCCCGCCACCACGGCGGCCGCGAGCTCGTCGAGCTCGGAGCGGCCGTGCACGTCGCCCCACCGCTCGCGCAGCGCGGTGACGGCGATCGCCTCGATCTCGTCGCGGGCCCGTCGCGTACGCCGCCGCGCCAGCTCACCGCTCTCCTCCAGCCAGGCGTGGTGGCGGTCGATCTCCGCCACGACGGCGTCGAGGCCCTCCCCGCGGGCGGCCACGGTGCTCACGATCGGTGGCTTCCAGGCCCCCTCGGGGCGGTCGGCGAGAGCCAGCATGGAGCGCAGGTCGCGCTTGACCTGGTCGGCACCGTCGCGGTCGGCCTTGTTGACGACGTAGAGGTCGCCGATCTCCAGGATACCCGCCTTGGCGGCCTGGATCCCGTCGCCCATCCCCGGCGCGAGGAGCACGAGGGTGGTGTCGGCCAGACCGGCGATCTCGACCTCGCTCTGCCCCACGCCCACGGTCTCGACGAGGATCACGTCGCAACCGGCGGCGTCGAGGACGCGCAGGGCCTGCGGTGTCGTCCAGGCGAGCCCGCCGAGGTGGCCGCGGGAGGCCATCGAGCGGATGTAGACGTCGCGGTCGGTGGCGTGGTCCTGCATGCGGACCCGGTCCCCCAGCAGCGCGCCGCCGGAGAACGGCGACGACGGGTCGACCGCGAGCACGCCGACCCGCTTGCCGGCGCGGCGCAGCTCGCCCACGAGGGCGTTCGTGGAGGTGGACTTGCCGACGCCCGGCGAGCCGGTGATCCCGACGACCTGGGCGTGCCCGGCGTGCGGGGCGAGCCCGGCCATCACCTCGCGCAGCAGGGGCGAGGTGTCCTCGACCAGCGAGATGAGGCGGGCCACCGCGCGGGCGTCGCCCTCCCGGGCCCGGGCGACCAGCTCGGGGACGGGCGCCGTCGCACGACGCCGTCCCCGCGCCGGGGCGGCGGGCGCGGGCGAGCCCGGCCCGGCAGGGCCGGGGGTCACGCCTGCGGGACCCGGATGATCAGGGCGTCACCCTGGCCACCACCGCCGCACAGCGCGGCGGCACCGGTGCCGCCGCCACGGCGCTGGAGCTCGAGGGCCAGGTGCAGCACGATCCGGGCACCGGACATGCCGACCGGGTGGCCGAGCGCGATGGCGCCGCCGTTGACGTTGACCCTGTCCTCGCCGACGCCGAGCTGGCGGGCCGACTCGATGCCGACCGCGGCGAAGGCCTCGTTGAGCTCGAACAGGTCGATGTCGGACACCGCGATGCCCTCCTTGGCCGCGGCCTTCTCGATGGCCCGGGCGGGCTGGAGCTGCAGGGTCGAGTCGGGACCGGCGACCTGGCCGGACGCGCCGATCTCGGCGAGCCAGGTGAGACCGAGCTCCTCGGCCTTGGCCTTGCTCATCACGACCACGGCGCACGCGCCGTCGGAGATCTGCGAGGCGGACCCGGCGGTGATGGTGCCGTCCTTGGACACCGGGCGCAGGCCCGACAGGGACTCGACGGTGGTGTCGCCGCGGATGCCCTCGTCCTGGCTGACGGTGATGTCGCCCTTGCGGGACGGAATGGTCACCGGGACGACCTCGTCGTCGAAGACGCCGTTCTTCCACGCCTCGGCCGCGCGCTGGTGCGACTGGGCGGAGAACGCGTCCTGCTCCTCGCGGGTGAGGTGCGCGCCGGCGGCGTTGCAGCCCTCGGTGAGGTTGATCATCGCCTGGTCGGTGAACTGGTCGAAGAGGGCGTCGTAGGCCATCGAGTCCACGAGCGCGGTGTCGCCGTACTTGAAGCCGGAGCGCGAGCCGGGCAGCAGGTGCGGGGCGCGGGTCATCGACTCCATGCCGCCGGCCACCACGATCTCGTGCTCGCCGGCGCGGATGAGCTGGTCGGCCAGCGCGATCGCGTTGATGCCCGACAGGCAGACCTTGTTGATGGTGATGGCGGGGACGTCCATCGGGATGCCGCCCTTGACCGCGGCCTGGCGGGCGGTGATCTGGCCGGTGCCGGCCTGGATGACCTGGCCCATGATCACGTACTCGACCTGCTCGCCGGAGACGCCCGCCTTGTCGAGGGCACCCTTGATGGCGACCCCGCCGAGGTCGGCGGCGGACTGGTCCTTGAGCCCACCGAGGAGGCGACCGATGGGGGTGCGGGCCCCGGCGACGATGACAGAAGTGGACATGAGCGGTGCCTCCAGGCGGTGTGGACAAGATCTGTGGGACGTGATCGTTCGTGACGATACCGCCGCCCCTCGCCCGCGGCGTCCGGGGTGGCGGGGATCACGTTGCGGGCCCCGTCCCACCTGCCACGATGTCGGCCATGACCGCACCCCTGGACCTCCCCGACCACCTGTTCACCGCGATCGACCACGTCGGCATCGCCGTGCCCGACCTCGACGTGGCGATCGCCTACTACCGCGACACCTTCGGGATGCACGTGGCCCACGAGGAGACCAACGAGGAGCAGGGGGTGCGTGAGGCGATGGTCGCGGTCGGCGACTCCGGCTCGCACATCCAGCTCCTGGCGCCGCTCTCCGAGGAGTCGACGATCGCCAAGTTCCTCGACCGCTCCGGGCCGGGCATGCAGCAGCTCGCCTACCGCGTCACCGACGTCGAGGCCGTGTCCGCCGTCCTGCGCGAGCGCGGCGTCCGCCTGCTGTACGACGCCCCGCGGCGCGGCACGTCCGACAGCCGGATCAACTTCATCCACCCCAAGGACGCGGGCGGCGTGCTCGTCGAGCTCGTCGAGCCCGCGGCCCCCGGCTCGGCGCACTGACCCGGTGGGAGCCCTCGTCACCGGCGCCGGGCGCGGCCTCGGCGCCCGGATCGCCGCCCTGCTGGCCGAGCGGGGCCACGTCGTGCACGTCACCGACGTCGACCTCGCCACGGCCACGGAGGTCGCCGGGAGGATCGGGGGCGGCGCGTTCGCGTCGGTCCTCGACGTCCGGGACGCCGCCGCCTGCGACGCCGCCGCGGCACTCACCGTCGAGCGCACGGGCTCCCTGGACGTCTGGGTCAACAACGCCGGGGTCATCGTCACCGGTCCGGCGTGGGAGCAGACCCCCGAGCAGCGCCGTCTCGTGGTCGAGGTCAACACCATCGGCGTCATGAACGGCACGGTCAGCGCGATCGGCCGGATGCGCGAGGGCTCCGGCGGGCACGTGGTCAACGTGGCCTCTCTGGCCGGCCTGGTCGCCGTGCCGGGTGAGGGGGTCTACGCCGGGTCCAAGCACGCGGTGCTCGGCTTCAGCCTCAGCACGGTGGCCGACCTGCGGCTGGCCGGCATCCGGGGCATCGACATCAGCTGCGTCTGCCCGGACGGCATCTGGACGCCGATGCTGCACGACAAGCTCGACGACCCGGGGGCCGCGCTGTCCTTCTCCGGCGTCCTCCTGACCGTCGAGGACGTCGCCACCGCCGTCGGCCGGGTGCTCGACCGGCCGAGGCTGGTCACCGCGGTGCCCCGCTGGCGGGGTGCGCAGGTGCGCGTCGTGGACGCCTTCCCGCGGCTCGGCCAGCACGGCCTCGCGCTCGGCGTACGGCTCGGTCGCCGGGCCCAGCGACGCCTGCGAGGCACGGGCGTCCCGCCCTCGTCGTGCTAACTACGTCACACACCCCACCGCCGGTGGTTACCGACCGGTACCTTCGCTCCGATCGCGACACCGATGCCTCACCAGGAGACACACGTGCACACCATCCTCGAAGCCATCCAGTCCGGAGACGCCACCTCTGACGACTTCGCCCACCTCGAGCTGCCGGAGTCCTACCGCGCCGTGACCGTCCACAAGGACGAGGTCGACATGTTCGAGGGCCTGACCGCGAAGGAGAAGGACCCCCGCAAGTCGCTGCACGTCGAGGAGGTCGCCCTCCCCGAGCTCGGTCCCGGCGAGGCGTACGTCGCGGTCATGGCCTCCGCGATCAACTACAACACCGTGTGGACCTCGATCTTCGAGCCCGTCTCCACCTTCGGGTTCCTCGAGCGCTACGGCCGCCTCTCCGACCTCACCAAGCGCCACGACCTGCCCTACCACGTGGTCGGCTCCGACCTGGCCGGCGTGGTGCTCAAGACCGGCCCCGGCGTGACCAAGTGGAAGCCCGGCACCGAGGTCGTCGCGCACTGCCTGTCGGTCGAGCTCGAGGACTCCGACGGCCACGACGACACGATGATGGACCCGCAGCAGCGGATCTGGGGCTTCGAGACCAACTTCGGCGGCCTCGCCACCATCGCCCTGGTCAAGTCCAACCAGCTGATGCCCAAGCCCGCCCACCTCACCTGGGAGGAGGCCGCCTCCCCCGGGCTCGTGAACTCCACCGCCTACCGCCAGCTCGTCAGCAAGAACGGCGGCAACATGAAGCAGGGCGACAACGTCCTCATCTGGGGCGCCTCGGGCGGCCTCGGGGGCTTCGCCACGCAGTACGCCCTCAACGGCGGCGCCGTGCCGGTGTGCGTGGTCTCCAACGAGGAGAAGGCCGCGATCGCCCGCTCGATGGGCGCCGAGCTGGTCATCAACCGCTCCGAGGAGGGCTACAAGTTCTGGAACGACGAGAACACGAAGCAGGACCCTAAGGAGTGGAAGCGCTTCGGCGCCAGGATCCGCGAGCTCACGGGGGGTGAGGACATCGACATCGTCTTCGAGCACCCCGGCCGCGAGACCTTCGGCGCCTCGGTCTACGTCACCCGCAAGGGCGGCACCATCACCACCTGCGCCTCCACCAGCGGCTACATGCACGAGTACGACAACCGCTACCTGTGGATGAACCTCAAGCGCATCATCTCCTCCCACTTCGCCAACTACCGCGAGTCCTGGGAGGCCAACCGCCTCATCGCCAAGGGCATGATCCACCCGACCCTGTCGAAGACCTACACCCTCGACCAGGTCGGCCAGGCCGCCCTCGACGTCCACCACAACGCCCACCAGGGCAAGGTCGGCGTGCTCTGCCTGGCCCCCGAGGAGGGCCTCGGCGTCCGCGACCACGAGATGCGCGCCCGCCACGAGGACGCCATCAACCGCTTCCGCGGCGTCTGACCGACATTCCTCACATCACACCCCGGTTCGCGGATCGTTTCCGCGAGCCGGGGTGTGTTTGTCCCCGGGCGTCGTACAGACTGGACCGACCGCAACGCAACACCGCAGATCGACGCAGAGAGTGGGTGCTCCACCATGAGCCGCGACCAGGGACTGTCCATCTTCGACGAGGAGCCGGACAACGACGCCGACCTCACCGGGGAGACGACCGGCGAGTCCGTGAGCAGCTCCACCGGCACCTCCACCAGTGGCTCCGGGCGCTCGGCTGCCGCGGCGCCCGACGGCGAGTCGACGCAGGTGATGCCCGCCGTACCGCCGGCCGGCCCCGCCGACGAGACACCCACCGCGCAGACCCCGGCCGCCCCCGCCGCGGCCCGGAAGGCGCCGGCTCCCGCGCGCCCGTCGGCCCCCGCCGCCGCGTCCAGGCCCGCTCCCGCCGCGGCCCCGGCCGCTCCTGCTGCGTCCCCGGCCGCTCCTGCCGCCCCCGCCGGCTCCGCACCCGCCCGGCCCGCCTCCCCGGTCGCCGCGGCCCTCCCGATGGTCCGCCGTGGCGGCTACGACAAGGCCGCCGTCGACCAGCGCCTCAACCAGCTCACCGCCGAGAAGTCCGGCCTCAGCTCCAGCCTCACCGCCTCCGAGCAGCGCGTCATCGAGCTCGAGCGCGAGATGGAGCGTGTGCGGGCCGAGCTCGACGAGAACAAGAACCCGACGTACGCCGGTCTCGGCGGGCGCGCCACCTCGATGCTCAAGCTCGCCGAGGAGGAGGCAGCCGACGTCCGCTCGGCCGCCACCCGCGACGCCTCCGACATCCGCGAGCAGGCCAACCGTGACGCGAAGGCCATCCGGGCCGACGCGTCCCGCGAGGCCGACGACATGCGCATGGTCCAGCTCAAGGAGCTCGACGAGATGCGCACCCGGCTCACCACCGACGCCGAGCAGGAGCGCACCCTGGCCAAGGCCGAGGCCGAGGACATCCTGGCCGCGGCCAAGCGCGAGGCCGACCAGGTCCGCCTCGCCGCCCAGCAGGAGACCAACGAGCTGCGCACCACCGCGCGACGCGAGGCCGAGCAGGCCCGCGCGGCCGCCGACCGCGAGGTCCAGGAGGCCCGCCGCACGCTGGCCGTGGAGAAGGAGCGCCTGGCCCGCGAGGCGTCCGAGCACCACTCCAGCGCCACCGCGGAGACGCAGCGCCTGGTCCAGGAGGCCGAGGACCGGGCGGCCGCCGCGGAGCAGCGTGCCCGCGAGGCGACCGCCCAGGCCAACGCCCACCGCCAGCAGGCGCAGAGCGAGGCCGAGGGCCTGCTCAGCAGGGCCCGCCGCGAGGCGGAGCAGATCGTCGCGTCGGCCACCACGCAGGCGGAGTCCGTCTCGGCCAGCGGGGCCGCCGACGCCGAGCGCGAGCTCGCCGCCGTGCAGGCCGAGGTCGACCGGATGACCAAGCGTCGTGACGCCGTGGCCGCCCAGCTCGGCGCGCTGCGCGACGTCGTGGCGGGCTTCTCCGAGGACGAGTCCTGAGCTGGATCGACCGCCTCCGCGGTCGCCTCCAGCAGTCGGGCACCGCACCCTCGCACCTCGGGTCCGACTCGTCGCGTCCCGCTGACTCCCCCGACGCCCCCGACCGTGCCGAGTTCGACTCGGTCGAGGACTACGTCGAGGAGGCGGTGGACCACGTCAACGACCGGGCCGAGCACGCGGAGCGGCAGGCCGAGGTCGCCCAGGCGGCCGCGGACCGGGCCGACGGGGCGGCCCAGGTCGCCGACGAGGCGGCCGCGTCGTCGGTGGCCGTGGCCGAGCAGATCAACGACTCCACCGACCTGGTGGTCGAGACCACCCCCTACGTCCCCGCGTCGCCGCCGGAGCCGACGCCTCGGTCACTGCTGCGCCACTCGCCCTTCAACATCGGCTTCTTCGGCGCGTTCGGCGCCCTCGTCGCCGTCTTCCTCAGCCAGCAGCTGCTCAGCATCTCCTCGGTGCTGATCCTGCTCGTGCTCTCCATGTTCCTGGCGATCGGGCTCAACCCCAGCGTCGAGTGGTTCATGCGCAAGGGCATGCGCCGGGGCCTCTCGGTCCTGCTCGTGCTCTTCGTCGTGATCACGGTGCTGGTGCTGTTCGTCGTCGCCGTCGCGCCGGTCATCAGCGAGCAGATCACCCAGATCACCCAGAACGCCCCGGGCTGGCTCGACAGCCTGCAGCGCAACCGGCAGGTCCAGTCCCTCGACGACCGCTTCGACGTGATCCACAAGGTGCAGGACTACGTCTCGCAGGGCGACTTCGGGGAGAAGGTCTTCGGCGGCGCGCTCGGCGTCGGCCTGGCGGTGCTCTCCGCGCTCGCCAACTCGCTCATCGTCATCGTGCTGATGGTCTACTTCCTGGCCACGCTGCCCAGCATCAAGCACGCGGCGTACAGCCTCGCGCCCGCCTCGACGCGTCCGCGCGTCAGCGAGCTGGGCGACCAGATCATCCGCTCCACCGGTGCCTACGTCGCCGGCGCTTTCCTGGTGTCCGTCTGCGCCGGCCTGAGCACGCTGGTCTTCACCTTCGCGGTGGGCCTGGGCGACTACGCCTTCGCGCTGGCGTTCATCGTCGGCCTGCTCTCGTTGATCCCGGTGATCGGTGCCGTCATCTCGGGCATCATCATCACCGCGCTGGCCCTGACGGTCTCACCGACCACGGCGCTGATCACCGCGACCTACTACATCGCCTACCAGCAGATCGAGTCCTACTTCATCTACCCGCGGATCATGAAGCGCTCGGTCGACATCCCCGGGTCGGTCACGGTCGTCGCGGCGCTGCTGGGCGGCAGCCTGATGGGCATCATCGGCGCGCTGCTGGCGGTGCCGGTGGCCGCCGCCCTGCTCCTGCTGCACCGCGAGGTCTTCCTCAAGCGGCAGGACGCTCGCTGACGGGGCCCGGCACCGGCTCCACCACGGGTGAGGACGACCCCTCCCCCAGCTTGACCACCACGACCCCCGCGAGCACCAGCAGGCCACCGGCCAGCTGGATCGGTCGGGGCAGCTCGCCGAGCAGCAACCAGGCGAAGACGAGCGCCATCAGCACCTCGGTGAGGGCGACGAACGACGCCAGCCGGGACCCGAGCCGCCGGCCCGCCTCGATCCCGGTGACGTAGGCGATGGCCGCCGTGACCAGCCCGAGCGCCAGGACCGGCACCCACCAGTCGACGTCGAAGCCCTGGTAGGACACGCGCTCCGAGGACACCCGCATCGGCAGCACGCCGAGCAGACCCGCGACCCCGAGCACCGTGCCGCCGACGACGAGGCCGCCGGCCGCGAGGCTGATCCCGGGGAGCCCGTTGTCCTCGTCGGCGGAGATCACGAAGTACGTCGCGGCGCCGACCATCGCACCGAGGCCCCAGGCGACGCCGACGAGGTTGAGGTCGGCCCCGGACACCACGTCGAGCACCAGGACCAGGCCGACGGCCGCGATCGCGGCACCGACGACGGTCAGCCGGTGGGGACGGTGCCCGTGACGCAGCCACAGCCACACCACCACGGCGACCGGGGCGGTGTACTCGATGAGCAGCGCGACGCCGACCTGGAGGTAGGAGACGGCGTAGAAGTAGCAGAGCTGGGCACCCGCGACCGCCGCGACGCCGTACGCCGCGACCAGGCCGCCGTTGCGGCTCAGCAGGTGCCACCTGCCCCGCAGGGCCAGGGCGCCCGGGACGACCAGCACCAGGGCGGCGATGGCGATCCGTGCGGTGACCGCGGCGGGGGCGCTCCACCCGCTGTCGAGCAGGCCCCGGGCGAGGGCACCGGAGAGGCCGAAGGTGGTCGCGGAGACGAGCGCGAAGCCGAGGCCGGCACCGAGCCGCGAAGGAGCGACGGTGGGCGTCGTGTCATGAGTCAAACTCGTCATGACACATGACGGTAGTCCGCGCTGTGTAAGGTGTCAACATGGTTTTCGCCCCTGACACGGCCGAGGCGCTGGAGGCCGCCGTGATCCTGGCCAACAGCGCCCTGGAGCCCGACACCCTCACCACCGTCGAGGACCTCAGCGCGTTCTACGAGGGCCAGGGCTACTCGGGCTCGCACCGGGGCGACCGGGCCGAGCTGGACGCCGTGCGGGCCGTCCGGGCCCGGCTGCGTGTGCTGCTGCTCGCCGACCGCGACGGAGCTGTCGGGCAGGTCAACGAGATCCTCGCCGACGCCCGGGCCGTCCCCCGCCTCGTGCGCCACGACAAGCTGGACTGGCACATCCACGCGGTGGACGACGACGCCCCGCTGGCCGAGCGGGTCCTGGTCGAGACGGCCATGGCCATGGTCGACGTCGTCCGCGCCGACGAGATGGGTCGCCTGGGCGTCTGCGCGGCCGACGACTGCGACGGCCTGGTGCTCGACCTGTCCCGCAACCGCTCGCGCCGCTACTGCTCGACCACGTGCGGCAACCGCGAGGCGGTCGCCGCCTACCGGGCCCGGCAGAAGGCCTGACCGGCTCCCCCGGTCACCGGGCCAGGAAGCGGCGCAGCACCTCGGTGAGCACCGCGGGCTGCTGGGAGTGCACCCAGTGCCCGGCGTCCTTGACCATCACGCGACGGTTGCGCGGGAAGCGGCGGTCCATCTCGGGTGCGTGCTCGTCGGTGACGTAGTCCGACAGCGCGCCGCCCACCCAGAGCACCGGCCCGTCGTACGACGCGTCGCCGAGCTCGTCTTCCGGCCAGCCGACGAGCGCGTCCATCTCCTCGCCCAGCAGGTCGAGGTTGACCTGCCAGTGCCAGCCGTCGTCCCCGCGACGCAGGTTCTGCAGGAGGAAGCTGCGGACGGTCGTGTTGGGCACCGCCTCCCCCAGGGCCTCGTCGGCCTGGTCGCGGCGCTCGAGGGCCGAGAGGTCCAGGGCCCGCATCGTCTCGATGTAGCCCACGAACTCCCGCCCCGAGGAGTAGGCGGTCGGCGAGACGTCGACGACCACGAGCCGCTCGACCAGCTCGGGGTGCCGCAGGGCGAGCACCATCGCGATCTTGCCGCCCATCGAGTGCCCGACGAGCGCCACCGGGCCCTCGTCCCGCAGCGCCTCCGCCACCAGGTCGGCCAGCTGGAGGTAGTCGAACGCCTCCGTCCACGGCGAGCGGCCGTGGTTGGGCATGTCGATCAGCAGCACCCGGTGGTCCGCGGCGAGGTCCTTGGCGACCTGGGTCCAGTTCTTGCCCTGGCCGAAGAGTCCGTGGCAGAAGGCGACGACCGGGCCGGCGTCGCCGAGGCGGGTCACGTGCAGTCCGGGAGCGCTCACCGGCCCAGTCTGTCAGCATCGGGCGATGAGCCGACCGACCCCACAGTCAGCGCAGGAGTGGTACGCCGCCACCCGGGCCCGCATCGCGGCCACGGGCTACCGGCCGGCACCGTGGGCGGACCGGCCGACCTGGCCGTTCGACGGCGACCTCGTCCAGCGGGAGCTGTCGCCGCCGGGTGCCGAGCGCCCGCGCGGTGGCGCCGGCGGCTCCGACTGCTTCATCTGCGAGGCGGCCGCCGGTGACGGGGGCGACTACGTCGTGTGGCGCGACGACGTGGCGATGCTGGGGCAGCCGCGCGACGACGTCGCCCTGCCGTTCGTGGCCTTCCTGATGCCCCGTCGCCACGCCGACCTGTCCGACCTGGCGCCGTCCGAGGCCGCCCGGATGGGCGAGCTCATGGTGCTGCTCGAGCGCGCCGTCACCGACGTCCTCGACGTGCCACGGGCCCAGCTGATCCGCTGGGGCGACGGCCAGGAGCACCTGCACTGGTGGGTGCTGGCGCGCCCCGCGGGCCTGGACCAGCTCCGGGGCGCCTTCACCCCCCTGTGGGACGACCTCCTGCCACCGCGCCCACGGGCGGAGTCACGCGGCGACCTGGAGGCCGTGGCGCGGCGCCTCGTCGAGATCGCGGGGGGCGACCTGCCGTGGTCGACGGAGGGCGGGGACTAGAAGTCGAAGCCGTCGAAGAGGTTGCCGATGCCGTCGCCGAGGCCGCCGAACATGTCGCCGACGCCCTCGCCGAGGGCTCCGATCCCCTCGCCCAGGCCGTCGAAGCCACCGCTGAAGAGCATGCCCATGAACATCCAGTCCATCGGCCCGAAGTTGCCGAAGTAGCCCTGGGCGTAGGGCTGGTAGGCCCGGCCGCCCTGCCAGTAGGGCACCCGCCGGGAGCCGACCATCACCTTGCGGATGTCGGGCTCCGCGCCCGCGCGCACCCGCTCGGCGTCGAGCTGGCAGGCGGGCACGTCGCGCCGCGCGCCGCCGGGCGGCGTGTAGGGCACGTCGACCACGGACATGCCGTGGCGGGGGTCGAAGAAGCACGGGGGCCGACGCGTGGGCAGCGGGCGCCCCTCGACCCGGGCGCGCACGCAGGCCATCGCGTAGCGACCGTCCTCGAGGATCTCGGTGACGTGCCGGACGTCGTCGGGCCGCGCCATGGTGGCCGCCGCGATCTTGGCGGACTCGTAGGCGTCCAGCGCCCGCTGGTAGTCGGCGTTCTCGCCGTGGCCGAGCGGCGTGCCGGCGAGCTCGATGTCGAGGTCCTGCAGCTCCACGCCGAGGGCGGTGACGTCCTCCTCGGCGAGCCGCTTGACCGGCTCGAGCTCGGACTCGCGCTTGACGAGCTCACGGCGCTTGCTGGCCTGGCCGGCCATGACGGCGACGGTCACCAGACCGCCCAGCAGCAGGAGGAGGAGCACCATGCCTGTCATGGCGACCAGCGTACGTCGCCCCTCCACGTCGCCCGGGCGACGTCGGGCGACGTCGGGGCGACGTCGGGGCGACGTCGGCGCGACGACGTCCGGTGCCAGACTCCACCCATGACAGCCGACGAGCGCATCGAGGTCAGCCGCCCCGTCCCCGCACCCCCGTCCGAGGTCTTCGCCCTGCTGTGCGACCCGCAAGGACACGTCGCCATCGACGCGTCCGGCATGCTCCAGGACGCGGAGGGCGAGCGGGTCACCGAGGTGGGCCAGACGTTCGTGGTCCACATGGACCGGGAGTCGCTCGGCGACCTCGACCTGGGCCGGTACGACGTCACGGTCACCATCACTGTCCTCGAGCCCGACCGCGAGATCGCGTGGAAGGTGCTGGGCCGGGTCCGCCCGCAGATCGGCCACGTCTACGGCTACCGGCTGGAGCCGACCGACGACGGCGGCACCCTCGTCACGTCGTACTACGACTGGTCCGAGATCGCCCCGCAGTGGCGCGAGGCGGGGATCTTCCCGGTGATCTCCGAGGCCAGCCTCAAGGCCACCCTGGGCATCCTCGACCGCACCGTGCGACGCGGCTACCCGCTGGCCACGGCCCGCTGAAGCCGCGCAGCGAGGCCGACCGCCGCGTCGCGCAGCTCCGGCGGGTCGAGGATCTCGCACTCGAACCCGAGCCACACGACGTGGAAGGCCAGCCAGTCGAGCTCGTCCGCACTCGACTCGAGCAGCGTCGTCGACTCGTCGATCGCCGTCAGCGTCACCCACCGCACGTCGGTGCGCGCGGCCACCTCCTCGAGGGGCGCGCGGACCCGCACGCGGGCGTGGTGGCTGAAGGGTGAGTGGCTCACCGAGCGCTGCACGTACTCCGCGGGGTCGGGGTGCTCGCGGGGCTTGAAGCGCCACGTCGACGCCACCACTGCGCGCATCCGGTCGAGGCGGAAGGTCCGCCAGTCCTCGCGGTCGACGTCCCACGCCATGAGGTACCACCGACGGCCGGTGGCGACGAGGCGGATCGGCTCGACCCACCGCTCGGTGGCGGCGCCGTCGCGGGCGTCGTACCCGAAGCGGACGCGGGTCAGGTCGCGGCAGGCGCGGGCGAGCGTGAGCAGCACGTCACCGTCGACGAGGTCCTGCGCGGTGGACAGGGTGACGGTCGAGTCGTGGATCGCCTTGACCTCCGAGCGCAATCGCGGCGGCATCACCTGGTCGAGCTTGGCGAGCGTGCTGAGCGCAGCCTCGCTGGCGCCGGTCACGGTGCCCCCGGCGGCCAGCCGCAGGGAGACCGCGATCGCCACGGCCTCGGCGTCGTCGAGCAGCAGCGGCGGCAGCTCCTTGCCGCGACCGAGCTGGTAGCCGCCGCCCACCCCCTGGGCGGCGTGCACCGGGTAGCCCAGCCCGCGCAGCCGCTCGACGTCGCGCCGGATGCTGCGCGTGGTGACCCCGAGCCGCTCGGCGAGCTCGGGGCCGCTCCAGACCGGACGTTGCTGGAGCAGGCTCAGGAGTCGGAGCACGCGCTCGGTGGTGTCACCCATGGAGCCATGCTCGCAGAGCATGCGGACAGGACCTGTCCTCGACCGGGGCCAGACTGGGACCATGAGCCGCACGATCCAGCTGACGTACGACGCCCACGACCCGCGCCGCCTCGGCCTCTTCTGGCTGGCCGCGCTCGACTACGCCGTGGACCCACCGCCGGGCGGGGAGATCGGCGACCCGGAGGAGACGGTGGCGGCCTGGACGGACTTCCTCCGCTCGGTCGGGATGCCGGAGGAGCAGCACAACGCCGCCTTCGCCCTCGTGGACCCGCAGGGCACGGGACCGCGGATCTTCTTCCAGCAGGTGCCGGAGGACAAGGTGGCCAAGAACCGGCTGCACGTCGACGTGAGAGCAGCACCCGGGCTCAGCGGTGACGACCGGATGGCGGCGCTGGAGCGGGAGTGCGACCGCCTCGTCGCACTGGGGGCGACCCGACGGGCGCGCCACGAGCCGGACGGCGGGATGCACGCCGGGCACATCGTGATGGCCGACCCGGAGGGCAACGAGTTCTGCCTGGACTGAGACCGTTGCAGCGGGCCACCGACCTCCCCCGAGATCCATGGCCCGCCGCCGGATGTGCGGGTGGGCCCTCCCCTGTGGAGCCCACGCGCCGTCTGACGTGACGAGCCTCTCGCGGTCAAGGCGTTCTTGGCATCCGTAGTCCTACGTAATCCGGTCGCGCGAGCGCTAGATTCTCAGGCGTGCTCACTCCTTGTCTCGGACGCGAGCAGACGCAGCAGCGCCTGGCGTCTGCGCTGGCGACCTCGCGGTGGGTGTCCATCGTCGGACCGCCCGGCAGCGGCAAGACCCTGCTGGCCCGCCACGCGGCCGCCGAGGACGAGAGCACCTGGGTCGACGCCCGCGGCATCCGGCGCCCCGACGACGTCCTCTCGGCCTGTCTCGACGCGCTCGACGTGCAGCCGACGCCCGGGGACTCGGCGCGCGGCGCTCTGTGCCGGGCCGTGGACGGCATCGACCACCTGCTCGTGGTCGACGGGCTCGACATCGATCCGACCCTCCTCGGCCCGACCTTCCAGCACGTGGTGTCGTCCACCACGGACGCCCGGCTGGCCGTCACGTCGGTCGCCATGGCCGGGCAGCCGGCCGAGCGCGTGGTGCGGGTCAGCTCCTTCACCGTGCCCCGGCCCCACGAGCCCCTCTCCGGACCGGCCGTCGACCTCTTCCTGCACGCCGTCGAGGCCGCCGGCGGGCACCCGGTCGACCTCGTGCAGCACGACGACGACGTACGCCGCCTGCTCCACGCCACCGGCGGACTGCCCCTCCTCATCGAGCAGATCGCCGTGCAGATCGCCCTTGTCGGCGTCACCAACGTGGTGCCGACCGCCTCCCTGTCGGAGGCCGTGCACGCCTCCTACGAGCTCCTCGACAGCGAGCAGCAGCGCTGCTTCCGGCGGCTGTCCCACATGTCGTCACCGGTCTCCCTTGACGTGCTGGCGGAGGTCACCGGGGTCTCCCGCGAGGAGGCCGCTGTGATCGCCTCGGCCCTCGTGCGCCGCAGCCTCGTCGAGCTGATGCCCGACGGGCGCTTCGACATGCTGACCCCGATCCGGAGGCACGGCGCCCTCCTCACCGCCTCGACCGACGACCGGGACGAGGCCAGGCGCGCGCTGCTGCGCTGGGCCGACCGGGTCGCCCCCGAGGACCTCAACTCCGGCGCCGGAGACGCGTCGTGGCTGGCCGACCTGCCCGTCATGCGGAGCACGATCACCGCCGCCTGCGATCAGCCGGACAGCCGGCCCCTGGGCTATGCCATCGCCAACCGGATCTTCTCCTCGCTCTACACCTCGATGAAGGCCCGCGAGGCCGTCGAGATCCTCGAGGCCGCCCTCGTCAGCGGTGACGGACCGGCCGAGATCGGCGCGCAGGTGGCCCGCCGGGCCGGCATCGCGGCCTCGGAGGTCCGCGGCACCTACGAGGGCATGTGGCTGCTGGAGCGGGCCGACGCGCACGCCCACAGCGCGCCGGACCCCGAGGGCGAGCTCTCCAAGAACGCCTCGATCCGCGCGGAGATGCACCTCGACGCGGGCGCCCTCGTGCAGGCCGAGGCCGAGGCCCGCCGCGCGCTCGAGCTCGGTGCCGGTGGGGGCGAGATCCGGCGCCAGGTGCTGCGGACCCTGGCCGACGTGCACGTCTCGCGCGGCGACTGCCGGGCGGCGACCGCCGTCGCCGCCGAGATCATCGCCGGCCGGGTGACCCCCGAGGAGCGCTGGACCGTGCTGTCGGCCCGGACCCTGCTCGCCCGGGTCGCGCTCGAGCAGGGCCGCCCGAGCGAGGCCGCCTCGGCCGCGCGAGCCGTGGTGCGCGACGCCCGGGCGGTCGCCGAGGACCGGGTGGCGCTGCTCGCCGAGGTCCTGCTGCGACACCTCGACCCGTCGTACGAGCCCACGCCCCTCGACCGCGACGCCCTGCCGTGGGCGGTGCGGATCCCGGTGCTGGCCCAGGACGCCCGCGACCTGCTCCGTGCCGGCGACGTCCCGAGGGCTTCCGGCCTGGCCGCCGACGTGGTGGTGCTGGCCGACGGCGCGGGCCTCGGTCGCGACGCGGTGGAGGCCCGCCTGCTCCTCGGCCGGGCCCTGCTCGCCGCGGGCGACGAGGGACAGGCCGCGAGCACGTTCCTGGCGGCCCTCGAACGCGCCGCCTCCATGCCGATGCCGCTGCGCGCGGCGGACGCCCTGGACGCGCTGGCCCACCTCGGGCAGCGGCGCGGCATGCGGGACGCCCGCATGCTGGCCACCACCGCGGCCGCCCTGCGGGCGCCGCGCCACGTGGTCGCCTGGGGGTATGCCGCCGACACGCCGCCGGGCGCCGGGCGCGCGGTCCCCCAGGGCTGGATCGCGGACGACGACGTCACCACCGCCGGGGTCGAGGCCGTGATCGCGCTCTTCTCCGGCGCCACCGCACCCGCGAGCGGCGGTGCGCTCGACCAGCTCACGACGGCCGAGCGGCACGTCGCCGACCGCGTGGCGATCGGCCTCACCAGCCGCCAGATCGCGGAGGAGCTCTTCATCTCGCCCCGGACGGTCGACGCGCACCTGACCCACATCTACCGCAAGCTCGGCATCAACAGCCGGGCCCGGCTGGCCGCCCTGGTGGCCGACCGGGGCTGAGCCGCCTCGGCGCGGACCCGCCGGCGCCTCAGCGGGCGCTGTAGTCCCGGAACCCCCGCTGGGTCTTGCGGCCGAGGTAGCCGGCCGTCACCAGGTGCTCCAGCAGCGGGGCGGGAGCGAAGCCCGGCTCGCGGAACTCGAGGTAGAGCTCGCGCTGGATGGCCAGGGACACGTCGTTGCCGACCACGTCGAGCAGCTCGAAGGGCCCCATGGGGAGGGCGCAGCCCTGCTTCATCGCGGTGTCGATGTCGTCGGCCGTCGCGTAGTGCGCCTCGAGCATCTTGACCGCGTCGTTGAGGTAGGGGAACAGCAGCGCGTTGACGATGAAGCCCGCCCGGTCGCCGCAGGACACCGCGACCTTGCCCACCTTGGCGCAGAGGGCACGCACGGTCTCGGCGACGGCGTCGTCGGTGGCGACGGTCGACACGACCTCGACCAGCTTCATGATCGGCGCGGGGTTGAAGAAGTGCATGCCGATGACGTCCTGCGGCCGCGAGGTCACCGTGGCGAGGGAGATGATCGGCAGGCTGGAGGTGGTGGTCGCCAGGATCGTGCCGGGCTTGCAGATCTCGTCGAGGTTCTCGAAGAGGGTGGTCTTGATCGCGAGGTCCTCGGCGATGGCCTCGACCACGATCTCGACGCGGGCCAGGTCGTCCAGCGACGTCGTGCCGGTCAAGCGGCCCAGCACCTCGGTCTTCTGCTCCTCAGTGGCGCGACCACGCTGGATCTGCTTGTCGAAGTTGCGGGTGATCGCGGCCCGGACGCCCTCGACCTTGTCCTGCGAGCGGCCGACGTACAGGACGTCGTACCCGCTCTTGGCGAAGACCTCGACGATCCCCGCGGCCATGGTGCCGGTGCCGACGACGCCCACGGTGCGGATGTCGTGCCTCAGCTCGGGCAGGTCGTCGGTCGACGGGGTCCGGTCGTCGGCCACGACGACCGGGCTGTCGGCCCGCTCGTAGGTGTAGAAGCCACGACCGGACTTGCGGCCCAGCAGGCCGGCGGTGACCATCTGCTTGAGGATCGGGGCCGGCGCGTGCAGGCGGTCGCGGCCCTGGCGGTACATCGTCTCGAGGATCTCGTAGGCCGTGTCGAGGCCGATCAGGTCGAGCAGCGCCAGCGGGCCCATCGGGTAGCCGCAGCCGAAGCGCATGGCCGCGTCGATGTCCTCGCGGGTGGCGTACCTGCCCTCGTACATCGACACGGCGTGGTTGAGGTAGCCGAAGAGCAGGGTGTTGGCGATGAAGCCGGCCTTGTCACCGCAGACCACGGGGTTCTTGCCGACGCGGCCCAGCAGCCCCTCCACGTCCGCGAGCACGGCCGGCTCGGCCACCACGGTGCGGACGATCTCGACGAGGTTCTGCACGGGCGCGGGGTTGAAGAAGTGGACCCCCACGACCCGGCCGGGCCGGGTGTTGGCGGTGGCGATCTCGGTGACCGGCAGCGACGAGGTGTTGGTGGCCAGGATGGCGTCCGGCCGGACGATGTCGTCGAGCCGGCGGAACAGGTCCTTCTTGACCTCGAGCGACTCCACGACCGCCTCGACCACGAAGTCGGCGTCCGCGAGGGCCGACAGGTCGGTGGCGAAGCCGATGCGGCCCAGGATCTCGGCCTGCTGCTCCTCGCTCATCTTGCCGCGGGAGACGGCGCGCCCCGTCGAGTGGGCGAGGTGCTCGCGGCCGCGCTCGACGGCCTCCTCGGTCAGTTCGACGCCGACGACCGTGAAGCCGTTGCGGGCGAAGACCTCGGCGATCCCGGCGCCCATCGTGCCGAGGCCGATGACCCCGATCGTCTCGAAGGTGCGGGCGGCGCGCTCGGTCGATGCAGTCGTCATGCCCCGCATGATGACATGCGTAGGCCCCGGGTGAACTCGTCGGTAACCACCTGCTCAGCACTCGGGCTGAGACGTACGTCACTCCCCCGCGACGGCGTCCAGTGCCGTGAGCAGCCGGTCCACCTCGTCGGCGGTCGTGTAGGCCGCGAGCCCGATGCGCACACCCCCGGCGTCGCCCAGCCCGGCGTGCCGGGACGCCTCGAGGGCGTAGAAGCTGCCCGCGGGGGCCGCGACGCCCCGGGCGGCCAGCCGCTCGCTCACCACGCCCGGCTCGAGCCCGTCGACGTTCACCAGGACGGTGGGCGTACGCCGCGCGGGGCGGCCGTGGACGGTGACCCGCCCGATGCGGCCGAGGCCGTCGAGCAGGTGGTCCAGCAGCGCACGCTCGTGCGCCGCGACGGCCGCCATCCCCCAGTCCTCGGCGAACTCCACGGCCGCCGTCACACCGGCCAGCAGCTCGTAGGGCAGCGTGCCCAGCTCGAAGCGCTCCGGCACCGCGTCGCTCGAGGGCAGCAGCTTGTCGGGCCGCTGCCGCTCGAGGAGGGCGGGGTCCGCCGCGACGGCGCCCAGGTGCGGGCCGAAGAACTTGTACGGCGAGCAGGCCAGCAGGTCTGCCCCCAGCGCGCCCAGGTCGACCGGCACGTGCGCGGCGAGGTGGACCGCGTCGACGTACACCAGCGCGCCGACCTCGTGGGCCTTCGCCGCGACCCCCGCCACGTCAGGACGCGTGCCGAAGAGGTTGGACGCCGCGGTGACGGCGACGAGCCGGGTGCGGTCGGTGAGCAGCGGGCGCACGTCGTCGAGCTCGGCGGTGACCGGGTCGAACCCGAGCCACCGGACAGTGGCGCCGGCCCGCTCGGCGGCGACGACCCAGGGCCGGATGTTGGAGTCGTGGTCGAGGCGCGACACGACGACCTCGTCGCCGGGTCCCCACTCGCGGGAGAGGGTGCGGGCCATGTCGAAGGTGACCGCCGTCATCGACCGCCCGAACACGACGCTCCGAGGGTCGGACAGGCCGACGTGCCGGGCGATGGCGGCCCGTGCGGCGAGGACGGTGTCGTCGGCCAGCCGGCCGACGGCGGTGGGTCCGCCCCGCTGGCACACGCCCGCGCGCAGCATGCCGGCCACGGCGTCCGCCACCACCTCCGGGACGAGCGACCCGCCCGGTCCGTCGAAGCGGGCCAGGTCCGGGTCGACGCCGGGGAAGGCGCGGCGCAGCTCGCGGACGTCGTACGAGGTTCGGGCGTCGGTCGCGGTCACGCCCCGCATGTTCGCACGTCGGCCTGACAGGCGGACCAGGCCGGGGCACGGGGTACATTCCGTCCCCGTGAGGATCGTCGTTGCGCGCTGCCAGGTCGACTACGCCGGGCGGCTGACCGCCCACCTGCCGATGGCCACCCGGGTGCTGATGATCAAGGCCGACGGGTCGGTGCTGGTGCACTCCGACGGCGGGTCCTACAAGCCCCTCAACTGGATGTCGCCGCCGTGCACCTTCCGCGAGGGCAGCACCGAGGACGGCCAGCCCGAGTGGACGGTGACCGCGGCCAAGACCGACGACACGCTGCGCATCCTCATCGAGGAGGTGCACTCCGACTCCAGCCACGACCTCGGCGTCGACCCCGGGCTGCAGAAGGACGGCGTCGAGAAGCACCTCCAGGAGCTGCTCGCCGAGCACCCCGCCTCGCTCGCCGAGGGCCTCTCGCTCGTCCGCCGCGAGTTCATGACCGCGATCGGCCCGGTCGACCTGATGTGCCGCGACGCCGACGGCCTCAGCGTGGCGGTCGAGATCAAGCGCCGCGGTGACATCGACGGCGTCGAGCAGCTCACCCGCTACCTCGACCTGCTCAACCGCGACCCCGCCCTGACCCGCAAGGGTGCGGTCCGCGGCATCTTCGCCGCCCAGGAGATCAAGCCGCAGGCTCGCGTGCTCGCCACCGACCGCGGCATCTCCTGCGCGCTCGTGGACTACGACGCGCTGCGGGGCATGGACGACTCCGAGCACCGGCTCTTCTGATGACCGGCCAGATCCTCCACATCGCCACCCGCGCCGACTGGGAGGCCGCGCAGCGCGACGGCGCCTACACGACCTCGACCCGGGGTCGGACCCTGGCGGAGGAGGGCTTCATCCACGCCGCGCGCCCCGAGCAGGTGCAACCCGTGTTCGACCGTTACTACGCCGACGCCGACGAGCCGCTGGTGCTGCTCGTCATCGACCCGGACCGCCTCGGTGCCGAGGTCCGGGTCGAGCCCGTGGGCGACGACACCTACCCGCACGTCTACGGCCCGATCGAGCCGGCAGCGGTGGTCGAGGTGCACCCGCTGGACGCGGACGGTCGTCGGGATCAGTCGCGCGCCCAGCGGTAGCGACGCTCGGGTCGCCCGGTCGAGCCGTACTTCAGCGTGACCTCCACCCACCCCATCGCGACCAGCCGCTCGAGGTAGCGGCGCGTGCTCACCCGCGACAGCCCGATCCGCTCCCCCACGTCGGCGGCCGCCTCCGGCTCCGCCTGCCCACGCAGGCCCTCGACGACGAGCTCCATCGTCTCCTGCGACAGGCCCTTGGGCAGGGTGCGGGACGACGGTGCCGCCGGACCCACCGGGCGGAAGACCCGGTCGACGTCGGCCTGGCCCCACGGCTCGGGCGACGTCCGCGACAGGTGCCGACGTGCCTCGGCGACCTGGCGAAGCCGCTCGACGAGGTCCGAGGACGCGAAGGGCTTCACGAGGTAGTGGACGGCGCCGTACCTCATGGCGTGCGCGACGGTCGCGGTGTCCCGAGCAGCGGTGATCATCACGACGTCGGCCGAGTGGTGGCCGGCGCGGATCCGCTGGAGCACCTCGGTGCCGGGGATGTCGGGCAGGTAGACGTCGAGCAGCACCACGTCGGGCTCCAGCGAGCCGACCATCGTGAGCGCGTCGGCACCGGTGCGGGCCTCGCCCACCACCTCGAAGCCGGGGATGCGCGAGACGACGTCGCGGTGCACCCGCGCGACCATGAAGTCGTCGTCGACGACCAGCACCCGCACCGGCGAGGAGGACTCAGGCATGCGGGACCTCCTCGTCGACGTGGAGCTCGGCGCACAGCACGGCGCCGCCCCGGTGGGACACGGTCACGGCGCCACCGTGGCGCGCGCACGCCATCCGGGTCAGCGCCAGGCCGAACCCGTGGCCCTTGACGTCCGCGCAGGTCTTGGTGGTGAAGCCAGGCTCGAAGACCCGCTCCACGTCACCGGCCGCGATGCCCGCGCCGCTGTCCCGCACCTCGATCTCGATCCGCTCGCCGTCGTCCTCCACGTCCATCACGACCTCCCCGCCCCGGCCGACCGCGTCGAAGGCGTTGTCCACGAGGTTGCCGACCACGGTCACCAGGTCGGCCGAGAGCACCGGGTCGTGGTGGCGCAGCCGCGCTCCCTCCGCGATCGAGAAGTCCACGCCGAGCTCGTCGGCCCGGCTCAGCTTGGCCACCAGCAGCGCAGCGACCGCGGGGTCCTCGATCGAGCCGCCCACCTCGGCGAGGCGGGCGTCGAGGCTGTCCACGACCGCCTGCACGAACTCCCCCAGCTCCGCGGTCTGCCCCAGCTCGGCCATCCCGCCGATCGCGTGCATGCGGTTGCGGAACTCGTGCACCTGGGCCCGCAGCGTGTCAGTGCCGGCCTGTGCCTCAGCGAGCTCGTGCTGCAGGCCGAGCAGCTCGGTGCGGTCGCGCATCGAGGTGACCCACCCGGTCTGGCGCCCGCGCACCGTCACGGGCTGGTTGTTGAGCACCAGCAGGCGTGGGCCGACCGCGACCGCGAGGTCCTGCTCGCGGTGCAGGCCACGCAGGATCGACGTCACCTCCGCCTCCTGCCCGAGCTCCTCCACCGAGGTGCCCGGGACCGGCCGCTCCAGACCGAGCAGCTGGAGCGCCTCGTCGTTGACGAAGGCCACACCGCCGCGCATGTCGACGCCCACCACGCCCTCGCGCACCCCGTGCAGCATCGCCTCGCGCTGCTCCACCAGCGCGGCGATCTCGCTCGGCTCGAGGCCGAGCGTCTGCCGCTTCACCCGTCGCGCCAGCAGCAGGGAGCCAGCCGCCCCGATGAGCATGGCCAGCGCGAGGTAGGCGAAGACGCTGGGCGCCGCCGATCCCAGCACCTCGAGGCGGGTCGGGTAGGTGCGTCCCAGCACGATCACTCCCAGCTGCTCGACCGGGCGGCCCTCGTCACCGTCGCCGAAGACCGGCGCCTGCGCCTCGATGGACCGCCGCCCGTAGCGCTCGCCCACCCCCGACCAGCTGGCCCCGCCAGCCACCGAGGGGTCCAGCGCCAGGTCGTCGGCACCGGTCGGCAGCGTCGACCCCAGCACGTCGCCGTCGGCGCCCTGCAAGATGGCGTACGTCGCACCCGCCGACGCCCTGGCGCTCTCCAGCCGGATGCCGATGGGCTCCTGCAGCCGGGCCTGGACCTCGATCTCCTCCGAGGTCTCGCCCCCCACGGTGAGGGCGGTCGACTGCCGGAGCAGCCCCTCGGTGGCCAACGACTCGGCGGCACCGAGCATCCGACGCCCCTCCTCGCGTGTGAAGGTGGCGCTGCTCTGCACCAGCGAGACCCCGGCCACGGCGGTCACCACGAAGACGACGATGCACATCTGCAGCAACAGCAGCTGGCGTGACAGCGACAACCTCGACACGAGCGCAGTCTGCAACAGTGCCGTCACGCACGGCGAGGGTGTGAGCGTGACCACAAAGACCGAAACGAACCTTCCGACCACAAGGGAGACAGTGGGTGTGACGGTGGCCACTCTTGCCGTCAACGTCGCAGAGCGCGGCGAGCCCCGGTCGCCGGGGTGATGCGAGGAGAACGTGCATGAGGAAGTTCCAGACGCTGGTCGCCGCCGGAGCGGCCCTGGCCGCTGTCACGGCCCTGGCCGGCTGCAGCGGGTCCGAGGGCGACACGGCGGTGCGCATCATGGTCCCCAACTCCCCCGGCGGCGGGTACGACACCACCGCCCGCGTGGCCGCCAAGATCGTCGAGGACGAGAAGATCAACGACACCGTCGAGGTCTACAACCTCGAGGGCGCCGGCGGCACGACGGGCCTGACCAAGCTGGTCGGCTCGCAGGGCAAGGACGGCGAGCTCATGCTGATGGGCCTCGGCGTCGTCGGTGCGGTCTACACCAACCAGTCGGAGAGCACGCTGGCCGACACCACGCCCATCGCCCGGCTGATCAGCGAGCCGGACATCCTCGTGGTCCCGGCGGACTCGCCGTACGAGACCCTCGACGACCTCGTCGAGGAGTGGACCGCGGCCCCCGGCGACTTCCCCGTCGGCGGCGGCTCCTCCCCCGGGGGCCCCGACCACCTCGCGGCCCACCTGGCGGCCGAGGCCGTCGGCGTGACTCCGACCGACGTCAACTACGTCGTGTACGACGGCGGCGGGCCGCTCCTCGCCGCGCTGCTCAGCGGCGAGGTCGAGCTGGGCGTGTCCGGGCTCGGCGAGTACAAGGACCAGATCCAGGCCGGTCAGCTGCGCGTGCTGGGCGTGACGAGCGGCGAGCGGGTCGAGGGCTTCGACGCCCCCACCCTCACCGAGCAGGGCGTCGACCTGGAGTTCACCAACTGGCGCGGCCTGGTCGCCCCTCCCGGCATCGACGACGAGGAGCGCGACCGCCTCGTCCAGCTGGTGGAGGAGATGCACGAGACGGGCGCCTGGGAGGACGCCATGGCCGAGAACGGCTGGACCGACGCGATGCTCACCGGTGACGAGTTCGGTGACTACATGACCGAGCAGGACGAGCAGGTCCAGGGCCTGCTCAGCGAGCTGGGCCTGGTCTGATGGAGCACCTCGCGGCTGCTGGTCCCGACCCGTCGGGACCCCAGCCCTCCCAGCGGGCCGGCCTCTCCGAGTTCGGAGTGGTCGGCCTGCTGGCCGGGCTCGGGGTGCTCGTCCTCGTCGAGACGCAGCAGATCTCCGACGGCATCGGCTCGGTGCGCACACTCAGCCCGCGCGTGGTGCCCTACTTCGTGGCGGTCTTCCTCCTGGTGGTCGCCGCCCTGCTCGCCCTCGACATCGTCCGGGGCGGGCGCGGGGAGCAGGAGTCCGGCGAGGACGTCGACCTGAGCCACGGCACCGAGTGGCGCACGCTGCTCGGCCTGGCTGCGCTCGTCGCGGGCTGCGGCCAGCTCATCCCGCTGATCGGCTTCCCGGCCGCCGGTGCGCTGCTGTTCTTCGGCACCACCCGGCTGCTCGGCTCGCGTCGGTTGTTCGTCGACCTCGCAGTGAGCATCGTCATCCCCCTCGTCGCGTTCCTCGTCTTCACCGAGGCGCTCGGCATCTACCTCCCCCTGGCAGGTGCGTGATGGACGCGGTCTCCTCCCTGCTCGACGGCTTCGCCGCGGCCGCCCAGCCGGAGAACCTGCTGTGGGCCTTCGTCGGCGTCATGCTCGGCACGTTCGTCGGGGTCCTGCCCGGCGTCGGCCCGGCGATGACCCTCGCCCTGCTGCTGCCGCTGACCTACTCCCTGGACCCGGCCGCGGCCCTGATCCTGTTCGCCGGCATCTACTACGGCGGCATGTACGGCGGGTCGACGACGTCGATCCTGCTCAACGCCCCGGGTGAGAGCTCGTCGGTGATGACGGCCATCGAGGGCAACAAGATGGCTCGGGCCGGACGGGGCGCCCAGGCGCTCGCCTCGGCCGCGATCGGCTCCTTCGTCGCCGGCACCATCGCCACCGTGCTGCTGATCTTCACCGCGCCGGCGATGGCGAGCTTCGCTGTGAGCCTCAAGGCGCAGGACTACTTCGCCATCACCCTGCTCTCCTTCGTCGCCGTCTCCACGGTGCTGGGCTCGTCCCCGGTCCGGGGCCTGGCGGCCCTCGCCCTGGGGCTCACCCTGGGCCTGATCGGCATCGACGCCCTGACCGGGCAGCAGCGACTGACCTTCGGGATCGACTCGCTGTCGACGGGCATCGACACGGTCGTGGTTGCGGTGGCTCTGTTCGCGGTCGGCGAGGCACTCTGGATCGCCGCCCACCTGCGCCAGGCGCCGGCCGAGGTCATCCCGAGCGGCCAGCCCTGGATGAGCAGGTCGGACTGGCGCCGCTCGTGGCCGGCCTGGCTGCGCGGCACCGCGCTCGGCTTCCCCTTCGGGGCCCTTCCGGCCGGTGGCGCCGAGATGCCGACCTTCCTCTCCTACTCCCTGGAGAAGAAGCTCACCCGTCACCCCGAGGAGTTCGGGCGCGGCGCCATCGAGGGCGTCGCGGGTCCCGAGGCCGCCAACAACGCCTCGGCCGCAGGCACGCTCGTGACGTTGCTGGCCCTCGGCATCCCCACCACGGCCACCGCCGCGGTGATGCTGTCGGCCTTCCAGCGCTACGACCTCCAGCCCGGACCGCAGCTCTTCGAGAACACGCCCGACGTGGTCTGGGCCCTGCTCGCCAGTCTGCTCATCGGCAACGTGATGCTGCTGGTCCTCAACCTGCCGCTCGCGCCGCTGTGGGCCAGGCTCCTCAAGCTGCCGCGGCCCTACCTCTACAGCGGGATCCTGTTCTTCTCGATCCTCGGCAGCTACAGCGTCAACCAGAACCCGGCCGACATCCTGGTCCTGGTGGTGCTGGGCCTGCTCGGCTTCCTGATGCGCAGGTACGGCCTGCCGGTGGTCCCGACCGTCATCGGAGTGATCCTCGGTCCGACGTCGGAGGGCAAGCTGCGCCAGGCGCTCCAGGTGAGCAACGGCGACTGGTCCACGCTGTGGGGCACGACCTTCTCGATCGTCATGTACGTCGTGATCGGCAGCCTGCTGACCCTCGCGGTCGTGCGGGCGGTGGCCTCCAAGCGGGTGGCACCGACGCCCACCGTGGAGCCGGTCGAGCGCGACCGCGTCGGCGTCTGACCACGCCCGTCGCCCTGCAGAGGTCGCCCCGGCCACCCGGCCGGGGCGGCCTCGGCGTCTCAGGCGGCGAGCTTCTTGCCGACCTTCTTCTTGACCTTCACCAGCTTGCGCTTCTTGACGGTGTAGCCGTCGGGGAGCGTGCCCTCCTTGAGCATGCGCAGGGGGCAGCGGCCGCACTTCGTCCGGGAGACGCAGCACTCCTTCTTGGGCAGCCTGGCGACCTTGCCCGCCTTGGCTGCCTTCTTGTCCTTGGACTTGCCCATGCCGGGCACCATACCTGCTCATGAGGCAAGCCTTACCTACATGTTGCCCAGGTCTCACCGGACGGTCAGACGGCACGCCAGCCTGAGTCGTCTCCCTCGAGCGCGACGTGGCCACCGCCCGGGAGGACCAGGTCGTACGCCGTCGCCCGCGGCGCCGCGAGCAGCACCGGCACCGTCGTCATGATCGCGCCCCCGTGGCTGACGACGAGGACGCCCTCGCCGCGGTGCGCGTCGCGGACCTCGTCGAGCACGCCGGCCACCCGCGCGGCGATCGCGGCGACGTCCTCGCCGCCCGGGATCCTCGCCGCGTCGTCCCCCGCGACCCACGCCCCGAAGACGGGACCGAGCTCCGCGCCCTCGTCCGCCGCGGTGCCGGCGAGCGACCCGACGCCGTACTCCCGCAGCCCCTCGCGCACGACGACGTCGACGCCGAGCACCGTCGCGGCGATCTCGGCGGTCTGCACGGCCCGCGACAGCGGGCTGCACCAGACCCGGGCGATGCGCTCGCCACACAGCCGCTCCCCCAGCTCGCGCGCCTGCCGGCGGCCCGCCGGGCTGAGCGACCCTCCGTCGTCGGAGACCAGGTCAGTCTCGTAGTCGGCCTCGCCGTGGCGGGCGAGGAAGACGCGCGTCGGGCACTGCAGGTCGCTCATGGCGCCACGCTAGCCGCGACCGGGCGCGGCGTACGTTGGCAGGCATGCGCAGAGTGACGCCCGAGGTCCCCGGTCCCGGCCAGGAGTCCGTGTGGGACTACCCCCGACCACCGCGGGTCGAGCCCAGCACCGAGACCGTCGAGGTCCGGCTCGGTGGCGAGGTCGTCGCCCGCACCACGGCGTCGCTGCGGGTGCTCGAGACCAGCCACCCCCCGACCTACTACCTGCCGCGAGACTCGTTCGCGCCCGGCGTGCTGCGACCCGTCGAGGGCACCACCTTCTGCGAGTGGAAGGGGATGGCGACGTACTTCGACCTCGTCACCCCGACCGCCACCGCCCGGCGGGCGGCCTGGACGTACGCCGACCCCACGCGCGGCTTCGAGGCGATCCACGACCACGTGTCGGTGATGCCCGGCCAGGTCGACGCGTGCCTGGTCGACGACGAGGTCGTGCGGGCCCAGGAGGGCGGCTTCTACGGCGGCTGGGTCACCGACCGGGTGGTCGGCCCGTTCAAGGGCGTGCCGGGCAGCCACGGCTGGTGACCGCCCACGGCGCGCGCCTCAGTCGAGGTCGTGCGCCCGGCGGATGACGTCGACGATGCCGCCCATGATCTCGGTCAGGCCGAAGTCCTTGGGCGTGTAGACCGCCGCGACGCCCTGCTCAACGAGCCGCCGACCGTCGGACTCGGGGATGATCCCGCCGACGATCACCGGCACGTCCTCCAGCCCCGCTGCCCGCAGGCCGTCGAGCACGTCGGGGACGAGCTCCATGTGCGAGCCGGACAGGATCGACAGCCCCACGCAGTGCACGTCCTCGGCCACCGCGGCGGCCACGATCTGGTCCGGGGTGAGCCGGATGCCCTGGTAGATCACCTCGAAGCCCGCGTCCCGCGCGCGGACGGCGACCTGCTCGGCGCCGTTGGAGTGGCCGTCGAGGCCGGGCTTGCCGACGAGCAGCCGCAGCCGCCCGCCGAGCTCCTCGCCCGTCGTACGCACCTTGTCGCGGACCGCGGCCAGCTCGGCGCCGGCCTCCGCGACGCCGACCGCGCCGCTCACCCCGGTCGGCGCACGGAACTCGCCGAACACCTCGCGCAACGTGCCGGCCCACTCCCCCGTGGTCGCGCCCGCGCGGGCGGCGGCCAGGGTGGCGTGCATGAGGTTCTTGTCGGTCTTGGCGTCGGCGGCCAGCGTCGCGAGCGCCTCGGTGACCGCGGCCTCGTCGCGGTGCGCCTTCCAGTCCGCGACGGAGTCCAGCGCGGACTGCTCCGCGGCCGGGTCCGCGGCCATGATCGCCTCGTCGAGGTTGGCGGTGAGCGGCGACGGCTCCGTGGTGTCGTACTTGTTGACGCCGACGATGATCTCGTCGCCGTTCTCGATCCGGGCGCGGCGGGCCGCATGGGCGCTGACGAGCGCCTGCTTCATGTAGCCCGACTCGACGGCCGCGATCGCGCCGCCGAGGGCCTGGACGCGGTCGATCTCCGCCTTGGCGCTCGCCACGAGGAACGCGACCTTGGCCTCGATGACGTGCGAGCCGTCGAAGATGTCGTCGTACTCCAGCAGGTCGGACTCGAAGGCCAGCACCTGCTGCAGCCGCAGCGACCACTGCTGGTCCCACGGCCGCGGGAGGCCGAGGGCCTCGTTCCACGCCGGGAGCTGTACGGCGCGCGCCCGGGCGTTCTTGGACAGCGTCACGCCGAGCATCTCCAGGACGATGCGCTGCACGTTGTTCTCCGGCTGGGCCTCGGTGAGACCGAGGGAGTTGACCTGGACGCCGTAGCGGAAGCGGCGCATCTTCTCGTCAGTCACGCCGTACCGCTCCCGGGTGATCTCGTCCCAGAGCCGCACGAAGGCCCGCATCTTGCAGGTCTCCTCGATGAAGCGGACCCCGGCGTTGACGAAGAAGGAGATCCGCCCGACGACCTTCTCGAAGTCCTGCTCGTCGACCTGGCCGGCCGCCTTGACCTGGTCGAGGACGGCGATCGCCGTGCAGAGCGCGTAGGCGAGCTCCTGCGTCGGCGTCGCCCCCGCCTCCTGGAGGTGGTAGCTGCAGATGTTGATCGGGTTCCACTTCGGGATCTCGTGGACCGTGTAGGCGATCATGTCGCCGATCAGGCGCAGCGAGTGCTCGGGCGGGAAGACGTAGGTCCCGCGGGAGAGGTACTCCTTGATGATGTCGTTCTGCGTCGTCCCGGCGAGCTGGTGCGCCACCGCGCTGCGCTCCTCCGGGCTGGAGTCGGCGGTGAGCCCGTTCTGCTCCTCGGCGGCCACCTGGTACATCGCCAGCATCCACATGGCGGTCGCGTTGATGGTCATGGAGGTGTTCATCCCGGTCAGCGGGATGTCCTCGAAGAGCCGGCGCATCTCGCCGAGGTGCGGGACCGGGACACCGACCTTGCCGACCTCCCCGCGGCTCAGCGGCGAGTCGGGGTCGTAGCCGGTCTGCGTCGGCAGGTCGAAGGCGACCGACAGGCCGGTCTGCCCCTTGGCCAGGTTGGTCCGGTAGAGCGCGTTGGAGGCCGCCGCCGTCGAGTGGCCGGCGTACGTCCTCATCACCCACGGCCGGTCCTTCGCGGGACGTGCGGCCTCGGGGGCGGCCGACGGGACCTGGACCTCGGAGTCAGTCATGGGGTCAATGTAGGCCCGTGGTTACCGGTGAGTCACCGGTTGGAAATGTGAGCAACCCCACCCGGGGTCAGGCCGAGGCGACGGCCCGCTCGACCTCGATGGCCCGCGCCAGGCGGGTCAGGTGCATCATCCGTCGGACCGCGGGCCCGCAGTTGCGGACGGTGAGGTGGTGCCCGTCGAGCCAGGCCTGGCAGGTGGCCACGGCCAGCACGCGCAGCGCGGTGACGTCGATGTTGTCGACGTGGGCCATGTCGATGACGACGTCCTCGTCGAGGCAGCCCTCGAGGTGGTCGTAGATGGCGGCGCGGACCTCCCACGTGCTGCGCACGTCGAAGTCACCGTGCAACGACAGGACCGGCCCGTTCGTCGTGATGTCCATCGTGTCTCCCCCTCTGTCGGCACCCCCCGGCACTCCCAGAATGTGACGTGGCACTCACTATGACGCAGTTGTACCCGAGTTGGTTGCACCGCCGCCTCCCCTTTTTTGCCGGGTCGGACCGCGGGTGGGGTCATCGATAGGGTCGGAGCATGGTCAACCTCACCCGCATCTACACCCGCACCGGCGACGCCGGCACCACCCGCCTCGGCGACATGAGCGAGACCTCCAAGAACGACTCCCGGCTGCACGCGTACGCCGACGTCGACGAGGCCGGCGCGCACCTCGGGCTGGCGCTCGCCCTGAGCGACCTGGACGCCGACGTGGTCACGGTCCTCACCCACGTGCAGAACGACCTCTTCGACGTGGGTGCCGACCTGTGCACGCCCGTGGTCCCCGACCCGGAGTACCCGCCGCTGCGCATCGAGCAGGACTACGTCGACCGCCTCGAGGGCTGGTGCGACCACTACAACGAGCAGCTGCCCAACCTGCGGTCCTTCATCCTCAACGGCGGCACGTCCGGCGCCGCGCACCTGCACGTCGCGCGCACCGTCGTACGCCGCGCGGAGAGGTCCGCGTGGGCGGCCTGGTCCGAGCACGAGGCGTCGATGAACAAGCTCTCGATCACCTACCTCAACCGTCTCTCGGACCTGCTCTTCATCCTCGCCCGGCACGCCAACCGTGCGCAGGGAGACGTGCTGTGGGTCCCCGGTGGCGAGCGCGGCGAGTAGGCGCCTGTGGACGAGCGCTGCCGGATGTCCGCGGTCGGTGCCACGATGACCGGGCCATGGGGATCCGCGACGCGCTGACCGACGACTACCTGGCCCGGTTCTACGACCCGGGCACGCTGGTCCGCGCCCGCGCCATCCTCGACGGGGTCGTGGCGCTGGAGGCCGTGCACGAGACCTCCAGCAGCCTGACCGTCACCGCCGACGTGTGGGGCACCGCCCCCACGCCGTACGCCGTGCAGTTCCACGCCGAGGTCAACGAGACGTCCGACTGGGTCTTCAGCGCCTGCTCGTGCCCGGTCGCGCGGATGTGCAAGCACGGCGCGGCCGTCGCCCTGCGCCTGCGCGGCGCCCCTCCCGTGCCGTCGCAGCCGCTCTGGCAGCAGCGGCTGGCCCGGCTGAGCAGCGAGCTCGACCGCCGCGCGAGGTCCACGATGTCCGGGACGTCCCTCGGGCTGGAGATCTCCCGGCGGCCCACCTCCCGCTGGTCGCGGGGCACCCCCGGCGACTTCACCCTGCGTCCCGTGCGACCGGGCGCACGCCAGGGCTGGGCGCGCAGCGGCGCCGACTGGCCGGACCTCTCCGGGCCCACCGCGTCGGACCGCTACGTGCCGGCGCAGGTCGAGGCCCTGCAGGTCCTGCAGCGAGGGCTGGTCAGCATGCACTCCTACCTCGTGTCGGGCTCGGCACCCCTGCTCGACGACTACGGCGACCGCCTGGTGCCGGCGCTGCGCGCGGCCGTGGCCGCCGGCGTCACCCTGGTGCCCGGAGCGGGCGTCGGCTCGCTCTCCCTGAGCTCCGGACCGGCGCGGGTGGCTGCCGACCTCGTCCGTCGCGGCACCGCGACGGAGCTCACGATCCTCACCGAGGTCGACGACAGACGCTGGCGCGGCGACCTCGTCACCCCGGTCGGGCGACCGGTGACCTCGCTGGTGCTGGTCGAGGGTGACGACGTCCTCATCGCCGACCTGGCCGAGCCGCTGTCCGACGCCCTGGCCGAGCTGCTCGTGGGGCCGCCCCTCGTGGTCGAGGCCGACGACCAGGACACCTTCCTCGAGGCACTGGCGCCCCTGACGCGGCACGTCGAGGTCGCGTCCTCGGACGGGTCGCTGGACGTGCCCACACCACCGCGCCCCCACCTCCACCTCACCGTCACGTGGCGCTCGTCGACGCACGCCACCCTCGCCTGGCAGTGGGCCTACGGCGACGCGCGGTGCGACGCGACGTCCCCCGAGTCGCTCGGCGGGGTGCGCGACCCGGCGGCGGAGCGCGCCGTCCTGGCCACGGTCGCCGACCACCTGGTGGGCCTCACCTCGGCCTCGGGCGGCGACGCGCTGTCCCTGGCCCTCCACGACCTCCCCCACCTCGCCACGCTTCCTGACGTCACGGTGACGGAGGTCGAGGCCCCCGACTTCCGGGAGTCGGCGAGCGCCCCGGAGATCGCCTTCACCCTGGCCGAGCGGCAGCCCGACCACACGGACTGGCTCGACCTCGAGGTGCAGGTGAGCGTCGACGGCGAGCAGGTCCCGCTGCCCGACGTGCTCGCCGCGGTGACCCGCGGCGACGAGTTCCTCGTCCTGCCCAGCGGGCTGTACGTCGCCCTCGACCGGCCGGAGTTCGCCCGGTTGCACGAGGCCGTCGCGGCGGCCGCCCAGCTGCGCGAGGGGGACGACACGCGGGTCAGCGTCGGCACGACCGACCTCAGCGTGTGGGCCGAGCTCACCGAGCTGGGGGTCGTCGACGCGCAGGCCGCGACGTGGGCCGACCGGGCGGTCGCACTGCGCGACCTCACCGAGATCCCCCAGCCCGACCCCGTGGGTCTCACCACCGCGTTGCGGCCCTACCAGCTGGAGGGCTTCTGGTGGCTGGCCTTCCTCCACCAGCACGGCCTCGGCGGGATCCTCGCCGACGACATGGGGCTGGGCAAGACGCTGCAGGTGCTCGCGCTCGTGCAGCACGCCGTCATCCGCGGAGGGGTCGAGGACCCCTTCCTCGTGGTCGCCCCGACCAGCGTGGTGACCGCCTGGCGCCAGCAGGCGGTGACCCATGCGCCGGGCCTCCGGGTGGGGGTCGTCAGCCGGCGCACCGACGACGTCGCCGCCATCGCCCGCGACCACGACGTGGTGGTCACGACCTACGCCCTGCTGCGCCTCGAGCGCGAGCAGTTCGTCTCGCGCCGGTGGAGCGGGCTGGTCCTCGACGAGGCCCAGCAGGTCAAGAACCACCAGGGCAAGACCTACGCCGCGGCCCGGGCAGTGGACGCCGACTTCCGGCTGGCCGTGACCGGCACGCCGTTCGAGAACAGGCTGATGGAGCTGTGGTCCCTCCTCTCCATCACGGCACCCGGCCTCTACCCCGTGCCGCGCCGCTTCCGCGACATGGTGGTCGGCCCCGTCGAGAAGGACGGCGACCAGGCGGCGCTCGACCGTTTCCGCCGGCGGATCCGCCCGTTCCTGCTGCGTCGCACCAAGGAGCTCGTCGCCGCCGACCTCCCGCCCAAGCAGGAGCAGGTGCTCGAGGTCGACCTGGAGCCGCGGCACCGCAAGATCTACGACACCCACCTGGCCAAGGAGCGCCAGAAGATCCTCGGACTCGTCGAGGACTTCGACCGCAACAGGGTGGCCATCTTCAGCGCGCTGACCAAGCTGCGGCAGCTGGCCCTCGACCCGGCCCTGGTCGACCCCGACCACGACCACGTCGGCTCGGCCAAGGTCTCGCTGCTCGCCGAGCACCTGGCGGAGGTGACCGCCGAGGGCCACCAGGCCCTGGTGTTCAGCACGTTCACCTCCTTCCTCGCCCGGGTCCGCGAGCGGCTGGACGCCGACGGCATCCCCACCGTGCAGCTGGACGGGAGCACCCGCGACCGCGAGGCCGTGATCGAGGCGTTCCGCCGGGCCGAGGCGCCGGTCTTCCTGATCAGCCTCAAGGCCGGCGGGGTCGGCCTTACCCTCACGGAGGCCGACTACGTCTACGTCCTCGACCCGTGGTGGAACCCCGCGGCCGAGGCACAGGCGGTCGACCGGGCGCACCGCATCGGTCAGGACAAGCACGTCCACGTCTACCGGCTCGTCGCCACCGACACCATCGAGGAGAAGGTCATGGCCCTCAAGGCCCGCAAGGCCGAGCTCTTCGCCCGGGTGATCGACGGCGGCGGCGCCTCCACGCAAGGCATCAGCGCCGACGACATCAGGGGGTTGTTCGAGGATGGCTGACACCGCGGCGTGGACGACCCACCCGGTCACTGCGGCGCGTTTCGACGACTTCGCGGACGTCATCAACCCGCACCGGCGCAGCACGCACTGCTGGTGCCTCTCCCACCGCCTCCGCGTGAAGGAGATCGAGGAGCTCGGCAGCGGCTCCCGCGAGGACGCCGCCCGGGCCCTGGCCTCCGGGCGCTCGTCGTTCGGCGTGGTGACCTACCGCGACGACGTCCCGGTCGGGTGGTGCCACGTCGCGCCGCGCGACGAGATCCCCCGGCTCGCCGCCTCCCGGCTGATCCGCCCCGTCGATGACCTGCCCGTCTGGAGCATCATCTGCCTCGTGGTCCGCGGCGGGCACCGCAAGCAGGGCGTGACCGGGCACCTCATCGAGGGCGCCGTCGCGTACGCCGCCTCGCGCGGCGCCCCGGCCGTCGAGGCGCACCCCGTCGACCCCGAGGGGCGGATGGACACCACGATGGCCTTCGTCGGCACCCGCGCGATGTTCGAGCGGGCCGGCTTCGAGGTCGTCGGGCAGACCGACGCCGTGGCCAGCCGGATGCCGCGCCTCGTCATGCGTCGGACGCTGGGCTGACTCCTGCCCCCAGGCTCTGCGGACTGGCACGATGGCGGGATGAGGTCACCGGAGGCGCGCCAGGAGCAGGCGGTCGAGATCGCGAGTGCGGTGGCGGTCTTCCTCGGCGTGCTTGCAGTCGGGGTCACTGGGCTCACCGCAGTGGGGCTGCTGACCGACATCTCGCGGAGCTTCGCGGTGGGCCTGACCTGGGTCGTTGGAGTCTCAGCCCTCGCTGCCGTCTCCCGCCTGGCGTCTCGTCGGAGTCCTCCCGGTCACTGACCGCGTCGATGCCCGGCCTGCCAGGAGGCGCGGGCCAGCTCGTAGCCGACCTCGCCGTCCCGCCATCCCGGGACCTCGTGCTTCTCGTTCGCCGCCCAGGAGGCGGTGTGCACCATGCCGAGCTTCTCCAGCACGCGTCGCGAGCCGGTGTGGGCGGCCATCGTGCTGGCGAGGACCCGGGCGATCTCGGGCCGGGCAAAGGCCTGGTCGACCATCACCCGGGCGCCCTCGATGGCCAGGCCCCTCCCCCAGGACGCCGCCGTCAGCCGATAGCCCACCCCGGACACCTCTGGACGCCCCTCGAACGACGACGCCGACCACCAGCCCACGAAGGCCGCCCCGTCGAAGCCCGCCCAGTAACCGAGTCCGCCCAGTAACCGAGTCCGCGCGCGGGGTCGCTCTGGCGTTCCCACCGCTGGCGCCACTCGTCGGCCGTCTCCTGCGCGGTGGCAGCGCGGCCCCGGACGAAGGTCATGACGGCCGGGTCGCTGTTGAGCGAGATCATCAGGTCCAGGTCGTCGGCCGTGACCGGACGCAGCCTCAGGCGCTCCGTCGTCAGGGTCGGCAACGCGGCCAGGGACGAGTCATCCATGCTGGCCATCAGGCTCCGATCGGCGCCGCTCCATCCGGCGCTCCTCGGGCCCGTCGTCCGGCCAGCCCTCCGGGACACCCACGTCCACGAACCCCGCATGTTCGTACGCCGTCCGTGCTCGCCGGTTGTCGGTGCGGACCATCAGGAAGGTCGCCCTCCCCTGACTGGCGGCCCACTCGACGACACCGTCGATGAGCCGGCCGGCAGCACCCGTCCCGCGGGCGGCCGGAGCCACCCACATGGAGATCAGCTCCACCCAGTCGTCGTCGACGAGCTGCCCACTGACGACTCCGACCACTTGAGTCTCCTCACGTGCCACGAGGTTCAGCGGGACCTGGGTCACGCGGGACCGCCAACGCTCGGCGGGTGCGTCGACCCAGTCGGCGTGCCGGGAGCCGAAGGCCGCCGGCGACTCGGCCAGGGACTCCAGACGCACCTCCCGGAAGGTCTCCCAGTCGGCCGGCCCGATGCGCGTGATGTCCATCCGCGGAACCTAGCAACGTCCAGTGCATGGTCGGGCGGGCAACGCTCGCCTCGCCCGGCGGGTCCACGAGCATCACCACCGTGCTGCAGGTGCTGGTCGACCGGAAGGACATGCGGGCGTACGCAACCGTCGCGGTCGGGGCGCTCGTCCTGACGACGCGTTCAGGGGCGACGGGTGCTGGTCACCGCGGCCCACTGACGAGTCGGAGAGACAGTCCACAGGACGTCCTGAGGGGTTGCCTTGCATGCGCGGCAAGCGTAGAATCGAACACATGTTCGACCGTCTCGAGACTGACCTCATGGAGCTACCGGCTCCCGCCGAGCTGGTGCGCGCCCTTCGAGCGACGGTCCTCGACATCTCCCCCGCCCGCGACCCCCGGGAGGGCATCGACCAGATCGACGAGCTCGAGCGCCTCAAGTCCGCGATCTGCGCCGCCCAGGCCCGCATCGCCCGCGAGATCGACCAGCACCGTCAGGCCCAGGACCAGGCGCGTCGGGCACTGGAGCCGCGCCGGCGGCGGACGAGCCCCGACGCCGGCATCGGCATGGAGCTGGGACTGGCGCGGCGGGAGTCGCCGCACGAGGGACGCCGCAAGCTGCGGCTCGCCCGAGCCCTCCTCCACGACCTCCCGCAGACGATGGCCGCGCTGGAGCGCGGCGACCTCAACGAGCGACGGGCAGAGATCATCGCGACCGAGACGGCCGATCTCACCGCCGCGCAACGACAGGCTGTCGACGCGGCGATCCGGCCCGACCTGCCGGGGATGGGTGACGCGGACCTCCGCGACCTGGTCCGGCGTGAGGTGCTGAGCCGGGACGAGGAGGGCTGGCTGGCCCGCCACGCACGGGCCCGGACCAAGCGGCGCGTCAGCGGTCGCATCATCGGCGACGGCATGGGCCACCTGAGTGCAGTCCTGCCGGCGACCGACCTCTCCATGATCATGACGTCGCTCAACGACGCGGCCGAGGCGGCGCGGGCCGGTGGCGACGAGCGTGGCCGAGGACATCTCCTGGCCGACACGCTCGTCGAGCGCCTGGGCGGCCTCGGTCGCACCACACCCGCTCCGACGGCCCTCAAGGTGGTCGTGAGCGCCGAGACCCTGCTGGGCGAGAGCACCGAGCCCGGCTACGTCCTCGGCGCCGGCTACGTGCCGGCGTCGGTCTCCCGCCAGCTGGCCGTCGCCGGCGCCCAGCACCTGGGCTCGACCGTGCAGCGGTTGTTCGCCATGCCGCGGACCGGCGCGCTCGTCGCGATGGAGTCCGCCTCGAGCTTCTTCCGAGGCTCGCTCGCGGAGCTGGTCGACCTGCGCGACCGACGCTGCCGCACACCGTTCTGCAACGCCCCGATCAGGCACCGCGACCACGTGGTCTCCCGTGAGCGAGGCGGAGCCACCTCGGCCGACAACGCGCAAGGCCTCTGCGAGGGCTGCAACTACGCCAAGGAGTCGCCCGGATGGCGGCACGAGCCGGTGGCCGATCCGCTGGCCGTGACCGAAGTGGCGCTGACGACCCCCACCGGCCACGTGCACCTCTCGCGAGCTCCGGCCCAGCCGATCGACCGTGACAGCGCCTCGCCGGCCGAGCTTCTCGCAGCACGCATGCTCCTCGGACGAGCTGCCTGAGCCTGCTGCCGCACCAGTCATGGCGCCCGGCGTCAGGGCCGCCCGAGTCCCGCTGCTCGGGTCGGGACCGCGCGACGTAATGCTGCGTCAGGCCGGCGAGCCGACCGACTGGCTCGTCGGCTTGCGCGCGGCCGGGACGGCGAGCGCCGCCGGGACGAGCAGGACGGCGACGACGAGCAGCGCGTCGAGCGTGCCGACCTGGTCGCCGACGAAGCCGAGGAGCGGGGGCCCGGCGAGGAAGGCGGCGTACCCGATGGTCGAGACGACGCTCACCCGCGCCGCGGCCCGGGCCGGGTCGTCCGCGGCGGCACTCATCCCGACCGGGAAGCCCAGGGACGCACCCGCTCCCCAGAGGACGATGCCGGCCACCACGAGCGCCGGGTGGCCGCCGAGCACGATCAGCAGGACGCCCAGGCCGGCGGCGGCCATCGTCGACCAGAGCACGGCCGTGCGCCCCCACCGGTCGAGCAGATGGGTGCCGGCGAAGCGGCAGGCGGTCATCGCGGCGACGAAGAGCCCGAAGCCGGCCACGCCGACCGCGTGCGAGACGTCGTACCCGTCGACGAGGGCGACCGCGAGCCAGTCGTTGGCGGTGCCCTCGGTCATCGCGAGGGCCAGCACCATGACGCCGATGAGCAGGGTCCTCGGCTCGAGCCAGGCGCGGGCGGCGGAGGTCTGACCCGACTCCTCGACCTCCGGCACCGGCAGGAACGCGGCCGCGCCCCGCCAGACCACGGCGGCCGAGACGACGACCACCAGGACGAGGTGCGGCGCACTCGGCACGTCGAGCGCGACCAGCCCGGCACCGGCCAGAGCCCCGACGACCGTGCCCAGGCTGAAGCCGGCGTGGAAGCGCGGCATCACCGTGCGACCGAGGCGACGCTCCACCTCGGCGCCCTCGACGTTCATGGCCACGTCCCACACGCCGATGCCGACGCCGTAGAACAGAAGCGCGATGCCGGTGACGACCAGCGAGTCACCGAGCGCGAGCCCGGCGGTGCCGAGCCCGAGCGCGGCCATGACGGCACCGGCGCGCAGCACCCGGACCGTGCCCCAGCGCCCGATCGCAGCGCCGGTCGACGGCAGGGCCACGAGCGAGCCGATGGCGATCATGAGGAGAAGCACGCCCAGCCCGCCGTTGCTCAGCCCGAACCCGTCGCGCGCCTCCGGGATGCGGGACACCCAGCTGGCGAAGCAGAGTCCGTTGAGGATGAAGGCCAGCCCGACGGCGTTGCGGGCGGCGATGAGCTGGGGCACGAGCGCACTCCTGGTCGAAACGTTTCGATCGAATCGATTCGACGGTACCCTCTCCGCCATGGACGGACCAAGTCGCACCCCGACCCTCGCGGACGTCGCGAGTGCTGCCGGCGTGTCCCTGTCCACGGCGTCTCTCGCCTTCTCCGGCAACAAGCCCGTGTCCGGGACCACCCGGCAGCGCGTCCTCGACGCGGCCACCGCACTCGGCTATGCCGGCCCCAACCCGATCGCCCGGCACCTGCGGCAGGGGCGCAGCGGCGTCGTCGGCATCGCCCTCGGCCAGCTGAGCACGGCCTTCCGCGACCCCGCCGCCCTGCCGATGCTCGACGCCGTCTCCGAGGTGCTCGGCGCTGCCGGCCTCGGACTGCTGCTCATGGGCGACTCCGACGTCCACGAGCAGCCGCTGCTCCCCCTCGACGGGATCGTCTACAACATCTGCGGCCGTGAGTCCTGGCCGGCGTACGACGACTACACGGCGCGCGGGGTCCCCATCGTGGTGGTCGAGGGTCCCGACTGGCCGGGGGTGACGTCCGTCGACGTCGAGAGCCGCGCCGGCACCGCGCACCTCGCCCGCCACCTGGCCGGCCTCGGCCACCGACGGGTCGCCACCCTCATGCTCGAGCCGTCCCACCCCCAGCGCGAGCGCCTCGCCGGCCTGCGCGAGGTCTTCCCGGAGGCCGAGGTGATCGGGGCTTGCCCGAGCGACACCGCCGCGGCCCAGCGCCTCGCAGCCGACTACCTGGCCGGCGGGCCCGACGTGACCGCCGTCGTGTGCCAGAGCGACGTGCAGGCGGCGGCGGTCGTGGCCGAGGCCCGTCGGCTCGGCCTCGACGTCCCCGGCGACCTCAGCGTCGCCGGCTTCGACGGCGTGCCGACCCCGTGGCTCGACCTCGAGCTCACCACGGTGGTCCAATCCCTGCGCGACAAGGGGCACGCCACCGCGACCGCCCTGCTCGCGCTCGTGGCCGGGGAGCCGGCGCCCGACGTGGTGCTGCCGGTCGAGCTGCGCGTGGGCGCCTCCACGGGACCGGCCCGGAGCGCCTGAGACCCGCGGGGAAGCGCTGCGGTCACGCCCGATTGCGGTTGCGGTCCCAGTCGGCGCCGGGCGGACCGGCCTCGATCCAGGCCTGGAAACCGGTCAGCGAGGCCTCGCTCATGGCGATCTCGAAGGGTCCCCCGGCGGGCGTCGAGCAGCACACCACGACGTGTCCGGCGTACAGGGACATCTCCTCCGCACCGACGAGGTCGCGGCGTCCGGAGTAGGTCATCTGCTGGCGCGACCAGGACATCCGCGGCCTCGGCGAGAGGGAGAAGATCCGGAACCACTCCAGGGAGTCACCGCTGTAGCGGCCCAGGCCCAGCAGCCAGCCCCGGCCCGGGTGGGTGGTGCGCATGCGGTAGCTCAGCTCGAACGTGCCGCCGTTGCGGGACAGGAACCGACGACGCACGATCAGGGCGACGCCGTACAGCAGGGGCAGGACCAGCAGGACGCCCGCGAACTCGAGCAGCCACTGCCACACCGGCATCCACGCCTCCCTGTTGCCACCGCCGAACGCAGTGAGCGCACGGACCGAGAGGTCCGTGCGCTCACCCTAGCGTCAGGTCTTCGTCACTCCGTCAGGACGCCCGCTCGACGGCCCGGATGCGGGCCTCGGCGCGGCGGACCGCCTCCTGGGCGGCGTCGTCGTTCTCGCCGCTGGACTGCGCCCGCTCGAGGTCCTGGCGTGCCTTCTCCAGGTCGATCTCGTGCGACATCTCCGCGTGCTCCGACAGGATCGAGACCCGGTTGTTGGCCACCGACAGGAAGCCGGCGTCCACGGCCGCGATCCACGTCTCGCCCTCGGCGGTCTGCACGTCGACGACACCCTCGATGATCACCGAGAGCATCGGGGCGTGCCCGGGCAGGATGCCGACGTCGCCCTCCGTGGTGCGGGCGATGACCATCTTGGCCTCGCCCGACCACACCAGGCGGTCGGCCGCGACCAGCTCGACCTGGAGGCTCCCGTAGTCGGCCATCAGAGCGTCTTCTGGATCTCAGCCCACTTGGCCTCGACGTCGTCGAGACCACCGCACATGAAGAACGCCTGCTCGGCGACGTGGTCGTACTCGCCGTCCGCGATCTTGTTGAACGCCTCGATGGTGTCGGCCACGGGGACCGTCGAGCCCTCGATGCCGGTGAACTGCTTGGCCACGTAGGTGTTCTGCGAGAGGAAGCGCTGGATGCGGCGCGCCCGGGACACGATGATCTTGTCCTCCTCGGAGAGCTCGTCGACACCGAGGATGGCGATGATGTCCTGGAGCTCCTTGTTGCGCTGCAGGATCTGCTTGATCCGGACCGCGCAGCGGTAGTGCTCCTCGCCGATGTACTGCGGGTCGAGGATCCGCGACGTCGACGTCAGCGGGTCCACCGCGGGGTAGATACCGAGCGAGGCGATCTCTCGCGAGAGCTCGGTGGTCGCGTCGAGGTGGGCGAACGTCGTGGCCGGCGCGGGGTCGGTGTAGTCGTCCGCGGGCACGTAGATCGCCTGCAGCGACGTGATCGAGTGACCACGCGTCGAGGTGATGCGCTCCTGCAGCTGGCCCATCTCGTCGGCGAGGTTGGGCTGGTAGCCCACCGCGGACGGCATGCGACCGAGCAGCGTGGAGACCTCGGAGCCGGCCTGGGTGAAGCGGAAGATGTTGTCGATGAAGAGCAGGACGTCCTGCTTCTGCACGTCGCGGAAGTACTCCGCCATCGTGAGGGCCGACAGCGCGACGCGAAGGCGGGTGCCCGGCGGCTCGTCCATCTGGCCGAAGACGAGGGCGGTCTGGCCGATGACGCCGGCCTCCTCCATCTCGACGATGAGGTCGTTGCCCTCACGGGTGCGCTCGCCGACACCGGCGAACACCGACACACCACCGTGGTCCTTGGCGACACGGGCGATCATCTCCTGGATGAGCACCGTCTTGCCGACGCCGGCACCACCGAACAGGCCGATCTTGCCGCCCTGCACATAGGGGGTGAGTAGGTCGATGACCTTGATGCCGGTCTCGAACATCTGCGTCTTCGACTCGAGCTGGTCGAACGCGGGCGCCTTGCGGTGGATGCCCCACCGCTCCTTGACGTCCAGCGTCTCGCCCTCGGCGAGGTTGAGGCAGTCACCGGTGGTGTTGAACACCTTGCCCAGCGTCACGTCGCCCACGGGCACGGTGATCGAGGCGCCGGTGTCGGTGATCTGGCCACCGCGGACGAGGCCGTCGGTGGGCTTCATCGAGATGGCGCGGACCATGCCGTCGCCGATGTGCTGGGCGACCTCGAGGATGATCGACTGCTTCTCGCCGCCGAGCTCGAACTCGCACGTCAGTGCGTTGTAGATGGGCGGCATCGCGTCGGACGGGAACTCGATGTCCACGACCGGCCCGATGACGCGGGCGATGCGGCCGACCGAGCCGCCGGCCTGGTGGGTCGTCTCTTCAACAGTGGCAGTCATGTTCACTCACTCCCGGCTTGTGCGTCGGCAAGGGCGTTGACGCCACCGACGATCTCGCTGATTTCCTGGGTAATGCCAGCCTGGCGTGCCTGGTTGGCGATGCGCTTGTACTTCTTGATGAGCTCGTCGGCGTTGTCCGTGGCGGACTTCATCGCCTTCTGACGGGCGGCCAGCTCGGAGGCGGCCGCCTGCAGCAGGGCGAAGAAGATCCGGCTCTGGACGTAGCGCGGGAGCAGGGAGTCGAGCACCTCGGACGGCGAGGGCTCGAACTCGTAGAGCGGCAGCAGCTCGGCCTCGGTGGGCTTCTCCTCGCCCTCCACGACCTCCAGCGGCAGCATGCGCAGCGCCACCGGCTCCTGGGCCAACATCGAGCGGAAGCGCGTGTAGACCACGTGCACCTCGTCGACACCCGGCGCGGTGCCCTCCTCGGGCTCCACACCGGTCTCGTTGAGGAACGCCGAGATCAGCGTCGAGCCGATGTCGCTGGCGACGTCGTACGTCGGCTGGTCGGAGAAGCCCGTCCACGACTGCACCACACGGCGCTGCCGGAACTTGAAGTAGGCCTCGCCCTTGCGGCCGGAGACGTAGATGTCGACCTCCTTGCCCTCCTCCTTGAGCTTCTCGACGAGGCGCTCGGCCTCCTTGAGGACATTCGAGGAGTAGGCACCCGCGAGACCCCGGTCGGAGGTGACGATCAGGATCGCCGCCTTCTTGGGGTCCTCGGGCTCCACCGTCAGCGCGTGGTCGACGTTGGAGAAGGTCGCGACGGCCGAGACCGCACGCGTGAGCTCACGGGCGTACGGCGCGGCCGACTGGGCCCGCTGCTGCGCCTTGATGATGCGGGACGCGGCAATGAGCTCCATGGCACGCGTGATCTTCTTCATCGACTCCGTCGACTTGATCCGCGCGCGGTACTCACGTACCGAGAGAGCCATCGTCAGCTCCGCTTCTGCTTGACGATCTGCTCCTGCTCGACGTCCTCGTCCTCGAGAGCGACGTGCTCCTCCTTGCCGGCCTTGATGCTCTGGCCGTCCGAGGTCTCGAACTGGTCGAGGAAGGAGTCGTACGCCTTCTCGAGCTCCGACTCGGTGGAGTCCTCGAACTTCTGCGACTCGCGGATGCCGGCGAGGATGCCCTCGTGGCTGCGACGCAGGTAGTCGAGGAACTCGTTCTCGAAGCGGAGCACGTCGTCGGTGGGCACCTTGTCCAGGCGGCCCGAGGTGCCGGTCCACAGGGACACGGTCATCTCCTCGACGGGGTACGGCGAGTACTGCGGCTGCTTGAGCAGGGCCATCAGGCGCTGGCCGCGGTCGAGCTGCTGGCGCGAGGCGGCGTCGAGGTCCGAGGCGAACATGGCGAAGGCCTCCATGGCGCGGAACTGCGCCAGGTCGACCTTGAGCGAGCCGGTGACGGCCTTCATCGCCTTGGTCATGGCCGAGCCACCCACTCGCGAGACCGAGACACCCACGTCGATGGCGGGGCGCTGGTTAGCCGCGAACAGGTCCGACTGCAGGAAGATCTGGCCGTCGGTGATCGAGATGACGTTGGTCGGGATGAACGCCGACACGTCGTTGGCCTTGGTCTCGATGATCGGCAGGCCGGTCATCGACCCCTTGCCCATCTCGTCGGAGAGCTTGGCGCAACGCTCGAGCAGCCGGCTGTGCAGGTAGAACACGTCACCCGGGTAGGCCTCACGACCCGGCGGGCGGCGCAGCAGCAGCGACACGGCGCGGTAGGCCTCGGCCTGCTTGGTCAGGTCGTCGAAGACGATCAGGACGTGCTTGCCGTCGTACATCCAGTGCTGGCCGATGGCCGAGCCGGTGTAGGGGGCGAGGTACTTGAAGCCGGCGGAGTCGGAGGCGGGTGACGCGACGATCGTCGTGTACTCCAGCGCGCCGGCCTCCTCGAGGGCGCCACGCACCGCGGCGATGGTCGAGCCCTTCTGGCCGATGGCGACGTAGATGCAGCGCACCTGCTTGTCCGGGTCACCGGACTCCCAGTTGGCCTTCTGGTTGATGATCGTGTCGATCGCGATCGTCGTCTTGCCCGTCGACCGGTCACCGATGATGAGCTGGCGCTGGCCGCGGCCGATGGGCGTCAGGGCGTCGATCGCCTTGATGCCGGTCGCCAGCGGCTCGTGCACCGACTTGCGCACCATGACGCCGGGAGCCTGGAGCTCCAGCGCACGACGTCCCTCGAGCGGAGTGATCTCGCCCAGGCCGTCGATCGCGGTGCCGAGCGGGTCCACGACGCGTCCGAGGTAGCCGTCGCCGACCGGGACCGAGAGGATCTCGCCCGTGCGTCGCACGGACTGGCCCTCCTCGATCTTGTCGAAGTCACCCAGGACCACGACGCCGATCTCGCGCGTGTCGAGGTTGAGCGCGATGCCCAGCGTGCCGTCCTCGAACTCGAGCAGCTCGTTGGCCATCACGGAGGGCAGGCCGCTGACGCGGGCGATGCCGTCCGCCGCCTCGGCGACGGTGCCGACCTCTTCCTTGCTGGCCGACTCAGGCTTGTAGTCGGACACGAAGCGCTGCAGCGCGTCCCGGATCTCGTCCGGACGGATCGAAAGCTCCGTCATCTGTCTTCCTTACTCTCGTCTGCTCGAAAAGTTCTAGGTGGGTGCGGGGTGGTGAGGGGCGGGGTCGTCAGCCGGCGAGCTTGCGCCGGGCCTCGTCGAGGCGGTTGGCGACGGTGCCGTCGATGACGTCGTCGCCGACCTCGACCTTGATGCCGCCGAGGACATCGGGGTCCACCACCACGTTGAGGTGGATCTGGCGGTCGTACTGCCGCGACAGCGCGTCGGTGAGGCGCTGGCGATCGGCGTCGGACAGCGGGTGCGCCACCCGGACGGTGGCGACGCGCTGGCCGTGCACGGTGGCCGCCACCTGCTGGTACGTCGAGAGCGCGGCCGCCACGGTGCGGTAGGTCCCGGCCAGCGACTGCTGGGCCAGGGTCACCGTCGCCGGGAGCGCCTTGCCGTCGAGGAGCGACCGCACCAGGGCTGCCTTGTCGGCCTGCGACCGCGAGGGGTCGGACAGGGCGTCACGCAGCCCGGGGTTGTCGTTGACCGCCCGACCGAACGCGAACAGCTCGTCGGCGAGACGACCGGAGTCGCCACCGGCCGAGCGGACCACGGCGACCTCGCTGAGGTGCTCGAGGGCGTAGGCGAGGTCCCGCGAGACCGTCCAGCGACGGCCGACGGCCGACGCGAGCAGGTCCATCGTGCCCCGGTCGACCTTGCCGCCGAAGATCTCGGAGACGAGGCCGGCCTTGGCGGAGGCATCGACGGACGCGTCCGTCGCCACCCGCCGCAACGCGGCCTCCGAGCGCAGCACCGACGAGACCATGAAGAGGTCGTCGCCGATGCGGCTCGCGTCCGCGCCGCCCCGCAGCGTGCTCTCCAGCTCGCTGGTGAGGGCTGCCAGGGCGTCGGCGGACGCTCCACGCAGGGCGCCTGCCATCAGTTGACCCCGCTCCCGGTGGTGGTCGAGCCATCGGACTCGAGGTCGGCGAGGAAGCGCTCGACGACCCGGCTCTGGCGAGCCTCGTCGTCCAGGCTCTCGCCGACGATGCGACCGGCGAGGGTCGTCGCGAGGGCGCCGACCTCGGCCCGCAGGGAGGTGACCGCCTGCTGGCGCTCGGCCTCGATCTGCGTCTTGCCGTGCTCGATGATGCGCGAGGACTCGGCCTGGGCCTGCTCACGCATCTCGACGACGATCTGGGCGCCCTGCTCGCGAGCCTCCTCGCGGATGCGGGCGGCCTCGTGCCGGGCGTCGGCGAGCTGCTTCTCGAGCTCGGCGAGCTTGGCGTCGGCCTCGGCCTGCTTGGTCTCGGCCGCGCTCAGCCCACCCTCGATCGCCTGGGTGCGCTCGGCGAACGTCTTCTCGAAGCTCGGCACGACGAACTTGCGGATCGCGAAGAACAAGATCGCGAAGACGATCAGCGCCAGCACGATCTCCGAGAAGATCGGGAGGAGCGGGTTGTGCGCCTCTTCAGCCGCCTGGACAACGGTGAACACAGGTGATCTCCCTACTGCGGGGACGGTCGTCAGATGGGCAGGACGAACGCGAGCGCGACGGTGATGATGAAGAGTGCCTCAGCGAGAACGAAGCCAAGGATGGCGATCGACTGCAGGCGGCTCTGGGCCTCGGGCTGACGGGCGACACCGCTGATGAACGCGGCGAAGATCAGGCCGATACCGACACCGGGACCGATGGCGGAGAGGCCGAGGCCGATCATGTTGATGGAGCCTTCCACGGCTTTTCCTTTCGTCGGCGACGCGTCCATCGCGCCGCTGTTTGGCGAAACTTGTGGTGGGTCAGTGCTCGTCCGCGAGCGCTTCCCCGATGTACATCGAGCTGAGCAGGGTGAAGACGTACGCCTGGAGGAACATCACCAGCATCTCCAGGAAGCTGACCCCGATGCCGAGGGCGAACGACAGGATGCCCACGCCGGCGTACAGCGCGTTGCCGCTGGTGAGCAGGGCCGCACCGCCGGTCGCGAACAGGATCAGCAGCAGGTGGCCGGCGAACATGTTGCCGAACAGACGCAGCGTGAGCGTGACGGGCCGGACGAGGATGTTGGAGAAGAACTCCAGCGGGACCAGCAGGATCAGGATCGGCCCGCCGACGCCCGCGGGCATGGTGGCGTGCTTGAAGTATCCGAACACCCCGTGCTTCCACATGCCGGCACCGATGTAGATGAGCCACGAGATGAGGGCGAGCGGTATGACGAACCCGATGCGGGACATCGTGGGGAACTGCAGGAACGGGAAGATGCCGTAGTAGTTGTTCACCAGGATGAACATGAACAGCGAGAACAGGTAGGGCACGAACTTCATGAAGTGCTCGCTGCCGATGTTGTCGCGGGCGAGCGTGTTGCGCACGAAGCCGTAGACCGTCTCCCCCGCGAACTGGAGCCGACCCGGCACCATCTGCGCGTTGCGGGAGGCCGAGATCGTGAACGCCAGGATGAGCACCGCGGAGAGGATCAGCAGCAGCATCGGCTTGGTGACGCCGAAGCCGGCGACCTCGAAGACCGGCGGCAGCTCGAAGCTGCCGGGTCCGGGCGCGATGAAACCACCGTCGCCACCCTCCGCCGCTACGGGTGTCGCCTCGCTCAGGCTCACGTGCACGCTCACTCTCTCTCCTGCCTTAGCTCTGCTTGTCCTGCCGCGAGGCAAGCCCGCCGAACCGACCAAAAGTCATGTAGATCGCCAGCGCGACCCCGAACACGATCCCGACAGCGACCAGGAATCTCGTGCCCAGCCATCGATCGAGACCCCAACCGATGAGGCCGTAGACCGCTGCACCCGAGACGAGGTAAGAGAACGCCAACCAGGGGTCGCCGTGAGGGGGTTCGTCCGAGTGCATCGACGGAGCCTTCCGCTGAGCCATCGCGAACCGGACGATAGCAGGTGTGGTGGGTCATCACGCACCCGCCTCCGGGAGGTCGTAGACGGGGATCCGCGCCCGCGTCGCGGCCACGATCTGGGCCACCATCCAGGCCAGCGTGGCCACCGCGACGCCTCCCCCGAACCAGCGTCGGTCGAGGGTGTCGGCCATCATCCCGCTGCGCACGAGCTGGAGCACGACCGCGGCCATCACGACCAGCTGGAGGGCGTAGGTCACGAGCGCCACGAGCACCGTGGCACCGGGCATGACGGAGGCCACCGTGTTGAGCACGAAGACGCCGAAGCCGATCACCACCACCACCAGCAGGGTGCTCAGGAGGACGCTGCGGACCGCGGTGGCGTCGGCGACCAACCAGGCGACGAGCGTCATCACGAGACCCGCCACGAGCGCCGCACCGGCCGCCCCGAGGAGCACGGAGGCACCCGGTCGGGTGTCCTGCTTCGACTCGGTCGTCATGGTGGCGGCCGTCCTGTGGAGGGGGTCTGTCAACGGTGCTGCGGGGCGGTCCGAACAGTGCTCCGACCGCTCGTGAAAACTATCACAAAGTCCCCGTGGGCTCCGAACCGACGATTTCCGCCCCGGGGTGGCCGGGCTTCTTGAGCACCGGGACGAGGAAGGTGAGGGCGACGGTCAGCGCGAACATCGTGCCGAGGCTCCACCACATCCACGGACCGCTGTAGAGGCTGGTCAGCACCGCACCGCAGGAGACGAGCCCCGCCCACAGCCACATGATGAGCACGGCCCGTCGCTGCGAGTGCCCGATCTCGAGCAGCCGGTGGTGCAGGTGCTGCTTGTCGGGGGCGAACGGCGAGCGGCCCGCACGCGTGCGTCGTACGACGGCGAGCACGAGGTCGGCGACCGGCACCATCAGCAGGGACACCGGCAGCAGGACCGGCAGCACCGCGACGAAGATGCTGTTGCCGTCGGAGGAGATGTCGGTGCCGTTGAACTGCCCGGTGAGGGTCAGGGTGCTCGCCGAGAACACGAGCCCCAGCAGCATCGAGCCGGAGTCCCCCATGAAGAGCCGGGCCGGGTGGAAGTTGTGCGGCAGGAAGCCCGCGCAGACCCCGGCGAGCGCGGCGCTGAGGAGGGCGCCCGTGGTGGCCAGGGTGAGGTCCTTCTGCGCGGTGAGGACGTAGCAGAAGACGAAGAACGCCACCGCGCCGATGCAGACCACGCCCGAAGCCAGGCCGTCGAGACCGTCGACGAAGTTGACGGCGTTGATGGTCGCCACCACCACGATGACGGTGAGGAGTGCCCCCTGGGTGGGGTCCAGGAGGAACTGGGAGCCGTCGCTGCCGGGCAGGTAGTAGAAGCGCACGTCGAAGTAGACGAGCAGACCCGCGGCGAGGACCTGTCCCCCGAGCTTGGTGAGCGCGTCGATCTCGAAGATGTCATCGACGACGCCCACCGCGCAGATGAGCGCACCGGCGACCAGCACCACGCCCGCGTCGCGGAAGACGAACGGGTCGCTGCCGGACAGGAACGGCAGCTCGCGGGCCACGAGGTAGGCCGCGACGAGCCCGCCCAGCATCGCCAGGCCACCGAGGTAGGGGATCGGCGCGTCGTGCACGTCGCGGTCCCGGACCGCGGCCACCGCCCCGCTGCGCAGGGCGATCTCCCTTGCGATCACGGTCAGCAGGTAGGTGGAGGTGCCGGCCACCAGGAAGACGAGGAGGTACTCGCGCATCAGGGCTCGTCGGTGAGGGTCACGCCGAGCGTCTCGAGGGCCTCGTTGAGCTGGTCGAGCGAGAGCGCACCCCGGCGCAGGATGCGGCCGTGCGGGCCGGTGCAGTCGACGATCGTCGACGCCTCCCCGCCGAGGGCCGGGCCACCGTCGATGACGACCTCGACGTCGGCGCCGAGCATCTCCTCGACCTCGTCGGCGTCGCGGGCCGGCGGACGGCCGGTGGTGTTGGCCGAGCTCACGGCCAGCGGGCCGGTGCGCTCCAGCAGCGCCAGCGCGAGCTCGTGGTCGGGCATCCGCACCGCGACCGTGCCGCGGGTCTCCCCCAGGTCCCACTGCAGCGAGGTCTGCTGGCGGCACACGATGGTCAGCGGACCGGGCCAGAAGCGCTCGACGAGCGCACGGGCGTAGTCCGGCACCCCGACGGCCAGGGCGTCGAGGGTCGTCGCGGTGCTCACCAGCACGGGCGGGGGCATGTCGCGGCCGCGGCCCTTGGCGTCGAGCAGCGCCTGGACGGCGTCGGGCTCGAACGCGTCCGCCGCGATGCCGTAGACCGTGTCGGTCGGCAGCACCACGAGCAGGCCCCGCCGCAGGGCAGCCGCCGCTGCGTCGATGGCCGCCTCTTGCTCGTCCTCGGTCGTCACGCCCAGCCGTTTCACGCGCTCATCGTGCCAGTCGCGCCGTGGTGAAGCGTGGACGACCTGCCAGATCGCGGTGGTCGGCCACGTCGGCCCACCGTCCGGCGGACCGCAGGACGGCCGGTGCGAGCTCGCCCTGGGCATCGGCGTGCTCGAAGCCGAGCACTCCCCCGGGTCGCAGGAGCAGGGCGGCGCGGACCGACAGGACCCGGATGGCGTCCAGCCCGTCATCACCGGAGTAGAGGGCCAGGTGGGGGTCGTGGTCGCGGGCCTCGACCGCCACCGACTCCCAGGCCCACAGGGGGATGTACGGCGGGTTGCACACCACCACGTCGACCGTGCCGAGCAGGTCCTCGAAGGCGGTGGCGAAGTCGCCGTGGCGCAGGTCGACCCCGGTCCCGGCCAGGTTGCGCTCGGCCCAGGCGAAGGCACCCTCGTCGAGCTCCACCGCGTGGACCCGGGCAGCCGGGACCTCGTCGGCCACCGCGCGGGCGATGGCGCCGGACCCGGTGCAGAGGTCGACGACGACCGGCGAGTCCAGGTCCGCCACGGCGTCGATCGCCCAGCCGGCCAGCAGCTCGGTCTCCGGCCGGGGCACGAAGACCCCCGGCCCGACGAGCAGCTCGACGTGGCGGAAGGCGGCGCTGCCGGTGAGGTGCTGGAGCGGCTCSCGGGCCGCCCGCCGCGCCACCAGCGCGTCGTACTGCTCCTGCTGGTCCGGCGTGACGTCGTCGACGAGGACGAGGCGGCCGAGGGGCACGTCGAGGACGTGGGCGAGCAGCAGCTCGGCGTCCCGCTCCGGGGACGCAACGCCGGCCTCGCGGAGGACGTCGGCGGCCGCGCGGCGCAGGGCCCGGGTCACTGCTCGAGCGCCTCGAGCCGGGCCGCCAGGTCGGCGTCGATGCAGGACTGGAGGACGGGACCGAGGTCCCCGTCGAGCACCTGGTCGAGGTTGTAGGACTTGTAGCCGGTGCGGTGGTCGGAGATGCGGTTCTCCGGGTAGTTGTAGGTGCGGATCCGCTCGGAGCGGTCCACGGTGCGGACCTGGCTGCGGCGGGCCTCGCTGGCCTCGGCGTCGGCCGCCTCCTGCGCGGCGGCCAGCAGCCGCGCCCTCAGGATGCGCATCGCCGACTCCTTGTTCTGGAGCTGGCTCTTCTCGTTCTGGCAGCTCGCCACGATGCCGGTCGGGACGTGGGTGATCCGCACCGCCGAGTCGGTCGTGTTGACGCTCTGCCCACCCGGGCCCGACGAGCGGTAGACGTCGATGCGCAGGTCGGCGTCGTGGATCTCCACGTCGACGTCCTCGGCCTCCGGCATCACCAGCACGCCGGCGGCGCTGGTGTGCACGCGCCCCTGCGACTCGGTGACCGGCACCCGCTGCACGCGGTGGACGCCACCCTCGAACTTGAGCAGGGCGTACGGCGCCCGGCCGGGCTCCGGCGTGCCCTTGGCCTTGACCGCCACGGTGACCGACTTGTAGCCGCCGAGGTCGGACTCGGTGGCGTCGAGGACCTCGGTGCGCCAGCCGTGGGCCTCGGCGAAGCGGGAGTACATGCGCAGGAGGTCGCCCGCGAAGAGCGCGGACTCCTCGCCGCCCTCCCCCGACTTGACCTCGAGGAGCGCGTCCTTGGCGTCGGTCGGGTCGCGCGGCACGAGGAGGTGGCGCAGCCGCTCCTCGGCCTTCTCGCGGCGGGCCTCGAGCACGACGGCCTCGTCGGCGAACGCGGGATCCTCCGAGGCGAGCTCACGGGCCGCCTCGATGTCCTCGGCGAGCTGGAGCCAGTCGCGCCACGTGGCCACCACCGCGCTGAGCTCGGCGTAGCGCTGATTGAGGCGCTTGGCCAGCCGCTGGTCGGCGTGCGTCTCGGGCGCGGCGAGCTGCTCCTCGAGCTCGGCGTGCTCGGCGACGAGTCCCTCGACGGCCTCGAACATCACTGGGCTCCTGGGGTCACGGCGTACGGGCGGATGGCTGGCGACAAATGCCTCGCGCTCTTGCGCGACAAATGCACAGCGCCGACCTCCCGCGGTGCGGGAGGCCGGCGCTGGAGGAAAGCTACTTGCTCTCGGCCTTCTCGGCCGGAGCAGCCTTCTTGGCGTAGCGAGCCTCGAAGCGGGCGACGCGGCCGCCGGTGTCGAGGATCTTCTGCTTGCCGGTGTAGAACGGGTGGCACTGCGAGCAGACATCGGCCTTGAGCGAGCCGGAGGTCGCGGTGCTGCGGGTGGTGAACGTCGCGCCACAGGTGCAGGTGACCTGGGTGTCGACGTACGCCGGGTGGATGTCCTTCTTCATGGGATTCCTCTCGAGCCAATGCCGCCGGGTCGTCCACACGCGGCTGCGTGGACGTGAACCGGAGCCAGCACACAAGTGTGCCACCCGTGACAACGCGCCGCCCAATCGGGGCATTCCCTCGACGGGGCGCGCCCCTCGGCCGGGTCAGCGGCTCCGGGAGAGCAGCGCCTCCACGCGGGTCGCGAGCTCGCGCGGGCTGAAGGGCTTGGTGATGTAGTCGTCGGCACCGGACCCGAATCCGGTCTCGACGTCGGACTCCTGGGCCCGCGCGGTCAGCAGGATGACGGGCAGGTCGGCGAGCGCCTCGTCGGCGCGGATGAGGCGCACCGCGTCGAGGCCCGACAAGCCGGGCATCATCACGTCGAGCACGGCCAGGTCGGGCCGGTCGGCCTGGCAGGCGTCGACCGCCGCCTGGCCGTCGGACACCGCGACGATCTCGTGCCCGAGCGTGGAGAGCTTGAACTCCACGAGCTCCCGGATGTCGATGTCGTCGTCGGCCACCACGATGCGTGCCATGTCCGTCTCCTCGATCCTGTCCCTGTCGACCCTAGCCCGCGTCAGCGACGCTTCGCGGCGGCGGCCGCCGGGGCCCGCTGGACCTGCGTCAGCAGCTCGATGTTGGACTGCGTCGCCCGCACCCGCCCGAGGACGTCGTCGTGCGCCTCGACCGCGGTGCGGTCGAGCAACGAGCGTCGCAGCTTCTCCACGATCTCCAGCTCCTCGCGGCTGAGGAGCAGGTCCTCGCGCCGCGTGCTGGAGGCGAGGACGTCGACCGCGGGGAACGTACGCCGCGCGGCGACGTCGCCGCTCAGCCGCAGCACGCTGTTGGCGGTGCCGGTGAACTCCTCGAGGATGACCTCGTCGGTCGCCGAGCCCGTGTCCACCAGCGCGGTGGCCAGGATGGTGAGCGACCCGCCCTGCTCGATGTTGCGCGCGGCGCCGAAGAACTTCTTCGGCGGGTGCAGCGCCGTCGCGTCCACACCACCGGCGAGCACCCGGCCGTTGGCCGGTGCCGCCAGGTTGTAGGCCCGGCCGAGGCGGGTGAGCGAGTCGAGCAGCACGACCACGTCGTGGCCGAGCTCGACGAGTCGCTTGGCCCGCTCGATCGCCAGCTCCGCGACCATGGTGTGGTCGGTGGAGGGCCGGTCGAAGGTCGAGGCGATCACCTCGCCCTTGACCTGGCGCTGGAAGTCGGTGACCTCCTCGGGACGCTCGTCGATGAGCACGATCATCAGGTGGCAGTCGGGGTTGTTGCGCGAGATCGACGCCGCGATCGACTGCAGCACGGTGGTGGTGCCCGCGTCCGGCGGCGCCAGCACGAGCCCGCGCTGACCCTTGCCGATCGGGGCCACGAGGTCGATCATCCGGCCGACCAGGTTGCCCGAGTCTGTCTCGAGCCGGAGCCGGTCGTCGGGGTGCACCGGGGTGAAGGAGTCGAAGTCGACCCGCTCGCGCGCCGCCTCCGGGTCCGCCCCGTTGACGTTGTCGATGCGCACCATCGGGTTGAACTTCTCCTTGCGCTCGCCCTCGCGGGGCTGGCGCACCTGGCCGACGATGGCGTCGCCGCGGCGCAGGCCGAACTTCCGCACCATCGACAGGGAGAGGTACACGTCGTCGGTCCCGGGCAGGTAGCCGGAGGTGCGGACGAAGGCGTAGTTGTCGAGCACGTCGAGGATGCCCGCCGCCGGGACGAGCACGTCGTCGTCGAGCACGGTGGTGTCGGGCTCGTTGCGGCTGCCCGGGCGGTTGACCGCCCGCTCGCGGTCCCGGCCGCGACGGCGACGGTTGCGGCGGCTGCCGCCCTCGCCGTCGTCGTCGAGGTCCTGCTGGTCCTGGGCGCCGTGCTGGCCCTGGTTCGACTGGCCCTGGTTCGACTGGCCCTGGTTGGGCTGGCTGTTCTGCTGGGCGCCCTGCTTGCCCTGCTGGTCGCGGGACTGCTGGTCGCGGGACCCGGCCTGCTGGCCGTCCTGCCGGTCCTGGCGGTCCTGGCGGTCCTGGCGGTCCTGGCGGTCCTGGCCGCGCTGGCCCTTCTGGTCCTGACCCTTCTGGTCCTGGCCCTTCTGGTCCTGGCCCTTCTGGTCGGGCTTGGAGCGCTGGTCGTCCTGCCCTGCGTCGTCCTGCTGGCGGGCCTGGTTGCGCGTGCGCTGGCGCGACGAGCGCGTCTCGGCCTGACCGTCGGACGACTGGGACTCGCCCTGCGCCTCCTGGGCGGCGCGGTCCTCGCGGGCCGGGCGGTCGTCGCGGGCGGGCCGGTCCTCGCGGGTGGGCCGCTCGTCCTGGGCCGGCTGGGCCGGGGCGTCGGCGCTCGGGGCCTGCTCGACGGCCGCGGCGGCAGTACGGCGTGCGGGGCGCTGGGTGCGGGTGACACGCGGGGCGCTCGAGGCGGCCGCCGCGGGCGCACCGGCGGCGGCCGCGGCCGGGGGCGCGCTCTCGCCGGACGTCGCGGACGGCCCGGACTGGGCTCCCTTGATGGCGTCGACGAGCTGCGCCTTCTTCATGGAGCCCGCGCCGGAGATGCCCATGCCCGCGGCCATCGACTTGAGGTCGGCGAGGAGCATGGAGCTGAGCCCGCCGCCACGCTTCTTGGCGCTGGGCGTTGCTGAGTCGGTCACGTGAGCCCTTCCCACGCTTGGAGCCGGCCCCGGACACGGGGCTGGCTGGTGCTGACAGGTGGTCCCGGGACCGGCTGGTCGCGTGCCGCTCGAGGAGGACACGCCGGGAGGAGAGGGTGCTCCCTCGCCAGCGGCAGGACCGCAGCGGCGGGAGCTCACGCCGATACGGCGCGCCCACAGGCTAGCAGGGCCGTCGCGTCAGTCGGCCACCACGACGCCGCGCGCCTCGACGTCGAGGACGTGGTGCGTCCAGCCGGGCGGCGTCAGGTCGGTGAGGTCACGCCGGCCCGCGCCGACGAGGGCGAGCACGGTCGGCCCCGCGCCACTGATGACGGCGGGGATCCCATCGGCCCGCAGCCGGTGCACCAGGGCGAGCGAGTCGGGCATGGCCGGCTCGCGCTGCTCCTGGTGCAGGTAGTCGCGGGTGGCGACGAGCAGGTGCTCGGGCCGCCCGGCCAGGGCGGCGACCAGCAGTGCCGCCCGGCCGCTGTTGGCAGCCGCGTCGGCGTGCGGCACCGTCGCCGGCAGGAGGCCGCGAGCGACCTCGGTGGCCACGGGAGTGGACGGCACGAAGACCTCGGCCCGCACACGCGGGTCGACGGCCGACGGGACGGCGTACCACTCCCCCGCCTCGCGCCCGCAGATGACGAAGCCGCCCAGCAGCGCCGGCGCGACGTTGTCGGGGTGGCCCTCGATGTCGGCCGCGATCCGCAGCAGTGCCGCGTCGTCGAGCAGCAGCCGGCCGCCCGCGACGAGGGCCCGGGCCAGCGCGACCCCGGCGACGATGGCCGCGGACGACGAGCCGAGACCACGGCTGTGGGGGATGACGTTGCGGCAGGTCAGGCGCAGCCCGGGCGGTCGCGCGTCCATGGCGTCGAACGCCGCGTGCATCGACCGCACGACGAGGTGCGAGGCGTCGCGGGGCACGTCGGCGGCACCCTCGCCGGTGACCTCCACCTCGATCCCCGAGGCGGTCACCTCGGCCTCGAGCTCGTCGCGCAGCGAGAGCGCCAGCCCGAGGGCGTCGAAGCCCGGACCCAGGTTGGCGGACGTGGCGGGGACGGTGACCCGGACGGGCCCGTCGACGTAGGTCGCCATGCCTCAGATGAGCCCGGCGGCCGCGGCCGCGGCGTCCACGTCGGCGTCCACCACGGTGTCGACGATGTCGCCGAAGGACTCGAGCGCGGTGGCGGTGTCCTTGAGGCCGTGGCCGGTCACCGTGATCGCCACCGTCGCGCCGGCGTAGCTCTCCCCCGCAGCGAGCTCGGAGAGCAGCCCGGCGATCCCCGCGGCCGAGGCCGGCTCGACGAAGACGCCGTCGTTGCGGGCCAGCTCGACCTGGGCCGCCAGGATCTGCGAGTCCGACAGGGCGGCGAACCGGCCGCCGGACTCGTGCGCGGCCGCCTCGGCGAGCTTCCACGAGGCGGGGTTGCCGATCCGGATGGCGGTTGCCTTGGTCTCCGGGTCGGGGAAGGGCTCACCGGTCACCAGCGGAGCGGCACCCTCGGCCTGGAAGCCCCGCATGACCGGCCGCTTGGACGACCGGCCGAGGTCGGCGTACTGCTCGTAGCCCATCCAGTAGGCCGAGATGTTGCCGGCGTTGCCGACGGGCAGCAGGTGGTAGTCGGGGGCGTCGCCGAGGAAGTCGCAGATCTCGAACGCCGCGGTCTTCTGGCCCTGGAGCCGGACCGGGTTGACCGAGTTGACCAGCGCGACCGGGTAGTCCCAGGCGAGGCCCTTGGCCATGTGCAGGCAGTGGTCGAAGTTGCCGCGCACCATGATGATCTGCGCGCCGTGCACGACAGCCTGCGCCATCTTGCCGGCAGCGATCTTGCCCTCGGGCACGAGGACGAGCGGCTTGAGGCCGGCCTTCGCGGCGTAGGCCGCCATCGAGGCCGACGTGTTGCCGGTCGAGGCGCAGACGACGGCCTGGGCCCCCTCGTGCTTGGCGACCGAGATGGCGGTCGTCATGCCGCGGTCCTTGAAGGACCCGGTGGGGTTGTCGCCCTCGACCTTGAGCCACACCTGGCCGCCCGTCAGCGACGAGAGCCACTCCGAGTGCACGAGCGGAGTGCCGCCCTCACGCAGGGTCACGGCCTCGAGGCCCTCGGGCAGCAGGTCGATGAGGTCGCGGTACTCCTCGATGAGGCCGCGCCACTGGTGGCGTGCCCAGGGGGCGTCCATCACTCGTCGCCCCCCTCGACGCGCATCACCGAGGTGACGTCGCGGACGATGTCCATGGTGCGCAGGTGCTCCACGGTGGCGCTCAGCGCGGCGTCGGTCGCGGCGTGCGACACCACGACGAGCTGGGCGTCGGCGCCCCGCCCCTCCTGGCGCACGGTCTGGATCGACACGCCCTGGTCGGCGAAGGCCGTCGCGACCGCGGCGAGCACGCCCGAGCGGTCGTCGACGTCGAGGGCCACGTGGTAGCGCGTGCGGGTCTCCCCCATCGGCAGCACCGCACGATCGGCGTACGCCGACTCCCCGGCGCCGCGGGTGCGCGCGAGGCGGTTGCGGGCGACGGTCACCAGGTCGCCGAGCACGGCGCTCGCCGTCGGCGACCCGCCGGCCCCGGGGCCGTAGAACATGAGCTGGCCGGCAGCCTCGGACTCCACGAAGACCGCGTTGTACGCCTCGCGCACGCTGGCCAGCGGGTGCGAGCGCGGGATCATGGCCGGGTGGACGCGCACGGCCACCTGGTCGTCGCGCAGCTCGCAGATGGCGAGCAGCTTGACCACCGAGCCCATCTCGCGGGCCGAGGAGATGTCGCCCGCGGTCACCTCGGAGATGCCCTCGCGGTAGACGTCGGCCGCGGTGACCCGGGAGTGGAAGGCCAGGCTGGCCAGGATCGCGGCCTTGGCGGCGGCGTCGAAGCCCTCGACGTCCGCCGTCGGGTCGGCCTCGGCGTAGCCGAGCTCCTGGGCCTCCTCGAGCGCCTCGGAGAAGCCGGCGCCCGAGGTGTCCATCTTGTCGAGGATGAAGTTGGTGGTGCCGTTGACGATGCCGAGCACCCGGGTGACCCTGTCCCCGGCCAGCGACTCGCGCAGCGGCCGCAGGATCGGGATGGCGCCGGCGACGGCGGCCTCGTAGTAGAGGTCGCGGTCGGCCTTCTCGGCCGCCTCGAAGAGCGTCGGGCCGTCCTCGGCCAGCAGCGCCTTGTTGGCGGTGACGACGCTGGCGCCGTGGTCGAGCGCCGAGAGGATCAGCGAGCGCGCGGGCTCGATGCCCCCGATGACCTCGACGACCAGGTCGACGTCGTCGCGGGCGACCAGCCCGGCGGCGTCGGTGGTCAGCAGGTCGGCCGGCACGTCCACCTCGCGGGCGGCGTCGAGTCGGCGTACGGCGACCCCCACCAGCTCGACGGGTGCACCGACCCGGGCCTCGAGGTCCCCGGCCTGCTCGGTCAGCAGCCGCACCACCTGCGACCCGACCGAGCCGCACCCGAGCACCGCGACCCGGAGCCTGTCCGGTCGCTTGTCTCCCTCACCCATCACGCACCCACGTCTGTCGACAGCACATCGTCCTCAGTCTCGCGCCTCAGCACCACGGAGGTCTTCCCGTCCCGCACAGCGATCACCGGAGGACGTAGCGCGTGGTTGTAGTTGGAGGCCATGGCCCGGCAGTAGGCGCCGGTGCCGGGCACGGCCACCAGGTCGCCGGGTCGCACGTCGCCGGGCAGGAACTCGTCCTTGACGACGATGTCGCCCGCCTCGCAGTGCTTGCCGACGACGCGGGCCAGGATGGCCGGCGCGTCCGAGGCGCGCGAGGCGAGCGTGCAGGAGTAGTCGGCGTCGTACAGGGCGGTGCGGATGTTGTCGCTCATCCCGCCGTCGACCGAGACGTAGGTGCGCCGCGCGCCGCCGTCGAGGGCGACCTCCTTGACGGTGCCCACCTCGTAGACCGTGCACATGGCCGGGCCGACGATCGCCCGGCCGGGCTCGATGGACAACCGGGGCACGTCGACGGCGAGCGCCCGGCACTCGTGCTCGACGATCTTGGTCAGCTCGGTCGCGAGCTGCGCGGGGTCGCTGGGGTCGTCCTGGGTCGTGTAGGCGATGCCGAAGCCGCCCCCGAGGTCCATCTCGGGCATCTGCACGCCGAGCTCCTCGCTGACGCGGGCGTGCAGGGCGAGCACGCGGCGGGCCGCGACCTCGAAGCCGGAGGAGTCGAAGATCTGGCTGCCGATGTGGCTGTGCAGGCCGAGCAGGCGCAGCCCCGGCGCCGCCTCGACGCGGCGTACGGCCTCGAAGGCGTCGCCCGAGGCGATGGAGAAGCCGAACTTCTGGTCCTCGTGGGCGGTGGCGATGTACTCGTGGGTGTGGGCCTCGACGCCGGCGGTGACCCGGATCATCACGCCGATGGTGCGGCCGAGTCCCGACACCACGGCGGCCAGCCGCTCGACCTCGTCGAAGGAGTCGACGATGACCCGGCCCACGCCGAGCCCGACGGCCCGCTCGAGCTCGCGCACCGTCTTGTTGTTGCCGTGGAAGCCCACCCGCTCCATCGGGAAGCCGGCCCGCTCGGCCACGGTCAGCTCGCCGCCGGAGCACACGTCGAGGTGCAGGCCCTCCTCGGCCAGCCACCTCACGGTGGTGGTGGAGAGGAACGCCTTGCCGGCGAAGAACACGTCGTACGCCGCGAACGCGTCGGCGAAGGCGCGGGCGCGCTCGCGGAAGTCGCGCTCGTCGAGGACGTACGCCGGGCTGCCGTGCTCGGCGACGAGGTCCGGCAGGCTCACGCCGCCGACGCTCAGCACGCCGTCGTCCTTGGCCGCCGTGGACGACCAGAGGATCGGGACGAGCGAGTTGGGGTCGGCGGGCTCACGCAACCAGTGCGGTCCGCCGGGTCGGGCCTGGCTGAGGGCGCCGTCGGCGTGGGCCCAGCCGGAGGGGTGCGAGGTGGGCACGACTCACATCCGCTCGGGGGCGGAGACGCCGAGGAGGTCGAGCCCGTTGGCCAGCACGACCCGGGTCGCGTCGACGAGCAGCAACCGGGCGCGGTGCAGGTCGGACGTCTCCTCGTCACCGCGGGGCAGCACCCGGCAGCTGTCGTAGAAGCGGTGGTAGGTCCCCGCCAGCTCCTCGAGGTAGCGGGCGACGCGGTGCGGCTCGCGCAGCTCGGCCGCCGCGGTGATGACGCGCGGCAGCTCGGCGAGCGCGCGGAGGAGCTCGCCCTCCTTGTCGTGCACCAGCAGGTGGGGGTGGCTCTCCGCCTTGACGCCGAGGTCGGCGGCGTTGCGCATGAGGCTCGCCACGCGGGCGTGGGCGTACTGGACGGTGAAGACGGGGTTGTCGTTGGTGGCGCGCGCCCACAGGTCGAGGTCGATGTCGATGGGGCTGTCGCTGCTGTAGCGGGCGAGCGCGTAGCGGGCCGCGTCGACGCCGATCGCCCCCACCAGGTCGTCGATGGTGACGACGGTGCCGGCCCGCTTGGACATCCGCAGCGGCTGGCCGTCGCGGAGCAGGTTGACCATCTGCCCGATGAGGATCTCGAGGTTGACGTGCGGCTCGTCGCCGAAGGCCGCGCACATCGCCATCATCCGGCCGACGTAGCCGTGGTGGTCGGCCCCGAGCATGATGAAGCAGCGGTCGAAGCCGCGCTCACGCTTGTCGAGGTAGTAGGCGAGGTCGCCGGACAGGTAGGCGCCCTGGCCGTCGGACTTGATGACGACCCGGTCCTTGTCGTCACCGAACTTCTCGGTGGCCAGCCAGGTGGCGCCGTCCTTCTCGTAGGTGTTGCCCAGCCCGGTGAGCCGCTCCACCGCCCGGTCCACCGCCCCGCTGCGGTGGAGGTCGTCCTCGTGGAAGTAGACGTCGAAGTCGACCTTGAAGTCGTGCAGCGACTGCTTGATCTCGGTGAACATCATCTCGACGCCGACCTGGCGGAAGACCTCCTGCGCCGCCGGGTCGTCGAGGTCCAGCACGTCGGGCCGCTGCTCCACGACCGAGCGGGCGATCTCGTGGATGTACTCCCCGCCGTACCCGTCCTCGGGGGCCTGGCGACCGCGGGCGCTGGCCAGGAGGGAGGAGCTGAAGCGGTCGATCTGGGCGCCGTGGTCGTTGAAGTAGTACTCCCGGGTGACGACGGCCCCGGTCTTCTCGAAGACGCGGCCGAGCGCGTCACCGACGGCCGCCCAGCGGACGCCCCCCAGGTGCAGCGGGCCGGTCGGGTTGGCGGAGACGAACTCGAGGTTGATCCGCTCCCCCGCGAACGTGTCGGACGAGCCGTACGCCGCCCCGGCGGCCACGATGTCGGCGGCGACCTGCCCCTGGGCGCCCGCCTCGACGGTGATGTTGAGGAAGCCCGGCCCGGCGACCTCGACGCCGGCGACACCGTCGGCGTCGGCCAGCCGGGCGGCCACCAGCGCGGCGAGCGCGCGCGGGTTGGTGCCCGCGCCGTCGACCTGCGCGGCCTTGGCGAGCTGGAGGGCGACGTTGGTGGCGTAGTCGCCGTGGCCCTTCTGGCGCGGCCGCTCCACGGTGACCGTCGTGGGCACGCCCTGCGGCAGCGCCACGGAGCCGTCCGCCACGAGGGACTCGAGGGCGTCGACGATGGTCAGGGAGAGCTGGCCGGGATTCACCGCGCCAGACTATCGGCGGGCAGGGGGGCGACCCGAACCGGTTTCACGGCTGCCGGTGCGATGTCACGGGGGCGGCACCGGGGTTGTAGGGTCTCCTTCGCGCACGCCTCCGTAGCTCAGGGGATAGAGCACTGGTTTCCGGTACCAGGTGCCGCAGGTTCGAATCCTGCCGGAGGCGCCATCCGATCAGTGGGGAACATCCGCCGGCCCAGGCCGGGCAGATGTTCCCCACTGTCGTTCCCGACAGTCCTCGCGAGACAGGTTCCAGCACGGCGCGTTTGGTGTAACACTGCGTTACATGAGCACGCTGATCTCGGGCCTCGCCCTCTCCCTCGCCTCCGCCGTGGCCGCCACGCTGGTCGCCTCCCCCGCCGTCGCCTCCCCCGCCGTCGCAGCCCCCGACTCGAGGCAGGCGCCGCAGCTGACCGACTTCGGCTACCGGGCCGACGTCTACGGGGTCAAGCTGGTGGCCGACAACGTGGAGGCCTTCGACGTCAAGGACGCCCACGCCCAGCTCCGCTGCACCCGCGCGGTCGGGCAGTCGGTCCGGCGGTCGTCCGCCGTGAGCGTGCCGGGCAACCCGCTGGTCCACGTCGCCGCGAGCACCAGCCGCACCGACACCTACAAGGTCGGCAACCGCCACGGCGTCCGCGGGGTCAACACGATCGGCGACATCCGGATCGGTGGCACCGTCAACGGCATCGCCACGCCCAGCCTGGTGATCGAGGGCCTGACCACCACGGCCGACGCCTTCCACACCCCGCAGGGCTTCGGCCACGCGGAGTCCTTCGACTTCGCCCGCATCCGCCTCGAGCTGCTCGCGGGCACGCCGCTCCAGGGCACCCCGCTCGAGCAGCTGCTCGCGCCGCTGGACCAGGTGACCACCACCGTCTTCGAGGGCACCGGCGACGCCGCCGACCAGGTCTTCGACGTGCTCCGCTCGGCCACCGCGCCCATCCAGGTCCCCGGTCTCGGGTCGATCGCGCTGGGCAAGGTGCGCGGCAACGCGTCGTCCAAGCGCGCCACCTCCGAGGCCATGGCCCTCGAGATCGTCGTCGACGCCGGCGGCAGCCGCCAGCTGGTGGAGATCGGCGCGGCCAACGCCCGCATCGGGGCGCCCGCGCCGGCCGGCGTCTTCCGCGCCGGTGGCACCGCGCTCGACTTCCAGGCCCTGCAGGGCGCCCTCCGGTTCGGCGGGGTCCAGCACAAGTCCCTGCCCTGCGAGGGCACGCTGGGTCGCACCCAGACGTTCCGGGTCCCCTCCGCGTCCGTGCTCTTCGGCCTGCTCGCCGACCTCCGCGACGTGACCTACACCCACCGCGGCAGCCAGGACGCGAGGCGTGACTTCGCCAAGGGGCTCACGGGCACCCGCATCGAGACCGTGTCGGTTCCCACCGTCGGGCTGGAGATCCGAGGCGTCGAGAGCTCGGTGCGGATGCGCGGCAAGGAGCGCAGGCCGGTGCGGGCGCGGGTCGCGACCACCATCACGTCGATCACCATGAACGGTCAGCCGGTCGCGGTCCCCGCCCCCGGTGGCACCACCGAGCTGCCGGGCGGCACCGGGCTGGTCCAGCGCGAGCTGGTCAGGCGGAGCCGGTACGGCGCGCGCGTCATCGCGCTGCGGGTCCAGCTCTTCGAGCAGGCCGTGGTGATGGACCTCGGCCTGTCCGACGGGCACATCTACCCGCGCTGAGCCTCGCCCTCAGGTCAGCACCCGCGCAGGGTGGCGTCGTCGCGGGCAGCGTCACCCAGCCGGCGGGCCTGGGCCACGTCCGGGAAGACCACGCTCTGCCCGGCGGCGGTGCCGATGCGGCCCCGGATCACGCAGGTGGTGATCCGGCCGGGCTCGACCTGGGCCACGGCCTGGGCGAGCTCGTAGATCTCCGCCGGCCCCAGGTCGGTGGACAGGTGCTTCATCACCGTCATCACGCCGCGCTCGATGAAGCCGGGACGGTCGGCCTCCGAGCGGATCCGGGCGTGGATGCCGCGCAGGGTGCGCTGCTGGTTGGCCGACCGGTCGAAGTCCCCGCCCGGGAGGTCGTAGCGGATCCGCGAGAAGGCCATCGCGTCGTACCCGCCGAGGCGGATGCGGCCCTGAGCGAAGCCCTCCTTCTTGAGGTTGGGGTCGGTGAAGCGGCGCGGGTTGCTGACCGTGATGCCGCCGATGTCGTCGACCATGTCCTCGAAGAACGGGAACCGGGTCACCATCACGTAGTCGGGGGTGATGCCGACGAGGTTGCGCATCGCCCCGGCCATGCCCTGGGGGCCGCCGAAGTAGAGCGCCGCGTTGATCTTGTTCATCCCGTGGCCGGGGATCGAGACCCACGAGTCGCGGGGCACGCCGATGGCGGTCGCGGCGTCGGTGCGGGTGTTGATGCCGATGAGCTGGAGGGCATCGCCCCGGGACCGCAGCATGTCCTGGCCGGGACGGGCGTCCGAGCCCACGGCCAGGATCCACACCACGTCCGGACCGACCGAGACACCACCGGCGCGCTTGACGCGCACCAGCTCGACCCCGGTCGGCTCGACGGCCGAGTCCGGGACGACGAGCGCGGCCACTGTGAGGACGGCGGCCAGCGTGACCGCGCGCAGGGAGCGGGAGAGGCGCGTCATGCCAGCCAGCCCTTCGTGACGTCGTAGCCGAAGACCCGCCACCCGGCGGGCTGGCGGGTGAGGAACACGCGACCGCGCACCTGCAGCCGGCGGCTCGGGGCGTCCGCGCCCGCGAGGTCGACCCGCATCCGCAGGTCGAAGCGCGCGGTCACCGACCGCACCCGGCGGTCCACGGCCAGCAGGTCCAGCCGCGCCTTGCGCATCAACGGGGTCACCGACACGACACGGTCGCCGATGTCGGCGTTGGACATGAGGTCGCGGTCGTACGTCGCGCGGCGGGTCGCGCCGGGCGTGAAGCCCGGGTAGCGGCCGAAGTCGGTGCGGGGGTACTCGCCCCCGACGTACGCCGCGTCCCACCAGCGGTCGAGGACGTCGGTGACCTGGACGCGCACGGCCTTGCGGCGGGTGCCGGGCAGCCGGCCGACCACGGTGCCGATCTCGGCCCGGGTGGTCAGGGGGGCGGGGCCGGACACCGACGTGGTGGTGGCGGTCTCGGTGGTGCCGGGGTCGGGGCTGGTGCTCGGGGCGTCGCTGCTGCAACCGGTCGCCGCGAGGACGACGGTGAGGGCGAGGACGAGAGCTCCGGGTCGGCTCCGGAAGGGGGTGCTCATCGGGTCTCCAGGGGTGTTTCGTGTGGCGCTCGTGACACCTTGCATCAAGGGGCGGTCGCGCCCCTGCATTTGCGGGCGTGTACGACTAGCCTTTGGGAGAACCAACTCCCCATCACGTGCCCAAAGTGGAAGAGGCGAAGCAACTCGTGGCGCAGTCACAGGCCGACCAGTCCGGATCAACCCCCGCACCGTCCGCGGATCTCGGAGCCAACGAATGGCTCGTGGAGGAGATGCGCGAGCAGTACGACAAGGACCCCGGCAGTGTGGGGCCGCAGTGGGCGGCCTTCTTCGGCGGGACCAGCAACGGCTCCAGCAACGGCACGGACGCGAAGGCCACGACCGCCCCGGTGAAGACCGCTCCCCAGGCGTCGAAGGGCCCCGCCAAGGCGCCCGCCGCCACGCAGCAGTCGGCCCCCGCCGCCACGAAGGCGCCCGAGCCCGCTGCGAAGCAGGAGTCCGCTTCCGCCGCGAAGCAGGAGTCCGGCTCCTCCGCCAAGCCCACCGCCAAGCCGCGCCCCGCGAGCGAGGCGGCCGAGCCCGCCAAGGGCACCAGCAAGCCGGTCGCCAAGGACGCCGCGCCCGCCGCGCCCGCTGCGGCGAGCGACGAGCCGACGCACACCACCCTGCGCGGCATCCCGGCGGCCACCGCCAAGAACATGGACCTCTCGCTGACCGTGCCGACGGCGACGTCGATCCGCACCCTCCCGGTCAAGCTGCTGTGGGACAACCGCACCGTCATCAACAACCACCTCGCCCGCGCACGCGGCGGCAAGGTCTCCTTCACGCACCTGATCGGCTACGCGCTGGTCAAGGCCCTGCGGTCGATGCCGGAGATGAACAACCACTACGCCGAGGTCGACGGCAAGCCCACGATGGTGGCGCCGGCGCACATCAACCTCGGCCTCGCCGTGGACCAGCAGAAGAAGGACGGCACCCGCCAGCTCGTCGTCCCGTCCATCAAGGGCTGCGAGACGATGGACTTCGCCGGCTTCTGGACGGCGTACGAGGAGGTCATCCGGCGCGCGCGTGACAACAAGCTCACGATGGACGACTACTCCGGCACCACGATGAGCCTCACCAACGTCGGCGGGCTGGGCACCAACCACTCCGTGCCGCGCCTGATGCCCGGCCAGGCCGTCATCGTCGGCGTCGGCGCGATGGAGTACCCCGCCGAATGGCAGGGCGCCTCGGACGAGGCCCTCAACCGCAACGGCGTCAGCAAGGTCATGACGATCACGTCGACCTACGACCACCGCGTCATCCAGGGCGCGCAGTCGGGCGAGTTCCTGCGCCGCGTCCACCAGCTGCTGCTGGGCGAGGACGACTTCTACGACGACATCTTCCGCTCGCTGCGGATCCCCTACGAGCCGATCCGCTGGGCCAAGGACATCGTCGCCAGCCACGACGACGACATCGTCAAGCAGGCCCGCATCCTCGAGCTCATCCACGCCTACCGCGTGCGCGGCCACATGATGGCCGACACCGACCCGCTCGAGTACCGCCAGCGCAGCCACCCCGACCTCGAGGTCGAGTCGCACGGGCTGACCCTGTGGGACCTCGACCGGGAGTTCGCGACCGGCTCCTTCGGGGGCGAGGGCCGCCGCTTCATGAAGCTGCGCAACATCCTCGGCATCCTGCGCGACTCCTACTGCCGCACCACCGGCATCGAGTACATGCACATCATGGATCCCGAGCAGCGCAAGTGGATCCAGCAGCGCGTGGAGCAGCCGCACACCAAGCCGCCCCGCGAGGAGCAGCTGCGCATCCTGCTCAAGCTCAACCAGGCCGAGGCGTTCGAGACGTTCCTGCAGACCAAGTTCGTCGGCCAGAAGCGCTTCTCCCTCGAGGGCGGCGAGACCACGATCCCGCTGATCGACGAGATCTGCGAGGCCGCCGCCGAGCAGGGCCTCGACGAGGTCGCGATCGGCATGGCCCACCGCGGCCGGCTCAACGTGCTCGCCAACATCGTCGGCAAGAAGTACAGCCAGATCTTCCGCGAGTTCGAGGGCAACATCGACCCGCGCACGGTCCAGGGCTCCGGGGACGTCAAGTACCACCTCGGTGCGGAGGGCGAGTTCCTGTCCGGCCTCGGTGACCGGATCAAGGTCTCCGTCGCGGCCAACCCGTCCCACCTCGAGGCGGTCGACCCGGTCCTCGAGGGCATCGCCCGGGCCAAGCAGGACGTCCTCAACAAGGGCGCCGAGTACCCCGTCCTCCCGCTCCTCGTCCACGGTGACGCGGCCTTCGCGGGCCAAGGCGTGGTCGCCGAGACGCTCAACCTCTCGCAGCTGCGTGGCTACCGCACCGGCGGCACCATCCACGTGGTCGTCAACAACCAGGTCGGCTTCACCACCTCCCCCGGCTCGTCGCGCTCGTCGCTCTACTGCACCGACGTGGCCCGGATGGTGCAGGCGCCGATCTTCCACGTCAACGGCGACGACCCGGAGGCGTGCATCCGCGTCGCCCGGCTCGCGTTCGAGTACCGCCAGGCGTTCAACAAGGACGTCGTCATCGACCTCGTCTGCTACCGCCGCCGCGGTCACAACGAGGGTGACGACCCGTCGTACACCCAGCCGCTGATGTACGACCTGATCGAGCAGAAGCGCTCGGTGCGCAAGCTCTACACCGAGTCCCTCATCGGCCGTGGCGACATCACCGTCGAGGAGGCCGAGCAGGTCCTCAAGGACTACCAGCAGCAGCTCGAGCGCGTCTTCACCGAGGTGCGCGAGGCGAGCAGCCAGCCGTCGGAGTGGACGACCGTCCCGGACTACCCGGACAAGCCCGCCGGCGAGTTCAGCACCGCCGTGTCCCCGGAGGTCCTCAAGCGGATCGCCGACGCCTACACGACGCCGCCCGAGGGCTTCACCGTCCACCCCAAGGTCATGCCGCAGCTGCAGCGCCGGGCCGCCGCGATCACCGACGGCCCGATCGACTGGGGCACCGGCGAGATCCTGGCCTTCGGCTCGCTGCTCATGGACGGCCGCCCGGTCCGGCTCGCCGGCCAGGACTCGCGCCGCGGCACGTTCGTGCAGCGCTTCGCGACGATCATCGACCGCACCAACGCCGACGAGTGGACGCCGCTGACCAACCTCACCGAGGACCAGGCGAAGTTCCACGTCTACGACTCGTTGCTCTCCGAGTACGCCGCCCTCGGCTTCGAGTACGGCTACTCCGTGGCGCGTCCCGACGCGCTCGTCCTCTGGGAGGCCCAGTTCGGTGACTTCGTCAACGGCGCCCAGACCGTCATCGACGAGTTCATCTCCGCAGGCCAGCTCAAGTGGCGCCAGCAGTCCGGCGTCGTGCTGCTCCTCCCCCACGGCTACGAGGGCCAGGGGCCGGACCACAGCTCGGCCCGCATCGAGCGCTTCCTCACCATGTCGGCCGAGGACGCGATGGTCGTGGCGCAGCCCTCGACCCCCGCGTCGTACTTCCACCTGCTAAGGCGCCACTCGCTCGGCGAGGAGCACCGCCCGCTGGTGGTCTTCACGCCCAAGTCGATGCTCAAGCGCAAGGAGGCCGCGTCCCAGCCCGCCGACTTCGTCGGGGACACGACCTTCCGCCCGTTCATCGGTGACGAGACGGCCGACCGCGACAAGGTGGAGACCCTGCTGCTCTGCTCGGGTCGGGTCACCTGGGACCTCATGGTCGAGCGCGGCAAGCGCGAGCACGGCGACACCGTCGCCATCGGTCGCATCGAGGCGCTCTACCCCAACCCGGTCGACGAGATCCGGGCCGAGATCGCCAAGTACCCCCACCTCAAGGCGGTCCGCTGGGTGCAGGACGAGCCCCGCAACATGGGCCCGTGGCCGCACTACCAGCTCAACGTGTGGCCCACCCTCGACGTGACCGTCGAGCCCATCACCCGGACGGCCTCGGCCTCCCCCTCGGTGGGCACGATCAAGCGGCACACCGAGGAGCAGAAGGCGCTGCTCGACGCTGCCTTCCAGCAGCCGAGCGCGGCCCCGGGTCGGGACTACTGAGGCTGGGTCGTGTACTTCACCGATCGCGGCATCGAGGAGCTCGACAAGCGCCGGGGTGACGAGGAGGTCACCCTGGCGTGGGTCGCCGACCAGCTGCAGGCCTTCGTGGACCAGCACCCGGAGTTCGAGACACCCATCGAGCGGCTGGCCACCTGGCTGGCCCGCCTCGACGACCCGGAGGACTGAGCCTCCGGGTCACCCGGTCACTCGTCGGCGTCGCGCCGGGCGCGGCGTACGGACTCGCGGATCTCGAACACCTCGGTGCCGAAGGTGCCGACCGCCCGGGCCACGTCGCGCACCGCGCCGGTGATCACCGTGGCCACCGTCCCCACCGCGGTGGCCGCGGCCTCGACGGTGTCCTGGAGCGCGTCCTTGGTGATCTCGCCGTTGCTGAGCCGCTCGTGGTCCATGCCGACCAGTGTCGGGCGACCGCGGGCGGCGCGGCAAGCGGCGCCGGATCGTGGGACGTCGGGCCCGGGCGCTGGTCTACGATCGGGCCCATGGTGGGGGTCGTCGAGTCGCGCGGCGAGGCGGTCGACGACTCGCGCAAGGCCCGCAAGGAGCGCACCCGGCGCGCGATCCTCGACGCGGCCCTCGGGCTGACCGCCGACACCAGCCTCGTCGCGATCTCCCTGCGCCAGGTCGCCAAGGAGGTCGGCATCGTGCCGACCGCGTTCTACCGGCACTTCGACTCGGTCGAGTCGCTGGGTCTCGCCCTCGTCGACGAGAGCTTCGTGTCGCTGCGCGAGCTGCTGCGCGACGTCCGGACCCGGGCGCCGGAGTTCGCGGACCTCATCGACGAGTCGATGGTGGTGCTGGTCGCGCACGTGCGCGACCACCCGGCGCACTACTCGTTCATCGCCCGCGAGCGCATGGCCGGGCCCGTCCGGGTCCGTGACGCGATCCGGCACGAGATCGAGCTCATCACCCGCGAGCTCGCCACCGACGTGGCCCTGCTGCCCGGGACCGGGTCGTTCTCCCCCGCCCACCTGCACCTGCTGGCGGACCTCATCGTGTCGTTCGTCGTCACCACGGCCGAGCGGCTCGTCGACGACCCGGCCGCGGAGGACCGCATCCTGGCCGACACCCGCACGCAGCTGCGGATGCTCCTCATCGGTGCGCTCAACTGGCGCTCACGGCGCTGAGTCCTCTGGCAGCATCGGGTCATGGGACTCGCCACCGACCTCGACTATCGCCACCGTCCGGCCAACGCCGCCCAGCGCCTGGTGCAGGCCTTCGGGTCCAGCCGGCCCGGCGCCTGGGTCTTCTCCCGCACCCTGCGGCACCTCGACACCGCGGTCGCCCGGGTCTCCCGCGGTCGCCAGAGCGCCCCCCAGCTGCTCGCCGGGCTCCCGGTCCTCGACCTCACCACGACCGGTCGCAAGTCGGGCCAGCCTCGCACCAGCCACCTGATCTCCATCCCCGTGGGCGAGGACCTGGCGCTCCTAGGCACCAACTTCGGGCAGCCGTCCACGCCGGCGTGGGTGCTCAACCTCGAGGCGGACCCGCACGCGACGGTCACCTACCGCGGTCGCACGCTGCCCGTCGTCGCCCGGCCGGCGACCGACGCCGAGCGGGCCGCGGTGACCGAGCGCTCCCGCGGGATCTACGGCGGCTACGAGAAGTACCAGCAGCGCATCAACGGGCGTCGGGTGCGGATCTTCGTGGTCGAGCGCGCGACCTGAGCGCCCTGCCTGCTCAGGTCCCCGTGCGGGGCACGACCGGCCGCACGGTCACCTCGGGGATCGTCGCGTCCGACGGCAGGTCCAGCACGTGCAGGATCGTGTCCACCACGGTGTCCGGCGAGATCCAGCGCGACGAGTCGTAGGTCCGGCCCTCCTGCTCGTGGACCTTCTCCTGCATCGGCGTCGCGGTGCGGCTCGGGAACACGGTGGACACGCGGACCCCGTGCTCGACCTCCTCGGCACGCAGGGCGTCGGCGAGGGCCCGCAGCCCGAACTTCGAGGCGGCGTACGCCGACCACTCGGCGCTCGCCGACAGCCCGGCCGAGGAGTTGACGAAGACGACCGTGCCCCGGGCCTCGCGCACGTGCGGGAGGAACTCGCGGGTGAGCACCGCCGGCGCGGTGAGGTTGACGGTGACCTGCTCCTCCCACTGGTGCAGGCGCAGCCGCGACACCGGTGCGAGGTCGACGACGCCCGCCACGTGGACCAGCGAGTCGAGGGGTCCGTCGACCTGGCGGCCGAGGCCGTTGATCGTCCCGGGGTCGGCCAGGTCCGCGACGACGTACGCCGCGCGGGGCAGGTCGGCGCGCATCTGCGCGGCCCGCTCCTCCGAGCGCGCCAGCAGCACCAGGTCGTCGCCGCGCTCGGCGAGCCGGCGGGCCAGGACGAGCCCGATGCCCGACCCGGCGCCGGTGAGGAGGTGCCTCACCGCTCGAAGACGATCTTGCCGAAGACGTCACCCGCCGCCATCGCGGCGAAGCCGTCGCGGGCGTCGGCCATCGGCAGGGTGCGGTCGACGAGGGGGCGGGTGCCGGTGGCGTCGAGCAGGTTGACCAGCGAGGCCAGCTCCGCACGGGTGCCCATCGTGGAGCCGATCACCTGGAGCTGGAGGAAGAAGATGCGGGTGAGCTCGGCGTCGTCGAGCTGCGGTCCGCTCGTCGTCCCGCTGATGACCACCTTGCCGCCGGGGCGCAGCGACCGGATCGAGTGCGACCACGTGGCGCGGCCGACGGTCTCCATCACGGCGTCGACCTTGACCGGCAGGCGGGCGCCGGACTCGAAGACCTGGTGGGCGCCGATCTCCAGCGCGCGCTGCCGCTTGGCCTCGTCGCGGCTCGTGGCCAGCACGGTGAGGCCACCCGCACGCGCGAGCGTGATGAGTGCGGTGGCCACGCCACCGCCGGCGCCCTGCACGAGCACGGTGTCGCCGGGCTTGAGGCCGCCCTGGGTGAAGAGCATCCGGTAGGCCGTGAGCCAGGCCGTGGGGAGGCATGCGGCCTCCGCGAAGCTCATCGACGCCGGCTTGGGCACCAGGTTGCCGCGCGGCACGACCACCTGGTCGGCAAAGGTGCCCTGGTGGCGCTCGGACAGCAGCGAGCGACGCGGGTCGAGCGTCTCGTCCCCGGACCACGCGGGGTCGCTGATCACCGCGTGCACGACGACCTCGTTGCCGTCCTCGTCGAGGCCGGCGGCGTCGCAGCCGAGGATCATCGGCAGCGCGTCCTCCTTGAGCCCGACGCCACGCAGCGACCACAGGTCGTGGTGGTTGAGGCTGGCGGCCTTGACGGTGACGGTCGTCCACCCGTCGGGCGGGGTGGGATCGGGTCGCTCCCCCACCACCAGGCCGCTGAGCGGGTCGTCGGAGCTGAAGGACTCGGCGTAGACAGCGAACATGTCCCGACCCTAGCGGGGCACGACGCAGGAGTGCCTCGCGTGGGTCGGGAGGTTGAGCAAGCCTGCGGCCGAGCCTGCGAGGGCGCAACGGCGCGCCGAAACCATGGCTAGCGGGGGCCCTCCGTGCCGAGCCCCAGCGTCCGGAGCCCCAGCAGGTCCACGCTCCGGGCGTGGTTGCTGAGCACCACCACCGCCGTACGCCGCGTGGGCACGAAGCCGGCGAAGGAGCGGAAGCCGCCGGTGCCGCCGTTGTGCCACCAGAGCGGGTCGGGCCCGTCGTTGCGCAGCCACCCCAGCCCGATGGGCTGCCGGCCCTCGACCCGGGGCTGCTGGGTGAGCCGGACGGCGTCGGCCAGGGGCGTGGAGTCGGGCTCGAGCTGGGCCGCCAGGTAGCGGAGCACGTCGTCCGCGGTCGAGCGCAGCGCGCCGGCCCCGGGCAGCCCGTCGAGGGGCCAGGACGCAGCCGGTCTGCGTCGGCTGCGGTGCCCCGGCGCGAGGCGGGCCCGCTGCTCGTCGGTCAGCCGGTCGTGGGTGGCGGTGTCGACGAGGCCCAGCGGGCGACAGACGCGCTCCTCGACCAACGCGGCGTACGACGTGCCCGCGGCGTGGGCGAGCGCCTGGCCGAGGACGCCGACCCCGAGGTTGGAGTAGTGCACACCGCCGGTCCCGGGGGTGCGGGCCAGGGTCGCGCCGGCCAGGGCCGCGAGGAGCCCGTCCGGGGTGAGCCGGGCGTAGGGGTCGCGCCCGCGCAGCATCTCCACCGACCCCCGCAGCAGTGGGATGGGCGCGTTCGGCAGTCCCGAGGTGTGCGTCGCCAGGTGGGCGAGCGTGATGTCGGCGCCGTCGCGGGTCGGGACGACGGTGCCGGGCGGGAGCAGTGCCCGCACCGGGTCGTCCAGCGACCACTCCCCGCGCACGACGCCGTCGGCCAGCAGCAGCGAGGTGAAGGTCTTGGTGATCGAGCCGATCTCGTGGAGGGTGCGTCCGTCCGGGTCCGGCCCACCGTGGGCCCGCCCGACCACGGTCGTGTCGTCACCGCGACGTACGCCGACGACCAGGCCGGCGCGGCGTCGTACGGCCCGCTCCACCAGCTCCTCGATCTCGCGCACCCGCTCAGGGTAGGGAGCGAGGCGAGGACCGCTCAGCGGCGCGCGACCCCGTCGCGGCGGGCGGCCGTGGCGACGGCCTCGCGGACGGCCCCGGGCACGCGCGGGTCGAACGGCGACGGGATGACCAGCTCCTCGGTCAGGTCGTCGCCGACCAGGTCCGCGAGCGCGTGGGCGGCGGCGAGCTTCATCCCCTCGGTGATCGCCGTGGCGTGCACGTCAAAGGCACCGCGGAAGATGCCCGGGAACGCCAGCACGTTGTTGATCTGGTTGGGGTAGTCCGAGCGACCGGTGGCCACGACGCGGGCGTACTTGTGGGCGAGGTCGGGGTGCACCTCGGGCGTGGGGTTGGCCAGTCCGAAGATGATCGCGTCGGGCGCCATGCTCGCGACGATCTCCTCGGGCACCGATCCGCCCGAGACGCCGATGTAGACGTCCGCGCCGGCCATCGCGTCGGCCAGGCTGCCGCTGCGGCCGAACTTGTCGGCGGTGTCGCGGGCCAGGGCCGCCTTGACGGGGGTGAGGTCCGAGCGCCGGGAGTTGAGCACCCCCTGGCGGTCGATGACGGCCAGGTCCTCGACGCCGGCCTCCAGCAGGATGCGGGCCACGGCCACGCCCGCGGCACCGGCACCGGAGATCACCACGCGGGTGCCCTCGGCGGTGCGACCGGTGAGGCGCAGGGCGTTCTTGAGGGCGGCCAGCACGACCACCGCGGTGCCGTGCTGGTCGTCGTGGAAGACGGGGATGTCGAGCATCGCCTTGAGGCGGTCCTCGATCTCGAAGCAGCGGGGGGCCGAGATGTCCTCGAGGTTGATCCCGCCGAAGCTCGGCGCGAGCCGGGCCACGGTCTCGATGATCTCCTCGACGTCGGTGGTGTCGAGGCAGATCGGGACGGCGTCCACGCCACCGAACTGCTTGAAGAGGACCGCCTTGCCCTCCATCACCGGCATCGCGGCGGCCGGACCGATGTCGCCCAGGCCCAGCACGGCGGTGCCGTCGGTGACGATGGCGACGACGTTGGGGACCCAAGTGTAGTGCTGGGTCATCGAGGGGTCCGCCGCGATCGCCTCGCAGACCCGGGCCACGCCCGGCGTGTAGGCCAGCGAGAGCTCCTCGCGCCCGGTGAGGGCGACCGTGGACACGGTTTCCATCTTGCCGCCCACGTGGAGGTCGAAGACGGGATCGCCGGCGTGCGGGTGCTGCGGTTCCATGCCGCGATACTGGCACAGCTCAGCGAGGCGTCAGGTGCCGTCCCAACCGTGGGGAGGGCCACACCCGGGCCAGCACGACGCCGCGCACGTCGGCGTCGGCCACCGGACCGCGGTGGCGGGAGTCCACTCCCTGCGCCGGGTTGTCGGAGAGCAGCCACCACCCGGGATCCCCGGTGCGCAGCTCCCGGCGCTCCGCGGCCCGCTTGACGGCTAGCGTGCCGTCGGCGAATCGGGCCACCACCAGCGCGCCGACACCGGGCACGGCGGCGTACCGCACGAGCAGCCGGTCCCCCTCGCGCAGCGTCGGCTCCATGGAGCGGCCGCGTACGACGACCATCCCCATCACGCCGCCGAGCAGGCCTGTCAGCGCCTCACCCGCACGGGCGAGACCCGCGTTCCGGGGTGTCCTCACGCGGAGTAGTGTCGCAGCGAACCGACCTCACACCCTTCGAGAGGACTGCGATGCTCCCCCAGCTCTTTGCCCGTACCGTCGAGGTCTCGGCGCACTGCGACCTGCCGTGCGGCGTCTACGACCCCGCCCAGGCCCGCATCGAGGCCGAGTCGATCAAGGCACTGATCGGCAAGGTCGCCGACAACGACGACCCCGACTTCCGCACCCGCGCGATCCTGATCAAGGAGCAGCGCTCGGAGCTCGTCAAGCACCACCTGTGGGTCCTGTGGACCGACTACTTCAAGCCCCCGCACTTCGAGAAGTACCCCCAGCTGCACACGCTGGTCAACGAGGCCACCAAGCTGGCCGGCGCCTCGGGCACCAAGGGTGAGCTCGACGCGGCCAAGGCCGACGAGCTGCTCGCCAAGATCGACGAGATCGCCGAGATCTTCTGGGAGACCAAGAAGGCCTGAGCAAGCTCAGTCCTTCTTGATCCTCACAGCGGGGCCCATCGCCACATCCGTGGCCGTGGGCCCCGTTAGTGTGTCTCCACCCCCCAGCCCTCGACCCCAGGACGGGACCCCCACGCTGATGGCCAGTCACGACAATCCCGACGGCCGGGCCGACGTCGAGCTCCGGCTGCCCGCCGACGGCGCCTACGCCTCCGTGCTCCGGACGACCACGGCCGGGTTGGCCGCCCGCCTCGACTTCACCATGGACGACATCGAGGAGCTGCGGATCGCCGTCGGCGAGGCCCTGGCGCTGGTGCTCCCCGAGGCCGACCCCGGGGCCGACCTGACCTGCCGCTTCCACCTCGGAGCCGGGACCATGACGGTGCAGGTCGAGACCCGGGCGAGCGACGACCCCCAGCCGGACTACGACAGCTTCGCCTGGCAGGTCCTCGACACGCTGGCCTCCGAGGCCGCGGTGGAGTCCGCCGGCGGCGTGTTCGCGGTGCGCTTCACGATGTCGACCCAGGTGGGGGCCACCGGGACGGCCGACGACACGGCGGGCGCCGACCGCTGAGATGACTCACGACACCACGGGGGACGGTGCGGTGGACGGGGACACCACTGGACCGACGGACATCGCGCCGACCAGCAGCGCACCGACGCGCGTCGAGGTGACGCGTGCACGCAGCGCGGAGCTGTTCCGCGAGATGCGCGACCACGACGCGTCGCACGCGTCCCGCGCCACGGCCCGCGACGGCCTGGTGCACCTGCACCTGCCGCTGGTCGAGCACTGCGCACGCCGCTTCCGCAACCGCGGGGAGCCGCACGAGGACCTCGTGCAGGTGGGCACCATCGGGCTGATCAAGGCCGTCGACCGCTTCGAGACCGACCGCGGCGTCGAGTTCTCGACGTACGCGACGCCCACGATCATCGGCGAGATCAAGCGTTACTTCCGCGACAAGGGCTGGGCCATCCGGGTCCCGCGCCGCCTGCAGGAGCTGCGCATGCAGATCGGCACGGCGACGGCGGAGCTGACCCAGAAGCTCGGCCGCTCCCCCACGCCCCGCGAGCTGGCCGAGGCCATCGGCTGCACCGTCGAGGAGATCATCGAGGGGATGGAGTCGAGCAACGCCTACTCCACCTTGTCCCTCGACGCGTCCGACAGCTCCGACGACGGACCGCCGAGCATGCTGGACACCCTCGGGGTCGACGACGAGGGCCTCGAGCACGTCGAGATCCGCGAGTCGATCAAGCCACTGCTCGAGGGCCTCGGTGCCCGGGAGAAGCGCATCCTGCTGCTGCGCTTCTTCAAGAACATGACGCAGTCCCAGATCGCCGAGGAGATCGGGGTCTCGCAGATGCACGTGTCCCGCCTGCTCACCAAGACGCTCACCCAGCTCCGCACCTCGCTCGAGGCGGAGTAGCCCGGCCGAGCGGGCCGCTCAGCGCTGCGACTCGAGCGCCTCGATGCTCTGCGGGTGCACGATGCCGGCGATGGCGACCAGCGCGACGATCCCGATCACCACGGCGACCAGCGTGGTCTCACCGCCGCGGAGGTTCCACGCGAGGCCGAGCTGGATGAGCTGGGCCAGCAGGATGGGTCCGCGGGCCCAGGCCCCGCCGTGGGTGATCGCCCACGCGCAGACCAGCAGCAGCCCGCCGTACGCCGCGAAGAACAGCGTGGTGGTCAGCCCCATGGTGAGCCGGCCGCCGGTCAGGGAGGCGATCTCGAGGACCGCCAGCAGGAGGATCACGACGCCCTCGAGCGCGGCGAGCGACGCCGAGGTCACGAGCGGGGCGGGGCTGGCGGGGCGCTGCGTCACCCCGACAGCCTAGGTGGCGACCCCTGTTGTGACGGAAGCGACCATGCAGGGGGTTGTGTTGGGCCCCAACTCTTGCCAGTCTGGGGGGTGCGCTCACGGAGGAGTTCACTTCGTGGTGCCCACAGGTGGGCACTTCCCCGAGCGCCCGGGCTCCGCTGACTGCCCGCACACAGCCACACGCGTGAAGAAAGAGGAACCCCCTGCCATGGATTGGCGCAGCCGTTCAGCTTGCCTCGACGAGGATCCGGAGCTGTTCTTCCCGATCGGCAACACCGGTCCTGCCATCCTCCAGATCGAGGAGGCCAAGCAGGTGTGCCGTCGCTGCGAGGTGCGCGACCAGTGCCTCGCCTGGGCGCTCGAGGCTGGTCAGGACCACGGCGTCTGGGGCGGCCTCAGCGAGGACGAGCGTCGCGCGCTGAAGCGCCGCAACGCCCGCGCCCGCATCCGCACGGCCTGATGGCCTAGGCCGGCAGCTCGATCCGCACCCGGGTCCCGCCGCCGACCGCAGGCCCCATCTCCAGGGTGCCTCCCAGCTCGGACTCGACGAGGGTCCGGACGATGGACAGGCCCAGGCTGGTCGACGCGGCGAGGTCGAAGCCCTCGGGCAGCCCGCGGCCGTCGTCGGAGATCGTCACCACCAGGCGTCCCGGCGCCGTGACGGCCTCCAGCTCGATGGTCCCCTCGCGCGCCGAGGCCGGGTCGGGGTAGCCGTGCTCCACGGCGTTCTGGAGCGCCTCGGTGATGACCATCGCCAGCGGCGTGGCCGTCTCGGAGGCCAGGACGCCGAAGCTGCCACGGCGTACGACGCGGACGGCGGCCCCGACGACCGCGACGTCGGTCACCATGCGGCCGAGGCGGTCGGCGATCTCGTCGAAGTCGACGTGCTCCTCGACCGCCTGGCTCAGGGTCTCGTGGACGATCGCGATCGAGCCGACGCGGCGTACGGCCTCCTCCAGCGCGGCCCGCGCCTCGGGCTGCTGGATCCGACGCGCCTGGAGCCGGAGCAGTGCGGCCACGGTCTGCAGGTTGTTCTTCACCCGGTGGTGGATCTCGCGGATCGTGGCGTCCTTGGTGACCAGCTCGCGGTCGCGCCGCCGCAGGTCGGTCACGTCACGGAGCAGCACCAGCGCCCCGATCCGCTCCCCCGTCGGCCGCAGCGGGATGCTGCGCAGGATGAGGCTGACCTGGTCGGTGCCGACCTCGGTGTCCCGGTCGGCGCGCCCGGAGAGCACGACGCTGAGGGTCTCCTCGTCGGGGCGGCGTCGCGGCGGCACCAGCTCGCGGGTCAGGTCGGCCAGCACGAGGTGGGTGAGGTCCCCGCTGAGCCCCAGGCGGCGGTAGACCGACAGCGCGTTGGGACTGGCGTAGACGACCCGGCCGGCGTCGTCGAGGCGGATGAAGCCGTCGCCGACCCGCGGGGAGTCGGCGTGGTCGCTGCGCTGGCCCTCCTGGGGGAACCACCCGCCGGCGATCATCTGGGTCAGCTCGGCGGCGGTCTGGAGGTAGGACAGCTCGAGGCGGCTCGGGGTGCGGACGCCCAGGAGGTTGGTGTTGCGGGCGACCAGGGCGATGACCCGGTCGCCGCGGCGCACGGGGATGACCTCGACCCGCACCGGCACGTCGTCGCGCCACTCCGGGTCACCCTCGCGCACCAGCCGCCCGGTCGCGTGCGCCTCGTCGAGCATGCGGCGCCGCCCCGCCGGGATGAAGGTCCCCAGGACGTCGTCGGTGAGCGCGGTGGGACCGGTGGTCGGGCGCATCTGGCCGCCCGCCCAGAACCCGCGCCCGTCCCGGTCGGGCAGCCAGAGGACGAGGTCGGCGAAGGACAGGTCCGCGATGATCTGCCAGTCCGCCATGAGCCGGTAGAGCCAGGCGACGTCGGCGTCGTCGAGGTCGGTGTGGGCTCGGGCGAGCTCCTGGAGGGACGGCACGGGCACAGCCTAGGTGCCGGGGCCGGGCCGGTTCGCCGTCGTCGGAGGCGGCTGGCAGGATGGCCCGCATGCCCACCGGCTACTGGCAGAGCGTCGTGAAGCAAGGCCTCGAGGTCCCCTCCGACCGCCCCCTCGACGACCTCACGGCAGAGCTGACCGCGATGCTGGGGTCCCCCGATCCCGAGCAGCGCGACGGCATCGCCTATCCCGCGCTCGCGACGTGGGTCGACCGCGGCGTCTACGACGACCTGCTGGTCGGGCTGGGCGACGGGATGGCCGCGGGCCTCACCGTCGGCCTCGGCGAGGACGGCACCGACTCGGTGTTCCGCCGGGCCTTCTCGGTGCTCGTGCTGGCCGAGTGCCTCGAGCGCGGCACCGGGCAGCACCTCCTGACCTCCGGCAAGGTCCTCCAGTGGGGCGACCAGATCGCGACGTGGTACCTCCGGGAGCGCGACACCCGCGGCTACGTGCCCACCAAGGGCTGGGCGCACACCGTGGCCCACGGCGCCGACGCGATCGGGGTGCTGGCCACCTCCCCGCACCTCGCCGCCAACGAGCTGACCGTGCTCCTCGACGTGCTGGCCGACCGGCTGCTCGCCCCCGGCACCGGGCTGCTGACCTGTGGGGAGCCCGACCGGATGGCGCTGGCCACGATGCAGGTGCTGCGGCGCAACGTCGTGAGCCTCAAGGTGCTCGAGCCGTGGATCAACCGGATCGCCGCCGCGGCCTCGTCGCTGGGCAGCACCCAGGACCGCGACCCGTTCCTCGACAGCGGCAACCCCCAGGCGTTCCTGCGAGCGCTCTACCTCCAGCTCAGTCTGGCCGCCGACCCGCCGCAGGTGCGCCCCGACCTCATCCTGGTGCTCGTCGAGGTGCTCCGCGCGACCAACCCGCACTATCTCGGTCCGCACCACCCCGCGTGAACTAGCCTGCGCTCCATGAGCGACGAGACCACAGCCACCGAGACGCCCGCCGCCGGACGGGGGGCCCACCAGCCGGGCGACGAGATCGCCGGGCACAGCGGCGAGCTGGCGGTGGCCGCCGCCCGGGCCCACGGCGTGGAGACGATGTTCACCCTCTCCGGCGCCCACGTCTTCCCGATGTACGACGGCGCGGTCAAGGCCGAGCCGCCGATGCGCCTGCTGGACGTGCGCCACGAGCAGACGGCGGCGTTCGCGGCGGAGGCGACCGGCAAGCTGACCCGGGTGCCCGGCCTGGCCGTGCTCACCGCCGGTCCCGGCGTCACCAACGGCGTCTCTGCGATGGCCCAGGCCCAGTTCAACGGCTCCCCCATGGTCGTGGTCGGCGGACGCGCCCCGGCCAACCGGTGGGGCTCCGGCGCCCTCCAGGAGATCGACCACCTGCCGATCGTCGACTCCATCACCAAGCAGGCCCGCACGCTGCACACCGCCGCCGAGGTCGCGACCGGGATGGACGACGCCTTCACCGTGGCGCGCTCGCCGCACCGCGGGCCGGTCTTCGTCGACATCCCGATGGACGAGTTCTTCAGCTCCTCGACCGGCCCGGCCTCCGCCGGCGCCCCGGCGCCCCGGCTGGAGCCCGACGGCGACGACCTCGCGGCCGTGGCCACGGCGCTCGCCGCGGCCACGCGGCCGCTGCTGATCCTCGGCACCGACGTCTGGGCCGACCGGGCCGAGGAGGCTGCGCTGCGCTTCGTGGAGGCCCTGGGCATCCCCACGATCACCAACGGCATGGGTCGCGGCATCGTGCCCGGCGGGCACCCGCTGCTCGTCACCAAGGCCCGCGGGGCGGCCATCAACGGCGCCGACCTGGTCGTGGTCGTCGGCACGCCGCTCGACTTCCGCCTCGGCTACGGCGTCTTCGGCGGCAAGGACGGCGCCACGCCGGCCCGGGTCGTGCACGTCGCCGACTCCCCCGGCCAGCTCTCCCCGCACGCCACGCTCGCCGCCTCGGTGGCCGGCGACCTCTCGTCCGTCTTCGACGGGCTGCTGGAGCCCGTGCAGCGCGGACGCCGCGGCGACTGGTCGACGTGGGCCTCCGAGCTCGCCGACGTGGTCCGGGCGACGGTCGCGCGCGACAGCGAGATGCTCACCGCCGAGGCCGATCCCATCCACCCGGCGCGCATCTACGGCGAGCTGGTCCCCCGCCTCGCGGACGACTCGGTCGTGATCGGCGACGGCGGCGACTTCGTCAGCTTCGCCGGCAAGTTCGTCGAGCCCAAGCGGCCCGGCGGCTGGCTCGACCCGGGCCCCTACGGCTGCCTCGGCGCCGGGCTCGGCGCTGCCATCGCGGCTCGTCTGGCCCGTCCCTCCGCCCAGGTCACCCTGCTCCTCGGCGACGGCGCCGCCGGCTTCTCGCTGATGGACGTCGACACCCTGGTCCGCCACGACCTGCCCGTCGTGATGCTGATGGGCAACAACTCCGCCTGGGGGCTCGAGAAGGGCCCGATGCAGATGCTCTACGGCTACGACGTGGTGGCCGACCTCGCCCAGCGCACGGCGTACGACCAGGTCGTCAGCGCCCTCGGCGGCGCCGGCGAGACGGTGACCGACCCGAAGCAGATCGGTCCGGCCCTCGACCGGGCGTACGCCGCGGGCGTGCCCTACCTCGTCAACGTCATCACCGACGTCGAAGCGGCCTACCCGCGCAGCACCTTCGGCATCTGAGCCGGTGCCGGGGATGGAGCTGAGGCGTGCCCGTCCCGACGAGCTCGCCGCCGTCGGCGAGCTCACCGTGGCGGCGTACGCCGACTTCACCCTCGGCCCCGGCGACCCCTACGTCGAGCGGCTGCGCGACGCGGTGTCGCGCGACGCGCAGGGCGAGCTGTGGGTCGCGGTCGAGGACGGCGAGCTGCTCGGCTGCGTCACCTGCTGCCCGCCCGGCTCCCCGTGGCGGGAGCTGGCCGGCGAGCACGAGGGCGAGTTCCGGATGCTCGCCGTCGCGCCGGCCGCCCGGGGCCGCGGGGCGGGGGCCGCCCTCGCCGCGCTGTGCGAGGAGCGGGCCCGCGAGCACGGGGCGACGGCGATGGTGCTCTCGTCGCTGCCGGACATGACGCACGCGCACCGCATCTACACCCGGCTCGGCTACCGCCGCGACCCGTCGCGCGACTGGGACCCGGTCCCGGGTGTCCACCTCATCGCCTTCGCCAAGGAGCTCCCGTGACCGGATCCGCCACCCTGACCTTCACCGTCGGCGAGGACGACACCGCCCTGGCCGTCGGCAGCGGCTCGCTGCCGGTGCTCGGCACCCCACGGCTGCTCGCCTGGTGCGAGGCCGCCACCTGCGCGGCCGTGGAGGCGGACCTCGCGGAGGGCGAGACCAGCGTCGGCACCCGCGTCCAGCTCGAGCACCTCGCCGCGAGCGCGGTCGGCGCCCGGGTCGAGGTCGCTGCCACGACGTCGTACGCCGACGGGCGGCTGCGCCGGTTCACCGTGAGCGCCCGGGACCTCGGGACCGGCAAGGTGGTCGCCGCCGGCGAGGTCACCCGGGTGGTCGTCGACGCCGAGCGGTTCCTCTCCCGCCTCTGACGGCCCCAGCCTGAAATGCAGCGAGCCCCCGGCCAATGGCCAGGGGCTCGGTGTCTCAACGCTCAGGCGTTGGGGCGCTTTCCGTGGTTGGCGCCCTTCTTCTTGCGAGCGCGGCGCTTGCGACCGGTCTTGCCCATGATGGTCCTCCAGAAATCGTGTTGCCCTGACGGGTGCCCCGTACAGGGCTCCGAGCATCCTCTCAAAAGCCGGGCAGCGGGGCCAATCAGCCCCCCGGCTCAGCCCTCGGAGATGCGGATCTGGACCTCGCGGATCTGGACCCTGACCCGGGCGCGCAGCGAGTCGGGGGCCGACTCCGAGGAGCACGATCGGGCGACGACGGCCTTGACCGTGCGCTGGAGGTCGTACTTCTCCAGGCAGGGACCGCACTCGTCGAGGTGCACCCGCACCGCCGAGCAGTCGGCCTCGTCGAGCTCGTTGTCGAGGAAGTAGACGATGCGCTCGAGGTAGTCGGCGCAGTCCTCGTTGCTGTGTCCGTGCTCGCTCACGAGTCGCTCCTCCCGCCGGTGGTGCCCGTCGGCAGCAGGTCGTGGGCCCGCACGTGGTCGGCCAGCATGTCGCGCAGCTGGCGGCGACCCCGGTGGAGCCGGGACATCACGGTGCCGATGGGGGTGTTCATGATCTCGGCGATCTCCTTGTAGGGGAATCCCTCGACGTCGGCGAGGTAGACCGCGAGCCGGAACTCCTCGGGCAGCCGCTGGAGGGCGTCCTTGACCTGCGAGTCGGGCAGGTGCTCGAGGGCCTCCATCTCGGCCGACTTGAGGCCGGTCGAGCTGTGGGACTCGGCCCGGGCGAGCTGCCAGTCCTCGACGTCCTCGGCCATCGACTGCTGGGGCTCGCGCTGCTTCTTGCGGTAGGTGTTGATGTAGGTGTTGGTCAGGATGCGGTAGAGCCAGGCCTTGAGGTTGGTGCCGGGCTTGAACTGGTGGAACGCGGAGTAGGCCTTGGCGAACGTCTCCTGCACCAGGTCCTCGGCGTCGGCGGGGTTGCGGGTCATCCGCATCGCAGCGCCGTACAGCTGGTCGAGGAGGGGCAGGGCGTCGCGCTCGAAGCGCAGGGCGCGCTCGTCCGCGGTCTCGGTCTCGAGGTCGACCGCGGGATCCCCGCCGGTCTGGAGTGATTCGGTCATCGTCTCCCAGACTACTGCGGTCTCGGCTGGACCGAGGCTCGAGCGTCGGGTCGGACGGCTGGGGGCCGGACGCTGGACTGTGGCGATCACGAACGTCTCAACACGACGGACTGGCCGCTGATTCCCGCTACCGGCTCCCGACGACCTCGCGCACCAGCCACTCCAGCGTGGACTCGACCACGATCTCCATCGCCTCGTCCTGGCTGAGGGGGGCGCGGGCGGGGACCTTGAGACCGTGGTCGGCGGCCGGGACGACCGCCATGTCGAGGTCCGGCAGGTCGGCCGGGAACTCCTCGGGCCGACCCATCGGGTCGCGCTCCCCCTGCACCACGAGGACCGGCACGCCGGCGCCGGCGAGCTCGTCGGCCCGCGACTTCTCCGGCCGCCCGGGCGGGTGGAGGGGGAAGGAGAGGGCCAGGCAGCCGACGGCACCGAGGGAGCTGGCGCACCGGGCGGCCGACCGTGCCCCCGCGGACCGGCCGCCGACCACGAGGGGGGTGCGGGACCGCACCGCGGCGGCGCCCGCGCGCAGGCCGGCGTCGAGCGAGGCCGGCGGCGTGGCGATCTTGCGCCCCGCCACCCGCCAGGGCTGCTCGAGGAGCAGGACGCTGATGCCCTGTGCGGGGAGCGCCGCGGCGAGGGCGACCAGGTCGCGGGCCTCGACGCCCCCGCCGGCCCCGTGGCTCAGCAGCAGCGTGGCGATCGGCCGGTGCGCGCGGCGTACGTGCAGGCGAGCCTCGCCGTGGGGGGTCTCGACGGACCGGACGGTCGGTGTGATCACGACGGCGCCCCCTCGAGGGGGACGTCCTCGAGCGGCAGCGGCTCGACCAGCTCGGGGCCGTTGTTGCGGACGTTGCCGACGGCGGCGGAGACGGGGTAGGCCTCGAGGCTGCCGGGAGCCGCCGGGACCAGGAGGGACAGCTCACCGCCGACGCGGGGATCGAGCCACTGCGGCCACCGGTCGCGCTCGACCATCAGGGGCATCCGGTCGTGGATGTGCCCCAGCGAGTCCTCGGCCTGCGTGGTGAGCACCGTGCAGGTCCAGCGGAAGCGGCCCGGGTCGTCCTCGGCCAGCGTCGGGTCCCGCCAGATCTCGTAGAGGCCGGCCATCGCCAGCACCCCGCCGTCGGCGGGCCGGATGAAGAAGGGCTGCTTGACCGGCTTGCCGGCCTTCGTCGTGCGGGCGGTGGGGTACCACTCGAAGTAGCCGTCGGCCGGCAGCAGGCACCGGCGCACCGCGAAGGCCCGTTTGTACGCCGGCTTGTCGGCCACCGTCTCCATCCGTGCGTTGATCATCCGGTTGCCGATCGAGGGGTCCTTGGCCCAGGACGGCACGAGTCCCCACGTGAGCGTGCGCAGCTGCCGCTCCGGGGGATCGGGGCTGTCCTTGGTGGGCGGCCGCTCGACGACTGCGTAGACCTCCTTGGTCGGCGCGACGTTGTAGTCGGCCGCCAGCGGAGCGGGCGTGCGGTCGGCGACGACCTCGAACTCCTCGATGAGGTCCTCGGGGCGTCGCGACGAGGCATACCGTCCGCACATGGCCCCAGCGTAGTGACCGGGACGGACGTCCGGGCCGCGTCGACCCGCCCGGGCGTGCCCGGGTCAGCCCCGGGCGAGCTCGTCGAGCAGCTGCGAGGCAGCAAGGTCGGTGGCCGGCAGGCCTTCGATCCACACCCGCGGCGGGTCGTCGGTCAGTCCGGCGACCAGGGACCGCAGCAGGCGCACCCGGGTGCCCAGCCGATCACCGCGGCTCGCCACGACGACCACCCGGTGCGGCGCCAGCCGGCCGACGGTCTCGCCCCCGGCGAAGACCGTCCGGGCCGCCTCGCCCACGCGGGAGAGCCGCAGGGACCGGGCGAGCCGGTGCCCGGCGTCGAGCTCCCCGCCGGCCGGGGCCTCGCCGGTCAGCTCGCACACCACGAGCGCCCAGGCCGTGTTGACGTCGGTGGCGCCGTGCTGGCGATAGAGGTCGCCGAGCCGGCTGCGCACGTGCACCCGCGTCGCCAGCCCGGTCATCGGGTCCTCGCACGACAAGGCGTGGAAGTAGGACAGGGCCGCCTCGCTCCAGCCGACCAGCAGCGCCGAGGTGGCGTCGTACGACGGGTCGCAGCCCTCCAGGGCCCGCCACGTCTGGCGCAGCCCGGCCATGGTGTCCTCGAGCGAGGAGCCGTCGAGGGCCAGGTCCCGACCGACCACCGAGCAGGCGTCGCAGGGATCCGATCCCGAGACGAGTGCCTCCGCCACTGCCTCGAACCGGCGTGGCAGCCCCATCTGCACACCGGGTGACAGCAACCCACTCGTCCCGGGACCGGCCGTGGGACGCCGCGCGCGCAGTGCGAACAGTCCCACGGTGCTCCCCCTTGCTGATGACGGTCCTTGCGTGTTCGTCGTACGGGGGTTGGACGGCGGCCGACGGGAGGCATGACGCCGAATAGGTGAAATGTCTGCACCACCGGCCCGGACGGGGCCTACAGTGGCGTCACGTTCAGCCCCCCGAAACGGTGTGGTCACCATGAGCACGACGACGCAGGTGGAGGCCCCGGGCGACGCCGAGCTCATCGCGTCCGTCCGAGGCGGGGACACTGACGCCTACGGACAGCTCTTCGAGCGCCACGTCGGGGCCGCCCGGCGGCTCGCCCGCCAGCTCGTCTCCGCCGGTGACGTGGAGGACCTGGTGTCCGAGGCGTTCGTCAAGGTGCTGCAGGTCCTGCAGCGCGGTGGCGGTCCCGACGTCGCCTTCCGCGCCTACCTGCTCACCGCCGTACGCCGCCTGCGCGTCGACCGCCTGCGCGCGACGTCGCGCCTGCACACGACCGACGACATGGAGATGTTCGACCCCGGCGTCCCGTTCCGCGACACGGCCGTCGAGGGCTTCGAGAGCGCGACCGCCGCCCGGGCGTTCTCGTCGCTGCCCGAGCGGTGGCAGCTGGTCCTGTGGCACACCGAGGTGGAGGGCCAGAAGCCCGCCGACGTCGCCGTGCTGCTGGGGATGAGCGCCAACTCGGTGTCCGCGCTCGCCTACCGGGCGCGTGAGGGGCTGCGCCAGGCCTACCTCAACGAGCACGCCTCCGAGCTCGACGACGAGAGCTGCCAGTGGACGCGGGACCACCTCGGCGCCTACATCCGCAACGGCATCTCGCGACGCGACGCCGGCAAGGTCGAGGACCACCTCGGCCACTGCCGCAGCTGCGCGGCGATCTACCTCGAGCTCAGCGAGGTCAACTCCAACCTCGGCGCCATCCTCGCCCCGCTGCTGCTGGGCGGTGTCGGCGCGGCATACGCCTCGGCGGCCACCGGGATCGCGGCCCCCGTCGGCGCGGCCGGGGTGCTCGGCCGCGTCCGCGACGTGGTCGCCGCCAACTCGCAGGCCGTCGCGGTCGCGGGGGTCACCACGGCGGTGGCGCTGGGCGGCGGCGGGTTCCTCGTGTGGCAGGACTCGCAACCCCCGGCGATCGTCTCCGGCGAGGTCGCCGGTGCCGGGCTCCCCGGCGGTCCCGCTGCCGCTGGCACGGACTCCCCGACCGACGCCGCTGCCGGCACCGGGCAGCGCACGGCGCCGGCCCCCGGCTCCGACGGCGCAGACGGTGCCGGGCCCACCACGCCGGTCGACGGCGCGGTCCCGGTGACCGCCACGGCCCCCGTCACGGTGCCCACGTCGGCGGCGCCCACCACCCCACCCGTCTCCCCTCCCACCGAGGACCCACCGGCCACGGCGGGGCCGACCACCGCACCGACGCGCGACCCCGTCACCACCTCCGGCCCGACGCGGGATCCGGGGCCGACCGTGGACACCACATCCACCGCGGTCCCGACGACCGAGCCCACGACCGGTGGCGTCCCGACCGCACCGCCCACCCTCGTCCCGCCGCCCACCGCCGACCCGTCGCCGCCGGCGCCCGACCCGGTCCCGGCGCCCGACCCGGTCCCGGATCCCGACCCCGTGCCTGACCCCGACCCGGTGCCGGACCCTGACCCCGTCCCGGATCCTGACCCCGTGCCCGACCCCGACCCGGTGCCGGATCCTGACCCCGTGCCCGTCTTCGGCATCTCCCTCGAGGGGTCGAGCGTCTCCGGGAGCCAGGCAGACATCGAGGTCAGGATCCTCGGCATCCCGGCCGGCCTGTCGGCCACGGTCGAGATCAGCGGTGCCCGCCGCCTCATGACCCGCGACCCGGCTTCGGACGCGCGGTGCGGTGCCGAGAACGGACCCACGCTGACCTGCAAGGTCTCCGATGGCTCACCGCTCCTCGTGCACGCGGTCCGGGCCAACGCCGTGGTCCCGGCACTCGTGGTGACGGTGACCCTGGCCAGTGACCCGACGGCCACGGTGGTCGAGACCCTGCCGTGGCCCTGACCGCCTCCGGTGGGGTGGGCCGGTGCTCGCCCGGGTCGTGTAGGAATGACCCATGACCGTCTCAAGACTGATCGCACGCCCGATGCTGGCCTCGATGTTCGTCGTCGGCGGGATCAACGCCCTCAAGAACGCCGACGCGCTGGCGGCCAAGGCCCAACCCGTCGCCGACCGCTTCGTGCCGGTGGCGCAGAAGGCCGTGCCCCAGGCCCCCATCCCCACCAACGCCGTGACGCTGGTGCGCCTCAACGCCGTCACCCACATCGCTGCCGGGCTCGCGCTGGCCACCGGGCGTGCCCCGCGGCTGGCCTCGACGGTCCTCGCGGCCTCCCTGGTGCCGACCACGCTGGCCGGCCACCGCTTCTGGGAGGAGTCGGACCCCGCGGCCAAGGGCAACCAGCAGGTCCACTTCTTCAAGAACGTCTCGATGATGGGCGGCCTGCTGCTCGCCGGCGTCGACACCGACGGCAAGCCCGGGCTCGCCTGGCGTGCCCGCCGCGCCGCGTCCGACGCCAAGCGTGAGGCGCGCCAGCTGGCCAAGGACGCCCGTCGCGAGGCCCGTCTCGCCAAGGCACAGCTCACCTGAGCGATCGATAGGGTGCGCGGGTGACCGACTCCTGGCCCGCACCCCGTCCGACCGGCCCGGTGGCGAGCGTGATCTCGCTGCCGGGCAGCAAGTCGTTGACCAACCGCGCCCTGGTGCTGGCCGCGATCGCGGACGGGCCGAGCGTCGTACGACGTCCGCTGCGGTCCCGCGACACCCTCCTCATGGCCACCGGACTGCGGGCCATGGGCGTCGGGGTGGAGGACCGGGACGACGACTGGCTGGTCACCCCGCGTCCGATGGTGGGTGACGCCGTCGTCGACTGCGGCCTCGCCGGCACCGTGATGCGCTTCGTCCCGCCCGTCGCCGGGCTGGCGACCGGCCGCATCGACTTCGACGGCGACCCCCACATGCGCAACCGTCCCGTGGGCGAGGTGCTGACCGCCCTGGCCGCCCTCGGCATCCGCGTGGACGACGGCGGGCGCGGCGCGCTGCCGTTCACCGTGGTCGGGTCGGGCACCGTCCCGGGCGGCACCGTGGTGATCGACGCGAGCGCCTCGTCCCAGTTCGTCTCCGCCCTGCTGCTGGCCGGGGCGCGCTACGAGCACGGGGTCGACGTGCGCCACGACGGCAAGCCGGTGCCCTCGCTCCCCCACATCGAGATGACGGTCGCGATGCTCCGCGACCGGGGCGTGCAGGTCGACGACTCCGACGCCAACCGGTGGGCGGTCGCCCCGGGCCCGGTCGAGGCGATCGACGAGGCGGTCGAGCCCGACCTGTCCAACGCCGCACCCTTCCTGGCCCTCGCGGCCACCACCGGCGGCACCGTCACCGTCCGGGACTGGCCCACGCGCACGACCCAGCCCGGCGACGCGCTGCGCGACGTGCTCACCCGGATGGGCTGCGCCGTCGAGGACGTCACCGGACCCGACGCCGGCCTGCGGGTGACCGGCGGCGACCGCATCGCCGGCATCGACCTCGACATGCACGACATCGGCGAGCTCACCCCGGCCGTCGCCGCCCTCTGTGCGCTCGCCGACTCCCCCTCGCACCTGCGCGGCATCGGCCACATCCGCGGCCACGAGACCGACCGGCTCGCCGCCCTGGCCACCGAGCTGGGGGCGCTGGGCGCCGACGTCACCGAGCACGCCGACGGGTTGTCGATCCGGCCCGCGACGCTGCACGGCGGCACCTTCCACACCTACGCCGACCACCGGATGGCGCACGCCGGGGTCATCATCGGCTCCGCCGTCGACGGCGTGCTGGTGGAGGACATCGAGACCACCAGCAAGACCTTCCCCGACTTCGCCCCCTTCTGGACCTCCGTCGTGGGGCCGGCGTGAGCGGGCGCTACGGCGAGCACGACCACGAGCACTACGAGCGACCGCGGCGGCGGACCCGTCCCCGCACCAAGGACCGGCCCAGCTACGACGACGCCGTCGACGGCGTCGTCGTCACCGTCGACCGCGGGCGCTTCACCCTCCTCATCGACGGCGCCACCGTGATGGCGATGAAGTCCCGCCCCCTGGGCCGCAAGGGGGTCGTGGTGGGTGACCGCGTGCGCGTCGTCGGCGACACCTCCGGCGCCCCCGGCTCGCTGTCCCGGATCGTCGAGGTGGTCGAGCGCACCACCACGCTTCGACGCACCGCGGACGACGACGACCCGGTCGAGCGGGTCATCGTCTCCAACGCCGACCAGCTCGTCGTCGTCACCGCCCTCGCCGACCCCGAGCCCCGGCCGCGGCTGATCGACCGTGCGCTCGTCGCGGCGTACGACGCGGGCATGTCGCCGCTGCTCGTCCTCACCAAGGCCGACCTCGCCGACCCCGAGACCCTGCTCTCGACCTACCGCTCCCTGGGGGTGCCGTGGGTGGTGACCCAGCGGGGAGGCGACCTCGAGGAGGTGCGCGCGGTGCTGCGCGGTCACACCAGCGTGCTCGTCGGGCACAGCGGCGTCGGCAAGTCGACCCTGGTCAACGCGCTCGTCCCGACGGCGCACCGTGACGTCGGCATCGTCAACGCCGTCACCGGGCGCGGCCGGCACACCTCCACCTCGGCCTACCTGCTCGCGCTGCCCCGCACCGACGAGGGGGACGACGGGTGGATCATCGACACCCCGGGCATCCGGTCCTTCGGGCTCGCCCACGTGCAGCCGGAGGACCTCATCGGGGCGTTCCCCGACCTCGAGGAAATGACCGAGGACTGCCCGCGCGGGTGCACCCACGGCACCGACGAGCCCGAGTGCGGCCTCGACGTGGCCGTGACCGAGGGCGAGGCCGACCCCGACCGGGTGCAGTCGTTCCGGCGGCTGCTCGCCGCCCGGTCCCACGACGACTACTGAGGCCCGTCAGCCCCAGACGGCCCGCGCACCGGAGTCGCCGGCGAGGAACACCAGCACCAGCAGCGCCACGGCGCCCACGGCGATCAGCACCGTGGCGATCATGCCGACCACGGGATTGGTGTCGCGAGCCCCGCGACCCGAGGCGAGGGCCGACGGACCGCCCAGCGCCCAGGCGCCCAGCGCGGCCGCGGCGGCGTACGCGAGGGACGCCGTGCGGAGCAGCTCGCCCCAGTCCTCGTGCTCGTCCACCAGCGGCTCCAGCTCGGGCCGCGCGTCGAGCAGGGACTCGCCCGCGGAGGTGGCCACGACCGCCGTGACCGCGGTGACGAGGGCGAGCGCGACGAGGGGCCAGCGGAGCAGCCAGCGCCACCGGGGCACGGACGCGTATGCCAGCCCGGTGAGGGCGGCGAGCGGGCCGAGCACGACGACGGCGTGCACGACGAGGGGGTGCAGCGGAAGTCCGTTGATCTCCATGGATGCACGGTAGAGCGCAACGCTGGCAATAACCTGTGGACATGCCCATCTCCGGACCCGGCCACCAGGACTACACAGACGACCTCAGGCTGGCCCACGTCCTGGCCGACGACGCCGACTCGCTGACCCAGGCCCGCTTCAAGGCGCTGGACCTGCACGTGATGAGCAAGCCCGACCTCACGCCGGTGACCGACGCCGACGAGGCGGTCGAGGAAGGGATCCGGCGCACCCTGTCGCGGGTCCGCTCGCGGGACGCGGTGCTCGGCGAGGAGCACGGGTCGTCCGGGCACAGCCAGCGGCAGTGGATCGTCGACCCGATCGACGGCACCAAGAACTTCGTCCGCGGCGTGCCCGTGTGGGCGACCCTGATCGCGCTGGCGGTCGACGGCGAGGTCGTGCTCGGGGTCGTGTCGGCGCCGCAGCTCCAGCGCCGCTGGTGGGCGTCGAAGGGCCACGGCGCGTGGACCGGCCGCTCGTTGCTCAAGGCGACGCAGTGCCAGGTCTCCGACGTACGCCGCCTCGAGGACGCCTCGTTGTCCTACAGCTCGCTGTCGGGCTGGGACGAGCGCGACCGGCTCTCCGACTTCGTCAACCTCACCCGCCGCTGCTGGCGCACCCGGGCCTACGGGGACTTCTGGTCCTACATGCTCCTCGCCGAGGGCACCGTCGACATCGCCGCCGAGCCCGAGCTCGCGCTCTACGACATGGCGGCGCTCGACGTCATCGTGCGCGAGGCCGGCGGTCGGTTCACCTCCCTCGACGGCACCGACGGCCCGTACGGCGGCAACGCGCTGGCCACCAACGGGCACCTCCACGAGGCGGCCCTGTCCTTCCTCGGCTCGCTCCCCGACGACCTCGACGACCCGGACTACCGGCCGACGGGGCACGGCTCGGTGCACGACCTGCGCGCCCGGCAGACGCCGCCCACGGTCGCGGACTGAACCCACCCTCGTCGCCCCTGTCGCTCAGCCTCCCGAGTGACTAGCGTGGTCGAGCACCAACCGCGACTCCCGGAGGTGGCGCATGCGCATCCACGACATCCTCACTGCCAAGCCGAGCCAGGGGGTCGTGACGATCAGTCCCGACGCCCCGGTGCGTGACCTGGTCGCCCACCTCACCGAGCACAACATCGGTGCCGTCATCGTCAGCTCCGACGGCGAGACCGTCGACGGCATCGTCAGCGAGCGCGACGTCGTACGCCGCCTCGGCTCCGACCCGGCCGTCCTCGACGCCCTCGTCGGCGACATCATGACCGCCGACGTACAGACGTGCAGCGGCGACGACCACCTCACCGACCTCATGAAGACGATGACCGAGCTGCGCATCCGGCACCTCCCGGTGGTGGCCGACGGGAGGCTGACCGGCATCATCAGCATCGGTGACGTGGTCAAGCACCGCATCGACGAGCTCGAGTTCGAGCGCGACCAGCTCGACCACTACGTGCACCAGACCTGACAGGCGAATGAGAGGCAGTGACATGGACAAGCCCGACGTCGACCCGCACATGGGAGACGCACCCACCGAGCTGGAGGTCACCGACCTCTCCGAGGGTGACGGCGCCGAGGCCACGAGTGGATCGACGGTGTCGGTCCACTACGTCGGAGTGGCCCACTCGTCCGGCGAGGAGTTCGACGCGTCCTACAACCGGGGCACCCCGCTGCAGTTCCGCCTCGGCATCGGCCAGGTCATCCAGGGATGGGACGAGGGCGTGCAGGGCATGAAGGTCGGCGGCCGCCGGCGCATCGTGATCCCGCCGCACCTCGGCTACGGCGACCGCGGCGCCGGGGGCGTCATCAAGCCCGGCGAGACGCTGATCTTCGTGGTGGACCTGCTCGAGGTCCGCTGACCCGGACCACCGGATCGCCGCACGGCTACCAGGGGACGTCGATCTCGGCGTCCCCTGTGGTCACCCTGGAGGACGCCGGCCCCAGGGTGACGACGTCCCCGGGGACGAGCTGCCTGCCCCGGCGGGTCTCCACCTCGCCGTTGACGGTGACCTGCCCGTCGGCCAGCACCGGCTTGGCGTCGGAGCCGCTCTCGACCAGGTTGGCGAGCTTGAGGAACTGACCGAGCCGGATCGTCTCGTCGCGGATCGGGACGTCCACGACACCGTCGGGGACGGGTCCGGAGGGGTCGGCAGGGGTCTGGTTCATGCGCTCAGTGAACCAGCAGCGAGATCGCGTGGATCAGCACGCCGACGAGCCCGCCGACGATGGTGCCGTTGATCCGGATGAACTGGAGGTCGCGGCCCACGTGCAGCTCGATGCGACGGGCGGCCTCCTTGCCGTCCCACCGCTCGATGGTGTGGGTGATGACTGCGGTGAGCTCCTCGCCGTACCGCGAGACACCGAAGACGACCACGTCGGCCGCGGTCCGGTCCATGCGCTCGCGCAGCGACGCGTCGGTGCGCAACCGCTCCGCGAAGCTGTTGAGCTCCTCGAGCAGCCGCTGGCGCACGGCGCCGTCGCGCTCGCGGACGCTGGTGAGCAGCGCCGCCCGCATGGCCTTCCACAGCGAGATGGCCGTGGTGACCACCTGCGGGTGGTCGAGCAGCCGCTCCTTGAAGCGCTCGGCCCGGTCCTGGGTCGCGGCGTCGACCAGCAGGTCGTGGCCGAGCTGGGTGAGCATCGAGTCCAGCGCGGCCCGGGCGTGGTGGTCGGGGTTGTCGCGGATGTCCTCGATCCAGCGGACCGCCTCGACGTGGATGCGCTGGGTGACGGCCTCGTTGAGCCGCGGCGGTGCCCACCAGGGGGCCCGCTCGCTGAGCACCTCCACGAAGGTGTCCGGGTTGTGCACCAGCCACCGGTGCATCTCGTCCAGGCAGAGGTCGACCACGCCGTGGTGCAGGTCGTCGCGCACCATCTCGGACAGCAGGGAGCCGAGCAGTGGCGCGATGGGCTCCTCGCGGAAGCGCGGCACGAAGGCGTTGCTCACCAGGTCGGCGATGTGGTCGTCGCGGACCTTGCCGAGGGCGATCGCGGTGACGTCGGCGACCTCGTCGACGACGCGCCGGGCGTTGGCCGGGTCTGAGAGCCAGTCCCCGACCCGTGCCGAGATGGTCGCCGCGGCCACCCGGTCGCGGATGATGTCCTCCTGGAGGAAGTTCTCCCCCACGAACTCCTCGAGGCCCTTGCCCAGCTCATCCTTGCGCTTGGGGATGAGCGCGGTGTGCGGGATCGGCACCCCGAGCGGGTGCTTGAAGAGCGCGGTCACCGCGAACCAGTCGGCGATGGCACCGACCATCGACGCCTCGGCGCCGGCGTTGACGAACCCCCAGAAGCCGTCCTGCCCGAGCGTCGCGACGTACACGACCGCGGCGAGGACGAGGAGGGACACCGCGACGGTCCGCATCCGGCGCAGGCCCCGCCGGCGCGCCTCGTCGGCACCCGGGTCGGGGGTGATGAGCGGGAGCACGGTGGAGACAGCCATGCGCCGATCCTCCCCTGCCGTGCCACACGGGGCCACACGACGCACCCCGGCGCCCACCCGGAAGGGCGGCGGATACATTGACGCCCATGTCTCGCACGGTCATCACCTTCGGCACGTTCGACGTGTTCCACGTCGGGCACCTGCGCGTGCTGGAGCGGGCCGCGGCGCTCGGCGACCGCCTCGTCGTCGGCGTGTCGGCCGACGCGCTCAACATGCGCAAGAAGGGCCGGGCGCCCGTCTTCAGCGAGCGTGAGCGCCTCGAGATCGTGGCCGCCCTGCGGGTCGTGGACGAGGTCTTCGTCGAGGAGAGCCTCGAGCTCAAGCGTGACTACGTCCTCGGGCACCGGGCCGACGTGCTGGTCATGGGCGACGACTGGGCCGGCAAGTTCGACGAGCTCTCCGACGTGTGCGAGGTCGTCTACCTCCCGCGGACCCCCGCCATCTCGACGACGGCCATCATCGAGCACATCGCCGATCTCTGACCGCCGCCCCGGAGTCTGTAGCCTGTCGGGAATCCACCCCGGAAGGCCTCAGTGACCGACAACCCGGTGCGCGCCCTCGCCACCCTCGCCCTCGCGGCCTGCCTGGCCCTCGGTCTGCTGACCGTGGCCGGTCCCTCGACCGCCGCCCAGGCCCCCACCCGAGCCACCGGCACGGACCCCGGCGCGGACACCCTCGAGCTCCGTGACCAGTTCTTCGGTGCCGGTGCCGGGACCGCCGGCGAGCGCCGCTACTCCGCCCGCGCCGCGGTGCCGCGGCCGGCATGGGACGCGGCCCTCCCCCAGGGCCGCGAGTGCACCGACATCGTCTGCGTGCACTACGTCGGCGCGTCGGGCGACGCCCCGCCGATGGCCAGCAGCACCGGCGGCGCCCCCGACTGGGTGGCCCTGACGCTGCGCACCGCTTACGACTCCCTCCTCCGGATGTCCCAGCTGGGCTGGCCGCTGCCGCCGAGCGACCGCGGCGCCGGCGGCACGGCCCAGTTCGACGTCTACCTGCAGGACCTCGGTCGGCGCGGCCTCTACGGCTACTGCGCGCCCGAGCAGATGGTGCCCGGCGAGCGCAACGTCGCGTCGTCCTACTGCGTGCTCGACAACGACTTCGCCGAGTTCCCGCTGCCCCCGACCCCCAGCATGCGCGTCACGGTGGCGCACGAGCTGTTCCACGCCGTCCAGTTCGGGCTCGACGCCCGCGAGGACGGCTGGCTCCTCGAGGCGACCGCCACCTGGATGGAGGAGCAGATCACCGACGACGTCGACGACAACCGCCAGTACCTCGTCCACGGGCAGCTCGGCGACCCGCGCACCCCGCTCGACACGTTCGACAGCGGGCTCGGCTCCTACGGCAACTGGATCTTCTTCCAGCGCCTCACCCAGCGCTTCGGCAGCGACGCGGTCCGGCAGGTCTGGGCCCGCGCCGACGGCCACGTCGGCCGGCGCAACCACTTCTCCGTCAAGGCCGTCAAGCGGTACGTCGAGTCGCGCGGCGTCTCGTGGCCCCGCTTCTACGCGGGCTTCGTCGCCGCCAACCGCACCGCGCGGGCGTCGTACGCCGAGGGGTCGGCCTACCGCCCCACGTCGCCGCAGAGCCGGGCCCTCCTCGGTCGCGGACGCCGCAGCTGGACGCGGACGGTGTCGCTCGACCACCTCACCGGCCACGTCGCCTCGCTGCGACCGGCCCCCGGCCCGAGGCGTGGTCGCCTGCGCATCTCCGTCGACGCGGGCCGCCGCGCCACGGCCCCGGGCGCCCACGTGGTCCTCATCGGTCGCAAGGGCGTCATCGGGCGCAGCCCGATCCGGCTGGACCGCAGCGGCCACGGCACCCGGGTCGTGACGTTCCACCGCCCGCGCGTGCGCCGCGTCGAGGTGGTGGTCGCCAACGCGTCGACCCGCTACACCTGCAACCGCGGCTCCCAGTTCGCGTGCCACGGCAAGCCGCGCGACGACCGTCGTGGCTTCCGGATCACGGCCCGGGTCCTGCGATGACCCGACGGCACCACCCCGCCCGCCAGGCCACGAAGGGACCCCGCGTGCGCTCCACCCTCGTCCTCCTGTCCTTCCTCGCGAGCACGGCCACCGCGCTCGCCCTGGTGCCCGCCGTGCCGGCCACCGCGGCGGACGACCGCGGGCCCGACCGTGACCGGGCGACGGTGGCACTCCCGCCGGTGCAGCGCTCCGCACCGGTGTCACTCCCCGAGCAGGCCTCCCCGCGCGCGACCCTGGAGGCCGCGGGCCGGGTGCTCGACGGTGAGGCCCGGACGGCCGACCCGTCGGCCACCGTGGCGCTGCGCGACCTCTGGCTGGCCCGGCCCGATCTCACGGGCGCCGAGGCCGTCGAGGCCGAGGCCCTCCTCTCCCGCCCGACCGACGGCGCCAAGGACCCGTTCGACAACGGCTACACGGTGCCCTCGACCCGCACCTGCGGCGAGCACGTCTGCGTGCACCACGTCCCCTCGACGGCCGACGCCCCGCCGAGCGCCGACTGGGTCGACCTCACCCTGGCCACCCTGGAGAACACCTACGCCGTGGAGGTCGACCAGCTCGGCTACCGCGCCCCGCTCGGCGACCGCCGCCTCGGTGGCGACGACCGGCTCGACGTCTACCTCAAGGACCTCGGCACCGGTCTCTACGGCTACTGCGCGGCGGAGTACCGCAAGAAGGGCCGGACGGCGAGCGGCTTCTGCGTGCTCGACAACGACTACGCCCCCGCCCAGTTCCCCTCCGGCACCTCCCCGCAGGACAACCTCACCGTCACCGCCGCGCACGAGTTCTTCCACGCCGTGCAGTACGCCTACGACTACGCCGAGGACCCCTGGATGATGGAGTCCACGGCCACCTGGGTGGAGGAGCGGGTCGCCGACCACATCGACGACAACCGCCAGTACCTCCGCTACAGCCAGCTCCAGGCGCCGTTCGTCCCGCTCGACGCGTTCAGCTCGACCTACGGCTTCCAGTACGGCAACTGGATCTTCTGGGAGTACCTCACCCAGCAGTACTCCCAGGGCCTGGTCAAGAAGGCCTGGAGGGCCGCCGGGAGCCTGAAGAAGGACGGCAGGCGCTACTCCGTGCAGGCCGTGCAGTCGGTGCTGCGCAAGAAGGGCGGCCTCGCCAAGGTCTACGCCGACTTCGCGGCCGCCAACACGGTGCCGGGCCTCGTCTACGAGGAGGGCGCGGCCTACGGGGTCGCGACCCCGGCCGACGCGGCCACCCTCACCCGGGCCGCCCGGTCCTGGAAGAAGGCCGTCCGGCTCGACCACCTGGCGGGAGACTCCGTGCGACTCGCCCCCGGGGCCGACCTCAGCGGCGGCAGGTGGCGCCTCGAGGTCCGCGTCGACGGCCCCTCCCGGAGCGCCTCCCCCGCGGCGACGGCCGTCGTGCACAAGCTCGACGGCACCGCGAAGACGATGCGCGTCAGGCTCGACCGACGGGGCAAGGGCGTCTCGACCGTGCCCTTCAACGCGGCCACCGTGGCCGCCGTGACGGTGTCGGTGGCCAACGTCTCGACCCGCTACCGCTGCGGACGCAAGACGTCGCTGGCCTGCGCCGGGGAGTCCCGGGACGACGACCGCAAGTTCACCGTTCACACCACGGCGGTCAAGAAGCAGAAGCGCGGCCGCTGAGCCTCGCCCTCAGGCACCCTGGGCGCAGAGCGCGGCCAGGGCCCGCTCGCAGTGGGCGACCAGGGCCTCGAGGGTGTGCGGCCGCGCGTCCGGCGGGGCAGCGCTCCAGGTGAGCGCGCGGTCCTCGACGTAGGCCCACCAGGCGTGCACGACCTCGTGCAGCCCGGGGTCGAGCCCCAGCGCCGCGACCACCCGGTCGGTGGACACCGAGCGGACGCTCTCGTGCACCTCGGCCAGCCGCGGGTCGGCGACGCCACTGCCGTGCACGAGCGTCAGGTAGAACTCCCGCCGACGGTCGATCTGCTCGACCATCGCTGTCACCATCGTGCGCACCTGCACCGGTCCGTCGTCCCCCTCGGCGGGCGCGGTGTTACGCAGGATCCGGCGCCCGGCCGCGGCGATGCACGCGAGGTAGAAGTCGGTCTTGGTCGGGAAGTAGTGGAACAGCAGGCCTCGGGAGATGCCCGCCTCGGCCGCGATCTGGTCCATGGACAGGTCCTGGATCGGTGTGTCCACGATCCGCGAGAGGCCGATGCCGACGAGCTGCCGGCGCCGGTCCTCGGCGCTCAGGCGGCGGCGTACGGCGTCGGACACGCTATTGAGCATTGCTCAACAATGTGCGTAGGGTCAACCCATGGACTTCTCCCTCTCCCCCCGGGCCAGCGACCTCCAGACGCGCGTGCGCGACTTCATCGCCGCGGAGGTGGAGCCGATCGAGGCCGACGTGCACGCCGGCATCACCGAGCGGCGCGAGAGCGGCGGGGACAGCTGGACGCCCGACCCGCGGATCGCCGGGCTCCAGGCCAAGGCCCGCGAGCAGGGCCTGTGGAACCTCTTCCTGCCGATCGAGCACGCCGGGGCCTACGCCGCGGACTTCGGCACCGACGGCGGCGTGGGGCTCAGCAACGTCGACTACGCCCCATTGGCCGAGGCGATGGGCGGCTCGTTCCTCGCCCCGCTGGTCTTCAACTGCAACGCCCCCGACACCGGCAACATGGAGGTGCTGCTCCGCTACGGCACCGACGAGCAGCGGGCCACCTGGCTGGAGCCCCTCCTGCGCGGCGAGATCCGCAGCGCGTTCTGCATGACCGAGCCCGACGTGGCCTCCTCCGACGCCACCAACATGGCCGCGACCGCGGTCGTCGACGGCGACGAGGTCGTCGTCAACGGGAGCAAGTGGTTCTCCACCGGCATCGGCAACCCGGACTGCAAGATCCTGGTCTTCATGGGGCTCACCAACCCCGACGCCGACCGGCACTCGCGCCACACGATGGTGCTCGTGCCGCGCGACGCCCCCGGTGTGAAGGTCGAGCGGATGCTCTCCACGATGGGCTACTACGACGAGCCGCTCGGGCACGGCGAGGTGTCCTTCGACAACGTCCGCGTCCCGGTCGGCAACATCCTGCTCGGCGAGGGGCGGGCCTTCGAGATCGCCCAGGGCCGCCTCGGCCCCGGCCGCGTCCACCACTGCATGCGGGCCATCGGGCTGGCGGAAAAGGCCCTCGCCCTCGCCTGCCGCCGGGCGTCCGACCGGATCGCCTTCGGCAAGCCGCTGGCCAGCCTCGGTGGCAACCGCGAGCGCATCGCCGACGCCCGGATCGCCATCAACCGCTCCCGGATGCTGGTGCTGCACGCCGCCTGGCTGCTCGACCAGGGCCTGTCCGCCGAGGCGATCTCCGCGGTCAGCGAGATCAAGGTCGAGGTGCCGCGGATGGCCCTCGACGTCATCGACATGGCCATCCAGATCCACGGCGGTGCCGGCATGACCGACGACTTCCCGCTCGCGGCGGCGTACGTCGGGGCGCGCACGCTGCGGCTGGCCGACGGGCCCGACGAGGTGCACCGCAACGTCGTGGCCAAGATCGAGCTGGGCAAGCACCGATGAGCACCCCACGAAATTGCTCGCTGCACTCGCACTTCCGCGGGGACCCCGCATGAGCCGCCGGGTCCTGGTGACCGGGGCCGCGTCCGGCCTCGGCGCCGCGCTGGTGGCCGCCTTCCGCGCCCGGGGCGACGACGTCCTCGCCACCGACCGGGTGGCGGCCGACGGGATCGACCTGGTCCTCGACATCACCGCCGGCGACGACTGGGCGGCCGCGGTGGCCGCGGTCGAGCAGCGCTGGGGCGGCCTCGACGTGCTCGTCAACAACGCAGGTGTCGCGGGCGGCGGCCGGATCGACCGCTGCACGATCGAGGAGTGGCGCCAGATCACCGAGGTCAACCTCTTCGGCGTCGTCCGCGGCGTGCAGGCCTTCACCCCGATGCTCAAGGCCCAGGGGTCCGGGCACGTCGTCAACGTCGCCTCGCTGGCCGGGCTCGTGCACCCCGCCGGGATGGGCTCCTACAACGCCACCAAGGCGGCCGTCGTGGCCTTCACAGAGACGTGCGGCCACGAGCTCGCCGGCTTCGGGATCCGGGCCAGCGCCGTGTGCCCGTCGTACTTCCGGACCCACCTGATGGACTCGATGCAGGGCAGCGACACCGCCCTCGGCGAGATCGTCAAGGGACTGGTCGAGCGCTCCCGGATCACCGCTGACGACATCGCGGCCGCGGTGCTCGCCGGCATGGACGCTGGCGAGGACGTGATCGTGCCGGACGAGCCCGCCCGCCAGGCCTACTTCCTCAAGTGGGCCGACCGTCCGGCGTACGACGCGGTGATGCGCGCGCAGGCCACCAAGCTCCAGCAGGTCGACGCGTGAGCGAGGTCGCCGGCGCCCGGCCGGTCCGCGACGAGGACTCCTTCGACGTCGAGGCCGTGGCGACCTGGCTGCGGGCGCACGCCGGTGACGCCACCGGGCTGGACGGCACCCCCGAGGTCCGGCAGTTCTCCGGCGGGGCGTCCAACCTGACCTACCTGCTGAGGTACCCGACCCGGGACCTGATCCTGCGCCGCGCCCCGGCCGGCACCAAGGCCCGGGGCGCGCACGACATGCACCGCGAGTTCGTCATCCAGTCGGCGCTGGCGCCCGTCTTCTCGTACGTCGCGCCGATGGTCGCGTTCTGCGACGACCCGGACGTGATCGGTGCCGACTTCTACGCCATGGAGCGGATCGACGGGGTCATCCCGCGCAGCGAGTGGCCCGCCGACGTGCCCCTCTCCCCCGAGCAGGCCCGCGAGCTCTGCCTCGGCGCGATCGACGTGCTGGTCGAGCTGCACAGCGTGGACGCGACCGCCGCGGGTCTCACCGACCTGGGCAAGGGTGCGGGCTACGTGCGCCGGCAGGTCGAGGGGTGGTCGGTGCGCTACCGCAACGCCCGCACCGACGACGTCCCCGACTACGAGGACGTGATGGCGTGGCTGGCCGAGCACCAGCCCGACGACGTGGCCACCTGCGTCATCCACAACGACTACAAGCTCGACAACCTCGTGCTCTCACCCGACGACGTGACCCGCGTGGTCGGCGTCCTGGACTGGGAGATGGCCACCCTCGGCGACCCGCTGATGGACCTCGCCGGCTCGATGGCCTACTGGGTCGAGGCCGGCGACGACGACGGCTGGCAGATGATGCGCCGGGTGCCCACGCACCTGCCGGGGATGCTCACCCGCGACGAGATCGTCACGCGTTACTGCGAGCGGATGGGACTCTCCGTCACCCCCGAGCAGTGGCGCTTCTACGAGGTGTTCGGGCTGTTCCGGCTGGCCGTCATCGCCCAGCAGATCTACTACCGCTACGTCGCCGGGCAGACCACCAACGAGGTCTACGGCCTCTTCGGCGAGGCCGTGCGGATGGTCGGCACCCGGGTCGACGGGCTGCTCGTCGAGGACGGCAGCCGGTGAGCCAGGTCCTGCTGGTCCGGCACGGGCAGGCGTCCTGGGGGGCCGAGGACTACGACGTGCTCTCCGAGCGCGGGGTCGAGCAGTCCGCCGTCCTCGGCGCCGCCCTGGCCGCGCGCGGCGTCGAGCCCACCGTGCTGGTCTCCGGCGCGATGAGGCGCCACCACCAGACCGCGGCAGCCGCGGTGGAGGCCGCCGGCTGGGACGTCGAGGTGACGACCGACGAGGGGTGGAACGAGTTCGACCACCTCCAGGTTCTCTCGAGACACCCGGCCCCCGCGGGCGTCGACGTGATGTCGAGCCCCGGGGTCTTCCAGCGCTGGTTCGCCGAGGCCACCACCCGCTGGACCGGCGGGGTCCACGACACCGACTACACCGAGCCGTTCGCGGTGTTCACCGCCCGGGTCGAGGCCGCTCTCGCCCGCGCGGCGACCGCCGTGGCGGACGGCGGCACGGCCGTGGTCTTCACCAGCGGCGGCCCGATGGGCTGGGCCGCCACCTCGGCGCTCGAGGGCGACGGCGCCCTGTGGCTGCGCCTCAACCAGGTGACCGTCAACACCGGCGTCACCAAGCTCATCAACGGCACCCGCGGGATCACCTTGCTCAGCGTCAACGAGCACTCGCACCTGTCCCCCGACGCCGTCACCTACCGATAAGGAACCCCCATGTCGACCATCCTCATCACCGGCGCCTCGTCGGGTCTCGGCGCCGAGATGGCCCGCCAGTTCGCCGCCCTGGGGCACGACCTGGCGCTGTGCGCGCGGCGTACGGACAACCTCGAGGCGCTCCGCGCCGAGATCGCGGCGTCGCACCCGGCCGTCCGCGTCGAGGTCCGGGCGCTCGACGTCAACGACCACGACGCCGTCTTCAGGGTCTTCGGCGAGTTCCGCGACCTCTTCGGATCCCTCGACCGGGTTGTCGTCAACGCGGGCCTCGGGAAGGGCCAGCCGCTCGGCACCGGGCGCTTCGACGCCAACCGCGACACCGCGCAGACGAACTTCATCGGCGCCCTCGCGCAGACCGAGGCCGCCGCGGAGGCCTTCCGGGCGCAGGGCTCGGGCCACTTGGTGATGATCTCGTCGATCTCGGCGATGCGCGGGATGCCCCGCAACATCACGACGTACGCCGCGTCGAAGGCCGCCGTCGCCCACCTCGCGGAGGGCTTCCGGGCCGACGTCATGGGGACCCCGATCAAGGTGACCGTGCTCTACCCGGGCTACATCGTCTCGGAGATGTCGGCGACGTCGAAGGCCACCCCGATGGTCGCATCGACGGAGCGCGGCGTGCGCTCGATGGTCGCGGCGATCGAGAAGGAGAAGGCCTCGGCCCGGGTCCCGGGCTGGCCGTGGGAGCCGGTCGGCTTCGCCCTCAAGCACCTGCCTCTGCCGATCGCCCGCCGGCTGATGGGCTGAGCCGCGTAGTTGGGGACGATCTGGTAGGCCACCCACCGGGCCACCCACCAGGTCGTCCCCAACTACCGGGCGTGAGACGAGGCCCTCAGGCCCGCGCGGTCTGCCGGCCGGACGGCGTCAGCCGCCACTCCCCGTCCTCGCGCTCGACGAGGCCCATCCGCTCGAACTCCCGCAGCCAGCCCTCCATCGGCCACCGCCCCCACCGGCGCCGGAAGAGTGCGCCGTTGTGCAGGATGTCGGCGAGGTGCTCGACCGGCGGCGAGGACGTCGGGTGGTGCTGGTGGTAGGCGCGGGCACCCCCGAGCCAGCCCAGGGTGAGGCCGGCCGACGTGGCTGTCGCGGCGAAGTCGGTGTCCTCGGCTCCGTAGCCGACGTAGCTCTCGCAGAAGCCGCCGGCGCGTCGCCACCCGTCGGCGTGCACCGCGAAGGACAGCGACCAGAAGAGGTCGGGGTCGCCGCCCAGCCGGCGCTCGCCGGGCGCGGGTGCGGGTCGTGAGGGGTGCGGGTCGTCGAGGGCGTCGAGCCCGTCGAGCGGGTAGCCGTCCGGGCCGGCCGCGGGCAGGTAGGTGACCGGCCCCGACCACAGCACGTCGGGTCGGTCGCGGGCGGCGTCGGCGTAGGCCTGCACCAGCGCCGGTCCCGCGAGGCAGTCGACGTCGAGGAAGACCAGCACGTCGGCGCCGCGCTCCAGGGCCCGGAGGGCGGCTGCGTTGCGGGCGGCCGCCAGCGGCAGCAGCCCCGCCTGCACCGGGACCTCGACGACGTCCGGGGTGGGCGGGACGGCCGGGTGCCAGGCACGCACCGTGTGGTCCCCCATGGCGGCGACGACGTAGTGGTCGGGCACGACCCCGCGCGCCAGGCTGGCGTGCTGCATCCGGAGGTGGGCCGCCCGCCCGTGGACGAGGGTGACGACGGCGACGGTCACGATCCGGCCGCCGGGGCGCTCACGAGGGACGCACTGTCGGAGCCCGCCGCCACGGCGTGCACGACGCCGACAAAGCGGTGCACCGCGCGCCCGTCGCACCACGTGGCCCACTGCTCGCCGTCGAGGCGGGCGGTGCGGTCGAGCCGGGCGCCCCAGCCCGCGTCGGGCCAGGTCTCGCGCACGCTCACCGGCCAGCCGCCCCGGGCGAGGACCCCGGCGGTGGTGCGCTGCTCGTCGTGCGGCCGGTCCTGGGGCACCACGACCGCCGGTCGGCGCGCGGCCGCCACCTCGGCGAGCGCGTTCTGTCCCGCGTGGGTCACGACCACATCGGCCCCCCGCAGCGCCGCCGTCGGGTCGGCCACCCACGTCCCCGAGGGCCCCCCGAGCACCTGCCACTCCCAGCCGGGCGACGTGGCGCGGGCCCGGTCGAGCTGGTCGGCGGTGGGCCCGCCGCCGCCCGACCCGTTGAGCACCACGACGCGTCGTACGCCGTCGTCGGGCCGCCCGCCCGACAGCTCGTCACGGCCGAAGCGGGACAGCGCGCCGAGGCAGCGCAGCCGCGCCGCGTCGGCGGGCGCGAGACCGCGCACCATGCCCCGGGCCGAGGGCGGCCAGAAGGACACCAGCTCGCTGGAGAGGCCGAGCCCGGCCCGGTGCGGCGCGTCACCACGCTCGCCGGGCAGCACGACCGAGACGACGGGTACGCCGTGCAGCCGGGCCAGCATCGCCACCTCGACCGACACGTCCGAGACCATGACCGAGGGACGTTGCTCCGCGATCCAGGCCGAGATGCTCGCCATCCGGGAGCGCAGCCCGTCGTCGTCGAGGGGCGCCCAGTGCAGCTGGCCGCGGGCGGCGGCGTCGCGCGGGCCCGGGTCGTCGTCGTCCCGCTCGAGCCGCACCCACTCCCCCGTCCACTCCGCGGGCCGCGGCAGCGAGGAGAGCCCGACGACCGGCAGCCGGCACGCGTCGGCGAGCACGATGGCCCGGTGCAGGTGGCCGTGCCCGTGGTGGTGGACGTAGTAGCCGATCACGCGACCTCCCGCGGCCGCTCGAGGGCCTGCTCGTAGACGAGCTCGTAGGCGTCGACCATCCGCTCCAGCGAGCAGCGCGCCACGGCGGTCCGCCGCACCCGCCCCCGGTCGAGCCGGGCAGCGGTGAGCATCGCCGTGGCCAGCGCCGCGGGGTCGCGCGGGTCGGCGAGGACGCCGCCGCCGTCGACGACCACCTCGCGCATCGCACCCCGGTCGAGGGCCGCGACGGGGGTGCCGCACGCCATCGCCTCGGCGGCGACGAGCCCGTAGGGCTCCTCCCACTCGGGGGTCACCACGGCCACGCTGGCGCTGCCGACCAGCTCGCACAGCGCCCGCTGGTCGAGGTGCCCGACGTGGCGGACGTCGTCGCCGAGCCGCGGCCGGATCTCCCGGTCGACGTACGCCGCGTCGAGGACCGGTCCGGCCAGCAGCAGCGGCATCCCCGCCCGGCGCGCGGCGTCGATGGCCAGGTGCGGCGCCTTCTCGGGGACGAGGCGACCGCTCCAGACGGCGGGCCCACCACCGGGCCCCGGGACCCAGCGCTCGGTGTCGACGCCGTTGAGGATCGCCCGGCTGGCCACCGTCCCCGCCCAGGCGTCGGAGGTGCAGTTGCTGACCGCGACGAACACGGCCCGCGGTGAGGCGTGCACGAGGGCGGACCTCAGCCACGGGGTCGGCGGGGTGTGCAACGTGGTCACCATCGGCACCGGCACGACGTCGGCCATCGCGACGGGCAGGTGGTGGGTGCTGTTGTTGTGCACGACGTCGAACCGATCGTGCGCCGTGCGCATGAGCTCCAGCATGAGCCCCTGGTAGGCGTGGTGCTCCTGCATCCACCAGTGCGGCGGGATCGAGGTGTCGGGTCGCTCGCCGGGGTCGGGCTCCATCTGCTCCACGGCGAGCTCCCGAAGACCCAGCGACGGGTCGGACCCGGGCGCGGCGAAGAGGGTCACCTCGTGGCCGCGCTCCGACAGCCGCCGGGCCAGTGCGTGGGTGTGCGCCTCCAGGCCCCCGGCGAACGGCTCCCGGATCGGGAACCGGCTGGAGCCGATGATGCAGATCCTCAGCGGCCTCACCGGAGCAGCCGTCGGTAGAGCTCGCGGTGCGCGGTGGCGACCTCGTCGCGCTGGCGGCCCCGGGCGTCGAGGTCCGCCGGCGGCGGCGGGTCGGTGCGGGCCGTGCGCAGCGCGGTGCGCAGCGACGCGGCGTCGTACCGGCCCTCGCCCATCGCGTAGGTCAGGACCGGCCCCTGGTCGGCGAAGTAGCCGCAGTCGGGCACCACCACCGTGGTGCCGAGGTCGCGGCACGCCTCCAGCCACCCGGAGTGGGTGCCGAAGCGGTAGGGCAGGACCGAGACGTCGAGCCGGGCGAGGTAGTCCCAGAGGTCGTCGTCGGAGAGGTAGTCGTGGACGTGCAGCTCGAGGTCGCCGCGGCGCTCCGCGTCCCGGAGGTACGACGCCAGCCCGGCGTCGTGGCGCGACCCACCATCGGCGAGGACGTCGCGGTGCCCGTTGACGAGCAGCCGTGCGTCGGGCGTCGCCCGGACCTCCTCGACGAGCGTCGGCAGGATCGCGAGGGGGTCCATGCTGGCGCGCAGGCTCTTCACGTGCAGGCCGACCGTCCAGGGGCGCTCCGCCGGGCGCTCCCGGAGGGCGCGGGCCACGTCGAGCTCGACGACGTGCGGGTGCGGCACGACCAGCGCCTCGACCCCCCAGCGCCGGGCGATCTCGGAGGCCGCGCCGCGGGTCAGGGTCACCACCGCGTCCGCGGACGGGAGCAGCACGTCGAGCTGCGCGTCGTGCTCGCGGCGGTCGGCGTGGTGGGGGTTGCGCAGGTCGTGCACGGTGACGACCAGCGGGATCCCGCGCCGGCGCAGCACGCCCACGAGCTCCCGCAGCCCGTCGGGGGTGCACGTGTCGAAGCCGAACTGGACGTGGAAGACGTCGACGTCCGCCGTCTCGGCCCACTCCGGGCGCAGCATCACCGGCGGCCACCACCGCTGCTCGGCGGACCGGCGCGGGTCGTCGGGATGGGGGTCGGGCAGCCGCTCGACGCCGTCGTCCCCGTCCATTGGCGACAGGTGTCGGACGTAGACATGACCGGACGGCACGCTCGCGATCCGCAGCACGTCGCTGCCGGACCGGGCGTCCCTCCCCAGGGCCTCCCTCGTGATGCTCACGAGGGTGTCGTACCCGCTGGGGCGGGCACATGCGCCGGGGCCACCCCTAGGGGCAGCCGCCGGTCACCGGCCGCGGGCCTCCAGCGCCTCGTCGAGCAGGCCGACCAGGGCCTCGAGCTGGACGTCGACCGACGACGCCACCTCGTCGGCGCCGTCGAGCGCACGGGCGGCGAGGCCGGCCTTGCTGTCGATGAGCTCGGCGATCTTGGAGTCGATGGTCTGGGCGGCGATGATGCGCCAGGCCGTGACCGGCTCGGACTGGCCGATGCGGTGGATGCGGTCGATGGCCTGGGTCTGCTCGGCGTCGGTCCACGAGAGCTCGGCGAGCACCATGTTGGACGCGACCTGCAGGTTGAGGCCGACGCCCGCAGCGGTGAGCGAGCAGACGACGATCGAGGTGTCGGGGTCCGTGGTGAAGGACTCGATGGCCGCGGCCCGCGCCTTGGCGCTCTGGTCGCCGCGGATCGAGACGTAGCTGATGCCCCGACGGGCGAAGCTCTCCTCCGCCTCGTCCATCACGTCGACGTGCTTGGCGAAGAACACCACCTTGCCGACGCTGCGGGCCAGCTGGGCGGTGTAGTCGGCGGCCAGGCCGGCCTTGGCACGGCCGATGCGGCGCATCATGGAGAAGACGTTCTCGCCGTCCTTGGCGGCCTCCATGTCCTCGCGCTCCCACTTGGCGACGCGGCGTACGAGGTCGTGGTCGATGCCGTCGACGACCTGGCCGGACGTGCGCGCCTCGAGCGCGGCGTCGTACCGGGAGACGAGGCGGCGGGCGAGCTCGCGCTCGGCCTCGCGGATGGAGCGACCCTCCGCACCCTCGAGCTCGACCGGCAGGTCGGCGACCCGGCGGGCGGGGATGTCGGCGGCGACGTCGATCTTCTTGCGCCGCACGATGCCCATCTCGATGACCGAGCGGCGGGCGTTGGGGTAGAAGCCCGGCTCGCCCGGCATCAGGCCGGTGTCCTCGAGCTTGTTCATCAGCTCGGCGAGCGGCTTCTGGTCGTCGATCCAGCCCAGGAACTGCCAGATCGCGCGAAAGTCCTCGATGTCGTTGATCAGCGGCGTGCCGGTCAGCGCCATCAGCAGCGGGCGTGCGACCCGGGCCCGCAGGCGCTGGGACAGCTCGAGCACGTGCTGGCTGCGCTGCGAGGACTTGTTCTTGATGAAGTGGGCCTCGTCGACGACCATCCCGCGGAAGCCGTGGTCCCCGAGCCAGCCGACGTGGCGGTCGAGCACCTCGTAGTTGACGATCACGATGTCGGCGAAGCCGTCGACCTGCTCGCCGTCGCCGTGGATGACGGTGACGGTGCGGTGCGGCGTCCAGAGGCTGACCTCGTGGGCCCAGTTGGCCTTGACGACGTTGGGGACGACGCACAGCAGCGGGTAGGCGTCGGCGGCCTGCGCGGCGATCAGGGCCTGGGCGGTCTTGCCGAGGCCGGGCTCGTCGGCGAGCAGGAAGGTGCGGTGGCCCTGCGCGGCCGCCGCGACCAGCTGCTTCTGGTGCGGCATCAGGGCGACGCCCGGGGTGCGGGCCGCGTCGGGGGCGGGCAGCGTCATGCAGGCGGACGCGCCGCCGCCGACGTACTCGAAGGACTTGAAGAGGGGCTCGAGGAGCTCCCAGTTGGCCAGTCGGCGGGCCATCGGCCGGTTGAGCTCGGCGGCGGAGAAGTCGGGCACGAGGAACGGGTTGGCGAGCTGGCGCGCGATGACCGACTGGGGCACGACGCGGCGCGGCGACGAGGTCGCGCTCCCCTCGGGCTTGGGCTGCTCGACCTCCTCGGGGGCGTCGATGCCGGCCTGCTTGAGCATCTGGCGGCGCAGGGCGCGGGCGCCCTCGGAGACCTGGGAGTCCTCGGCGAGCAGCTGCAGCAGCGAGGTGTCGCGGGCGGCGGTCTTGGCCAGGATCGTGGCGATGCCGTCGAGGCGCTTGAGCTGCTCGCCCTTGCGACCCTCGGCGATCTCGGTGTCGGCGTTGATCCGGGAGCGCTCCTCACGCACCAGCAGCGCGACCACCTGGAAGGTCGCACGCCCGTGGGGCATGACCTTGCCGCGCTCGGCGGCCTGCTCGACCTCGCGCACGGCGCGGGCCAGCACGGGGATGATGCCCTCGTTGTCCAGGCGCTTGACCTTGGTGCTCCCACCCCGTTGCCGGGACTGGCGCTGTGCGGTCTGGCGTCGGCCTCGCTGAGCCACTCACGTCCTCCTCGGATGCCCGACGTGCGTACGCCGGACAACGTCGCCGCACGCGGTCTGCTCGGTGCGACGCTGTCATCCCCGGGCCGTGCGGTGGTGACAGAACGTCACGCGTCGCAAGCGAATGCCGGGGCTCCACCACCCGAATCAGGCCGGATCAGGCCCGATCGAGCAGCGGAGTGCTCCCCATGTTACCTCCGTCGCCCGCGAAAGCGTGCACCGGCGGGTCGAGCAGCCGCATCGGTTCGCCGGGACCCCGGACCGGTCCAGTCAGCCCGGGTCGACAGTGGCGCCCACCGGTCCGCGCCCCGATGCTGGGTCCGTGAAGGTCCACCACCTCAACTGCGGCACGATGCGCCCACCCCTGACCCCCGAGCTGGTCTGCCACGTCCTGCTCGTCGAGGGGCCCACGGGCCTGGTGCTGGTCGACTCCGGCTTCGGGCTCGAGGACGTCCGTGACCCGGCCCGTCGCCTGGGCTCGTCCCGGCGCCTGGTCAGGCCGGTCCTCGACCCCGGCGAGACCGCGCTGCGGCAGGTCGAGGGCCTCGGCTTCTCCCCGCACGACGTGAAGGCGATCGTGCTGACGCACTTCGACTCCGACCACGTCGGCGGCCTCGCCGACTTCCCGCGGGCGACCGTGCACGTCACCTCCAACGAGCTCGGCGCCGCCCTCACGCCCCGGACCCGGACCGAGCGGCACCGCTACCGCGCGGCCCAGCGGGCGCACGCGCCGACGATCATCGAGCACTCCCCTGCCGCCGGCGACTCGTGGCGGGGCTTCACGGCCGTGGAGCTCGAGGGCATCGCCCCCGGCATCGTGCTGATCGCCCTGCCCGGGCACACCCGCGGCCACGCGGCGGTCGCCGTCGACGCCGGCGAGCAGTGGGTGTTCCACGCCGGTGACGCGTTCTACCACCACGGCCAGGTCGACGGCTCCGGGTCGGCGCCGGCCACCCTGCGCGCCATGGAGCGCGCGGTCGCCCACGACTGGGCCATGGTGCGGGCCAACCACGCCCGGCTCGCGGGCATGTACGGCGGTCGCGAGCCCGGCGTGCTGCTCGTCAACTCCCACGACCCGGCGTTGCTCGAGCAGGCCCAGCGGGCCAGCGGCGGCAGGCACGCGCGGCGTACCTGACGCTCCTGCGAGGCTTGAAGCCCCGGCCCCCGGAGGCCCGAGGCCCCGAGCTCAGGACTCGGGCGCGACCCGGACCAGCAGCTTGCCCACGTTGCGGCCGACGAGCAGCCCGCGGAACGCCTCCGGGGCGGCCTCGAGGCCCTCGACGACGTCCTCGCGGTGGCGCACCGAGCCGTCGGCGACCCAGGCGGTCATGTCGCGCAGGAAGTCCTCGTGGTGGGTGGGCACGAACTCGTCCTGGATGAAGCCGCGCACGGTGAGGCTCAGGGACAGCACCTTGCCCATGAAGGCCGGCAGCTGGTCGGGCCCCTCGGGCGCGCTGGTGGCGTTGTAGCCGGCGACCAGCCCGCAGACCGGGATCCGGGCGAAGCGGTTGAGCCGGCGGGTGACCGCCGCGGCGACGGCGCCGCCGACGTTCTCGAAGTAGACGTCGATGCCGTCGGGCGTGGCCGCGGCCAGGTCGTCGACGAAGGTCGGCGACCGGTGGTCGACGGCCGCGTCGAAGCCGTAGTCCTCGACGAGGATGCGGCACTTCTCCGCGCCACCGGCGATGCCGACGGCGCGGGCGCCCTTGACCCGGGCGATCTGGCCGACGGCCGAGCCCACGGGGCCGGCAGCGGCGGCCACGACCACCGTCTCACCCGGCTGCGGACGGCCCAGCTCGAGCAGACCGGCGTACGCCGTGAAGCCCGGCATGCCGAGCACGCCGAGCGCCGTGCTGACCGGGGCCGCCTCCGGGTCGAGGCGGCGGGTGTGCCGGGCGTCGGCCACGGCGTGGGTCTGCCACCCGGCGAAGGCGAGCACGACGTCGCCGACCTGGCGCGACTCCGCACGCGTCTCCACGACCTCGCAGACGGTGCCGCCGAGGATGACGTCCCCGATCTCGAGCGGGGCGGCGTAGGACTTCGCGGCGCTCATCCGGCCGCGCATGTAGGGGTCGAGGGAGAGGTAGAGAGTGCGGAGCAGCACCTGGCCGTCCGCCAGCTCGGGCAGCTCCTCGGTGGTGACCTCGAAGTCGCTGTCGGCCGGCTCCCCGACGGGACGGGCGGCGAGACGGATCTGGGTCGATGTGGTCATGCACCCATTCAAGGCCATGGGTGGGCGTGCCACGATCGGGGGGCGAGACACCCATCGAGGAGGAACCCCATGGCTCCCAAGATCGCCACCAACACCCGCGTGGAGCGCGACGAGCTGCTCGACTTCGTGCGCCCCCGGCACCGGATGATCCTCATCACCCGCCGCCGCGACGGCAGCCCGCAGGCCTCGCCGGTGACCGGCGGAGTCGACGACTCCGGGCGCCTCGTCATCTCCAGCTATCCGCAGCGCGCCAAGACGCGCAACGTGCGCAGCCGGCCCGAGGTCAGCGTCGTCGTCGTCTCCGACGAGTGGGACGACCCGTGGGTGCAGGTCGACGGCACGGCCGAGGTCATCGACGCGTCCGACGACGTGGAGCCCTTCGTGGAGTACTTCCGCAACATCGCCGGCGAGCACTCCGACTGGGACGAGTACCGACGGGCCATGCGGGACCAGGGCAAGTCCCTCATCCGGGTCACCCCCGAGAGCTGGGGCCCGGTCGCGACGGGCGGCTTCCCGTCGGAGTCCGCCCGCGACTGACGGTCCCGCCAGGGCCACCGGGTCCGGGACCGTCGTCCCCGGAGTCGGACCGGAGGACCCTCCCCCCCGCCCCGGTCCCGTGCCACCGTTGAGGTGGGGGCAGGAGCAGGACGCAGCACGGGAGCGGTGGACGTCATGGTGCGCATCGTCGGAGACGTCGTCATCGCGGCACCGCTCGAGGACGTGTTCGACATGGTCGCCGACGAGCGCAACGAGCCGACGTACAACCCGCGGATCGTCCGTGCGGAGAAGACCAGCGTGGGGCCGGTCGGCCGCGGCACGACCTTCGTCGCGGAGCCCAGGGGTGCGGGCCGGCTGGGCGAGATGACCGTCGAGATCCTCGTCTACGACCGTCCGCACCGTCTCCGGACCTACGTGACGTCGTCGTCCTTCGAGGTCGCCGGCCTGGTCACCTTCTCCGCTGTGCCGGACGGCACCCGGCTGCGGTGGGACTGGGACATGCGGATGCACGGCCCCTTCCGGCTGCTCACCCCGGTCCTGCGCGTCGTCGGCCCCCGGTGGGAGCGACGCAACTGGCTCGACCTGAAGCGGCACCTGGAGCAGGGCCCCGCCTGAGTCGTCCCGCCCGGGTCACTGCGTCAGGCGGTGACGGGCACGAGCTCGCGCGCCGGGCCCATCAGGCCCTCCTGGCGCGCGACGAGGGCAGCGAGGCCGATCGTCGCGAAGGCCGCCAGGACGTTGATGGCCAGCATCGAGATGCTCTTCACCAGGATGAAGGTCGCGAGCGACTGCGACTCGAGCAGCCACAGGGTGGCCGTGGCCTTGGCGAGGCCCAGCACCGCCCACATGATCGTCAGGTTGCGGAAGAGCCGCTGGATGCGCGGGCGCGACGCCAGGTCGTGGTCCATCGGGTAGAAGTCCCCGGCCAGCCGCGCCACCATCGGCCGGGCACTGGCGAGCGACAGCAGGAACAGCATGGCGACGGCGCCGTCGCTGATGACGGGCTGCAGGAAGTAGAGCCACGTGCTGTCCGCCAGCACCGAGAGCAGGGTCCGGCCGGTCAGCAGGAGCGCGGCGAGGACGAGGAGACCCGACGTACGACGCCCGGTCAGGGCGCGCCAGGCGATCGCGCCGTACGACCACACGAGGGCGGCGGCCATGGCGGCCCAGACCCCCGCCACGACGAAGGCCGCGTAGAAGACGACGGCGGGGACGACCACCGCGACGAGCAGGCTCACCGAGACCCGGCGGACGACGGTGAGCAGGCCGGGCCGGTGGTGCGGCGCGGCGGTCGGGGTCAGGGACGCGGGCTGGGCGTGGGGCACGGGGACCGGTTCTGCCGGCGGGGGCCGGGCGTGATCGTCGTACGCCGTGAAATGACGGCGGGACCACGACGTCTGCGGGTTCCTCGGCCGGGCCAGTCTACGCCCGACGGCGCGCCGGGACCCCCGATTCGTCGTAACGGGGACCTTCGTCCCTGTGCGCACCCCGGGCGTTCGGCAAGCATGGAGGCAGACGAAGGAGTCCCTTGATGCCCACCGACGACGTGCTCGAGGTCCACCTGGAGGAGCTGGGACAGCACTCCTGGTGGAAGGCCCTGGCCAACACCCTGTCGGGCAGCTACGGCAGCGCGCAGTTCCGCTTCGTGGCGCGACCCCCCGGACCGGACGACACGACGGACGACCACGTGCTGGGGGCCACGTTCCCGGTCATGCGGCTGCAGGACCTCGACGACCTGCGCGAGCCCAACGCGTGGGTCGACACCGCGCAGGACCGCCTGCGCGAGCTCGACGCCCTGCTGGTCGGCGAGGGGTGGGAACGCACGTGGGAACCGAGGGACACCCCGCGCGCGCACTGGTGGTCCCTCGCCTACGCCCGTCCCCACGACACCGCACCTCCGGCCCGGCGGACGCCGTGAGCACCGGGGGTCAGGTGGACATCGACACCGGCCGCGGACCGATGCCGGTCTACTGCGCCGTGCCGTCGTCACCGCCGCCCTGGCCCGGGGTGGTCGTCGTCCACGACTTCACCGGGATGAGCAGCGACCTGCGGGCGCAGGCCGACTGGCTGGCCGGCGAGGGCTTCCTCGCCGTGGCACCCGACCTCTACCACTGGGGCAGCCGGCTCCGCTGCCTGCGCACGATCATGCGCGACATCGGGGAGCGGCGCGGTCGCACGTTCGACGACATCGAGGCCGCGCGGTCGTGGCTGGCCGGGCAGGACGGCTGCACCGGTCGGATGGGCGTCATCGGGTTCTGCATGGGAGGGGGTTACGCGCTGGCCCTCGCGCCGGGCCACGGCTTCGCCGCCTCGAGCGTCAACTACGGCGGCTGTCCCGCTGATGCCGCCACGTGGCTCCCGTCGGCCTGTCCCATCGTGGGGAGCTTCGGCGGCGCGGACCGCTCGCCGCTGGGCGCGGAGGCGGGCCGGCGGCTCGGCCGTCTCCTCACCGAGCTGCGGGTCCCCCACGACGTCAAGATCTACGCCGGCGTCGGCCACGGCTTCCTGAACGACCACGACCCGGCCGACGCCACGCTGATGCTCCGCTTCCTGGCCCGCGTCTCGGGGACCCGGTTCGACCCCGAGGCGACGGTCGACGCCCGACGGCGCATCGTGGCGTTCTTCGACCAGCACCTGCGCGACGAGCGCCGTCCATGACGTGGCAGGAGCCGGCGCCGTACGCCGACGGTCTCGGCCGGCTCCTGTCCCCCGGCTCCGACGGGACCAAAGGCACTACCTCGCACGACGGCGGCGGAGGACTGTCGGGAGGACCGGTGGTCGTGGTCGACTCGACGCGTGGAGGTGGTGGAGATGGCGCCGTGGCGTCGTACGGGCAGGCACGAGGGTGACGAGCGGGTCGAGGCTCCCCGGGGCGTGGTGCAGGTGCACCTCGAGGAGCTCGGCAAGCACGCGTGGCCGGAGGCCCTGCTGGGGGCGGTGCTCGGGGCGGGTGGCGGCCCCCTGTTCCGGTTCGTGGTCGCCGCGCCGGACCCCGACCACGAGGCCTCCGAGCACGCGGCGGCCGGGGAGCGGTTCCCGGTGGTGCGGTTCAGGGACCTCGACGACAGCGCCGCGCCCGACGAGTGGAACGACCTCGCCCACCGACGCCTCGACGAGCTGGAGGCCGAGCTGGTCGCGCTGGGGTGGCGACGGCGACCCGACACCGGGCCCTACTGGTGGTCCCGCCGCTACGAAGCGCCGGCGAGCCGGGGCTGAGCCGAGCTCGGCGGGATCGGGTCGAGGAGCCGACCCGAGCGCCACGACCGCTGGACGACCACGGCGGCGACGAGGGCGCCGAGCACGCCGAGGGTCAGGTCGCCCAGCGTGTCGGCGTAGGCGAACTCGCGCTCGACCGACTTGCTCAGGAACGCGACGTACTCCCCCAGCTCCCACGCGATCGCGGCCGTGGCGCCGAAGGCCAGGGACCGCTCGACCACGCGTCCCAGGCTGCTGTCACGCGGCAGGGTGAGCAGGATGAACGCGGCGGCCAGCAGGCCGGTGTTCATGAAGTGCATCCAGTCGTCGAACCACACGACCGTGTCGTAGAGGTCCATCCGGTTGCCGAGCACGTCGGTGAAGCAGGTGATCGTGACCAGCAGGTCGGGGATCCACGGGAACGCCATCCGCTCGCGCCACCACGTCCACCAGATGAAGGGCACGGCGAATGACGCCAGCGGGTAGCCCACCGCACGGACGCCGGCACCCTTGTCGCGCAGGTGACCGAGGTCGGGGTAGAGCAGGGCCAGCACGAGCAGCAGGACGAGTCCGGCCTTGGCCGTCACGTTGACCGTCTTGGCCACGCCGGGGGTGGCCGGCGGGGCGAGCACCACCTCGGTCACGTTCGCTCCCCACCCACTCGACGGCGCGCCGTCGGGGCGCAGGAGCCGCCATCGTCCCACCCCATCGCCCGCAGGGGTGAATCAGGAACGGCGCGGCGTCCGTCACTCCCCCGGCATCGTCTGGATCGCCGTGATGGCGATCGTGTAGACGATGTCCTCCACCAGCGCCCCCCGGGAGAGGTCGTTGACCGGCTTGGCCAGGCCCTGGAGCATCGGCCCGATCGAGATCACGTCGGCGCTGCGCTGGACGGCCTTGTACGTCGTGTTGCCGGTGTTGAGGTCCGGGAAGACGAAGACGTTGGCCCGCCCCGCGACGGGGCTGCCCGGGGCCTTGGTGCGGGCGACCGAGGCGATCGCGGCGGCGTCGTACTGGAGCGGACCGTCGACGAGCAGGTCGGGCTCGCGCTCGCGCACCAGCCGGGTCGCCTCGGTCACCTTGACGACGTCGGCCCCGGCCCCCGAGGTGCCGGTGCTGAAGCTGATCATCGCGACCCGGGGGTCGATGCCGAAGCGGCGGGCCGAGGCGGCGCTCTGGATGGCGATGTCGGCGAGCTGCTCGGCGTCGGGGTCGGGGTTGACCGCGCAGTCGCCGTAGATCACCACCTCGTCGGGCAGGCACATGAAGAAGACCGAGGACACGAGCGCGGCACCGGGGGCGGGACCGAGGAGCTGGAGCGCCGGTCGGAGGGTGGCCGCGGTGGTGTGCACGGCTCCGGCGACCATGCCGTCCACCTCGTCGAGGCGCAGCATCATCGTGCCGAGCGTGATGGTGTCGTCGAGCTGGTTGCGGGCGATGTCGGGCGTCATGCCCCTGTGGCGGCGGGCCTCGACGAGCGCGTCGACGTAGCGGTCCGCGACCGCGACCGGGTCGACCACCTCGAGCCCCGGTGGCAGCGTCAGTCCCTGCACCTCGGCCTGCGCGGCCACCTCGTCCGGCGCTCCGAGCAGCACGCACCGGGCGATGCCCATCTCGTGCGACGCCACCGCGGCCCGGATCGTGCGCGGCTCGGTGCCCTCGGGAAGCACGATCCGGCGGTCGGCCTCGCGGGCCCGGGTCGCCAGCCGACGGCGGAAGGCCGGCGGGCTCAGCCGGGGCACGTGGTCCGGTGTCGGCAGGGTGGCCAGCCAGCCCGGCTCCAGGGCGTCGGCCACGGCGGTCATCACCAGGCCCGCCCGCTCGGAGTCGTCGACGGGGACCTCGGGGTCCATGTCGTGCACGGCGGTCGCGGTCTCGTAGCTGTTGCGCTCGGTGAGCAGCACGGGCAGCCCCGTGGACGCGGCACCGCGGCACAGCTCCCAGACCCGTGGGTCCGGCTCGACCCCGAGGGTGAGCAGGAGCCCGGCGAAGCGGGTGCCGTTCATCGCGGCGAGGCAGACGCTGAGGATGATCTCGTCGCGGTCCCCCGGGACGATGAGCAGCAGTCCCTCCCGCAGCAGCGGCAGGATGCCCGGCACCGCCTGTGCGCCGACGATGACCGACTTGACCCGCCGGTCCTGGTCGCCGGCGTTGAGCACCCGGACGTCGAGGCCGCGGACGGCGTCGGAGACCCGCGGCCAGCCGAGCTCGGGGCGGTAGGGCACGGCGCCGACCAGCGCGAGGTCGCGCCGGGCCAGCAGCCCCCGGATCTCCTCGGTCCGCTCCGCCGTCAGGTCGGGGACCCGGTTGACGACCGCGCCGACGACGCGGGCGCGCTCGCCGCCCTGGTAGGTGCGGGCGGTGATCTCCATGGTCTCGGCGAGGTGCGCCAGGTCCTGGCCGTCGGGCGCACCCACGAGCAGGACGTCGGCGTCCAGCGCCTTGGCGAGCGCGACGTTGGTGCGACCGGCGTAGACGAGCCCGGACCCGGGCACCAGCCCCTCGACGACCACGACGTCGTGCTCGGCGACGAGCGGCTCGGCGGCGGCGACGACGTCCTCCAGCAGCGAGTCCAGCTCGTTGCGCGACAGGGCCTGCTCCACCCGGGTGGCGGTGATGGGCTCGGGCGGACGCAGCGTCGAGGTGAGCCGGACGAGCGCGGTGGAGCGGTCCTGGTCCGCGCCTCGGGCCCGGGGCTGGGCGAGCGGCTTGTAGAAGCCGACCGAGACGCCCTGCCGCTCGAGGGCGTGCACCAGCCCCAGGCAGGTGGCGGTCAGACCGACCCCGTGGCCGGTGGGGGCGACGAGCAGGGTGCGGGTCATCGGGCCACCTCCCCGGCCAGCTGCACGGTGTCCCGGGCGATGAGGAGCTCCTCGTCCGTGGGTACGACGATCGCCACGCGGTCGCCGGGTCGGCTCACCCGCCCGCCGGTGTGCCGTCCGTGGTCGGCGTTGGCGTCGGCGTCCTCGCCGATCCCGAGCACGCCGAGGTGCGACATGATCCCGCGCCGCACCTCGGTGGAGTGCTCGCCGATGCCTCCGGTCAGCACGACCGCGTCGAGCCCGCCGAGCGCGACGGCCAGCGACCCGACCGCCTTGGCGGCGCGGTAGCAGAAGACGTCGACGGCAAGCCGTGCCGGCGCGGAGCCGGCCACGGCGGCGTCGCACACGGTGCGCATGTCGTTGCTGAGCCCGGACAGGCCGAGCAGCCCGCTGCGGGTGTTGAGGGCGTCGACGACACCCGCGACGTCGAGGTCGAGGCGCTCGGCGACGTAGCCGAGCAGCCCCGGGTCGACGTCGCCGCTGCGAGTGCCCATGACCAGCCCCTCGAGCGGGGTGAGCCCCATGGTGGTGTCCACCGACTCGCCGCCTCGCACGGCCGCCGCGCTGCACCCGTTGCCCAGGTGCAGCACCACGAGGCGCAGCTCGGCGGCCGGACGGCCCAGCACCTCGGCCGCGCGGGCACTGACGAAGCGGTGGCTGGTGCCGTGGAAGCCGTAGCGCCGCACGTGGTGCTCGTCGTACCACTCCTGCGGGACGGCGTAGCGGTAGGCCACCGGCGGCATCGTCTGGTGGAACGCGGTGTCGAAGACCGCGACCTGAGCCAGCTCCGGCAGGGCGACGCGGGCGGTCTCGATGCCCAGCAGGTTGGCCGGCATGTGCAGCGGAGCCAGGTCGACGAGGGCGTAGAGGTCGTCCAGGGTCGCGTCGTCGACGACGACCGACGCGCTGAAGCGGTTGCCGCCGTGCACGACGCGGTGGCCGACCCCGACCAGCGTGTCGCGCTCCTCGTCGGTCAGCGATCCCATGAGGTGCGCCAGCGCGCCGCGGGCGGTCGTGTCGCCGGGCGTGGACGTCTCCTCGCGGTCGCCGCGGCGAACGTGCGCGACGGCGTCGCGGCTGCCGACGCGCTCGGCCAGCCCGGTCAGCCGCCGCTCCCCGGTCGCGGGGTCGACGAGGGCGAGCTTGACCGACGAGCTCCCGCAGTTGAGGACCAGCACGCACCCCTCGCTCACGCGGGACTCCCCTCGGCCGGGAGGACCCAGTCGCGCACCTCGGGCATGTCCTGGAGGTGCTCGACGACGTACTCCTCGTGGGCCGCCAGCCGCTCCTGGCACCAGGTCATCAGATCGCTGGCGCCGGGCGGCGTGCGCCGGGCGTTGTTGAGCGCGTCCATGACGAGGTGGTAGCGCGACACCCGGTTGCGCACGACCATGTCGAACGGCGTGGTCGTCGTCCCTTCCTCCACGAAGCCGCGCACCCGGAACCGGTCCGCGTCCGGCCGGCCGTGCACGAGCTGGTGGATGGCGCCCGGGTAGCCGTGGAACGCGAAGACGACGTCGACGTGGTCGGTGAACAGCTCGCGGAAGAGGGTCTCGTCCATCCCGTGCGGGTGGTCGCGCACCCGCAGCAGCGACATCAGGTCCACGACGTTGACCACCCGCGTCCGGAAGTGCGGCAGTCGCTCGCGCAGGATCCGGGCGGCCGCCACCGTCTCCATGGTGACGACGTCACCGGCGCAGGCCAGCACGATGTCGGGGTCGGCGGTGCCGTCGTCGGTGCCAGCCCACTCCCACACGCCGGACCCGCGGGCGCAGTGCGCGTCGGCCTCCTCGGCGGTGAGGTACTGCAGCTGGGGCTGCTTGTCGATGACGATGAGGTTGACGTACGACGTGGAGCGCAGGCAGTGGTCGGCCACGGACAGCAGGCAGTTGGCGTCCGGCGGGAGGTAGACGCGACCCACGGTCCCGCGGATGGTGATGACGTTCTGGATGAGGCCGGGACCCTGGTGGCTGAAGCCGTTGTGGTCGTTGCGCCAGGCCGTCGAGGTCAGCAGCACGTTGAGGCTCGGGACCCGCGCCCGCCACGGCAGGTCCTCGGCCTCCTGCAGCCACTTGGCGTGCTGGATCGTCTGCGACGCGCTCACCATCGCGAACGCCTCGTACGTCGCGAACATGCCGTGCCGTCCGGTGAGCGTGTAGCCCTCCAGCCAGCCGTGGCAGTTGTGCTCGGAGAGCACCTCCATCACCCGGCCGTCGCGCGAGATCCTCTCGTCGTCGTCGGTGACCCGCTCCGCGGACGCGCGGTCGGAGACCTCGAAGACGGCCCCGAGCCGGTTGCTGGTGGTCTCGTCGGGACAGAACAGCCGGAAGCGGTCGGGGTTGGCGGCGTACACGTCGCGGAGCAGCTCGCCGAGACGGCGGGTGGACTCGAGTCGCACGCTCGCGGGGGACGGTACGTCGACCGCGTAGGCGTGGTGGTCGGGCAGGTCCAGGGCGCGCATGAGCAGGCCGCCGTTGGCGTGCGGGGTCGCGCTCATCCGCAGGTCGCCCTCGGGGTTGGCACGGCGCACGAGCTCGGTCGGGGCGCCATCGGCGTCGAAGAGCTCCTCGGGGCGGTAGGACCGCAACCACTCCTCGAGGAGCCGGAGGTGGTCCGGGTTCTCCCGGACCCCTGCCAGCGGCACCTGGTGGGAGCGGAACGTGCCGAGCATCTGCACGCCGTCGACCACGTCGGGTCCCGTCCAGCCCTTGGGGCTGCGGAGCACGATCATCGGCCACCGCGGTCGGGTGCCGTCCCAGTCGCCGCCTCGGGCGGACTCCTGGATGGCCCGGATCCGCGACCACGCCTGCGCCAGCACTGCGGCGAAGCGGTGGTGCATCCCGGGAAGGTCGGCGCCCTCGACCTCGAGGACGTCGTACCCGTGGCCCTCGAGCAGCGAGCGGAACTCGGCCGGGTGCTTGCGGCCCAGCACGGTCGGTCCGGCGATCTTGGCGCCGTTGAGGTGCAGGACCGGCAGCACCGCACCGTCGCGCGCGGGGTTGAGGAAGGAGACGCCCTTCCACGAGCCCTCCAGGGGTCCGGTCTCGGCCTCGCCGTCGCCCACGACCGCCAGCGCGATCAGGTCGGGGTTGTCCATCACGGCCCCGAAGGCGTGCACCAGCACGTAGCCGAGCTCCCCGCCCTCGTGGATCGAGCCGGGCGTCGTCACGGACACGTGGCTGGGGATCCCACCGGGTGCGGAGAACTGGCGGAAGAGCCGCCTCATCCCCTCGGTGTCGCGGGTGACGTCCGGGTAGGTCTCGGTGCAGGTCCCCTCGAGGTAGCCGGCGGCGACGAGCGCGGGACCCCCGTGGCCGGGACCGGCGAGGTAGAGCACCTCCTGCCCGGTCTCGCGGACCAGCCGCGAGGCGTGCGCATAGATGAACGACAACCCCGGGCTGGTCCCCCAGTGGCCGAGCAGCCGCGGCTTGATGTGCTCGGCGGTCAGCGGCTCCCGCAGCAGCGGGTTGGCCATCAGGTAGATCTGCCCGACGGTCAGGTAGTTGTCGGCCCGCCACCAGGCGTCGAGGGCAGCCACCTCGGCATCGTCGAGCACGGCGAGCCGTGCGGTCGTCTCGTCCAGCAGAGCACGGTCCGGCATCTGGTGCGTCCTCGTCTCGGTGGCCCTCGGGGTCGTGCGAAGGGCACGGCCAACGTACCGATCCCCCGCCCCGAAAGCGACGGGTCATGGGTCCCGCGGCGGGCGGACCCTCGGCCCCCTCGCACGGTAAGGACCCCTTCCCTTCTATACCCCCCGGGGGTATGGTGGCGACATGAGCACTCACCACACCCACCACCCCGCGGGCACGTCCGGCGCCGAAGGCACGGCACCGGACGGGGACGAGGTGGAGTACACGTGCCCCATGCACCCCGAGATCCGCCAGCTGGGACCGGGTTCGTGCCCGATCTGCGGCATGGCACTCGAGCCGGTCGTCGTCACCGCCGACACGGGCCCCTCGGCGGAGCTGCGCGACATGACCCGCCGCTTCTGGATCAGCGCGGTCCTCACCGTCCCCGTCGTCCTGCTGGAGATGGGTCGACACCTCGTCGAGCCGTTGTACGACGCCATTCCCTCCGACGTCGCGACCTGGGCGCAGCTCCTCCTCGCCACGCCGGTGGTGCTGTGGGGCGGTTGGCCGTTCTTCGTCCGCGGCTGGCAGTCCGTGCGCACCCGCAACCTCAACATGTTCACGCTCATCGCGATGGGCACCGGCGTCGCCTGGACCTACTCGGTCGTGGCGACCCTGGCACCCGGCATCTTCCCGGCGGCGTTCCGCACCGACGACCCCAGCGGGATGGGTGACGGCATGGTCTCCGCGGCGGGCGCAGGCTCGGTGGACGTCTACTTCGAGGCCGCGGCCGTCATCACGGTGCTCGTCCTGCTGGGCCAGGTCCTCGAGCTGCGCGCCCGCGAGCAGACGTCCGGCGCCATCAGGGCCCTGCTCGACCTCACCCCCCGGACCGCGCGGCGCATCGCCGAGGACGGCACCGACGAGGAGGTCGCCCTCGAGGACGTCCGGCTCGGCGACCGGCTCCGGGTCCGACCCGGGGAGAAGGTGCCCGTGGACGGCACCGTCTCGGACGGCCGGTCCTCGGTCGACGAGTCGCTGGTCACCGGAGAGTCGATGCCGGTCACCCGGACCACCGGCGACAGCGTCATCGGCGGCACCCTCAACCAGTCGGGCTCCCTGGTCGTGACGGCCGAGAAGGTCGGCCGCGACACCGTGCTGGCGCGGATCGTGGCCATGGTCGCGGAGGCCCAGCGCTCCCGCGCCCCGATCCAGCGGACGGCGGACCGGGTCGCCGGGTTGTTCGTCCCGGTGGTCATCGGCATCGCCGTGGTCGCGTTCGTCGTCTGGGCCCTCGTGGGCCCCGACCCGCGGCTGGCCCACGCCCTGGTCGTCGCCGTCGCGGTGCTGATCATCGCGTGCCCCTGTGCCCTCGGCCTGGCCACTCCGATCTCGATCATGGTCGGTGTGGGGCGCGGCGCGAGCCAGGGCGTGCTCATCAAGAACGCCGAGGCCCTCGAGCGGATGGAGAAGGTCGACACCCTGGTCGTCGACAAGACCGGGACACTCACCGAGGGGCGACCGTCGGTGACCGGGATCGTCACCGCCCCCCTCCCCGCCGGCGGGAGCGGCGGGGTCACGGAGGCCGAGCTGCTGCGCCTCGCGGCGGGCGTCGAGCGCGCCTCCGAGCACCCGCTGGCGCAGGCGGTCGTCGCGGCCGCGCACGAGCGCGGGATCACCGTCCCCGAGGTCAGCGACTTCGACTCCCCCGTGGGGCGCGGCGTCCACGGCGTCGTCGAGGGACGCACGATCGCCCTGGGGTCGGCGGACCTCATGACCGGCCGTGGCCTCGACCCAGGCGCCCTGGTCGCCGAGGCCGAGCGGCTGCGGTCCACCGGAGCCACCGCGATCTTCGTCGGGGTCGACGACCGGGTCGAGGGCGTCCTCGCCATCGCCGACCCCGTCAAGGCCACCACCCCCGAGGCGCTGGCCGCCCTGCGCGCCGAGGGCGTCGAGGTCGTCATGCTCACCGGCGACAACCGGACCACCGCGGAGGCCGTCGCGCGTCGGCTGGGCATCGACCGGGTCGAGGCCGAGGTCCTGCCCGACCACAAGGCCGCCGTCGTGGCCCGGCTCAAGGCCGAGGGGCGGGTCGTCGCCATGGCCGGCGACGGGGTCAACGACGCCCCGGCCCTCGCCGTCGCGGACGTCGGGCTGGCCATGTCGTCGGGCACGGACGTCGCCCTGGAGTCCGCCGGCGTCACCCTGCTCCACGGCGACCTCACCGGGATCGTCAGGGCCCGGCGCCTGTCGGCCGCCACGATGCGCAACATCCGGCAGAACCTCCTGTTCGCGTTCGTCTACAACGCCGCCGGCATCCCCATCGCCGCGGGCGTCCTGTACCCCGTGACGGGCATGCTGCTCTCACCGATCATCGCGGCCGCCGCGATGGCGCTGTCCTCGGTGAGCGTCATCACCAACGCCCTGCGGCTGCGGACCCAGCACCTCGGCTGAGGGGCTCACCGGTGCTGCGTACGATCGGGTGCATGACTGCATCGGGAGCCAGGAGCCGGTCCCGACCGCCCCTGCTCGCCCTCGCGGTCCTCGCGGTGGCACTGGGGATCCTGGGGATGCACGGCCTCGGCGCCCACGGCGTCTCGCCGGGCGCCGGGGCCCCTGCCGCGATCACCGTCCCCGTGGCGGACCACGGGGTCGAGGACGCGTCCGTGACGTCCGGCGGGCACGCCGCGCACCGGCCCTCGCCGGCCGAGCACTCCCCGGCCGACCACGGGGACGACACGCACGGGACGTTGCTGTGGTGCGTCGCCATGCTCGCCGCCGCAGCCGTGGCCCTCCTCGCCGCCCTGGTCGCCCGGACCCGGCGCACCCGCCCGTGGGCCGTGCTGGCCCCGGCGCCCCTGCACTGGCTCCCCCGACCCTTCGTCCTGCGGGTCGGGACCGGGCCGCCCAGCGTGTGGAGCTTCTCGGTCATCAGGTGCTGACGGGTCGACGACCCGCCCACTGACGGACCCTTCACACCAGGAGAACCCACCCATGCACACCCACCGCACGAGCACGCCCGCACGCCGGACCAGCCGCCTCGTCGGGGCACTCGGCCTCGGACTCGCCCTCACCCTCTCCGCCTGCGGCAACGACGACAGCGCCGCGGACGCACCCGCGGCACTGTCCGACACCGAGCACAACGACGCCGACGTCGCCTTCGCGACCGACATGATCCAGCACCACGCCCAGGCCCTGTCGATGGTCGACCTGACCGTCACCCGGAGCCTGGACCCCGAGGTACAGCAGCTGGCCGAGGACATCCGGGCGGCCCAGGGTCCCGAGATCGAGACCATGAGCGACTGGCTCCAGGACTGGGACGAGGAGGTCCCCGCGACCATGCGCGACCACTCCAACGCCGGTCACGACATGGAGGGGATGGGCGACTCCATGGAGGGGATGGACTCCGACATGCCCGGCATGATGTCGGGCGAGGACTTCGACGAGCTGGAGAACGCATCCGACGCCGACTTCCAGGCCCTGTGGCTCGTGATGATGGTCGAGCACCACGAGGGTGCGGTGGAGATGGCCGAGGACCAGCAGGACGACGGGCGGTTCCGCCCCGCCGTCGAGCTCGCCGGGACCGTCGTCGAGACGCAGACCGCGGAGATCGAGACGATGCAGGAGCTGCTCGGTCAGTGACGGGCCGTGGTCCGGTCAGCCCACCCGGCGCCGCAGCGCCTTGTGGGCCGCGTCGACGAGCGGCAGCGCGATCACCGCGGCCAGGCACCACGCCCACCCCGCCGTGGAGGGCCAGGTGCCACCCAGCTGACGGGTGAGCCACGGCACGGTCAGGAACGCGACGAGGAGCACCGCCTCCACGGCCACGGCCGCCACCACGAACGGGTTGCGTCGCGGATCGACCAGCCAGGCGGGCCGGGTCTCGCTGCGGCACACGAAGGCGTTGGCGACCTGGCCCACGGCGATCGCGGCGAAGGCTGATCCGGACGCCGTGGCCAGGAGGGCGGCCGGGGGCTGCGCCCCCCAGCTCCAGCCACCCAGGACCAGGACGGTCAGGAAGGCGCCCATGGAGAGCAGCGCCTCGGTGGGGCCGAGGACCAGCAGCGCGCGACGCAGCAGGCGGCCGTCGACGACCTGCGTCGTCCGACGGGGGCCGGACATGGTCCGCTCGTTGGCCGGCTCGGCCCCCAGCGCCAGGGCCGGCAGCATGTCGGTGCCGATGTCGAGCGCGAGCACCTGCAGCACCCCGATGGCGAGCGGGATGTCGCTGCCCGTCATTGCCCACAGCACGAACGGGACGAGCTCGGCGACGTTGTCGGTCAGGTGGAACGTCAGGAAGCGCCGGATGTTGGCGAAGGTCCCCCGACCGAGCTGGATCGCCTGGGGGATGGTCGCGAAGCTGTCGTCGAGCAGCACCAGGTCGGCCGCCGCGCGCGCCACGTCGCTGCCGGACCGGCCCATCGCCACCCCGACGTCGGCCTCGCGCAGTGCCGCGGCGTCGTTGACCCCGTCCCCCGTCATGGCGACCACGTGCCCGTGGGTGCGCAGGGCCCGGGCGATGCGCAGCTTGTCGGCCGGGGTCACGCGCGCCACGACGGCGCCCTCGGGGCGGTCGAGCAGGTCGGCCACCTCCCGGTCGCTGTCGGGCAGGTCGGCGCCCAGGACCACGGTCCCGCCGGGGGCCAGCAGACCCACCTCGGTGGCGATCGCCGCGGCGGTGGCGGCGCTGTCCCCGGTGACCATCGCGACGCGGATGCCGGCCGTGCGGCACAGGGCCACCGCGTCGGCGACGTCCGGCCGGGGCGGGTCCTCGATACCGATGAGGGCGAGCAGCGTGAGCTCACCGGCGGTCGCCGCGGCCAGCGACGCCTCGGTCGTCCCGGCGGGTCCCGTCGCGCGGGCCATGGCGATCACCCGACGTCCCCGCCTCGACAGGTCGGCCAGCTCGGCCCACTCGGCCCCCTCGGGGCTGGTGTCGACGCAGCGCGCGAGCAGCAGCTCCGGGGCACCCATGACGTACGCCGTGCCGGCGACGAGCGCCGCGCTCGACATCGCGGCCGACGTGAAGGGGAGCCGTGCGGTGGGGACGACGCGATCCTCCGGAGCGCTGCCGAGGCTGCGGCCGAAGGCATCGAGGGCGGCGTCCATCGGGTCGCCGTCCGCGACCCAGCGGTCGTCACGACGGACCGCGCGACCCTTGATGCAGGCGCCGGAGCCCACCGCGGCCTCCCGGAGCAGCGCCAGGGCGGCGGGTGGCGCGTCCACCACCCGGTCCGGCGCGTAGCCGGCCCCGGCCACCGTGAAGGAGCCGGCCCTCGTCCAGCCCTCGACCACCGCCATCTCGTTGCGGGTGAGGGTGCCCGTCTTGTCGGTGCAGATGAACGTCGTCGCACCCAACGTCTCCACGGCGTCCAGGCGCCGTACGAGGGCGTTCTCGCCCGCCATCCGCTGGGCGCCGCGCGCCAGCGACAGCGTCACGGTCGGCAGCAGCCCCTCGGGCACCAGTGCGACCATGACGCCCACCCCCAGCAGCAGGGCGGCCGCGATCTCGGTCCCCAGCGAGATCGACACCCCGGCGAGCAGCACCCCCACCGCGACGGCGATGCCGGCGACGACGAGGACGAGGCGGTGCAGCTGGACGGCGAGCGGGCTCGACGGGCGCTCGGCCCGCTCGGTGAGCGCGGCGATCCCGGCGAGGCGGGTGGCGGTGCCGATGGCGGTCACGGTGCCGGTCGCGTCGCCCTGGACGGCGAACGTCCCGGCGAAGACGTCCGCGCCGACGGCCCGCGCCAGCGGCACGCTCTCCCCCGTCAGCATCGACTCGTCGATCGTGAGCTCGTGGGAGTCCTCGAGTCGCAGGTCGGCCGCGATCCGGTCACCTGCCTCCAGGAGCACGACGTCCCCGACGACGAGGTCGGCCACGTCGACGGTGCACCCCTCGCCGTCCCGGAGCACTCGCGCGCGCGCCGGCATCAGCGTGGTGAGCTCGGCCGCGGCCCGGTCGGCCTTGTGCTCCTGCAGGAAGGCGAACACCCCGTTGAGGACGACGATCACCGCGATGGCCACGGCGAGCGACCCGGCGCCGGAGATGAGCGCGAGGCCCGCGGCGATCCAGAGCATGCCGGCGAAGAAGTGGGTCAGCTGCGCCAGCAGCAGGCGCCAGGCCGGCGTACGACGCGGCGGCGGCACCGTGTTGGGACCGTCGCGGTCGTGGCGTCGCGCGGCCTCCTCCGACGAGAGGCCCGGCGCGAGGCGTCCGGTGGCGCTGCCGGGCGCTGTTCCCGGTCCCATGTCACCTCCCCGGCCGGAGGGTCGCCCCCTCGTGTTCCGGCACACCCCCACGCAACCAGCGGCCCGCCTCCCCGGTCAGGGGCGGGTGGCCCCGCCGGGAGTGACCATGGGCCCGACGGGTGCGACCCACCTCGGCAGGGCTCCTCAGGACGGGCGGCGTACCGACACGACCTCCGGCGGCAGCCCCCACTCGTCGCGCCCGAGCCGCGAGACGGGCTGCAGGTGCTCCATCGCCGGGTGTCCCCCGACCAGCACCTCCCTGCGGACGGTGGTCGCGACGACGTCGCCGAGCACGATCGTCGAGTCGCCGAGCTCGACCGTCGAGTGGAGCGTGCACTCGATCGAGGCGGGCGAGGCGACGACCCGGCGCGGGCGGACCAGCTCGCTGGGCTCGGTCTCGATGCCCAGCGCCTCGGCCTCGTCCACACCCGGGTCGAAGCTCGCCGACGAGTCGTTGACCAGGTCCATCAGCGGTCGGGACGCCACGTTGACCACGAACTCCCCGGTCGCCAGGACGTTGGCCAGCGTGTCCTTGTCACCGACCGAGGTGAACTGCACGATCGGGGGCCGCGCGCACGACACGGTGAAGAACGAGTGGGGCGCCAGGTTGCCGACCCCCGCCGCCGAGAGGGACGAGACCCACGCGATCGGGCGGGGCACGACCAGCGCGGTCATCAGCCGGTAGACGTTGACCTCCGGGTCGTCGGAGCGGAAGACGGTGCGGGCCTGGTCGGTTCGGTCCATGTCCCCATCCTCGCCTCCCCCGGGTCGTAGGTCCCACGAGGTGCGGCCGAGCAGCCCTGCCGCCCGCGCCCGCAGCAGCGGAGCGTGGAGGGCGACGGAGCACCGTCACCCCGTCCCGGAGGCACGCCATGAGCACGTCCGCCCATCCCGTCCCCGCACCCAGCGTCCCGGTCCATCCCGTCCGCGTCGACGCCCGGCTCGACGACCCGCTGAGCCGGTGGCTGTGGCTGGTCAAGTGGCTGCTCGCCATCCCGCACTACCTGGTGCTGGCCGCCCTCTGGGCCGCCTTCGTGGTGCTCTCGCTGGTCGCGCTCGTCGCCGTCGTGGTCACCGGCCGCTACCCGCGCGGGATCTTCGACTTCAACGTCGGCGTGCTGCGGTGGACGTGGCGCGTCTCCTACTACGGGTACGCCGCGCTGGGCACCGACCGCTACCCGCCCTTCAGCCTGGAGGAGCGGCCCGACTATCCCGCCCACCTCGAGGTCGCCTACCCCGAGCACCTGTCCCGCGGGCTGGTGCTCGTGAAGTGGTGGCTGCTCGCGATCCCCCACTACGTGGTCCTCACCCTGCTCCTCGGCGGGGGTGCCTACGCCGCGTCGGACGACGTCGCGACCGGGTGGAACGGCGGCCTCATCGGGATCCTCGTGCTCGTGGCGGGGGTGCTGGTGCTCGTCACCGGGCGCTACCCACGCAGCATCTTCGACCTGGTCCTCGGGCTCGACCGCTGGGTGCTGCGGGTTGCGGCGTACGTCGCCCTGATGACCGATGTCTATCCCCCGTTCCGCCTCGACATGGGCGGTGCCGAGCCGGACGCCGGCGTCCTCTCCCTGGATGCCGCGTCCACCGCAGCCCCGGCCGGGACGGACTCCCCGTCCCCCACGACCGTCCCGGTCGGGCCCGCGGCACCACCGCCCGCGGCACCAACCTCCACGACACCGCCGTCCACGACACCGCCGCCCGTCCCGCCGTCGTCCCCACGGTGGGGTGGTGGCCGGATCCTCGCGGTGGTCGTCGGGTCACTGATGGCGATGACGTCGCTGGGCCTGCTGACCGGCGGGGCGGCCCTGGCGGTCGGCGACAACCTCCTGCGAGACGACGACGGCTACCTGATGAGCCCGGCGACCACCTTCGAGTCGCCGGGACTGGCCGTCACGTCGCAGGCCGTCGAGCTCGAGACCGCCTCCGCGGGCGTCGACGTGGCCAGCCGGTGGCTGGGCACCGTGCGGGTCGTGGTCCGGAGCCGGTCGCCGGAGGACGTCTTCGTCGGCGTCGCCCCGTCGGCCGACGTGGACGCCTGGCTCGCCGGGGTCGCACACTCGACCGTCGTCGAACCTTCCGACGGGGACCGCGGCCCGGTGACGACGTACGTCGACGGTGACACCCCCGTCCGCGTCCCCGGCGACGAGGACTTCTGGGTGGCGTCGGCGACGGGAGCCGGCACCCAGGAGCTCACCTGGGAGCCGGAGGACGGCCACTGGACGCTCGTGGTGATGAACGCCGAGGGCAGCACGCCCGTGGCCGCGCGGGTCGCGGTCGGCGCCGAGGTCCCCGTGCTCGACGCCGTGGCCACCACCCTGCTGGTCCTGGGCGCCGTGCTGCTACCCCTGTCCGCGCTCGTCCTGTGGCTCGCCGTACGCCGACGGCCGGCGCCCGTGGACGCCCCGCCCCGGGGCGTCAGCTCGTCGGGGTGAGGTCCGCGGCCCGGGCTGGCGACGAGGGACGCCCGGGTGGAAGGGGTTCGGCGGGGTGGGTGCCTGTTGCACCATCAGTCCTCCTCACCCGGTCGACCGGGCCGTGCGGGGGTGGTCGAGGGGACCATCGGGGCTCCCCCGTCGGCCGTGGTCTCGTCGTCGATGCCCAGGCGCTGTCGCACCGCCCGCGCCCACGGCTGGGGGGAGCGGTCGAACTCCGCAGCCACGACGGTGGACGCCACCACGATGAAGGAGATGCACAGCAACCAGCCCACGAGGGCGACGGTGACGCCGAAGAGCCCGTAGCGGTCGCTGTAGGTCTCCATGAGGCGCGGCATGTAGATGCTCGTCGCGACCCCGTAGAGGCTCGAGCAGGTGCCGGTCAGCAGGCCCGCCGGCAGCAGCCGCTGCCAGGCCACCCGCCGGTCGAGAAGCAGCCACGGGATGGAGGTCCACAGCAGGAGGCTCGCGGCGACGGAGACGGGCACGGCGAGCACCCAGTCGAAGGGCAGCATCCGGACGAGCGACCGGACGAGGTAGAGCAACGACACCTCGATCAGGAGGGCCGCCAGCCCCAGGGCAGCGTTGAGGGGCCCCCGGACCCCCGGGAGCGCCGGCAGCTGCCACGCGGTCAGGTACATCCGCTGGAGACGGCGGGTGAGCGAGACCCCCGAGTAGAACAGGAGCAGCAGGCTCAGCACCCCGATGCTGCCCGTGTCCGAGTGCGCGAAGACGACCTGCACCGACGCCGCCGCGTCCCCCGTCAGGCCGAACCTGCGGATGATGGAGTCGGAGACCAGGGTCGAGCTGGCGGCCGGCAGGACCGCCGACACCAGGATCAGCAGCGGGATCAGCGCTGTGAAGGCCTGCGAGGCGATGACCATGCTGCGGTCGAGGGCCTGCATCTCCACGAAGGAGGCCACGCAGCGGCCGAGGAAGGTGGCCTCGAGGCGACTCCGGAGGGCCTGCAGGTCGACGGGTGCCACGCGGTGCCCTCCTCTCGCTCCGAACCGCCGCACCCAGGGGCGACGGGCCCGGCTGTTCGGCAGCCGGTCGACCCGTCAGGTCAGGGCCTTGGCCTTGAGCCGCTCGTACTCCTCCGGAGTGATGGCCTGGGCGTCGAGCAGCGCCTTGGCCTGGGCGATCTGGTCGGCCGGGGACGACGGGCTCGCGACCTGACGGATGTAGCTGTCCTGCTGCTCGCGCATCGCCTCCGCGGCGCGCATCTGCCGCTCCCCCATGCCCTTGCCCCGGACGATGAGGTAGACGATCGCCGTCACGAACGGGGCGACGATGAGGGCGATGATCCAGACGGCCTTGACGATGCCGGAGGCGTCGGGGTCCCTGAACAGGTCCGTGATCATGGCGAACATCACCATCAGGTACGCGATGAAGGCGAAGCTGATGACGATGAACCACACAATGTCCCAGAACGACATCCCGGGCTCCTTCCGCTCGTGGGAGCACGCGACACCTCCTGCGCCGCGCGCCCGGGGCCCATCGTCGAGGCCGCTGCACCGGGTCGCCTCACCCCGAACGGGTGATGCCGCGCAGCGAGAGGTCGCGGGAACGTGGGCAGACGCATCGAGACCCCGCGCCCGGAGGACGGAGCCCCACCATGAGCGACGCCGAGGAGATCGACCGGCTCCGAGCACGGGTGGCCGAGCTGGAGGCGGAGCGGGCCGCCGAGCCCGGACCCGGGGCGCAGCCGGCCGACCGACGGTCCGTGTGGCGGTCCACCGCCGCCGGGGTGCTCATCACGCTCGCCTGCGTGCTGGCACCGCTGTCCGTGGCGTCCGTCTGGGCCAGCACGGTCCTCTCCGACACCGATCGGTACGTCGAGACGGTGGCCCCCATCGCCGACGACCCGGGCGTCCAGGCGGCCATCGCCGACGAGGTGACCGTCGCGATCATGGAGAACCTCGACATCGACGCGCTGACCCTCGAGGCGCTGGGCGTGCTGGCGGAGCAGGACAACATGCCGCCCCGCGTCGCCGACGCCCTCCCGGCGCTGGCGGTGCCGCTGAGCCAGGGGATCGAGAGCTTCACGCACTCCCAGGCCGAACGCCTGCTGGCCAGCCCCGCGTTCGAGACTGTGTGGGACGAGGTCAACCGGGTCGCGCACACGCAGGTCGTCACGTTGCTGGAGGGCAACGAGGGGGGCGCCGTGAGCGCCCAGGACGACACCATCACCCTCAACCTCGCTCCCATCATCGAGCAGGTCAAGCAGCGCCTCGTCGACCAGGGCTTCGAGCTCGCCGCCCGGATCCCCGAGATCGACCGGACCTTCGTCCTCGTCGAGTCCGAGGCCATCACCCGGGCGCAGCGCGGGTACGTCGTGCTCAACGCCCTCGGCGCCTGGCTCCCCTTCGTCGCGGTCGGCCTCTTCGCCGGAGGGGTCTACGCCGCCCGGAACCGGCGCCGGGCACTCCTGAGGGGCTCGATCGGCGTCGTGGCGGGGATGGTGGTGCTCGGTGCGGGGCTGGCCCTGGCCCGCACCTTCTACGTCGAGACCACCCCCGCAGGCATCCTGACCGCGGAGAGCGCGGCCAACGTCTTCGAGACCCTGGTGCGCTTCCTCCGCAGCAGCCTGCGCGCCGTGGCTGTGCTCTTCCTCCTGCTGGCGGTCGCAGCCTTCGTGTCCGGTCCGTCCACGGGGGCGGTCCGGGCGCGGGGGTCCGTCCAGCGAGGGCTCGGCTCGCTGCGGGGCAGCGCGGAGGCCGCCGGGTGGCAGACGGGCCCGGTCGGGGTCTGGATCTACGCCCACCGAGGTGCGCTGCGAATCACGACGTTCCTCGCGGGAGGACTCGCACTCATGTTCTGGAGCGAACCGACCGTCTGGGTGGTGGTCGGCGTCGCGGCGGTCGTCGTGCTCGTGCTGCTGGTGATCGAGCTCCTGGGTCGTCCACCGGTGACGGCGCAGCCCGCCGGCTGACCGGTCGGGCCACCGGGCTCGGGTCATCCATTAAGGGTGAGGCGGTGGGCCGGTCCGTCCCTCTATACACGTAGTCAAGACAACCAGCCGTGCCGTCGGCCCGACCCACGGCCGGACGGAAGGAGCGCACGATGTCATCCACCAACAGCCGTTCCGGGGCCCTGCCGAGCGACCCGGGCTACAGCCCCGGCGCCGTCGGCATCACCGTGTTCGCGGGGGTGCTCATGGTCCTGAGCGGCAGCCTCCAGGCCCTGCAGGGCATCGTCGCCCTGTTCAACGACACGTTCTACGTCGTCGGCGAGGAGTACACGTTCCAGTTCGACGTGACCTCCTGGGGATGGATCCACCTGATCATGGGTGTGATCGTCGCGCTCGCCGGCGTCGGGCTCTTCCAGGGCGCCGTCTGGGCGCGGACCGTCGCCGTCATCGTCGCGTCCGTCAGCATCATCGCCAACTTCATGTGGATGCCCTACTACCCGTTCTGGAGCATGACGGTGATCGTCTTCGACGTCTTCGTCATCTGGGCGGCGACGATGCACGGCCGCGACATCACCGAGTAGGCCCGAGCAGGCACCCACACCACCCACCCCACCCGAGGAGCAACCACAGTGACGTCCACCACCACCGAGGTCCACGGTCCCGTCGACTTCGTGCTCATCGAGTTCCCGGCCGACCGGCTCACCGGCGAGGCCGGGCCCGCCCTGGTCGACCTGGTCGAGCGCGGGCTGATCCGCCTGTTCGACCTCACGGTCATCAGCAAGGCGGAGGACGGGTCCGTCGTCGTGCTCGAGCTGACCGACCCCCTGGTCGGGGGCGGCGGGTTCGAGTACTTCGTCGGCGCCCAGACCGGCCTGATCGCCGACGACGACGTCCGCGAGTCCGCGGAGGCCATGACCCCCGGGACCGTGGCCGCCCTGATCGTCTACGAGAACACCTGGGCGGTGCCGTTCGTCGGCGCGGTCCGCAACAGCGGTGGCGAGCTCATCGCCAGCGCGCGCATCCCGGCGCCGGACGTGATGGCGGCCCTGGACGCGCTCGAGTCGGACGACTGAGGAGAGGAAGACCATGCCCGGACTACTACGAGGAGTGGCGCGCACGGCGGTCGTCGCCGGCACTGCCACCGCCGTCAGCGGCCGCGTCCAGCGTCGGCAGGCCGAGAAGTACGCCGGCCGCGACGCCCAGATCGCGCACGATCGGCAGGCGGCGTACGACGAGCAGACGTACGACCAACAGGCGCCACCGCCCGCCGCACCCCCGCCCGCCGCCGCGCCGCAGGTGGACATCGTCTCCCAGCTCAAGTCCCTGGCCGAGCTCCGTGACCAGGGCATCCTCACCGAGGACGAGTTCACGGCCCAGAAGGCGAAGATCCTCGGCACATGACCACCGCGGACCCCGTGGACCGGGCGCTGGTCGGCACACGGGCCCGCGCGCGGGTGCCACCCGAGGCTCACGCCGAGCTGGACACCACTGACCGGCCGGGCGCCGTCCGGGTGCTGGCCGGCCAGATCCCCACCCGGGTCCCGGAGCTGGTGCCGATCAGGCACGAGCGCATGATGACGTCACCCTTCGCGTTCTTCCGGGGCAGCGCGGCGGTGATGGCCCACGACCTGGCCGGCTCCCCTGTGTCGGGGCTGGACGTCCAGCTCTGCGGCGATGCCCACCTGGACAACTTCGGCCTGTTCGCGTCCCCGGAGCGATCGCTGCTCTTCGACATCAACGACTTCGACGAGACCTGCCCGGGCCCCTGGGAGTGGGACCTCAAGAGGCTGGCCGCGAGCCTGGTCGTCGCCGGACGGGAGAACGACTTCACCGACCGGGACAACCGCGACGTCGTGGTGGCCGGCGTCCGTCGCTACGCCAACGCCATGGCGACCTTCGCCGGGATGGGCAACCTTGCCCTGTGGTACTCGCGGATCGACGCCGACGAGGCGAAGGAGCTCCTCGGTGAGCGGCTCGACAAGCGTGGCCGCAAGCGGCTCGACAAGTCGCTGGCCAAGGCCCGTTCCCGCAACCACCTGCGATCGCTGGACAAGATGACCCGGGTGGTCGACGGGGAGCGCCGCATCGTGGCGGACCCGCCCGTGGTGGTCCCCGTGGCCGATCTCGCACCCGGCCTGGGCCGCGACGAGATCGAGCACACCGTCCAGGCCGTCCTGGCCGACTACGCCTCCTCGCTCGAGCCCGGGCTGCGCGAGCTCGTCCGCTCCTACTCGTTCGTCGACATGGCCCGGATCGCGAGTGGCGTCGGCAGTGTCGGGACGCGGTGCTGGGTCACCCTGATGCGAGGTCGTGACGAGGACGACCCCCTCTTCCTGCAGGTGAAGCAGGCCCAGCAGTCGGTGCTCGCCGGGCCGCTCGGTCGCGACGACACCGGCCACCAGGGCCGGCGGGTCGTCACCGGCCAGCGCATCATGCAGGCCGCCGGAGACGCCTTCCTCGGATGGCAGCGGACGACGGGGATCGACGGCGTCGAGCGGGACTTCTACGTCCGCCAGCTCCACGACTGGAAGGGGTCGGCCAAGGTCGAGACGATGGACCCCGCGATGCTCGCCATGTACGCCGAGCTGTGCGGGTGGACGCTCGCGCGCGCCCACGCCCGGTCGGGCGACCGCATCGCGATCGCGGCGTACCTCGGCGACGACGACGCCCTCCCCGATGCGCTGGCGGAGTACGCGGCGGCGTACGCCGACCTCAACGAGCGCGACTACGCGACCTTCGGCGAGTCCCTGGCCGCCGGTGAGCTGGACATGCAGCCGGCTGGTTCCCCGTGAGGAGCGCGGACCGCTCAGCCATCGCCGTTCGAGCGCTCGGCCCGGTCGTGGTGCAGCGCCGCTCGCCGCTCGGTCATCCGCTCCTTCGCCAGGTTGACCACCGCCGCGATGAACACGATGTTGAAGACCATGTGCGCCGTGACCACACCGCGGGCGAACTGCCCCTCTGCGTGCACGTCGCCGAACCCCACCGTGGCGGTGGTGGTCGTGGCGAAGTACAAAGCGTCGAGCCGGGTGACGAGGCCCACGAACTGGTCCGGGTCCTTGTCGGCGACCAGGTAGTAGACGAACGAGAAGACGACCAGCACGACCTCGAGCACCAGCACGAGGTGCCAGCCGGACATCCCGCTCCGCGCGCCGCGGGCCTCGCCGGCCACGATCGCCACGACGGTGACGAGCGCCGCGACGCTGAGCAGGATGCCCGCGAGCACCCCGACCGGGGCGCGATCCGCGTCGACCGGGAACACGAAGTAGAGGACGAGCACGGCGACGGGCATCAGGACGACCTTCAACCACGGGTGCTTCACGGTCGCAGCCTAGGGCAGGCACACCTCGGCGCGCAGCGACGATCGACACTCGCCCCGCGTCCCACGAACCGGGAGATCACATGAACCAGCAACTGCCCCGTGTCGCCCTGGTGCTGCTGGTGGCGGCGAGCCTCACCATCACGCTCGCCGGCGCCCGGGCCATCTCCGACATCATCGGTCCCACCGTGCTGGCACTCGTGCTCACCATCACGGTGCACCCGGTGCGACGCCGGCTCGTCCGGCGAGGGTTGCCGGAGTGGCTGGTCTCGCTGGTCACGGTCATCTCGGTCTACCTGCTGCTCCTCGGCGTGACCCTCGCGGTCCTGTACTCGATCGGCCGCCTCGCAGCCCTCATCCCGCAGTACACGGAGGACCTCAACCAGTACGTCGCCGACCTGGGCGCGTGGCTGGAGGACCTCGGCCTGGGGTCCGACCAGATCCAGGCGATGGCCGACGCCCTCGACGCCGGCAGCCTCGTGGGGGTGGCCACGGAGATCTTCGGGGCGGCGCTGGGGCTCGTCTCCAACCTCTTCTTCATCGTGACCGTCGCCCTCTTCATGGCCTTCGACACCGGGTCGCTCGGGCGCGGCCTCGAGCGGCTCCGGGCGCAGAAGCCGGACCTGGTCTCCGCGCTCGACAGCTTCGCGAGGGGCACCCGGACCTACATGGGCGTCTCCGCCGGCTTCGGGTTCATCGTGGCGGTCATCGACGGGGTGGTGCTCTACCTCATGGGGGTGCCCGGAGCGTTCGTCTGGGCGGTGCTGGCCTTCGTCACCAACTTCATCCCCAACATCGGCTTCGTCATCGGCGTGATCCCCCCCGCAGCCATCGCGTTGCTCGAGGGCGGACCGAGCCTGATGCTGGCCGTGATCGCGGTCTACTGCGTGATCAACTTCGTCATCCAGTCCATCATCCAGCCCCGGTACGTCGGCGACGCCGTGGGCCTCACCCCGACGATCACCATGCTCTCCCTGGTCTTCTGGGCCTGGCTCCTCGGAGCGCTGGGAGCCCTCCTGGCGGTGCCGCTCAGCCTGCTCGTGCGTGCCCTGCTGATCGAGGCGGACCCCGACGCGCGGTGGGCACTGCCCCTCGTCTCCGGCCGACCGCCCGTCGACGACCCACCGACTCCCGAGGACACGGGAGGGGACACGGGTGCCATCGACGACTCGGGTGCCGCCGGGGACACCGTGGCCACGCCCGGCGACCCCGCGCCGCAGGGTCACTGAGCGGTCTCGGCCGTTCGCTGGCCGGAGGCCTCGAGCATGCCCACCAGCACCCGGTGGAGCTGGTCCGCGCCCTCGATGGACACCGGCAGCCCGGCCATCAGGTCCGCCGGTGCGAGCAGCACGCCCTGGTCCTGCCAGCCCCCGAGCCCGCCGTGCGATCCCACCAGCCCCTCGAACGCGGCGACGTCGTGGGTGACCGGGTCCAGGGTGCTGTTGACGTAGAGGTCGGGCGCCTCCGCGAGCAGCACCGCGCGGGCCAGCACCCGGGGGGCATGGTCGCCGTAGGGGGCCAGCGGGTCGACCCCGAACACCTCCCCGGTCGCCAGGTTGTGCCTGCCCTCGTCGCCGACCGCCCACGGCGTGCCCGTGACGTCCAGTCCGGCGACGAACCCGACGCCCGGGTGCCGGGCCAGACCCGGGACGAGCGCCGGCCAGGCGAGGTCCAGCTCCTCCAGCGTCCGGCGGCGGGGCTCGCGCAGGTAGACGAGCCCGAGGTTGCCGGAGCCCAGCACGACCACGGGTTCCTCCCCCGTCTCCCCCGCCGTCGGCGTCCGCTGTGCCTTGCCCAGCTCGGCGCCGGCCCGGGTGGCGATCGTGCCGGACAGCCCGGCGGTACCGATGTCCCCCACCATCGAGTCCACCCGTCCGAGTCCCTCGACGGCCTCGTCCACGGACTGCACGTGCTCGTCCATCAGCCCTGCACACACGTCCGCCAGGGTCTCGCCGTAGCGGTCCGCGAACACCGCCCCTTGGGACTGGCCGTGGTCGGAGAGCACGACGATGCGGTAGCGGCGCGGGGCCACGGCGGCCAGACGGGCGAGGTCGCGCAGGGTCCTGTCGAGCCCGTCCAGGGCCGCCAGGGACTCGGGTCGGAACAGCCCGGCGTGGTGGGCGATCTCGTCGTAGTCGACGTAGTCGACGTAGATGCTGCGGGTGCCCCGACGCATCTCCTCGGCGACCAGGGCGGTGTTGAGGTCACGCAGCAGGGCGTTGGTGAGGGCCCGGAGCACGGCGAAGTCCCAGCCCCGGTGCACGCGCGGGTCGAGGTCGCGCTTGACCTGGCGCCGGGACTGCCAGCGCTCCTTGACGACCTCGGCGAGGGTGCGGGGAAAGCTGCGCACGAAGCCGCTCGGCGAGGTGAGGAACCACCCGAAGGCCCGTCGTGTCTGCGTGGTGCCGCGCTTGAGCTCCACGCGGCTCATCGTCATCAGGGAGCGGGGGGCGTCGCCGCTGAAGAGGTTGGAGATCGACACCCCGCCGTCGTACAGCAGGCCCCGTCCGGTGCTGGCCCGCTCCTCGATGACCCGGGCGTCCGCCGGCTTGTTGGCGACCAGCACCCGGCCGAGCTCGCGGTCGTACCAGCGGAAGGCCGGGATGCGGTCGATGGTGCCGTGCAGGATGCCGAGCTGGCTGGCCGGGGTGGTGCAGGGCAGCTGGGCGGTCCAGGGCCGGGCCTCGTACTCCCCCGACGCCAGCAACCGTCGGATGTGCGGGACGGCCCCGGACTGCACCGCCCACTGGAGGACCGGGAACGGCACCCCGTCGAGCTGGACGAAGAGGACCCCGTCCACGTCGGGGTCGAGCACCTCCTCCGACCGGCGGGAGGCCCGCCGTGTCAACGAGGTCACGAGGCCGTCGTCGGTCCCTGCCGTGGTCGCCCAGGAGATGAGCGTCCCGACGAAGGCGCTGACCCACGTGGCGACCAGCGCCGTCCACGGTGAGGACTCGATGCCGGGGACCGTCCGGATCGCGACATACATGATGAGCGCCTGCCCGGCCAGGACCATCACGAGCACCGCGAGCCACCCCACCCGGGCCGAGACCTCCACCAGGACCGGACGCAGGCCGAGGCCCACCACGCCGGCCACGGCCGCGACGGCGGCGTAGGCCCACCAGCTCGTGGCCGACAACCCCGGGACGAGGGCGCCCGTCACGATCAGCGCCACGGTGGACGAGGCCCAGGCGACGAGCAGCCGCGCCACGTCGCCGGACCGCACCCCGCGACCGCGGGCACTCCTCGCCGGCACCGGGACTCAGCCGCCCGCGGGCAGGATGCCCGGGCCCGGCCTGGTGAGCGACCAGGTGAAGTCCAGCTCCACCTGGACGCGGCCGTTCTCGACCTCGACCTCGAACTCCGCCGTGACCTCGTCGGGGATCCGCAGGGTGACCGCGCCACCGCCCCCGACGGGGAGGGTCACCTCGCCCCCGTGCGTGAACCCCTTCGAGAGGGCCAGCAGCCACACGGCCGCCTCACCCCTCGAGAGCGACTTGGTCCGCTCAAAGCTCACATCGGCCATCGCGTGGGTCCTCTCCTCCGACCGCCGACCGGCTCGAGGCGGCGGCCCCGGACGGCCACCACCGCCCTGCCGTCCAGTCTGCAGCGGCACGCACCGCGAGCGCCTCACCTGTACCGGATGATGTGCCGGGCCCCCGGGTCGTCCTCGTCCCGACACCGGTCACGCAGGTCAGTGGAGCAGTGACTTGGCCACCATGATGACCACCCCGAGGAACCCCGCGCCCATCCCCTCGATCAGGGCGGGTCGTCGCGGGGTGTCGGCCTGGCGGGCACCGACATAGCCCACGACCGTCAGCAGCACGACCGAGAACGAGAGGGCGACGTACGCCGCGGTGGTGGACTCGAGTCCCACCGCGTGGGCGAGCACGTAGACCACGATGGCCGGGAGCCCACCCTTGATGACGCTGGCCTTGTGCAGGGCAGCGGACCCCAGCCGGTGGAGCAGGCCGCGCGTGTCGCCGTCGAAGCGGACGGACAGGGCATGGACGTAGAGGTCCGCCATCCAGTAGATGACCACGACGCCCATCGCGATGACCGCCACCCGGGTGGGGCCGTCGTCGTGGAGGCTGGCCGAGGCCAGGGCGGTGGCGGAGATGATCGCGCCGTACATCAGGCCCGCGGGGTCGGCCGCGGCCAGCCACTGCACCAACGGGCCTGCACGGGAGGGCCTCGTGACCGGTCCGGACCCGGCCGGTCCTGCCTCGCGGTCGGTCACGGACCCGTCGACCCTTCGCGCTCCGACCTCTGCGGGCGATCGAGGTCACGGTGGGGCATGCCGGTCGGACCCGACGCCGCGGGTCTTGGTCTGCTCGCCCGCCGGCGGTCGAGCGAGTCGACGACCACGGCGGCCGCACCCACCTCGACCGCCGTGCGCGAAACGGGCGTCCCCAGGACGCCCCGCCCCCCTGCCCGGCCTGCACGCAATGCCATCGGCGCCCCTCACGTCTCCGTCGGCGACAGCTCGGCGGTCAGCTCGGCCTCGATGGAGGCGAGCAGTGCCGACAGGGGGATGTTACCGCCGGCGACCATCTGTCCCCCGGCCCGCCGCGCGGCCGTCAGGAGCGGGAGCGCCCATGTGTTCTCCCAGACGATGACGCCGGCCACAGAGCCCGGTCTCATCGCGGCGGCGAGCAGGTCCACGTCGGCCCCCGAGAAGATCTCGGACGTGCGGTCCTGGAGGTGCCTCATCTGTGAGGTGGCGATGACGTCGCCCGCCTCGTGGCCCTCGACGCCACCCTGCTCGTCCTTGACCAGGACCAGCAGGTCGAGGACGCGGATGAGCCCGACGTCGTGCAACCGCGTCAGCTCCGCGACCATCTCGTCGTCGAACGCCTGGCCGTCGGAGGGGAACTCCACGACCAGGAAGTCCACCGGCCCCAGCTCGTCGACGAAGGGCGACTCATCGGTCACGCGCGACCTCCGTCCTGATGACTCGAATCTTCGATCGCCGCAGGTCAGGAGGCCATCCCCCGGATCGGGTGAGAGCCGCGATCGAGCATTCTCGGCGGCGTTCGCCTGTGCCACACTCCGAAATCGGAGAGGGACGGGGGCGCGCATGGGTGCGAGCCAGGGCGACGGGGGCGCGCTCCCGCGCGCCCTCTCCGCGCTCCACGGGGGTGCCCCCACCGCCGGCAACCGGTTCGTCGTGCGGGACCGGCTGGTGTCCGTCCTCCTCGCCCCCCACTACGAGACCACCGTCCTGGTCAGCGGCCCGGCCGGGGCCGGCAAGACGACCCTGGTGGCGCAGTGGCTCGAGCGCGACACCCGGGCGGCTGCCCGGATCCAGGTCTCGTCCGCGCTGTCGGCGCCCGCACGCCTCGCGGCCGCCCTCATCGAGTCGCTGGGGCGCCTGGGACCGGCGACCGTGAGCACGCGGTCGGCCGTGAGATCCGTCGAGCCCGCCTTCTCCTCCATGCTGCTGCCGCTGCTCACCGAGCTGGCCGTGACCCGCCCGCAGCCCTACATCCTCGTCGTCGACGACATCCACCTGCTGTCCGACCCCACCTGTCACCTGGTGCTCGAGGCGGTCGCCGACGGCGTACCGGACGGTTCGGCCCTCGTGCTGCTCTCCCAGGACCGCTTCCCTGCCTGGCTCACCGCCACGCGCACCCAGGGACGGCTCCTCTCGATCGACTCCGACGCCCTGGCGTTCGACGAGGACGAGGCCACCGCCCTGTACGCCGGGATGGGCTGTCGGCTGACCGACACGGAGGTCGCGAGGTCCGTCGAGCACACCCGGGGGTGGGCGGTGGCGTTGTACCTCGGCGCGTTGGAGCTCCGCCGCCGCACCCCGTCGCGCGGCGGAGGCGTCGTGTCGCTGTCCCGCGGCCCGCACCACGACGCCGACGCCTACGTCCGGTCCCAGGTCCTCGACGGGCTCGACGACGACGTCCAGGAGTTCCTGGTGCGCACCTCGATCCTCGACGAGCTCGACCCCGGCCTGTGCGACGCGGTCCTGGGACGCACCGACTCGGCGGTGGTCCTGGGCTGGCTGCACGAGCGGCTCCAGCTGGACGTGGAGGTGGACCACGCGCGCCGCGCACTGCGCCTCCACGAGCTGCTCAGGAGTGTGCTGGCCGAGGAGCTCGAGCTGTACGAGCCGTTCTTCGTGGAGACGCTGCACCTCCGGGCCGCCAAGTGGCTCGTCCGCCACGACCAGCTCGATGCGGGGATCCGGCACGCACAGGCCTCCGGCTACCTTCCCTACGTCGGGTCGCTGATCTGGCCCGAGGTGCCCGCGTGCGTCGGCACCGGACGCCCGGACCGGCTGCGGAGCTGGCTGGCCGCCATGTCCGACGACGACATCTCGCAGGACCGCTGGCTCACTCTGGCTGCGGCGTGGTCCTGCCTGCAGTCCGGCGACGACCTCCGGATGGAGAAGTGGTTGCTCACCGCCGCGGACCACGCGGGTCGCGGTTGGCGGGACGGCTCCGTGCCGGACGAGTACGCCGCCTCGCTGGCGGTGATCGAGGCGGTCGTCGGTCGTCACGGCCTCGACGACGTCCTCGCCCTCTGCGACATCGCTGCGGTCGGGCTCCCTGCGTCGTCCCCGTTCCAGGCCGCCGTCTGCTTCATGCGGGGTATCGCGGTGACCCTCCAGGGGAACCCGGAGCAGGGGGTCGCGTGCGTCTACGAGGGGGTGCGCCTCGGCCATGCGCTGGACGTGCCCGCCGTGGTGGCCGACGGGTCGGCCTGGCTCGGCCTGATGAGCCTCCTGCAGGGTGACCACACCAAGGGTCTGGCGCTCATCCACCAGGCGGCCGATGCGATGACGGAGCACGACCTCGAGGGTCTGGCCACGTCCGCCCACACGCTGACGGCGCTGGCCCTGGCCCAGGCTGTCAGGCGCGACTCGGCGGGCGCTGCCCAGACGCTCGCGAGGGCACGTCTGATGACACCGTTGGTCACCGGCGTCGCCCCGTGGTTCGACGTGCTGGGACGACTCGTCCTGGCACGCACCGCAGTGATGCTCGGCCAGGGATCCGTCGCCCGGCAGCTGCTCCGGGAGGCCCGCGAGCACACCACCGCCGACCTCGAGGACCGGCCACTGCTGGCCGACCTCCGCGACCAGGTCGAGGTCCAGCTGAGGATGCTGTCCGTCGACGGCGTCTCCGCCGCCGCGCTCACCTCGGCGGAGCTGAGGGTCCTCCAGTTCCTGCCCAGCCACCTGAGCTTTCCCCAGATCAGCGAGCGCATGTTCCTGTCGTCCAACACCGTGAAGACCCACGCCCTGGCGATCTACCGCAAGCTGGGCGTCTCGACCCGTGGTGACGCGGTGGCCCGCGCCCGGTCCCTCGGGCTGCTCGACCAGCTCCCCCTGGACTGACGATCCAGATGAACGTCCGGGCCTCGGGGCGGTTGCGGCGGTCACCCGTTGAGGGTGATCCAGCGCAGTGGCGGACCGGTGTGCAATGCAGGGAGAGGAGGTGTGCGCCGCCGATGACCACATCGATCCAGCAGGGCCTGCTCGTCCCCGTCGATCTCGCCCTGGGCATCGCCGCGCCGGTCTGGCGTCTGGCTTCCGGCACGACGCGGGTCGCGGCCCGCGCGGCTGCACCCTGGCTCCGGCTCTCCCTGCGCCCTCCCGGCGTCCCGGCGCACCTGCAGCCGGGCCACTGGCTGGCCGAGCTCGCGCTGGCCGGCGCGGACCGGCGCGAGGAGCTGGGGAGCCGGGCCGTCCATCGCCTCGACGTCGTCGTCCCGGTCACCGCCGGCGTCGTGCTCGACCGGATCGACCTCACCGAGATCGTCCTCGAGCGCGTCGACCTCGAGACCGTCGTCACCACCGTCCTGGACCGCCTCGACCTCACCGCCGTCGTCCTCGAACGCGTCGACCTCCAGGCCGTCGTCACCACCGTCCTCGACCGCCTCGACCTCACCGAGATTGTCCTCGAACGCGTCGACCTCCAGGCCGTCGTCACCACCGTCCTGGACCGCCTCGACCTCACCGAGATCGTCCTCGAACGCGTCGACCTCCAGGCCGTCGTCACCACCGTCCTGGACCGCCTCGACCTCACCGCCGTCGTCCTCGAACGCGTCGACCTCCAGGCCGTCGTCACCACCGTCCTGGACCGCCTCGACCTCACCGAGATCGTCCTGCAGCGCGTCGACCTCCAGGCCGTCGTGGCGACGGTGCTCGCCCAGACCGACCTCGTCGCCATCGCGGAGGAGGTGATCGACGCCGTCGACCTCCCGGAGATCATCCGCGAGTCCACCGGCTCGATGGCCTCCGACACCGTCCGGGGCGCTCGGATGCAGGGCATCTCGGCCGACGAGGCCGTGGGACGGGCCGTGGACCGGTTGCTGCTGCGCCACCACCGCCGTGGTGAGCCGCTGCCGGACCTCCCGCCCGTCACGGTGTCCGAGGACGCGCCCCGGAGCCACGCGCCCGAGCGGACTCCCTGAGGTGGAGACGCCCGACAGCGGCGTCTCGCCACTTCCCCGGGAGGCGCGTCCCTACCAGGGCAGGCGAGCCGGTGTCATCACCCGGGTGGTCGCCGCGGGCATCGACGGCGTCGTCGTCTGCATCGTGCTGGCGGCGGGATACCTCGGCTTCGCCGGGCTGACGTTCCTCTTCGACCCGCGGGGCTTCACCTTCCCGGACGCCGGGCTGATCTTCAGCATCGTCGCCGGGTTCGCGGTCCTCGTGGTCTACCTGACCGTGGCTTGGTGGCTCAGCGGCCGCAGCTACGGCTGCCTCGTCATGGGGTTGCGGGTCGTCAACCACCGGGGCGGGCCGCTGCACCTCGCGGGGGCGTTCGTCCGGGCCCTCTTCTGCGCCGCCCTGCCGATCGGCCTGCTCTGGGTCGCGGTCAGCCGTGAGAACCGGTCCGTCCAGGACACGGTGCTCCGCACGTCCGTCATCTACGACTGGCAGCCGCGAGGCCACGGGAACGGGAACGGCAACGGCAACGGGTCGGCACTCCCGGGATGAGCGACCTCAGGCGGTGGCGTGGGTGGCGGGATCGTCCGCCGGTCCCCCGAGGCGACCGGTCCGCCTCGCCTCGCGCCCGAAGACCATGATCGCGATCCCCTCGGTGACCACCTGCACGCCGAGGAGGATCCCGAGAAGCGTGTAGGTCGCCTCCACGAAGTTGAAGAGCACGATGAGTCCCAGGGCGAGCGACACGACGCCGCCGAGGAGGAGCGGCAGCCGCTGCTCGGGATAGCTGACCGCGGCGGCGAGCCGCGCGATGCCGATCGCGGTGAAGAGCGCGCCGGCCACCAGGGTGACGGTCACCGCGGCCGCAGTGGTGTGTCGCAGGAAGACGATGCCGAGCACCGTCATCAGGCCACCTCCGAGGAAGCCGCTCCAGAAGCCGTCCTTGCCGATCTGGAAGAGGGACAGCGCCAGTACGAAGACCCCGGTCGCGAACAGCAACCAGCCCACGAAGAGCAGCGACAGGGTCGTCGCGGTGGCCGTGTGTCCCAGGATCACGAGCCCGACGAGCACCTGCAGACCGCCCAGGACCAGGTCGAGCCCGGTCCTTCCCTTGACCATCTCCGTCATCACGCCCTCCTCCATCGTGTCGCGACGGAGCACGCCGTCGCGCAGGACCACTCACCCCAGCGTCGTGGCACGCCCGGGAGGCGGCCTCGCCTGATGCGGGTGAATCGACGCGACCAGCGGTCACTGCAGGGCCGAGGTCAGCCGCATCACGTTGTCGACATACCTGGAGCCGCGAGACCTGTCGGTCCACTCGGCCCCGGTGAGCTCCCGCGACAGCGAGCGGTAGGTGTCCTCGACCGCGCGCATCCCCTCGACGATCCCGGGGCCGGTGAGCATCAGCGAGACCTCGTAGTTGAGCGCGAAGGACCGCAGGTCCATGTTGCTCGACCCGATCACCGCCACGTCGTCGTCGACGGAGAAGTGCTTGGCGTGCAGGACGTACGGCGCGGGGTACAGCCAGATGCGCACCCCCGCCTCGAGCAGCGCCTGGTAGTAGGAGCGCTGGGCGTGGTGGACCATGAACTGGTCCGCCTGCTCGTTGACGAACAGCTCGACGTCGACGCCGCGCTGGGCCGCGGTGGTGATCGCGTAGAGCAGCGACTCGTCGGGGATGAAGTAAGGACTCGTGATCGACAGGCGGCGCTGGGCCCCGTAGATCAGCGTGGTGAACATCCGCAGGTTGTTCTCCGTGGCGAAGCCCGGACCACTGGGCACCACCTGCGCCACGAGAGCGCCGGTCCCCGGCAGGGCCATGGCGCCCGGCGTCGAGTCCATGGTGTCCTCGAGCACGTCGCCGGTCTCGCTGTACCAGTCGGTGAGGAAGACGGCGTTGAGCTCGGCGACCACGGGGCCCTCGACCCTCACGACCAGCTCGACCCACTGGCGACCCGCCTTGCGGAGCGCCGGCTTGTTGTAGGAGGGCTCGATGAGGTTCTGGGAGCCCGCAAAGCCGACGACCCCGTCCACGACGAGGATCTTGCGGTGGTTGCGCAGGTCGGGGCGGCGCACCCTGCCGCGCAGCGGGTCCAGCGGCATCATCCGGTGCCACTCGATGCCCGTCCCCTCGAGCCGCGTGAGCATCTCCTTGTAGACCGGGATCCCCCGCGACCCGAGGTGGTCGAAGAGGAAGCGCACGCTCACGCCGCGGTCTGCGGCGCGGACGAGGGCCTCGAAGAACGGGGCAGTGACCTCGTCCCACGCGCTGATGTAGAACTGCACGTGGACGAAGCGCTCCGCGGTGTCGACCAGCTCGGCCATCGCGGCGATGCTCCCGACGTAGTCGGGGAAGAGCTGGGCACTGTTGCCGGGGACGGCGGGCAGCGCGCCCAGCCGTCGGTTGAGCACGGCGACCGAGGCGACGTACGCCGGCTCCGGACGGTGCTCGCCCAGCTCGGCGATCGCGCTGGTCCGCTCGTGGATGATCGCGTTGACCCGTTGCTGCTTCTCCCGGCGGGTCCGCTCGACCCGGTTGCTGCCGAACAGCAGGAACGCCAGCAGTCCGAACAACGGCACGGCGATCACCAGGATCAGCCACGCCATCCCGGTGGAGGGACGGCGGTTGCCCGGGATGATGCCCAGCGCCGCGACGATGACGCCGATCTCCAGCGCGAGCAGGCCGATTCCGAGCAGGGTCGCCAGGGACGGGAGCCAGGCAGGCAGCACGGGCGCCTACTCCGGGATCGTCAGGACGTCGACGATGGTGATGCCCATCGAGGCGAGGAAGTTGATGACGCCCTGGAGCTCCTCCTGGTCGACCACCGTCCCGGTGAGCGTCGTCTGGGCGCGAGTCACCGTGGGCACCAGCTGCGGGAAGGCGCTGAGGAGCTCGTCGCTCACGACGTCCTGGACGCGGATCATCACCTTGGTCACCGACCACTCCTGCCTCGCACCCCGGGACGGTTGTCTGTCCCCTGACAGTAGGTCGCGGCGGCCCGGATCCCTTCACCGGAATCGGGGGAGCCCGCAGCTGTGCGGGCGCGCCACTGCGGACGGGGGAGCCACAGGACCCCTGCAACCCCTACATTGGGGTGAACAGGGCCCGTGGCCCGTCGACTCGGGGAGGGTGGCGGACACACCATCGCGGGCCTGTCGGCGTGAGGGAGAGCACGTGGCGACATCCAAGGCACGAGACGTCAAGACCGCCGCTGCGCCCCGAAAGGCACCGGAGCGAGGGGCCCCGACCCGCGGTGGATCGACCCGCGGTGCTCCGACCCGGCGGGAGCCCCCGGTCCCCGGTGCTCCGTGGCTGCCCCGCCCCTACGCCCCCCGCCACGAGCTGTGGGCCCACCTCGACGCCGCCACCGAGGGCGCCGTGACCGTGCTGGTCGCACCCGCCGGCGCGGGGAAGACCCTGGGCGTCGCCGGGTGGCTCGCCACGACCACCCCCCTCGCCGACCCGATCTGGTACACCGCCTCGGCCGCCAGCACGGTCACCGAGGTCGAGGACCTGCTATCGAGGGCGTCCGGTGACTCGGCCGCTCCCCCGCGGCTGCTGGTCGTCGATGACGCGCACCTCCTCTCGGCCGCGTGCGTGCGCCTGGTCGCGGCCCGGCTCGACTCCGACCCCGAGCGGCTCCGCATCCTGCTCATGACCCGGTGGGACCTGGCGATCCCCCGGCTCGTCCCCGAGCTCCTGGGCCACCTGACCGTGCTGCGCGGCGACGTGCTGCGGCTCAGCCGGGAGGAGTCCGCCTGGTTGGCCCTCCAGCACGCCGGGGCGACGCGCGGCGACGTGCTCGAGGCGATCGTCGAGCGGGCTGGCGGCTGGTGCGCCGCACTGGTCCTGGCCGCCCGCGCCAGCGCCGCGATGCAGCCCGGGGACGACGTGGCCGCGATGTTCCGCACGTCGGGCGGGACGGTCGCCGACCTGGTGGCCGGAGAGGTCTTCGTGGGACTCCGTCCCCAGGAGCGGCACCTGCTGCTGTGCGTCTCCGGCGAGGCCGACCTCACCGAGGAGACCGCCCGGCACCTGACCCGCGACCCCCGGGCGGGCGAGGCACTGTCGTCGCTCGAGTCCACCGGGTTGCTCGTGAGCAAGGTGTCCGCCGTGTCCGGCGCACCGGGTGGCGAGGAGCGCTACCGCATCCACCCGCTGCTGAGCGAGGTCGTGCGCCGGCGCCTGGTCGCCGGGGGCGTCGACGTGCAGCGGGCCACGGGGACGGTCCTCCGGGCCACCTGGTCGGACCTGGCCGGCGGCCACACCGCCGACGCGATGCGCCGCCTCCTCGTGCTGGGCCGCTACGACGACGCGGGAGCGGTGCTGGCCGAGCACGGCGCCCGGCTGGTGATGGCCGGCGAGGACCAGTGCGTCGACGCCTTCCTCCGGGCGGCCGGCCCGGCGATCGACGAGCACCCCGCCTCGTGGGGTCTCATCGCCCGGTCGCGGTGGGCGGCAGGCGACGCGGACGCCGGGCGGCACTGGGCCGACCGGCTGCTCCGCCACGAGAAGTCCTACCCGGGGACGGTCTCGGCGCTCGAGTACCACAGCATCCTGCTGCACCGCTCGCGCAGCAGTGGTGCGCACCAGAAGCGACTCGTGGACGCCGCCCTGGTCGACGTGGAGCGGGCGGCGGACGCGGCGGTCCCCGACCCCCACCTCCCCCTCGTGCTGCTCGAGGTCGGCGTCACCGAGAACTGGCTGGGCCTGCTGCCCGCCGCGGAGGAGCACCTCACCCGGGCCGTGTTGCTGTGCCGTGCCGAGGGCTTCGGCGTCGCCACGGCCGAGGCCCTGTCCCACCTCGCGATCACCCAGTTCATGCTGGGTCGCGAGCAGGCCTGCCACGCCCTCGCCGAGGAGGCGCTCGCGCTCGCCGGGGAGCACCAGCGCACCCCGGCGAGCGCGCGGGCGCGGGCCGAGCTCGCCCGGATGCTGGTCTGGTTCGAGACGTTCCCACTCCCGCCGACGGCGGACCCGGCCCCGGCCCCGGCCTTGCCCGGCGACCCGGCCGGCGCCGCCCCCTGGCAGCTCCCGCAGCTGCCGCAGCAGCTCGACGACCTGACCGCAGAGTTCTGGCGGCAGGTGATGCAGGCCCGACTCGCGCTGCTCGGCGGATCGGTCCCCGACTCCCTACGAGCCCTCGAGTCCCTGTCCCCGCTGCAGCGGCTGCCCCAGCACCTCAAAGTCTGCGCCCTGGTGGAGCAGGCCGGTCTCGCCATCATCACCGGCAACCGCACCGCCCTCCGCAACCTGGCCGACGCCCTCGGCGAGTGCGGTGCCGACGGCGAACGCCTCTGGGTCCTCGGCGCCGCCGAGGACGTCGACGGCGACCTCCGCAAGGCCGCGACCCTCTACCAGCGCGCCGCCGCAGGATCCCGCAGGGCCCAACCCCCCACCCGCGCCGTGGCCCTCACCTGCGCCGCCCAGCTCTGCGACTACCTCGGCGAGACCGACACCGCCCACGACCTGGTCGTCCAGGCGATCGACGCCACCGCGAGCCGACGACTCGGCAGCCCCTTCCTCGGATGGAGCCGTCACGGCACACGCATCGGGCAGGTCCTCGCCGGCGCCAAGGCCCTCGACGACTCCGGCTGGGGCGTCGAGCTCCGCCAGGCCTGCGTCGAGCTCCCCGGCCTGTCCGCCATGTTCGCCCCCGTCGTCGCCACCGAGCACGAGCTCGCCACCGTCTCCGAAATGCACCACGCACCCAGCCTCAGCCCCCGCGAGCTCGAGGTCCTCCGCGAGCTCGCCCGAGGATCGACCTACAGCGACGCAGCCGCCAACCTCTTCGTCAGCGAGAACACCGTCAAGACCCACGTCTCCAGCCTCTACACCAAGCTCTCGGTCGGCCGCCGCAGCGAGGCACTCGCGGTCGCCCGCAAGCTGCACCTCATCTGACACGGCTCAGCCCCACGGCCCGAACACGACCTCCCAGTCGCGGGCCATGCTGGTGACCGTCCAGCCGGCGCGCGCGGCGACGTCGGTGATCGGCTCGGGCTCGGTGAAGGTCTCCGCCGAGCTGACGTAGGCGAACTCCCGATCGGCGTCGTCATGGTCGACGAGGAGGGCGAGCGTGGGGCCCTCGCCGGCTGCCGCCCACTCGAGCATCTCCCGGTCACCGCCCGAGTTGCCGGCGGCCATCACGGGTCGCCGGCCGAGGTGCGACTGGATGTGGGACACCTTGGCCGCTCCCTCGTTGGCCGCGCCGTCGAGGGCGGTCGTACGCCGGAGCACCGGATCGCCGTCCTCGACCCCGTAGGCGTAGGACACCAGCGAGCCGACGACGGCCTCCGGCGGCACGCCGTACAGGTCCTCGCTGACGGCACGGACGAACTCGGTGCCCCCGCCCGTGACGATGCAGACGGTGAAGTCGAGGTCGCGCAACGCGTCGACGAGCTCGAGCATCGGCTGGTAGGTCGTGGTGCGGACCGGCCTGCCCAGGGTCGGGTGCTCCGCACGCGCCAGGTAGTCCCGTGCCTGCGCCGTGAACTCCTCGGGCGTGGCCCCGTCGAAGAGGCCCAGCAGGGCGAAGGCGATCCGTTCGAGGCCCAGCTCTCCCATCGCCGCTCGGTCGCCCGCCAGCACGGCGGCGAGCTCGGGCACGGCTGCCAGGGCGGGGTCGTCGGCGCGGCTGCGGAGGGCGTCGACGAAGAAGTCGAGCTGGACGTATCCGGGGCGCTCGCACCACAGCGTGCCGTCGTTGTCGAAGCAGGCCACCCGGTCTCGCGGGGGGATCTGCGGTGCCGCGCGGAGGAACCCGATCACGGCGTCCCGGGTGGGCCCGGGTCGCCACGAGGGCAGCATGAAGGCGTCGTCGATCACCGGGTCTCCTCGCCCGCCGTCCCCGGTGACCTCGTGACGCACCGGAAGCCCACGTGGCTCATGCCGGTGTCGACCATCTGCGGGCGTCGGGCCGCGGGCCGGTAGCGCAGGCAGTAGGTGTCGGCACACAGGTGCGACCCGCCCTTGATGACCTTGCGGCCGACCCTGAACTGGGGCTGCCGGGGGTCGTAGCTGGTCTCCTGCTCCCCTCCGCGGGGGTCGGCGGGCGCGCAGCACGCGCTGCCCGCGTCGTCCGGGTGACGGGTGGTCCACCAGTCGTCGGTCCACTCCCAGACGTTGCCGGCCATGTCGAAGAGGCCGAACCCGTTGGCGGGGAACGACCCGACGGGTGACGTCCGGGTCCACCCGCTCTCCTTCGTGCTGCGCCACGGGAAGTCCGCTCCGTCCCAGGTGTTGGCCATGATCCGGCCCTCGGGCCGTGGCTCGGCACCCCAGGTGAAGTCGGCACCCTCCAGGCCACCCCGGGCGGCGTACTCCCACTCGGCCTCGGTCGGCAGGCTCGCGCCTGCCCAGGCGGCGTACGCCGCGGCGTCGTCGTGCGCCACGTGCACGACGGGGTGGTCCGGCCGCCGCTTGACCGAGCTCCCGGGCCCCTCGGGCGCGCTCCAGCAGCCGCCCGGCGTCCAGGTCCACCACTGGGAGAGGTGGCGCAGGTCGACCGGCCCGCTGGTCGGGGTGAAGACCATCGACCCGGGCTGCAGGTTCTCCGGCGGGGCCCCGGGGAAGTCCGCGGGGTCGAGCGGGCGCTCGGCGACCGTCACGTGGCCGGTCGCGCGGACGAACCGGGCGAACTGCTCGTTGGTCACCGGGCACGGGTCGATGGCGAAGCCGCTGACCCGCACCCGGTGCACCGGAGCTTCTTCCGGGTAGTAGGCAGCCGAGCCCATCGCGAACGTGCCGCCCGGCAGCTCGACACGTTCGCGTCCGAGGCTGGTCGTCGCCCTCACGGGTTCTCAGCTGCTCCCGGCGCCGGCCTTGAGCTTGGCCATGACCTGCTCGATGTTGAAGCTGGCCGGTTCCTGGCGGACCGGGAACTCCCCCAGGGTCTGCAGCATCCTGGCGACGTAGGCCTGCGCCGGGACGAACAGGAAGATGTGGTCGAGCACCCAGTCGAAGTACGTGTTCGAGGTGATGTCTGCTCGCTCGTACGGATCGGTCCTCAGGTTGAAGAGCTTGGGGAACCGGAGCTCGGTGAAGGGCTCCTGCCAGATCTGCAGGGTGCCCGTGGCGCGCTGCTCGAGGAAGACGAACTTCCAGTTGTCGTAGCGCAATGCCGTCAGGTCGCCGTCGTCGGACACGTAGAAGAAGTGCTTGCGCGGGCTCTCGTCGGCGGCGCCGGTGAGGTAGCCGAGCTGGTTGTGCCCGTCGAGGTGCACCTTGAACGACGTACCCCCCAGGTCGGTGCCCGCCCGGAGCCTGTCCGCGACGTCGGTGTCGCCGGCGGCCGCCAGCAGGGTCACGAACCAGTCGTTGTGGCTGACGATCCCGTTGAGCACCTGGCCCTCGGGGATCCGCCCGGGCCAGCGGATCATCGCCGGCACCCGGTAGGCGCCCTCCCAGTTGGAGTTCTTCTCGCTGCGGAACGGCGTCATCCCGGCGTCCGGCCAGGAGTTCATGTGCGGTCCGTTGTCGGTGGAGTAGATGACGATCGTGTCCTCGGCCAGACCCTGCTCGTCGAGCCAGTCCAGCACCGAGCCGACCAGGTCGTCGTGGTCGCACATCGTGTCGTGGTACTCCGACTGCCAGCGGCCGGCACGGCCCTTGCTGCCGTCCTTGACGTGGGTCCGGAAGTGCATGTGGGTCGTGTTGAGCCACACGAAGAACGGCTCGTCCGCGTCCTTGGCATCGCCCATGAACCTCAGGGCCTCGGGAACGACCTCGTCGTCGATGGTCTTCATCCGCTCCTTGGTGAGCGGCCCGGTGTCCTCGATGCGCTGCGTGCCGTCCTCGTTGGCCCACGAGTGGATGACGCCCCGCGGACCGAAGTTCTTGCGGAAGTCCGGATAGTCCTCCTCGGTCGGATAGTCGTCGAGCTCCGGCTCCTCCTCGGCGTTGAGGTGGTAGAGGTTGCCGAAGAACTCGTCGAAGCCGTGGGCGGTGGGCAGGAACTCGTCCAGGTCCCCGAAGTGGTTCTTGCCGAACTGTCCGGTGCGGTAGCCCCGCGCCTTGAGCGCCGTCGCGATGGTGGGGTCCTCGGCCCGCAGTCCGACGTCGGCGCCGGGCATGCCGACCTTGGTCAGCCCGGTGCGGTAGGGGTTCTGACCGGTGATGAAGGCCGCCCGGCCGGCGGTGCAGCTCTGCTCGCCGTAGTAGTCGGTGAACCGGGCCCCCTCCGCGGCGATGCGGTCGATGTTCGGCGTGCGGTAGCCCATGAGGCCGTCGCTGTAGCAGCTGAGGTTGCTGATGCCGATGTCATCGCCCCAGATGACGAGGATGTGGGGGGCCTTGGCCATGAGAAGCCTCCTGGGCACTCGCTGATCGACCGACGTACGCCGGACGCTCGCCACGCTAGGTCGGTCCCGGAGGGACGACCCTCACCTGAAGAGGGTGGTCCAAGCCGGACGAACCCCTCCCCCGGGTCAGCGCCAGCGCACAGGTCGACCGAGGAGCACAATGTCTCGCGTGAGCGCGACGCCCGACGACCCGCTGTCCGTGCCGGCCCCCGACCTCGACCCCGACGAGCTTCTCGCGTCGGTCGAGTCGCTCTGGGGCCTGCCCGGTGACCTGACGCCCCTGCACGGGGAGCGGGACAGCAACTTCCGCCTCGGGTCCGGTGCCCTGCGCCACCTGCTCAAGGTGCACAACCCGGCCGATCCCGAGGAGGTCCTCGACCTGCAGTGCTCGGCGCTCCACCACCTGCGATCGGTGGCGCCGGAGCTGCCCGTGCCCGCTCCTGTCCCGACCCGCGACGGACGGCAGTGGGTGCGGCTGACCGGGCGCGACGGTCGTCCCTCGTTCGCCTGGGTGCTGACCTGGCTGGAGGGCCGACACCCCGAGGGCGACGAGCTCGACGCGGCCCACCTCCGCGAGTGGGGCCGCACGAGCGCCCGCCTCGGGCGGGCGCTGCGCGGCTTCGCCCACCCCGCCGCGGCCCGTCCCCAGACCTGGGACATCAAGCGCCTGCCACAGCTGCGGCCGTGGCTCCCCGCGGTCGCCGCCGACCGACGCGCGGCGATCGAGGCGGTGCTCGACCGCTTCGACGAGCACGTCGCGCCGGTGCTGCCGCGGCTGCGCGCCCAGGTCGTGCACAACGACCTGGCGCCGACCAACGTGCTGCTCGACGACCGGCTCGACCTCACGGGCATCACCGACTTCGGCGACATGACCCACACCGCGCTCGTCTGCGACCTGGCGGTCGCGGCGGCCGACGTGCTCAGTGGGCGGGACGGTGCCCTCGAGCTGGCGCACGAGGTGGTCGCGGGCTACCACTCGGTCACCCCGCTCGAGCCGGCGGAGCTCGCCCTCGTCCCCGACCTGATGGCGGGCAGGTACGCCGCCGCCGTCCTCATCACCGCCTGGCGCACCCGCGAGCAGGGGTGGGCGCCCGCCGTCGACGTCACCGCCCAGGTCCAGCTCGAGGCGATGCTGTCCGCCGGGCTGGACCGCCTGTCGAGCCGTTTCGCCACGCCCGCCCCCCACGGCCGGTCGACCGCCTCGCTGGCCACCGCCCGCGCCCGTGCGTTCGGGGGCCAGCAGCTCTCCTACGAGAGTCCGCTGCACCTCGTCAGCGGCGCCGGCGTGGTCCTCGAGGCCGCCGACGGTCGGACGTACGTCGACGCCTACAACAACGTCCCCGTGCTCGGGCACTCACACCCAGCCGTGACGCGGGCCGTGAGCGCCCAGCTGGCGACCCTCAACACCAACAGCCGCTACCTCCAGGACGCTCCGGTGGAGCTCGCGGAGGAGCTGCTGGCGACGCTGCCGGACCGCTTCGACCGGGTGCTGCTGGTCAACTCCGGGAGCGAGGCCAACGACCTGGCCTGGCGGATCGCCCGCCACGCGACCGGCGCCACCGGCGGCATCGCCACCGAGTGGGCCTACCACGGCGTCACCGAGGCCACCTTCGCCTTCTCCCCCGAGAGCTGGCGCGGTGCCGACCCGCATGCGCACATGCGGCTGGTGCCACCGCCGCCGGCGGACCCCTCGGCGGTGCTCGACGCCGCGCGCAGCCTGGAGGCGTCCGGCCACGGTCTCGCCGCGATGCTCGTCGACGGCGTCTTCACCAGCGACGGGGTCCTCGGACCTGCCCACGGGTGGACGCGCGCGGCCGCCGACGCCGTCCACTCGGCGGGCGGGCTGTACGTCGCCGACGAGGTGCAGGCGGGCCACGGCCGCACCGGACGGATGTGGAGCTTCGTCGCCGGTGACGTCCCGGCCGACCTCGTCACGGTGGGCAAGCCGATGGGCAACGGCTACCCCGTGGCTGCCGTCATCGGCCCGGCGCACCTCGTGGACCCCTTCGTGCGCGACACCGACTACTTCAGCACCTTCGGCGGCAGCACGGCTGCCTGCGCCGCGGCCCTGGCCGTGCTGCGCACCCTCGACGAGGAAGGCCTCGTCGAGGGCGCAGCGACCGTGGGCGCGCACCTGCTCGACACCCTGGGAGAGCTCGCGTCGGGTCGGTCCGAGCTGGCCGCCGTACGCGGTTGGGGCCTGGCCCTCGCCGTCGACGTCGTCGACCCGACGACCGGGCGCCCGGACGCAGACCGTGCCGCCCGGATCGTCGAGCGGATGCGGGAGCGGGGCGTGCTCGTCGGACGCACCGGCCGCGACCGCGCCAGCCTCAAGATCCGCCCGCCGCTGGTCTTCACCCAGGAGCACGCCGACCTGCTCGTCGCCGCTCTCTCCGTCAGCTGCGACGAGCTCGCCTGACGGGATCGATCCGTGCAGCAGGATCCCCTCCGAGGACCGTTGTCGGGGGTGATCCGGTCGAGTTACGCTCCCCGAGCGGATCCCGCTGGATCGCCAGCCGGCCGCCGGGCACTGAAATGGGGCCATGATGGGGTTGCGCCGACACGGTCTTGACGGCCCCACTCTCCAGATGCGCGAGAAGCTCCTCGCCATCGGGGACGACTTCTGGATCGAGGACGACGACGGCAACAGGGTCTTCAAGGTCAACGGCAAGGCCGCGCGGATGCGCGACACGTTCATCCTCGAGGACGCGAGCGGCAACGAGCTGTCGAAGATCCAGGAGAAGAAGCTCAGCGTCCGAGACAAGATGACGATCGAGCGCGGCGACACCAAGGCCACGGTCCACAAGCGTCTCCTGGGCATCCGTGACCACTACGTCATCGAGGTGGACGGTGGTGAGGACCTCAAGGCCCACGGCAACATCGTCGACCACGAGTACGAGATCGAGCGGGACGGCGACACCGTGGCGGAAGTGTCGAAGAAGTGGTTCCGGGTCCGCGACTCCTACGGCGTCCAGATGGCCGAGGGCCAGGACGTCGCGCTCATCCTGGCGATCACGGTGTGCGTCGATGCGATGGCGCGGGGCTGAGCAGGCACCGGTCGTGAGCCTCGGGTTCCCGCAACACCCGGGATCCTCCCTGTGGTGCGGGGTCAGACTGCGACGCTCACCGGGAACGTCGCCAGCCAGGTCAACGCACCGAGCAGCACGGCCGTGCCGGCCATCGTCGTGACCCAGCGCAGTCGGCGGTTGCTGAGCCGCGTGCTCATCCCCGCAAAGAAGAGCACGATGGCGTACAACACCACTGTCAGGACGTAGTTGCTCGAGCGCTGGATGTCGATCCGCACCTCCGCGGCCGACGCCTCGGCCGCCGCGTCGAGCTCTGTGGCCTGGTTCCTCGCTGCGACCTCGTACTCCTCCATCGCGAAAGGGCTGGACGGAGCGTCGGCGTTCGTCAGCGGTCGCTGAGCGATCCAGGCTTCGTACGCCGGGCGGAACTCGTCGCGGAAGCGGTCGACGTAGAAGTCCGCGACCCTCGTCTCCCCCCCGGAGGTCCGCATCGGCCCACGCGATGAAGGTGGCCACGTCGACCTGCGTCTGCGTCCTGGCCGTCCCGTCGGCTCGCGCCGCGTCGATCCTGATCGCGTTCGTCCGGCCGGCCGCCACCGCCTGTTCCCCGTTCCACCGGGTGGCCTGATAGCTGCTCCACGAGGTTGCCAGCGCCGCGACGACCAGCAGCACCGTGACCAGCAGCTCCTGCCAGTCGCGCTCGCGATCCGGTGGCGGGTCAGCGGGCATTGCCATGGTCGTCACACGGAGCGGTCACGTCGAGGCCGACGGCCTCGGCCTGGATGTCGATCACGCGCAGGGACCGCTCCATCGCGATCGGGTGCAGCCTGCCCACGCCGTCACCGTGGGGGTGGTTGAAGAACATCAGCAGCTGCAGCAGGAGCGTGATCACCACCGTCGCGCTGCCCATCAGCATGCCTTGGGGCACCCGTCCCTCTCCCGGGTCTGCGAAGAACAGCAGGTAGGCGAAGATGACCGCGGAGATGGCGAAGAGCGCCAGCCACAACGGGACAGGGATGATGCCCTCCGCACCGTGGACCCGGGCGATGCGCGCCTGTTCGCGGTCGGAGGTCTGGTCCATCCACCGGTCGTAGGCGGACTGCTCGACGGCCGACTTCGGGTCGACGGTGGAGATCGTCAGGAACATCTCGGCACCCCAGGGGTTGATCTGGTCCCCGAGCTCGCCAGACGCGAGCGCGTCCCACTCCGGTCCGGCCACGTAGCGCGCGTAGCAGATGAGCTCGCCGGTGAGCTCCGCACCTGCGTCGGGCAGGAACTGGGCCGTCTGGACCTGTTGCGCCACGACCGTGGCTTCGGTCTCGGCGCCCGAGCGTGACTCGTCGTACGACGTGAACCCCAGGAAGATGATGAAGCCGAGCAGGATCGAGAAGCCGGTGGCCAGGACACCGAAGACACCCGAGGCTCGGTCACCGTCGGTGAAGTAGCTGCCCTCCGGTGCCCGTCGACGCACCACCAGCATGGCCGCCACCGTGATGGTGGTGGCGACGACGGCGACGACGAGCCCGAAGAGGATGTTCACGCTGCGGCACCTGCCTGGCTCCTCGATACTCGGGCGGCGAGTCCGAACCTGCCTCGATCGACCGTAGGCAGCAAGGTCAGGGTGCCGCATCACCCGCTTGGGATGAGACCTGCTCAGCCGGGTCGGTCCGCCGCGAAGGGCTCGAAGTGTGCGCGAGCAGCGTCTCGAGCTGCGCGGGGCTCAGCCGGGCGCTGCTCGGGGGCACGGCCGTCATCGCCGTGGGCGTGCTCTTCGCCGTGGTCGTTCCCGGCACCTACGACCTGGTTTCCAGGAGCAGGCGTGGACCGAGATGGCCCGCGTGCTGGAGATCGATCCCGCGTTCCTCGACGACCCCTCGTCGTACTTCGCCGGTCGGGGCGCGTCTCACCCCCTGCGAGCTCGAGACACTGCTCGCGCACCTCACTCCGTTCCGGGCGCGACCCGCACCCAGCCGACCCTTATCGCCAACGGTGACCACGACCGCATGGTGTCCTCCGTCCTCTCCGAGGAACTGCACCGACGCATCCAGGGCAGCGAGCTGATCATCTACCCGGGCTCCGGTCAGGGTGGGATCTTCCAGTTCCACGACAGGTTCGCCCCAATGGTCGTCGACTTCCTCGGCGCCTCGGCATGAGGTCGACGCGCAGGGACGAGGTGTCGCGGTCAGGTCGGGGGTCTGACGAGCCGAGTGGCCACACGGACCTCGGTGCCGAGCCAGCGGAGGTGGTCGACGAGCTCCTCGCCTGCTGCAGTGAGCTCGTCGTCGCTCATCGGCTCGAGTGCATCGAGGATGAAGAGTGCGCTGGTGGTGTCCACGGTGAGCTGGGTGCGCCGGCCCTGGCGCCAGTTCCAGCGGCGGCAGGTGGCTCCGGTGTCGTCACGCCACACGACCTCACCCGGGTCGGGGTGCTCGACGACGGGCTGGCCGTCGGCGACCGTGTCGAAGTGCTCGGCGCCGGTGGCTCGGACGAGCCGGGGCGCGCCGACGTAGGCGGTCATGTCCTCCCCGCCGATCGGGACCTGGTGGATGACGCTGATGGCGTTGTAGACGTCCGTCAGCGGGTTGACCCGCGGAAGACCGGAGGCTGCGCGGCGTACGAGTGCCTCCAGGCTGTTGCGGGTGCGTTGCGGCTTGGCGCCGAACGCCCGGTAGGCGTCGCGCCAGGCAGCCACGTGCGGCAGCTCCTCGGCGGAGGTGTCGGCCAGCAGCTGCTGCGCAGTCGCCTCGGCGCTCGTGAGCAGCGCCTCCCCCGCCCCGTCGGGCGCGCCGGTCGTGCTGTCGGTCGAGGGCGTGAGTCCGTCGACGGCGACGAGGAGGACCCGGTAGTCGGGTCGGAGCGCTGCGACGGCCTCGTCGATGCTGGCGCCGGCGAGGAAGGACTCGAGGTCAGTCATGGCTCGCCCCCGGAGGTCGCACGGGCGAGGCAGAGTCAGGCACGACGCCTCCCCGCAGCCCTGTCGGGCTCCGGTTCCTTCGTCGGCACCACGTGCGGCAGATCCTTGGTGAAGGCCAGGGAGAGCAGGGCCAGGAGGGCCGCAGCGAGCAGCCCGGTCTTGAGCGCCTGCAGCTGTGCGGACTCGTAGTCGTCGACGAGCGCCGTCGTGGTCGCCTCGTCCAGCCCCGCCTCCTGGGCAGCCGCAGTGACCTGGTCGGCGGACACGAAGTCGATTCCGGACCCCGCAGCCACACCCACCTGATCGGAGACGGCGCTGCTGATCCGCTCATCGGAGGAGATGTTGTCCACGAACTCCGAGGTGAGGCCCGACAGCACGACCGCCCCGAGCAGGGCCACGCCCAGGGACGACCCCAGCTGCTGGCCCGTGAACTGCAGGCCACCTGCCTCGCCGCGGCCCGATGCGTCGACCGAGGACTGCACGACGTTGCCCAGCTGGGAGGCGATCAACCCCATCCCCACGCCGAGCAGCGCCATCGACCAGGCGAAGCTCGAGCTGTCCAGCTCCGGCTCGATCGTGGCCATGAGCAGGACGGCGGCGGCCATGCTCGTGGCCAGGCCGGCCCGCACGATGGACCGGATCGGGAAGCGACCGGACAGCCGCGACCCTGCTGCCGAGGCCAGGAACATCGCGATGGAGACGGGGAGCATCTTGAGACCGGTCTCCAGGGCATCGAGCCCGATCACCAGCTGGAGGTAGAGCGGAATCGTGAAGAAGACGCCCATCAGGATCAGGTTCTGGCTGAACAGACCGATCAGGCCGGAGCGCAGCGGGGCGATCTTCAGCAGCGCCAGGTGCAGCAGCGGGTCGCGACCGCTGCTCTCGCGGCGACCCTGCCACGCCGTGAACGCCCACAGCAGGACCGCCCCGAACCCGATGACGAAGATCGTCAGCGAGAAGCCGAAAGGGGTCACCGGCGACTCTTCCTTGGGCTTGACCCAGCCCCAGGTGCTCGACTGGAGCACTCCGAGGACGACCAGGCCCAGGCCGGCTGCGGACAGGACGGTGCCCACGATGTCCAGCCTCGGAGCCGCGCCGGTCCGCACTGCGTCCGCGACCTTCGGCGTCATGACGAGGATCAGGGCCACCAGGAGCACCTCGCCGGCGAAGATGACTCGCCACGAGTACTCGGTGGTCGCCCAGCCGCCCAGGATCGGCCCCACGGCGATCCCTGCCCCGGCGACCCCGCCGATCACGGCGTACGCCACCTTGCGCGACGCACCCTCGAAGTTGCCCGCGATCAGCGCCACCATCGCCGGCAGCACCAGGGCGGCACCGAGCCCTTCCAGGACCGACCAGCCCAGCGTCAGGACGACCACCGACGGCGCCACCGCCGTGAGCGCAGAACCGCAGGCGTAGATGACCAGGCCGATGACGAACGCCTTCCGGCGGCCGATGATGTCGCCGATCTTGCCGCCGGTGAGCATGAACATCGCCATCACCAGGCAGTAGAGCGTGATCACCGCCTGGATCGTGGTCACGGTGGTGTCGAAGTCGGCCACCAGTGCGCTGATGGAGACATTCATCGCCGACTGGTCCAGCACCATGACGAACTGTGCGATGGCCAACGCCACGAGCGGCAACCAGTTCGTCTTCGGCGTCTCGCCTGTCTCGGTCACCTGGGATGCACCAGCAGTCATGGCTGCTCCTCCTCGGCATAGGGGTTTGCCCGAGCGCCGCCGCGTCGTCACGTCGGCGACCCAGTGCACCGTTGCACGGTCGGGCTCACCGCCGCTTCACCCGCACCGGGTGGTCAGGCGAACTACCCGCTCCGGGTGAGGCGTCGGACACCGGGGGCTACCAGTGTCGGCACCAAGGCTCGGGGCAGTGACACCGTCCGTGACCGTGGTGAACCGGTACGCCGCGCTCGCCGCCCTCGCCGTCCGACAAGAGGAGGAGAGCCGTATGCCGACCGCGAAGAAGGTCACGCACCTGAGCCCGGAGGAGCGGGTCGCACGGGGGAAGGCCGCGCGCAACGAGGCCCCACGGAGCAGCCACGCCGGCTGGGTGCCCACGGAGGACCGTCCCGACCCGATATCGCTGCTGGAGGAGCAGGGGGCCAGCCGTGTCCCCGAGCTCGTGCCGCTGCGTTACGGCCGGATGATGGTCTCGCCCTTCACCTTCTACCGAGGTGCAGCGCTCATCATGGCGGCGGACCTGGCCACGACCCCGCACTCCGGACTGCGAGCCCAGATCTGCGGTGACGCCCATCTGTCGAACTTCGGTGTGTTCGCGTCGCCGGAGCGGAAGGCCATGTTCGACATCAACGACTTCGACGAGACCCTCCCGGGGCCGTGGGAGTGGGACGTCAAGAGGCTCGCGGCGAGCTTCGAGATCGCTGGCCGCGATCGTGGCTTCACCCCCTCGGAACGGCGCGCGGCCGTCGCAGCCGGCGTCGCGGAGTACCGGCTCCAGATGACTCGGGCGGCCGGGATGCGGCACCTGGACGTCTGGTACACCCACATCGAGGCCGAGCAGCTGCTCGGCCTGCTGAAGTCGAGCGGGACGAAGAAGCAGCTGACCAAGGCGAAGGCGAACCTGGCCAAGGCGCGAACACGGGACAGCATGCAGGCCTTCGCGAAGCTCACCCATGAGGTGGACGGACAACGCCGGATCGTCGCCGACCCGCCACTGATCGTCCCGATCGAGGACGTGGCGGCATCCTCCGCCGAGCCGGCGGCCTTCGAGGACGAGCTCCGCGGCCTGATCCGGTCCTACCGGCGGACGCTCGCGACCGACCGTCGCGTGCTGCTCGAAGGCTTCGAATATGTCCACGCCGCACGGAAGGTCGTCGGCGTCGGAAGCGTCGGCACCCGCGCCTGGATCCTCCTGCTGCAGGGCCGCGACAGCCAGGACCCGTTGTTCCTCCAGGCGAAGGAGGCACAGGAGTCGGTCCTCGAACGCTTCGTCGGCACCAGCAAGTACGCCAACCACGGGCAGCGGGTCGTGGCCGGTCAGCGCCTGATGCAGGCCGCCAGCGACATCTTTCTTGGTTGGCAACGCGTCACCGGGTTGGACGGGCTGGTCCGCGACTTCTACCTGCGTCAGCTGCGTGACTGGAAGGGCTCGGCCGACATCGACACCATGCCCGCCTCCGTGATGCTCTTCTACGCCCGGATCTGCGGAGCGACCCTCGCCCGGGCCCACGCCCGCTCCGGCGACCGGATCGCCATCGCGTCCTACCTCGGCAAGAGCGACGTGTTCGACTCGGCGATAGCCGACTTCGCCAGCGCGTACGCCGACCAGAACGAGCGCGACTACCAGGCCATGGTCGACGCCGTGAGCTCCGGCAGGCTCGAAGCACAGGCCGGCTTGTAGGGCGACCGGACATGCGAAAGGCCCTCACAGTCAGACTGTGAGGGCCTTTCGGATTTGTAGCGGGGGCAGGATTTGAACCTGCGACCTCTGGGTTATGAGCCCAGCGAGCTACCGAGCTGCTCCACCCCGCGTCGGTGAACAGAACCTTACGCGATGAGTGGGACCAACCCAAAATCGGGTCAGCTGTCCCTCGCATCCGCCAGCGCGAAGGCCTCGGTGATCAGGTCACGACCCTGCTCCATGAGCCGCGCCCAACCCACTGAGTTGCCGTTGGCCTGGGCCCGGTCGGCGGCGGCGAACTTGGCCTCCGCCTCCGCGAGCAGCGCACGGATCTGGTCGTTGACCGAGCCGGACGGCTCCGGTTCCGTCGGGGTCTCGCCGCCACCGCCGTCGGGATTCTCGGTGACGGGCGGGGTCCCGGTCGTCGGGTCGGACGCCGAGACGCCCAGGACGTCCGCGATGGCCTCGCGCAGCGTCGTACCGATGCCGATCTCGTCGCCGTAGGACACCGTCACGAACCGCAGGATCGGGAACGAGGACTCGGTGTCCGAGCGCTTCGCGTAGAGCGGCTGGACGTACATCAGCCCGTCGCCGACCGGCAGCGTGAGCAGGTTGCCCGGCACCGGGTCGACGCCGCCCTGGGTGAAGCTGAGCAGCTCCTCGCGCACGTCCTCGTCCGAGCTGAGCTCGTTGGCCACCTGGCCGGGGCCGTCAGTGCGCTCGTTCTGCAGCTCGAGCACCGAGATCTTGCCGTAGTTCTCGGTGTCGGTCGCGTCGCTGTTGACCGACACGTAGGACACCAGGTTGGCCCGCCCGCGCGGCACGTAGACGCTGGTCAGCGCCCAGGTGTCGTCGAGGAAGAGCCGGTACGGCGGCTGGAGGAACGCCTCCGCCTCGGGGTCGGTCGGGACCTCCCACCGGGTCGAGGCGTCGTACCACTCCTTGGCGTCGGTCTCGTGGTACTTGGCGAACTGGTAGCGCTGCACCTTGAACAGGTCGTCGGGGTAGCGCAGGTGCTCGAGGAGCTCGTCGGGAATGTCCTCGCGCGGCTGGAGGATGTCGGGGAAGACCTCGCCCCACGCCTCGGAGATCGGGTCGGTCTCCCACTCGTAGAGCGTCACCTCGCCGTCGTAGGCGTCGACGGTCGCCTTGACGGAGTTGCGCATGTAGTTGATCTCGTCGGTCGGCAGCGTCTGGAACCCGAGGTCGTCGGCCAGCGAGTCGTCCGTCATGGTCTCCAGCGACTCGCGCTGCGACAGCGGGAACTTGTCGGTGACCGTGTAGCCGTCGAGCACCCACTTGATGCGCCCGTCCACGACCACCGGGTAGGGGTCGGAGTCGACGGTCAGCCACGGGGCGACCTTCTCCACCATGGTGCGCGGGTGACGGTCGTAGAGGATCTTGCTGTTCTCGTGGACGCTGCCGGACAGCACCAGGTTGGGCTCCCCGAACTTCACGGCGTAGAGCACCTTCTCGAAGATGTTGCCGATCGGCACTCCCCCGTCGCCGTCGTACGTCGTGGTCTGGTTCTCGTCGCCGCGCTCACCCTTGGGCAGGTCGAGCTCGACGTCCGTGCCGTCGGTGGTCTCCTTGCCCACGATGGAGTACGTCGGGGACTTCTCGCCGTAGTAGACCCGCGACTCGTAGCCGTCCGGGGTCAGCTCGGTCAGCGAGCTCTCGTCGGTCTCCTGGCCCTCGGCCCACTGGACGTTGCTGGACTGGCGCTCGTCGTCCTCGGGACGCTGGTTGCCGAAGGCGGCGATGACGCCGTTGCCGTGGGTGTAGACGCGGTGCAGGTTGGACCAGGTCCGGTCGCCCTCGGCGAGTCCGGACTGGTCGAGCTCGCGGACCCCGACCACGACGGCCCGGTCCTTGCCGTCGATCTCGTAGCGGTCCACGTCGAGCACGTCGGGGACCGAGTAGTAGGCGCGGACCTGCTGCTGCTGCTCGAAGGTCTGGCTCACCACCTTGGGGTCGACCAGCGGCACCGACGAGGTGGCCGCGTCGAGCGTCTCGAGCTCGCCGTCGGTGTTGGGCTCGCTCGAGTAGGACTCGATCTCGATGTCGTCGAGGTCGTACGCCGCCCGCGTCGCCTCGATGTTCGCGGCGATGTACGGCCCCTCCTTGTCGGGCACGTTCGGGCTGACCTGGAACTGCTGGACCACGCCGGGGACGATCAGGCCCAGCAGGATCGCCGAGAGCGCGAAGAGCGCGATCCCCAGCGAGGGCAGCATCCACGTGCGGCGCCAGATGTTGAGGAAGAACAGCACGGCGCAGATCAGGGCGATGCCGGTGAGGATCTCCTTGGCCGGCAGCACGGCGTTGTCGTCGGTGTAGCCCATGCCGGTGAACAACGACCCGGTGCCGGTCACCAGGTCGAAGCGGTCGAGCCAGTAGTCGGCAGCCTTGGCGAGCACGAAGACACCGAGCAGCACCGAGATGTGGACCTGGGCGGCCCCCGAGACCCGGTCGCTGCTCGCGGACAGCCGGATGCCGCCGTAGAGGTAGTGGGTGACCGCGGCGGCCATCAGCCCGATGATCGCCAGGGCCATCACGAAGTCGGTGACGTAGTGCCACCAGGGCAGGTCGAAGACGTAGAAGCCGGCGTCGCGACCGAAGTAGGGGTCCTCGGTGCCGAACGGCTGCGAGTGCCGCCACAGCGAGTAGGCCCGCCACTGACCCGACGCCGAGGCACCCGCGAAGGCGCCCATCAGCAACGAGATGCCGGCGAGCAGCCAGCCCATGATCGGGGTGATCGCGTCGCGGTAGCGCTCGAGGTTGAGGTCCGCCGCTGCGGCGTTGAGGAAGAACGGCCGGAAGCGGTAGGCCAGCGCGATGTTGAGCGCCACGACCGCGGCCATCAGCCCGCCGAAGACCAGGAAGAGGCCGACCCGGGTCCACAGCAGGGTGCTGAACACCTCGGAGTAGCCGACCGAGCTGAACCACAGCCGCTCGGTCCAGAACGTCGAGAAGCCGGTGAGGGCGATGAAGAGCGCGACGATCACGCCGGCGGTGATGATCAGGGCCCGCGAGCGACCGCTGCGCTGCGGCGGCTCCTGCTGCTTCGCGGGCTGGTCCGGCTGGTCGAACATGCCACTCACTGGGTGTCTCCCTCGAGGGTGCTGCGGAGGAGGTCGAGGAGGCCCGGGACGAGCTCGGTCCCGTCGACCACCGACTGGTCGTCGTCGTGGGCGCGCAGGCGCAGTGCGCAGTAGGTCGCGCCGGCGCGGGTGGCGCCGGCCACGATCCGCACCTCCTGGCGCAGGGGGTGCTCGCGGGCGAACCGCTCGGCGTCGGCGGGGTCCTCGGGGATCTCCGGGTCGACCTCGGGCGGGAGCACGAGCCGCTCGACCACTGCTGCGCAGCCGGCGACGTCGTCGGGCCACACGATCGACTGGAGGGTGACCTCGAGCGACTGCTCGGGCGGCAGGGCGTCCTGCTCCACCGGGGTGAACGAGCCGTCCTCCGAGGCGGAGTCCAGTCCCATCTGCGCGGCCAGGTCGGGCTCCTGCGCCACGATGCGCGCGGTGTCGACCAGCGCGTAGAGACGGGCCGGCTGGTCCCAGCCGGCCTCGGCGATGTGGTTCTCGATCTCGAGCACGGCGGCGGCCAGTGCAGGATCCTGCGGGATCGTGATCTCGGTCATGACTGCTCCTCGCAGGTCGGGAGTGGGGCGTCGGGGTCGTCGACCCAGGTCTGGATCGCCTCCACCGCGTCGTGCATCGTGTCGGCCCGCACCAGGCGCATGTCGCCGGTGTCGAGCCCCGTCGTGTCGGGGCAGTTGTCGGGGGCCACCATGAAGAGGCGGGCCCCGGACTCCTCCGCCCCGGCGATCTTCTGCTGGATGCCCCCGATGGGTCCCGTGCGACCGTCGGCGTCGATGGTGCCGCTGCCGGCGACCACCTCACCGCCGGTGAGCGAGCCCGGGGTGAGGGTGTCGTAGATGGCCAGCGAGAACATCAGGCCGGCGCTGGGTCCGCCGATGCCGTCGCCGATGTCGACGCTGACCTCGAAGGGGAACGTGAAGCCCGGACCGGGGGTGATCCCGATCCGCTTGTCGCCGTCGAACTCCTCCGGGGTCACCTGGAGGTCCACCTGCTTGCCCTCGCGGAGCACCGTGAAGTCGAGCGGCTTGCCGACCGGGGCGGCGTCGACGGCGTCGACGACGTCCTGAGGGGTCTCGATCTCGGTGCCGCCGATGCGCTGGAGGACGTCGCGCACCCGGAGCTTCCCGGCCGCCGGGTAGTCGTCCTGGACGTTGAGGACCTCGACGACCGGCTGCACGTCGTACCCGAGCTCGGTCAGGGCGGTCGCCACCGCGGCGTCCTGCGACGACACCATCTGCACGGCCGACTCGGTGTCGTTGGTCTCGTCGGTCTCGTCGGGGGCGTAGACGGCCGAGCGCGGGTAGACCGCCTCGGTGGGGTCGAGCCAGGCGGCGACGAGGCGGTCGAGGGTCACGCGCTCCTGCGGCTGGTCGACGTAGATCGTGGTCAGGCGGAGCTCCCCGTCGTCGTAGTAGGCCTCGTGCCCGGAGACCTGCACCGTCTCCTCCCCGTCGCGCGTGGAGAGGATGTCGACGGTCGGCCCGGGGCTGTAGGTGACGTAGGGCAACGGCTGGATCGCCACCATCACCAGGAGGACGAGGAGCAACGGCAGGGCGAGAAGTGCCGCCATCCTCCGCTGACTCATGGCGTCAGCCTCTCAAACGATGACAAGCCGACTCATGGGGAGTCCGCGGGGAGTGCGCGTCACGAGGCCCGGCGACGGTCCGGGGCGGCGTCCCCGGCCCTGGTCGGGCGTACGGCGATGCCGGTGCTGCGGTCGTGGGTGCGGACGGGACGGGGCTGGCGCGAGGTCGGCATCTCCTTGGCCATGGCCCGGGTCAGGCGCTCGATCTGCTGGTCGCGGTCGACCTCGCCGCGGCCCTCGCGGCCCAGCCAGGCCACCCAGACCATCGCGCCGGTCGTCACCACGACCGGGGGTACGAGCCACCACAGGATCTCCACCTGCTCAGGGTAGGCCGACCCACTCCTCGTCACCGTCCGCGAAACGCTGGTGCTTCCAGATAGGTACCTCGGCCTTGAGCGTGTCGATGAGCGCCTTGGACGCGGTGAACGCCTCGCCGCGGTGGCTGGCCGTGGTCGCGACCACGACGGCGACGTCCCCGAGCTCGAGGTGGCCGACCCGGTGGACGGCGGCGACACCGTGGACGTCGTGCTCCTCTGCGATCCGCTCGCACACCTCGCGCAGGCGGGCCAGGGCCGTCGGGTGGGCGCTGTAGTCGAGGCTGATGACCGGCTTGTCGGGAGCCGGCCCCTCCCCCGCCGCCGTCGCCGGACCGTCGTGGTCGCGCACCATGCCGACGAACAGCGTCAGCCCCCCGGCGGCGAGGTCGTCGAGCGCGGCCACCACCTCGGCGACGTCGAGGGGCACCTCCCGGATGTCGACGAGGCGGACGACGTTGCTGGTGCTCATGCCCGGAGTCTAGGGACGCCCGCCGGGATCTGGCGTCGGTGAGTACCGTGGAGGACATGAGCAGCAACCCCGGCGACGGACCCGACGAGCAGAACCCGTTCAAGGGCACGCCCTTCGAGGCTCTCTTCGGGGGCCTGCAGGGAGGCGCGGGGATGGGCGGCATGCCCGACCTCTCCGCACTGATGGCCCAGATGCAGTCCCTGATGCAGCCCCACGACGGCCCGATCAACTGGGCCGTGGTCTCCGACATCGCGCGCAAGGTCGCGGCGCAGCAGCCGGACCCGACGCCCAGCCAGGCCCAGAAGGACGCGATCGCCGACGCCGTGCGCCTCGCCGACCACTGGCTCGACGAGACCACCGACTTCTCCTCCGGCGTCACCTCGACGGCCGCCTGGAGCCGGGCCGAGTGGATCGTGGAGACCCTCGACGTCTGGAAGCGCCTCGTCGAGCCGGTGGCCGGCTCCACGGTCAACGCCCTCGGCGACGCCCTCCCCGAGGAGGCCCGCGCCATGGCCGGCCCCCTGCTCGGCATGCTCGGCAAGGCGACCGGTGCGATGGTCGCCAGCCAGGTCGGCCAGGGCATCGGCGGTCTCGCCGGCGACGTCGTCGGCGCCTCCGACATCGGCCTGCCCCTCGGACCGGCCGGCAAGGCGGCCCTGCTGCCGCTCAACGTCGCCGCCTTCGCCGAGGAGCTCGACGTCAGCGCCGACGACGTGCTGCTCTACCTCGCCCTGCGCGAGGCCGCCCACCAGCGGCTCTTCGCCCACGTGCCGTGGCTGCGCGAGCACCTCATCGGCGCCGTCGCGGCGTACGGCAGCGGCATCGAGATCAACACGGCCGGCATGGAGGAGAAGCTGCGCGGCATCGACCCGATGAACCCCGCCTCCATGCAGGAGGCGATGGACGGCGGGCTCTTCGACCTGTCCAAGTCGCCCGCCCAGCAGGCGGCCCTGGAGCGCCTCGAGGTCACCCTCGCACTCGTCGAGGGCTGGGTCGACGAGGTCGTCGGCCAGGCCACGGAGGAACGGATGCCCTCCGCGGCCAAGATGCAGGAGGCCGTACGCCGCCGTCGCGCCGCGGGCGGCCCGGCCGAGCAGACCTTCGCCACCCTCGTGGGCCTCGAGCTGCGCCCGCGGCGGCTCCGCGACGCCTCCGTCCTGTGGGGCTCGCTGCGCGCCCGCCAGGGCACCGAGGGCCGCGACGGCGTGTGGATGCACCCCGACCTGCTGCCCACGGGCGCCGACCTCGACGACCCGCTCGGCTTCCGCGAGACCGCGGTGGCGCCCGAGTCGCTGTCCGACGAGGACTTCGAGGCCGGGTTGCGCGACCTGCTCGACGGCCCGTCCGCCGACGGTGACACCGGTCCCGAGCGCCCGACCGAGTGACCCTCCACTCCGACGCCCGGGCCGTGCTGGCCGGGTGGACTCCCCCGACCCCGCGTGACGCCGAGCTGCGGGACCGCTTCGTCGCGCACCTCGACGCCCAGCCGGCGGGCATGACCCGCGAGTGCCTGCCCGACCACCTCACCGCGGGCACCATCGTGCTGACCCCCGAGGCCGACGCGGTGCTGCTCAACCACCACCGCAAGGCCGGGGGCTGGTTCGCCTTCGGCGGTCACTGCGAGCCCGGTGACACCACCCTGGCCGGGGTCGCGCTCCGCGAGGCCCACGAGGAGTCCGGGCTCACCGACCTCGACTTCGACCCCGAGCCGCTCGACCTCGACGAGCATGCGGTGGAGTTCTGCGCGCCCGGCACGACCGTGCACCACCTCGACGTGCGCTTCCTGGCCACGGCCCCCCGGGACGGGGAGCACCGCGTGAGCGAGGAGTCGCTCGACGTGCGCTGGTGGCCGGTGGACGGCCTGCCCGACGTGTACGACGACATGCGCCGGCTCATCTCGGACGCGGTGGCCCGCCTCACCCGCTGACGCGCCGGCTCCGGTCAGTCGACGTCCGCGTCGTCCTCGTCCTCGGTCTCGCTCGACGGCGGATCCACCTTGGCGGCGGCCGACCAGCCCAGCAGGTAGCCCCGGGCCCGCTCCGATCGCGGGTAGCGGTCCACCCAGGCCCAGAACTTCTCGTCGTGACCGTGCTCGAGCAGGTGGGCCAGCTCGTGCACCAGCACGTAGTCGATGACCCACGACGGCATCCCCTGGAGCCGCTCGGAGAGCCGGATCGACCGGTCGCCGGGGCTGCACGATCCCCACCGCTGCTGCTGGTTGGTCACCCAGCGGACGCTGGACGGCGCCGCCAGCCCGCCGAAGTAGGTGTCGTTGAGGGTCACGGCCCGGGCCAGCAGCTGGTCGTCGGAGGGCCGGGTGCGCCGCTCCTTGCGCTCGAGACGCGCCACCATGTCGGCCACCCACTGGGCCTCGTCCCGCTTGCTCATCGCAGCCGGGATGAGCACGACGATGCGATCGCCCTCGCGGTAGGCCGACACCGTACGACGGCGCCGGGCGGACCGGCGTACCTCGATCTCGGGCGTGCTCACGCGCTCCACGCTAGCGTCCGGAGGGATCTGCCCAGGCCAGGAGCCGGTCGCGTCCCCAGGTGTTGACGATCCGGTCCGGGTCGATCCCGGCCTCCTGCGCTCGCTCGCAGCCGTAGTCGAGCATGTCGAGCTGGCCCGGGGCGTGGGCGTCGGAGTCGATGGAGAACAGGCAGCCGGTGTCGCGGGCGAGCTCGAGGAGCCGGGTGGGCGGGTCGCGCCGCTCGGGGCGACTGTTGATCTCCACGGCCACGTCGTGCTCGACGCACGCCTCGAAGACCGCCCGGGCGTCGAACTCGCTCTGCGGACGGGTCCCCCGGTTGCCCTCGACGCGGCGGCCGGTGCAGTGCCCCAGCACGTTGGTGAACGGGTTGGCGACCGCACCGAGCATCCGTCGGGTCATGGGCGCGGCGTCCATCCGCAGCTTGGAGTGCACGCTGGCGACCCGCACGTCGAGGCGCGCGAGCATCTCGTCGGTCTGGTCGAGCGCGCCGTCGTCGAGGATGTCGACCTCGATGCCCTTGAGCAGGGTGAAGGCGCCGCCGAGATGGTCGTTGACCGCCTCCACCACGCCCAGCTGGCGCTCCAGGCGCTCGACGCTGAGCCCGTTGGCCACCCGCAGCCGGGGCGAGTGGTCGGTGAGCACGAGGTAGTCGTGCCCCAGCTCCATCGCGGTCATCGCCATCTCCTCGATCGGCGAGCCTCCGTCGGACCAGTCGGAGTGGGAGTGGCAGTCCCCGCGCAGCGCGGCGCGGACCTCGCGCCCACCGGGGGCGAGCGGGCCGGCGTACTGCTTCTCGAGGCGGGCCAGGCGCTCGGGCTCCTCGCCGCGCACGGCCTCGGTGATGACGGCGCCGGTGCTCGGCCCGATGCCGGCCAGGTCGGTGAGCGTGCCTGCCGCGGCCTTGGCGGCGACGTCGTCGGGGTCGAGGGGCAGGATCACCGCGGCCGCCTTGCGGAACGCCTCCACCCGCCGTGTCTCCTCGCGGCCCCGCTCCATGAGGAAGGCGATCCGGCGCAGCGCCGCGACCGGTCCTGCCGTGTAGTCCTGCGCCACACCCGCACCTTTCTTCCGTCCACAGCCGCTGTTCCCCCATTGTGGCTGGTCAGCCGTGCGGCGCGCGCCCGGCCCGGGCGTGTCCCACACAGGCTCGTCCCGAGGCGCGCGGGGCTCGTCCCCAGCCCGGTGGCGTGTCGTGCACACCTTGTCCACAGCTTTGTCCACAGGGGTGGACAGCACGGCGTTGACCGCGTCGTCCCGACCTCCTAGCGTGACGCCCAGACGAGGTCGCACAGCCGGCCCGTGAGACGTCCGCTGGGGAAGGCAGGCGTGGAGCGGACGGCCGTGCGGCCTCTTCTTCGTCCCGTACGACGCCGGGTCGCGCGCGGCCGCCGATGAGTTGTGGTCAGCGCCCCTCGAAGACCGGCGGGCGCTTCTCGCGGCTGGCGCGGATGCCCTCCTGGAGGTCCTCGGTCGCCAGCGTCACCGGCTGGGCCAGCGCCTCCCACTGCAGGGCGCTCTCGAAGTCGGCGTGCCCTCCGTCGGCCAGCGCGATCTTGGTGAGGCGGGTGGCGATCGGCGCCGTCGCGGCGATCCCCTCGGCGGTCCGGAGCACCTCGGCGTCGAAGGACTCCGCATCGATGACCCGCGACACCAGGCCGATGCGCAGCGCCTCGTCGGCCTCGACCACGCGGCCGGTGAGCAGGAGGTCCCGGGCGTGGGCCGGGCCCACCACCTCGGGCAGCAGGTAGGTCCCGGCCATCCCGGCGTGCATCCCGAGCTTGACGAAGGGGACGCCGAGCTTGGCGCCCGGGGCGGCGTACCGGATGTCGCAGGCGAGGGCGAGACACAGGCCGGCGCCGATCGCGTGGCCGTTGACCGCGGCGATCGTCGGCACCTCGAGGCGCCGGATGGAGAGCCAGGCGCGGTAGAACGGCAGCATCCTCCGGCGCAGGTGGTCGACGGTGGCATCGGGCTCGCTGGAGATCCACGACGTGTTGCCGCCGGAGCAGAAGGCCGACCCCTCCCCGGTGACCACGACCACCCGCAGCGAGCGGTCCGCGGCCAGCTCGTCGATGGCGCGGACCCAGGACAAGGTCATCTCGTCGCTCATCGCGTTGCGCATGTCGGGGTTGTCGAGGGTCAGCACGGCGACGCCCTCGGAGGGGCGGTCGAGGCGCAGGTGCGTGTAGTCGGCCATGGCCGGAAGGGTACTGACCGCCGAGCGCCGCGCTCCCCCGGTCACCCGCCACAAGTGTGTCGCGGGCCGCCGGGGCGCGGTTTGGGTAGTGTCACAGGCGGACCGGGTGTCCCCACGCTCCCGGACCCGCACGGGCTTCCCCACCCGACCCGCGCGACAACAGCGTGATCAACAGTCAAGGAGGCCGTCATGGCAGAGACCTGGAGCGGCGAGTTCTACTGCGTGAAGTGCAAGGAGAAGCGCGAGGCGGAGGGCGAGGTCAAGGTCAACGACAAGGGCACCCGGATGGCCAAGGCCGTCTGCCCGGTCTGCAGCACCAACCTCAACCGCATCCTCGGCAAGGCGTGACCCGGACCGGTCACTGACCCCACCAGCAGCTGCACGACGGCGTCGCCCCACGGGGCGACGCCGTCGTCGTCTCGGGTCGTCTCCGGTCGTCTCCGGTCGCCTGCGACGGCCCTGTGGAGGAGCAGGTGCGCGAACGACCCGCGTCGGGGCAGGGTGGCCGGCATGCGCCTGTCGTCCCCGCTGCCCGTGCGGCTCGAGACCATCGACCCGTGGCACGCGTACGTCGCCCCGCTCGCCGCCGCCGCCGGCCTGCGGCACGACCCGCGTGCCGAGGTGGTCCTGCACGTCACCGACCTGCCCGACGACTGCCGGCGCGCCGATCCGTGGGTCGTGGACTCCCGACCGCACCTGACGGTCGCGGCGGTGCCCGACGCCGTACGGGTCGGACCGTTCGTCGTCCCCGGCCTGACCGCCTGCCTGCGCTGCGTGCGCGCCTGGCGCGACGGGCCCACCCCGTCCGACCGTCCGGTCGCGGCGCCGCTCGCCCCCGGGCCGGGCGTGGACGCGGGACTGCTGGCGCTGGCACTGGGCTGGGCAGCCCGCGACGTCGCCACGTGGGTCGGTGGCGGCACCCCGTCGACGTGGTCGTCCACCGTCACCGTGGGGACCGACCTCCGTCCCGACGCCCGGTCGTGGCAGCGTCACCCGCACTGCGGGTGCTCGTGGGGCGAGGCCGTCTGACCTACCACCACTCGCTGTCGAGCTTGCCCTCGATCGCTCGCAGGTGGGTGCGGGAGCACTCCTCGCAGTAGGTGCGCTGGCGACCGTTCTCCACCGACGTCGTCCAGGTGAGGGTCTCGGCCCCGGTCCCCTGCCGGCCGCAGAAGTCGCACGTCGTCGGCTGCTCGCTCACGCCCTCGAGGTTACTGGAGAAGAAATGCCGACAGCCGGCACGATCCCCGGAGGGTTCGTGCCGGCTGTCGCTCTGCATCACCCGCGATCAGGGCGAGGCTGGTCCTAGATCGCACGGGCGAGGGCGAGACGCGCCTGCTGTGCAGCCTGCTCGGCCTTGCGGCTCATCCGGCGGGCCAGGGCCAGCTGGTGGCCACGCCGGTTCTGCTGCGCCTCTCCCAGGCGCGCGGTCATCTGTGCGCGCGCCAGGTCTTCCTGCATGGTGTTCATGTCGTATCCGTCTCTGTGGAGAAGTGTCATGTGAATGTCCGAAGGTCCTGCCTGAGAAGTGGTGAGGACCGCCGTCAGGCGGCGACCTCGTCCTGGTTCTTGCGGGGTCGGCCGCGGGGGCGCTTGCGCGGGATCACCACGCCTTGGAGGAAGAGCTCGCCGCCCCAGACGCCCCACGGCTCGCGCCGTTCGAGAGCGCCGTCGAGGCACATCGCCTGGACCGGGCATCCCTGGCACAGGCTCTTGGCGTGCTCGACATCCGTGGGGGACTCGGCGAACCACAGCTCTGCGTTGTTGGTGCGGCAGGGCAGCAGCTCGTCGTCCACCTGCGCAGCTGCGTCGTGCAGGTCACCCAGGTCGTGGGCGGCGTCGGCAGCTCGGTTGCGGTCGAGAACACTGATGGTCATGTGTGTCACCTCCTTCTCGTGGACCTGATCGCTGGTGCAGAAGAAACTCGTGTCTGCGGGATCCGGCCCAGCTGTCTCCCGTTACGGAGAAACAGAAAGGCCGCGGATCCCGGTGTGGGTTCCGCGGCCTGGAGGCTGCCGATGTGCGTCTGGTGTCAGACGATCGGTGGTCTCCAGGCGGTCGGACCCGGGAATGCTCCCTTGACGCGGATGGCGTCGAGCTCGATGCCGCGAACGGCGTCGACGGCGTCCATGACGGCGATGCCGGCCACGTGGGCCAACGGCGTCGCGACGGACTTCACCTGCTGAAGGCAGGGAGCGGCCGCGCGCGGGGACGTGGCAACAGCGACGGGCATGCCGAAGGACGGCGTCGAGGCCGTCATGGTGTTGGTGTAGATCTCCATCTGGTGCCACCTCCTTCGGGGCGTCGGGCGCCGACCAGTGCCAGTGGTCGTAAGCGCGTGGGCTGTTGGAGAAGAAACTAACGCCTGCCCCGTGTAATGGGCAAACGATTTAATGGGTATTTCTTCAGATTTCCTTCGAGACGAGCGCGAGGACGTCGTCGCCGTACTTGCTGAGCTTGGAGGGACCGACCCCGCTGATGCGCCGCAACGCCCCCTCGTCGGCGGGCCGGTGCTCGGCGATCAATTGGAGGGTCGCGTCGGTGAACACGACGAACGCCGGCACCTTGTCGTCCGCGGCACGCTCGAGGCGCCACTCGCGCAGTCGCTCGAAGAGGGCCTCGTCGTACGACGCCGGGCAGTCCGCGCAGCGGCCGAGCTTCTTCTCCGCGGGGGTGCTGAGGGCGGTGCCGCACTCGCGGCAGTGCATGGCCTTGCGGTTGCGCCGGCTGGGCGCCTTGGACGCGGCGGCCCGCTCGACCTCGGCCACCTCGTCGAGGAACCGTGAGGGCTTGCGGGTGGCCCTGCCCCCGGGGTTGCGCGCGAGCGCCCAGGAGATCGACAGCTCGCGGCGGGCCCGGGTCATGCCGACGTAGAGCAGCCGACGCTCCTCCTCGACGGCCGCCGGGGTGTCGGCGTAGGTGATCGGCAGGGTGCCGTCCTGGAGGCCGCACAGGAAGACGGCGTCCCACTCCAGGCCCTTGGCCGCGTGCAGCGTGGCCAGGGTGACCCCGTCGGCGAGCGGCGCGTGCTGCTCGGCGGCGCGACGGTCGAGGTCGTCGACGAAGTCGCCGAGGGTGGCCCCCGGCTGCTCGACCACGAACTCGGTCGACTGGTCGACCAGCGCCTGCAGCGACTCCCACCGGTTGCGGGTCTCGCCGCGGGTGCCGGGGGCCTCGGCCGACCAGCCCATCCCCGAGAGGGTGGCGCGCACCAGGTCGGGGACGGTGCCGTCCTCCTGCCCACCGCGGGCGGTGCCCCGCAGGAGGGTCACGGCCTGTCGCACCTCACCCCGGTCGAAGAAGCGGGCCGCACCGCGGACGACGTACGGGACGCCCCGCGAGGTGAGCGCGTCCTCGAACGTCTCGGACTGGGCGTTGATCCGGAACAGGACGGCCATCTCACCGGCCGGGGTGCCGGCGGCGCGCAGCGCGGCGATCCGGTCGGCGGCCGCCGCGGCCTCGGCGACCTCGTCGGCGTGGGCCGTGTAGCGCACCGGGCTGCCGGACGGCCGCTGCGCGACCAGGTCGACGCCCTTGCTCGGGGTGCCGGCGAGCAGGTGGTTGGCGGCGGTGACGACCTCGGGGGTGGAGCGGTAGTTGCGGACCAGCTCGATCGAGGTGGCGTCGGGGAACTTGGTGGTGAACTCACGCAGGTAGGCGGCGTTGGCCCCGGCGAAGGAGTAGATCGTCTGCGCGGGGTCGCCGACGACGCACAGCTCGTCGCGCCCGCCCAGCCAGAGGTCGAGCAGGGCCGACTGGAGCGGGGACACGTCCTGGAACTCGTCGACGACGAGCCACTTGTACTGCCGGCGCACCTGCGCCGCCACCGCCTCCTCCTCGGCGAGCAGCCCGGCCGCGAAGAGCAGGACGTCCTCCATGTCCATCCGGCCCTGGCCGCGCTTGACCTCCTCGTAGCCCTCGAAGATCCGGCCGACGGTGTCGGGGTCGAGGGTGGAGACGGAGCGGTTGCGGGCGGGGGCGACCCGGGCGTAGTCGTCGGGCCCGACGTTGCTGACCTTGGCCCACTCGATCTCGCTGGCCAGGTCTCGCAAGAGCGCCTGGTCGGCGTTGATCCGTTGGCGACGGGCGGCCTGCGCGAGCAGGCCGATCTTGGACTCGATGAGGTTGGGCAGGTCGTGCCCGTGGACGCGGGGCCAGAAGTAGCGCAGCTGGCGCAGGGCGGCGGAGTGGAACGTGCGGGCCTGGACTCCCCCGGCGCCGAGCCCGCGCAACCGGCCTCGCATCTCGCCCGCCGCCCGTGTCGTGAAGGTGACCGCCAGGACCTCGGTGGGGACGTAGAGCCCGGTGGCCACGCCGTAGGCGATGCGGTGGGTGATCGCCCGCGTCTTGCCCGTGCCCGCGCCGGCCAGCACCCGCACGGGGCCACGCAGCGCCTCGGCGACCCGACGCTGCTCGGGGTCGAGCGCGTCGAGCAGGTCGGTGGGGGGGGGCATGGGCGTGGAACAACTCCTGCGCGTGGTTGGTTGGACTCGGCGGAACACGAGAAACCCTAGACGTCAGGACCGACACCCATGACCTTCACGATGTACAGCACCCCCTGGTGCGGCTACTGCCACCGGCTCCGCGGTCAGCTCGACCGGGAGGGCATCGCCTACGAGGTGGTCGACATCGAGCAGCAGCCCGACGCGGCGCTGATCGTCGAGCAGGCGAACAACGGCAACCAGACGGTCCCGACCCTGGTCTTCGCCGACGGCTCCGCGCAGACCAACCCGAGCCTGGCCCAGGTCAAGGAGAAGCTCGCCGCGCTGGCCTGACGCGCGACGGTCCGGGCGTCACCAGCCGCCCGGCAGCGGGGCGCCGTACCAGTCCTCGATGAGCGAGGACGAGATCGAGATGCCGGCCGGGATGAGGACCTCCCCGGACTCGCAGCCCTCGCGCAGCTCGTCGCGGGTGAACCAGCGGGCGTCCGCGATCTCCGCCCCGTCGACGTCGATGTCGGTGGTGACCGCGACCCCGCGGAAGCCGATCATCAGGCTGGCCGGCAGCGGCCACGGCTGGTTGCCGAAGTAGGCCACGTCGCCCACGGTGACGCCGACCTCCTCCAGCACCTCGCGGCGTACGGCGTCCTCGAAGGTCTCCCCCGGCTCGACGAAGCCGGCCAGGGTCGAGTAGCGCCCCTGCGGCCACACGGCCTGGTGGCCGAGCAGCAGCCGCTCGTCGACCGACCCGGGCTCACCGTGGGTGATCGCCATGATCACCGCCGGATCGGTGCGCGGGAACTGCTGGCGTCCGCACCCGGTGCAGGCGAGCTCGTGGCCGGCGTGCCGGGACTCCAGCGCCGAGCCGCAGCGCGGGCAGTGCCGGGTGACCCAGTGCCACTCCGCGAGGCCGATCGCGTGGAAAAGCCACGGAGCGGCACCGGGGTCGGCGACCAGCGCGGGCAGCAGCCCCCGCAACGGCACCCACTCCTCCCGCTCGCCGGGCACGTCGTCGGGGTCGGCGAGCACCGCGAACCGGGTCTCCCCGTCGCGCTCACCGAGCAGCACCCGGGTGCCCGCCGGCGCGTGCGCCGGAGCCACCCAGCCGAGGTCGCCGTCCACCGGTCGCAGCCGGTTGCCGGCGACGACGAGCACCTTCGTGCCCGGGTCGGCCCACCGCTCGTCGAGCCACGCCTCGTCGGTGCGACGCTCCCCCACCCTGTTGTGCGCGTGGGCGGAGAGGGCCAGGTGCGGGAGGCTGCGCTGGGGGCTGCTGTCGTTCACGTCCGCCACGCTACTGGCCCGTGGGTCGTGCCCGTCGCCCTGCCATATCGTCGGCCCATGAGCACCCACATCGGCGCCCGTCCCGGCGAGATCGCCCCCGTCGTCCTCATGCCCGGGGACCCCCTGCGAGCAAGGTGGATCGCGGAGAACTTCCTCGACGACGCGCAGTGCTACACCGAGGTCCGCGGCATGTACGGCTACACCGGCACGTGGCGCGGCCACCGGGTCTCCGTCCAGGGCTCGGGCATGGGGCAGCCCTCGCTGGCGATCTACGCCACCGAGCTCTTCCGCGAGTACGACGTGCAGTCGATCGTCCGCGTCGGCTCCTGCGGGGCGCTCACCGAGGCGGTGGCCGTGCGCGACGTGATCATCGCCAGCGGCGCGTGCACCGACTCCTCGATGAACACCCACCGCTTCCACGGCTACGACTACGCCCCCGTCGCGGACTTCCACCTGCTCCGCCGGGCGTACGACGCCGCCGCGGCCCTGCCGGGCACCACCACGCACGTGGGGCTGATCTTCTCCAGCGACTCGTTCTACTCCCCGCGCGTCGAGCTGATGGCGCCGATGATCGACCACGGGGTCCTGGCCGTCGAGATGGAGGCCAGCGCGCTCTACACGCTCGCCGCCGCCCACGGGCGCGCCGCGCTGGCGATCTGCACCGTCTCCGACCACATCGTCACCGGCGAGGAGACCACCTCGCAGGAGCGCGAGCAGACCTTCGGCGCGATGATCGAGATCGCGCTGACCGCCGCGCTGCCCGACTGACCGCCCGGCGGCGCCCTCTGCCCCGGCGACGCCCCGGCGACTCCCGGCGACTCGTGCTCACTGGCGGCGGCCGACAACCGGGTCGTCGTACCGACTGTCGCGGGCCGCCAGTCCGCGTGGGCACCTGGCCCTGAGCCCCAGGACCACGTGCTGACTGGCGGCGGACGACAACCGGGTCGTCGTACCGACTGTCGCGGGCCGCCAGTCCGTGTGGGCGCCGGGTGCAGGCCGGCGACCACCCTGGGTCAGAGCAGCTCGACCTCGAGGCGGGCGAGCGTGGCGGGGTCGCCCAGCATCTCGACCCGGGTGATGACCCCGTTGGCGATGGTCAGCACCCACGCCGACCGCGTCGTCCCTCCCGGAGCCCAGACGGCGGCGGGCAGGCCGTCGACGTACGCCGCTTGGGCGGCGGCCGCCCGGCCGTGGAAAACCTCGGCGACCGTCTCGCGGCCTCGCATGACGGGGTCGAGCGCGGGTGCCCCGAGGTGACGTCGGGTCGCGGCGGCGCTCACCGAGAACGCGTCCGCGCGCAGTTCGATGTCGGGGTCGAGCATCGTGAGCAGGCGCTCGAAGCGGCCCTCCCGGGCGGCCTCGAGGAAGGCATCGACGACCTCGCGCTGGCGCCGGCGGTCGGGCTCCGACTCGCCACCGCGGACCTTGCGCCGGGCGCGGGAGGCGAGCTGGCGCGCGTTGGCCGGGCTCGTGTCGACGATCGGCGCCACCTCGTCGAAGGGCACCCCGAAGAGGTCGTGCAGCACGAAGGCCAGCCGCTCGTTGGGGCCGAGCTGGTCGAGCACCACCAGCAGGGCGGCGCCCACCGCGTCGGCCGTGACCACCTGGTCGGCCGGGCCCGGATCGTGTGCGTCGACGGTCTCCGGCAACTCGCCGACGGGCTGCTCCCGTCGGGTCGCACCGGACTTGAGGGTGTCGAGGCAGATCCGCGACACCACCGTGGTCAGCCAGCCGTCGAGGTTGTCGATGCCGTCGGGCTCGCTGCGGTGCAGGCGCAGCCACGCCTCCTGCACCACGTCGTCGGCGGCGGCGTGGTTGCCGAGCATCCGCACCGCGACCGCGTGCAGCCGCGGGCGCGCGCGCTCGAACCGGCCGGCCAGCACCTCGTCCTCGGTCATGTCCCCATCCTCCCGCGTCCGACCGGACCCCAACCGGGTCCGTCGACGACATGACGAGCGGCGGGCGACGGGTGTGACACCGGCGCTCAGCCGCTGACGATGCGCTCCAGCTCCTCGCGGCCGGGGAGGTCGTCGGGCTCCACGGTCTGTCCCGAGCGGACGTAGTGGAACACCGCGCGCACCCGCTCGAGCGGGGTGCCGGTCAGCTCGGCCCACGCGAGGCGGTAGATCGCGAGCTGGAGCGGGTCGGCCGTCGCCGTCCTGTTGGTCTTCCAGTCGACGACGACGAAGCCGCGCTCACCGTCGACGTCCTCGGCGTAGACCGCGTCGATCCGGCCGCGGACCACCTGACCGGCCAGCACCAGCGCGAACGGCGCCTCGACGGCGTGCGGCACGCGGTCGGCGTACGGGCCGGACTCGAAGCGGGCGACCAGCTCGGCGAGCTCCGACTCGTCGTCGATGCCCGCGTCGGCGCGCCCCTCCAGCTCGTCGTAGGGGATGAGCTCGGGCTGCCCGAAGCGGGACTCGACCCAGGCGTGGAACCGGGTGCCGAACCGTGCCGCCGACGACGGCTTGCGCGGCATCGGCCGGGCCAGCTCGCGGGCGAACAGCTGGGGGTCGTCGCGCAGCCGACTCATCGCGGTCGCGGACAGGCTGGAGGGCAGCTCGACGCGGATCTGCCCGCCCCGATCGGCCCGGGCCTCGGCCAGCAACCGCTCGATGGCGGCGTCCCAGTCGGCGACCTGGCCTGCCGTGACGACGTCGAGCCCCTCGTCGGGCGCGTCCGGATCGACCGCTCGGACGGCCTCGGCCGCCGCGAGGCGCAGCCTGGCCTCGCGGCCGATGCCGGTCAGCGGCCACGGCCGGGACGGGTCCTCGCCGGCGTAGGGGTGCACGGCGTCCCTCGCCGGCTTGTCGAGCCAGCCGGCGACCTCCTCGCCCCACCCCTCGATGACGTCACGCATCGTCTCCTGGAAGGGCGAGGGCCCGAACGGGGTCTTGCGGGCGTTCCACAGGAACGAGGTCACCCACATCTCGTGCTCGGCCCGGGTGAAGGCGACGTAGCCCAGCCGGAGCTCCTCGGTGGCCTCGTGCTGCTTGGAGGCCGCCCGATAGGCGTCGAGGGCGGCCTTGTCGTAGCCCTGGAGCTGCGGGAGGTCGCGGGCGTCGCCACGCAGCGGCGCCGGCATCACCGACGGAGAGGAGGTCCACAGGGTGCGGCCACGGTTGGACGGGAAGCGGGTCTCCCCCACGCCGACGAGGAACACCGAGTGCCACTCGAGGCCCTTGGAGCGGTGCACCGTGAGCAGCTTGACGGAGTCGGCCTCGGACGGCGTCGCGGCGTCGAGGCCGTTGCCCTGGTCGTCCTCGGCGGTGAGGTAGGCCAGCAGCGCGGGCAGGCTGACGTCACCGTCGACCGCCTGGAACTCGGCGACCGCCTTGACGAACAGGTCGAGGTTGTCCCGCCGGGCCAGGGCTGCTGGACCGACAGCGGAGGAGAGCTCGATGTCGACGCCGGAGGTGTCGATGACCCGGCGGACGACGTCGAGCAGCGGCTCGGAGACGTGGGCGCGCAGCATGCGCAGCTCACCGGCCAGCAGGGCGAAGCGCTCGCGGGCCTCGGTCGAGTAGGGCAGGTCGGTGCCGGGGTCCTCCAGGGCGTCACCGAGCGCCGGCACCTCGGCCGGGTCGACGCCGTCGGCGATCTCGAGGAGCTGCTCGCCGATGTCGGCGGCCTCGGGGGCGCGACCGCGACCGCCCGACAGCTCACCGGCGCGCTGGGCGAGCAGGTGCAGGTCGCGCGGCCCCACCGCCCAGCGCGGTCCGGTGAGGAGGGTCAGCAGCGAGGCGTTGGCCGTGACGTCGTGCATCAGGTGCAGGGTCGCCACGATCTCGGCCACCTCGGGCAGCCGCAGCAGCCCGGAGAGCCCGACGATCTCGACCGGGACGTCGGCGCCGGTGAGGGCGTCGAAGACCTCCTCGGCGTGGGCGTTGTCGCGGGTGAGCACCCCCAGCCGCGACCAGTCACCGGTGCGACCGTGGGCCTCCCGGACCCGCTCGACCAGGGCGGCGAGCTCCTCGCGGTGGGTCTCGTAGACCTGGGTCTGCACGATGCCCGGCGCGGCGCCTTCCTTGGCGACCAGCGGGGAGACCTGCGGGAAGGCGTCGTAGAGCGGCCGGGCCAGGACGTTGGCGAGGTCGAGGATGCGTGCGTCGGAGCGTCGGTTGACGGTGAGCGGGAGGACCGGCACCCCACCGCGGGCAGCCGGGAACGTCTCGGCGAAGTTGAGGATGTTGGACACCGAGGCCCCCCGCCAGCCGTAGATCGCCTGGTTGGGGTCGCCCACCGCGGTGACGGCGTGGCCGAGCCCGGACGCCTCGTCGGGCCCGGAGAACAGCCGGGAGAGCATGAGGGCCTGGGCGACCGAGGTGTCCTGGTATTCGTCCAGCAGGACCACCCGGAACTTGTCGCGCTCGGCGGCGCCGACGTCGGGTTGCTCGTCGGCGAGCCGGGCGCCGAGGGCGATCTGGTCGGAGAAGTCCATGAGGCCGAGGTCGGCCTTGAGCCGGCGGTAGCTCTCGACGAGCCCGAGCAGCTCGGCCCGACGGTCGATGGCGGAGAGCGCCTTGTCGATCTGCTCGAGGTAGGTCGCGCGGTGCTTGCCCTGCGCCTCCTCCAGGCGGGCGGCCAGGAAGCCCGGCCGCTCCGCGGCGTCGAAGGCGCGCACCTCGGCGGGCGAGCGCAGGTGCTCGCTCATCGTCGAGTCGAGGGCGAGGAGGTTCTGGATCGCGGTCTCGGCGTGGTCGGTGAGGTGCTCGACGACACCGGTGTAGCGATCCACCACCCGGGCGCCGAGCTGGTAGCGCGCGGCGTCGGTGACCACCCGGGTGTCGGGCTCGTGGCCGATGCGCAGGCCGTGCTCGGTGAGCAGGTTGGCGGCATAGGCGTTGTAGGTCGCCACCGTCGGCTCGAGGACGTCCTCCTCGTCGTCGCGGGGCGCGGCGTCCAGGACCCCGGCCGTGACGAGGGCGGCACGGATGCGGGTGCGCAGCTCGCCGGCGGCCTTGGTGGTGAAGGTGAGGCCGAGGATCTGGTCGGGGCGCACCTGGCCCGTGACCACGAGGTAGACCACGCGGGCGGCCATCAGCGTGGTCTTGCCCGAGCCCGCACCGGCGATGACGACCGCGGGTGACAGCGGTGCGGTGATGGCGGCCCACTGCTGGGGGCTCGGCGCGAAGGACGCCTGCATGACCGCCTGGAGCTGCTCGGGGGTGTCGATCTGCAGTGCGGGACGGACGCCCGCGACGGTCGTGGCGGTCACTGGGTCACCACCGATCCGGCGCCCTTGGCGGGGCACAGCGAGACATAGGGACAGTCCTTGCAGTGGTCTCCGGGAATGGCGGGGAACTCCTCACGGCGCAGGTAGCCGGCGGCGACGGACAGCGCGGCGTGCAGCTCGTCGCGCTCGGGCGAGTCGTCGGGCTGCGGGTCCTGGCGCTGCTCGACGGCCGACGGGTTGTCGTCGAGGGACCCCAGCTGCACGAGGAACGCGCCGCCCGATGCCGCGCCGGGCACGACCTCGTCGACGGCGCCGCGGTCGACCGCGAGCTGGTAGAGGGCGAGCTGGGAGTCGCGCTGCACGGCCTTGCCGGACGGCTTGGTGCGCCCGGTCTTGAGGTCCACGACGACCACGCGGCCGTCGTGGTCGACCTCGAGGCGGTCGACGTAGCCACCGAGTCGGACCTGCTCGCCGTCGGCGAGCTCGACGACGGTGGTGAACCTCGCCTCCGTGCCCACGAGGGTGCGGGGGTTGGAGTGGTGCCAGGCGAGGAACCGGGCCAGGGCCGACCGCACCCGGGCGTGCTCGCGGGCGGCGGCCCACGGCGTGCGGAACTCCAGGCGCTGCCACACGGCGTCGACGTGCTCCATGAGCAGGTCGGCGTCGTCGGGGCCGGCCACCAGGTCGCCGGTGCCGACCCGCTCGGCGAGGGCGTGCACGATCTGGCCCAGGTTGGCCGACTGGTGGGAGCGCGACACCCCGCCGGCCTCGCGGGACAGGAAGTGCTGGGTCGGGCAGGTCATCAGCCCCGACAGCGTGCTGGCCGAGAGCGGCACCGGCTGGTCGGCCGGGCGCACGGGGTGGGCGGACAGGCTGGCGGACCGGGTGCCCCACCACGTGGCGGGGTCGGCCTGCGGCACCAGGGACCGTCCGCCGACCGACTCCCGCGCCAGGGCCTTGAGGCGGCGCGCGGCGGCCTCGGCCAGGGCGGGCGGGGTGTCGGGGTCGGCGAGGTGCTGGCGCAGGTCGCTGACCAGGCCCGCCATCGAGAGCGGACGGCGGGGGCGTCCGCTGTGGTGGACGGCCGGGATCTGCAGCTCGCCCAGGAACCGGGACGGCTGCTCGCCCTCGTCGTCGGCCGACGCGACCGCGGTGACCACCAGCCGCTGGCGGGCGCGGGTGCAGGCGACGTAGAAGAGGCGGCGCTCCTCGGTGAGGAGCTCGCGCGTGCTGACCGGCGGCACCAGGCCGTCGGCGCGGATCCGGTCGGCCTGGAGCAGGGTGCTGCGCCGACGCAGGTCGGGCCAGACGTCCTGCTGGACATGGGCGACCACCACCAGGCGCCACTCCAGGCCCTTGGCGCGGTGGGCGGTGAGCAGCCGCACCGACGCGCCACGGACCCCGCGCTCGGCCAGGGTGTCGCCCGGGATCTGCTGGGCGACCAGGGTGGCGAGGAAGTTGGCGATGCCGAGGTGGTCCTTGCGCTCCTCGGCCCGCGCCGCGGCCTCGAAGAGGGCCACCACGGCGTCGAGGTCGCGGTGGGCGCGCCGGGCGGCCGCACCGCCGAGCTCGACCCCACGCCGCAGGCGCTCGGGCCACGAGGTGCCCGACCACAGCAGCCACAGCACCTCCTCGGCGGTGTCACCGTCGGCCTGGGCGGCCCGCGCGCTCCAGAGCAGGGTCACGAAGGCGCGGGCCCGGTCGACCTCGGGGCCCTCCAGCCCGGTGAGGAAGTCGGGGTCGACGAGCACCTGGCGGACCAGTTCGCGGGAACGGCGCGGAGCCCGCTCCTCCGCCTTGGCCGCGACCTTCTCCCGGGCCCTCAGGAGCCGGCCGAGCCGGCGCAGCTGACCGGCATCGAGGCCGGCGAGCGGGCCGAGCAACATCGCCTCCGCCCGGGAGGGGTCGATGAAGTCGACGTGGTCGCCGTCCTCGTTGTCGAGGTTGAGGATGGCCCGCAGGGCGTCGAGCAACGGCAGGGCGGCGGGGTCACGCACGAGCGGGACGTCGTCGCCCGCCACCTCGACGGGCACCCCGGCGCCGCCGAGCGAGCGACGCAGCCCGGGGATGGACGTCCGGCCCGAGCGCACCAGGACCGCCATGTCGTCCCACGCGATGCCGTCCTCGAGGTGGGCGCGACGCAGCAGGTCGGCCAGGTGCTCGGCCTCGGCACGCTCGGTGTCGAAGGTCAGCACCTCGACCCGCCCGTCCCCGTGAGCACCGGACTCCGCCACCGGGGCGGCGAAGTCGGCGCGCGCCGCCTCCGGGATGGTGCCGGGCAGGGCGATCCCACCGGCGATGCGCTGGGCGGCCAGCAGCAGCCTCGGCCCGAACCGGCGGGTCGTGCGCAGCGCCACCACCTGGGCGGGCGACCCGTCGGCGGCGGGGAACGTCGTGGGGAACTCGAGGATCCCGCGCACCTCCGCCCCCCGGAAGCCGTAGATCGACTGGTGCGGGTCGCCGACGACGGTGAGGTTGCGCCCGTCGCCCGCCAGCTCCCGGAGCAGGGCGACCTGCCCGGGGTCGGTGTCCTGGTACTCGTCGACGAAGACGTGGGTGAAGCGGGCCCGGAGCTCGGCGCGGTGCTCACCGGCCAGGGCGGTCGCGCGCCGGATGAGGTCGGAGTAGTCGATCGCGCTCTGGGCGTCGAGGTTGTCGAGGTATTGCTGCATGAACAGGCCGGCCGCGACCAGCTCGGGTGCGCCCTCCTCGCGCCCCATCGCCACCAGCCCGCGGTCGTCGAGACCGTTGTCGCGGGCCCGCCCGAGCACCGCCTGCACCTCGCGGGCGAAGCCCCGCGTGCCGACCGCGCGCGCCAGCGACTCCGGCCAGGCGACCGACTCGGGGTGGTCGGTGAGGAGCTCGCGCATGACCACGTCGGCCTCGGGCGCGGACAGCAGCCGCAGCGGGCCGTCGTAGACGCCGGCAGGCGTGTAGGTCCGCACCAGGCCGTAGGCGAACGAGTGGAACGTCGAGCTCAGCGTGGTCGTGCTGGTGCGCCCGAGGCGGGCGGTGACCCGGTCGCGCAGCTGCTCGGCCGCCTTGCGGGAGAAGGTCAGGGCCAGCACCTCGTCCGGGGCGGCGCCGCGCTGCTCGATGCGGTCGACGATCGCCTCGACCAGGGTGGTGGTCTTGCCGGTGCCGGGCCCGGCCAGCACCAGCATCGGGCCACCGGGGTGGTCGACCACGCGCTGCTGGTGGGCGTCGAGGACCGGTCCGGCCACCTGTCCGGGCTGGCTGCGCTCGAGCCGGTAGGTCGGCCTCGCGAGGTGCTGCCCGGGGTGCTGGATGGTCACGGGACGACCCAACCAGACGACACCGACACCGGGGCGCGGGCGGGGGTCACACGTCCGTGGGGCGCTCGTTGTAGACCCCGGCCTCCTCCTGGCCGGACAGTCCCCCGATCGCGGCCATGACCCGGTCGGTGAGGTCGCGCCGCGCGCGACCGGAGGGCACGCCGTCGTACTCCCCCGCGACGTCGATCGGAGGGCCGAAGCGCACGGTGACCGACGCCAGCCGCGGCAGGGTCGAGCCCACCGGCTGGATGTCCTGGGTGCCGGTCAGGCCGACGGGCACGACCGGGCAGCCCGCGGTGAGGGCGAGGTGGGCGACGCCGGTCCGGCCGCGGTAGAGCCGGCCGTCGCGCGAGCGGGTGCCCTCGGGGTAGATCCCGAACGCCTCCCCGCGGCCGAGCACCTCGAGCGCCGTGTCGAGGCTGGCGATCGCGGCCTTGGTGTCGTCGCGGTCGACCGGCAGCATGCCGAGCCCCTCGAACCACGCCCGCTGCATCGCGCCCCGGACGCCGGTGCCGGTGAAGTAGTCCGACTTGGCGAGGAACACCACCTTGCGCGGAGCGACGACCGGGATCACCACGCTGTCCACGAAGGAGAGGTGGTTGCTGGCCAGGATCACCGCCCCGCTGCGGGGCACGTGCTCGAGACCGGTGACGGTCGGTCGCCAGACGGCCTTGGCCACCGGCGGCACGACCGTGTGCAGCACGCGATACATCATGGCGCCCATTGTGGCCCCGACCCGGCTCCCGACCGTGCAGGGCTCCGCGCCCCGGACGGAACGGCCGTCACCGCACCGGTCGTGCCTCGACCTCACGCCCGGTCGGACGACGCCTCGCGCAGGGCGAGCCCGGCGGTCACGAGGACGCCGGCGACGGTCAGCAGCGCGACGGTCCACAGCGCGGGCTGCTCCGGGGCGGAGCCCAGCCCGCGTGCGGCGACCCACGCGACGGGGAGGACGAGCAGCGACAGCAGCGCGCGGCGTACCCAGAGCAGCGCGAGCCGCCGGTCGACGGCAAGCCGTGCGGGACCGTACGACGCCAGCAGCGCGGCCACGTGGGCCCCCAGCAGGGCCGCGCCGGCGAGCAGCACGGTCGGTTGCAGCGGGTCGGCGACGCGCACGCCCCACCAGCCGACGACCAGGACGAGCACGACCTGCCCGACCGGCGACTCCGGGGCGACGCCCCACCCCAGCGCCAGCAACGCGAGCACCAGCAGGAACGGAGTGGCCGGACGCTGGCCCGCGGCGGCGATCGCGAGGAGCGGCAGCAGCACCACCAGGACCCTCGCGGCGACCGCCGACGGCTGCCACTGCCGGACCCGGTTCACCGGGCACGCACCCGGGGTTGCTGGGCCCGCCGGGCCAGGCGGTGCAGGACGTCGTCGACGGTGCCGGGACCACGCCAGGGCACGACCGGGCAGCCGAGGCCCGCCAGCCGGTCGAGGAGGTTGTCCCGCTCGACCCGCCGCATCCGCCACGCGAGCCCCGCCCGCGACCGGGGGCCGCCGAGCTCGTCGAGGTCGCGCTCCCCGAGCGTGTCGATGACGATGACCGGCACGCCCCGACGGACCAGCATCGCCGTCGCGGTGACGACGGGCGCGTCCAGCATCGGCGAGAGGACGTAGACGACGCAGTCGCCCTGGACCCCGAGCTCGAGGGCCGCGTCCTCGTCCACCTGACGGTTCGCCGGGACGATCCTGGCGAGGGTGCCGGCCAGGCGGTGGAGGTGCCGGGTGCCGGTGCCGAGCGGGACCCGGGCGTCGCCCGGTCCGAGGACCCGCAGCCCCACCCGGTCGCCGACCCGGACGTGGTGCTCGGCGAGCGCCGACGCGGCCCGCACCGTGAGGTCCAGGCTGCTGGCCGGCCCGTCCACGCCCCCGCTGTGCCCGAGCTCGCGGAAGGCGTCCACGACGACGAGCACCCCCGAGTCCTGCTCGGCCCGGGTGGTCACGACCTGCAGCGAGCCGGTGCGCAGCGAGACCGGCCAGTGGATCCGGCGCAGCCGGTCTCCCGCCGCGAAGCCCCGGATCCCGCTGAACTCGGTCCCGCTGCCGACGCGGCGCGAGCGGTGCGCGCCGACGAGGCCGTCCGGCTGCGGGGCCTCGGCCCGGGAGTCGAAGGCGGCCGGCTGGGGCAGCACCGGCACGGTGACCGCCGGGACCGCCCGCGGCCCCCAGCGGAACCCGGCCCAGGCACCGGTGAGCGCGACCTGCTCGGCGCCGACGGGCCGGCGCCCCCAGCGGGTGACGCCGATGCCCGCCTCGGGCATGCCGTCGCGGAGGAGGCCGCCGACGACCCCCGACGGTGGGGAGAGGACGACGTACGGCGGGCGCTCCAGCACGCGGGTCACGTGCTCGACCCCGTCGGCGGGCTCCACCACCAGGCCGCTGGCCAGGCCCTGCCCCTCGTGCAACCGCTGCACCCCGAGGTCGGGGACCAGGCGGGGCGTCGTGCGTGGCCGGTGCACCAGGCCGAGCACCGCCGGCACGAGGAAGGGCGCGGTCAGGACCACCAGCACCGGCGACCCGAGCGCGACCGCCCCGACCAGGCCCGCCGCCGCGACGGCACAGGCCCGGGCCAGGGCGGGGGTGGCGACCCAGCGGGTCACCGTCGCCCCGCGGCCTGCTCCAGGGTGTGCGGGGTGGGGACGCTGGCCAGGACGGAGTCCACGATCCGGGGCCCCGACGCGGCGCTCATCCACAGCTCGGGGCGCACCGTGACGCGGTGGCCGAGCACGGCCCGGGCCACCGCCTTGACGTCCTCCGGGACGACGTAGTCGCGACCCCGGATGACCGCCCAGCCGCGGGCCGCGAGCACCAGCCCGAGGCTCCCGCGGGGGGACGCCCCGGTGAGGGCCTCGGCGTGGCCGCGGGTGGCGGCGGCCAGGGCGACGCAGTAGCGGCCGACCGACTCGTCGACCTGCACCCGCTCGACCGCGGCCTGCAGGGCGGCCAGGCCCCGGGCGTCCGTCACCGGCTCGACCACGACCTCCTCGCGCTGGCGGGCCACCCGGCGCGCGACGACGTCGTACTCCTCGTCGGCGGTCGGGTAACCGAAGTCGACGCGCATCAGGAACCGGTCCAGCTGCGCCTCGGGCAGCGGGTAGGTGCCCTCGTACTCCACCGGGTTGGCGGTCGCGAGCACGTGGAAGGGCCGCGGCAGCAGGTGCGTCTCCCCCTCCACGGTGACCTGTCCCTCCTGCATGGCCTCGAGCAGCGCGGACTGCGTCTTGGGCGGGGTCCGGTTGATCTCGTCGGCCAGCAGCAACCCGGTGAACAACGGGCCCGCGCGGAAGGAGAAGTCGCCGCTGCGCTGGTCGTAGACATACGACCCGGTGAGGTCGGCCGGCAGCAGGTCGGGCGTGAACTGGGCGCGGGCGAAGTCCAGGCCGAGGGCCTGGGCGAAGGAGCGCGCGGCCAGGGTCTTGCCGAGCCCCGGGAAGTCCTCGATGAGGACGTGGCCCTTGGCCAGGACCGCGGCCAGCACCAGGCTGAGCGCCTGCCGCTTGCCCACCACGGCCTGACCCACCCGGTCCAGCACGTCGGCTGCGACACGGGTCGCCTCCTGGGTGGTCAGCGGGACGGCGTCATCTGTCACGGCGTCACCTTGCACGGCGTCATCTCCCACGGAGTGCCTCGATCCTGGTCAGGTAGCGGTCGATGTCGGCGGGGGTCAGCCGGCGCGCGGGTTGCTGGGCGAGGTCGCGCAGCACCGGGTCGGCGAGGTCGGGGTCACGGGAGCGGGCCAGCGCCACCAACCGGTCGCGCAGTGCCGGCCCGGGGTCGCGGGAGTCGAGGTGGCTGTCGAGGACCCGGCTGTACGTCGTGGCCTCCCCGGGGTCCGGCCGCACGAACGGCGGCAGGCCGGAGTCCCAGCCCGCAGGGTGGGTCCCGGCCGCGTCGAGGAGCAGCCACAGCAGGGCCGCCACCGTGGTCGCGAGCAGCGCCCAGCCCAGCAGCCGCGGCCCGAAGTCCAGGAGGGTGAGCACGACCTGGCCGACGACCACCACCAGCGCGAGGATGACGGCGCGGGCCCACCAGGCCCGGAGGAGCGGGCTGCTCACCGGACCGCCCCGACGCTCGCGCGGATCCGGGCCAGCGCGTCGACGGCCGCCCGGCGCTCCGCCTCGCCCACCTCGTGGCCGCTGAAGCGGGCCTCGCGGTAGAGCTCCAGCAGGCGGGTCACCGCCTCCCGGTCGACGTCGGCGGCGTCCAGCATCCGCAGCGCCAGCTCCGAGGAGGTCTCCCACTCCCGGCGCGCCATCCCCGCGCGCTCGGCCTGCAGCTCGAAGCGGTGCCAGCACTCCACGATCGCGTTGCGCGGCTCCCCCTCCTCGAGGACCCGCGCCTGCTCGTCGGCGTCGCGGGCCATGGCGGCGGCGATCCGCTGCCGGTCGTCGAGGGTCTCGAACTCACCGGTGGCCGCCTCCTCGCGGGTCCCGCGCCGGACGAAGGCGGTGTGCAGGCGGCGTACGAGGAGGAACGCGACCAGCACCATCCCGGCGAGGGCGGCGAGCTGCACGGCGCCGCCGACCACGTTGAGGAGCACCCGCACCCAGGTCGGCGGGTCGGCCTGCTCGACGTCGTCGCGGGTCGTGCCCGCGGTGTCGATGGGCGCTTCCTCCGTCGCGGTGGTCGTCGTCTCCCGGCTGATCTGCGGGCCGTCGCCGGTGAAGACCTCCTGGGGTCCCACGAGGGCGGCCCAGGCGACCAGCACCACGAGGACGCAGGCACCGGCCACGGCCAGGGTGGCGACGACGGCGGGCCTCCTCATGGCGGCGACCCTAGCCCGCGACAGGGCCGGGAGGGGTGAGACATGACCGGCAGCTCCGCCCCCCACGAGACGGAGCCGCCGGCGACTGTGGCGAGCGGGTCAGCGGGTCAGAGGACCGGGCTGAACGGCTCGGTGCCGGGCACGAGCCGCAGGCCCGCGAGGGGCCCGTGCTGCTGCGCGTAGGACAGCTCGTGGGACAGGTCGCCCACCCCGTTGGACCCGGCGAGCGGGGCCAGGGCGAGCGTGGAGAGGGTGCCCAGGGCGTTGCCCTCGGCATCCAGGAACGCGCTGCCCGAGTCACCGGGGACGCCCGGCGTCACGGTGTAGACCGGGTGCGACCAGCCGTCGCCCTCGGTGCCGAGGCTGGTGCCCTGCTTGGGCGCAAGCGCCTCGACCCCGGCACGCAGGCTCGAGCTGCCGTACGAGTACACCGTGTCACCGGCAGCGGTGCCCGTCGTGTTGACGGCCACCGGCCCACCCCAGAACGGGACCGACGGGTTGACCTTGGCGACGTCGCCCGCGTCGACCTTCACCAGCGCCAGGTCGTTGTAGGCGCAGGCGTTCTCGCCGGTCTCACCGCGCTGCTGCATGGTGAGCCAGGATGAGTAGGCCAGCGTGCCCTGGCCCACGGTCGTCCCCTCGGTGGCCGGCGAGCCGCCCTCGACGAAGCTCACCCGGGTGCCGAGCGGCAGGGAGGCGGCGTCGCAGCCGTTGGTGTCGGTGGCCTCCCCCGTGCCGGCGCAGTGCGCCGCGTAGCCGACGTACGTCGCGCCGGAGCCGTCGGTGTAGACGAAGTTGGCGGTGCACTGGGCGCCCTCGGTGTACATCTGCACGCCCGGGTGGATCTGTGCGGTGTCCGCCGGGGCGTACGCCGAGACGTCCGCCGGGGCGGCGGCGGCCGTCGCCGGGACGGCCAGCACGGCCGCGGCGGCCAGCGCTGCCGCCGAGGACAGGGTCAGGATCGATCGGTCACGGTGCCATCGGTTCGGGTCCATGGAGACGCCAACGAGGCGCAACCCGGAGGGGTTACGCCTCGTGTGGTGATCGCGTCGACCGGGTGCTGCGTCAGTACGCCGGCTGGCTGGGGTCGATCTGCGACACCCACGCCACCACGCCGCCACCGACGTGCACGGCGTCGGCGTAGCCCGCGCCCTTGACGATGGCGAGGGTCTCCGCCGAGCGGACGCCCGACTTGCAGTGCATGACGACCTGCTTGTCCGACGGGAGCTGTCCGAGGGCGTTGCCGTTGAGGAACTCGCCCTTGGGGATCAGCACCGAGCCGGGGATCTTGTTGATCTCGTACTCGTTGGGCTCGCGCACGTCGACCAGCACGAAGTCGCGCTCACCGGCCTCGCGCTCCTTGAGCATCTGCTCCAGCGTGGAGACCGAGATGGTCGAGCCGGCAGCGGCCTCGGCCGCCTCGTCGGACACCGCGCCGCAGAACGCGTCGTAGTCGATGAGGTCGGTGACGGTGGGGTTCTCGCCGCAGAGCGCGCAGCTGGGGTCCTTGCGGACCTTGAGCTTGCGGTACTCCATCTCCAGCGCGTCGTAGATCATCAGCTTGCCGGCGATCGGGTCCCCGATGCCGGTGAGCAGCTTGATGGCCTCGTTGACCTGGATCGCGCCGATGCTGGCGCACAGCACGCCGAGCACGCCGCCCTCGGCGCAGCTGGGGACCATGCCCGGCGGCGGGGGCTCGGGGTAGAGGCAGCGGTAGCAGGGCAGGTCCTCGCCGAGCATCGGCGCGAAGACCGACGCCTGGCCGTCGAAGCGGTAGATCGACCCCCACACGTAGGGGATCCCGAGGAAGTACGCCGCGTCGTTGACCATGTAGCGGGTCGCGAAGTTGTCGGTGCCGTCGACGATCAGGTCGTAGCCCTCGAAGACGCGCTTGACGTTGTCGTTGTCGAGGCGCTCGTTGTGCACGACGACGTTGACGAGCGGGTTGGTCTCCTGGATCGAGTCGCGGGCCGACTCGGCCTTGGGCCGGCCGACGTCGGACTGGCCGTGGATGATCTGGCGCTGCAGGTTGGACTCGTCGACCTCGTCGAACTCGGCGATGCCGAGGGTGCCGACTCCGGCCGCGGCGAGGTAGAGCAGCGCGGGCGAGCCGAGGCCGCCGGCGCCGATCACGAGCACCTTGGCGTTCTTGAGGCGCTTCTGGCCGCTCATGCCCACGTCCGGGATGATCAGGTGCCGGCTGTAGCGGCGCACCTCGTCGGTGGTGAGCTCGGCGGCAGGCTCGACGAGCGGGGCGAACGACACGGGGCACTCCTAGGCTTCTCGGCACTGTTCTCGGTGGCTCTTCGGTGACGTGGGGGCAACGCCGCCGACGCCGTCCATGTTCCCCGCGCCCCGGTCGCGAACCGGTCACGTCCCGGCATCCGGACGATGACGGACGGCAAACTTCGACCCCAGGGGTCTTGTCAGGACGTCCTGCGTGGGTGAGGGTCACTCCGGTTGAAGATTTCCTGCTCGGGCGGGATGCGTCGGACCATCCGTCGAGCGTGTCTGCACCCGGGTTCCCCCCACACCCACTCCGGGAAGGCACGACACCTTGCACCCCACCACCCGACGCTTCCTCACCGGGAGCACCGCCGTCGCGGTCACCGCGACCATGGCGGCCACCCTCGCCGCCACGACGGCCAGTACGGCGGGCGCCTCGCCCGACCGCGCGGACAGCAACGGTCAGACCGGTGCACACCGGCCCGACAACCGGCCCGGCCCGCTCACCAAGCGCCAGGACGCGCTCCGCGAGAAGGCCCTCGCGATGCTCGCCAACGGCACCGCCGACCTCCAGCGCCGCCAGGGCGGCGGCGCCACCGTGAGCCTCGGCCCGAAGAAGCCCGGCAGCGACACGCCCACGGCGTACGAGTTCCCGGTGAACCGCACCGACCGGATCTTCACCGTGCTCTCGGAGTTCTCCGACGTCTCGCACAACTCGATCCCGCAGCCCGACCGCGCCCTCGACAACTCCACGGTGTGGCGCGAGGACTTCGACGCGGCCTACTACGACAACCTGTTCAACGGGCCGACCGAGTCGATGACCGACTACTACCGCAAGGTCTCGTCGGGCAAGTACTCCGTCTCCTCGACGGTCGAGGACTGGGTCACCGTCCCCGGCGGTCTGGCCTCCTACGGCGCCAACGACGTCGAGGACAACGGCGGCTCCTGGCAGTTCATCGCCGACACCGTCGACGCCTGGTACGCCGACCAGCTCGCCAGCGGCAAGACCGCGGACGAGGTCGACGACTACCTCGCCACGCTCGACGTCTGGGACCGCTACGACGCCGACACCGACGGCGTCTTCAACGAGCCCGACGGCTACATCGACCACTTCCAGGCCGTGCACGCCGGTGAGGGCGAGGAGGGCGGCGCGTCGCCCGACGCCATCTGGTCGCACCGCTGGTACGTCAACGGCACCGACTACGGCCAGACCGGCCCCGGCGCCAACAAGCTCGGCGGCACCCAGATCGGCGAGTCCGGCTTCTGGATCGGCGACTACACCGTCGAGCCCGAGAACGGCGGCCTCGGCGTCTTCGCCCATGAGTACGCCCACGACCTCGGCCTCCCGGACTACTACGACACCGCCGGTGGCGAGAACGGCACCAGCTTCTGGACCCTCATGTCCTCCGGTTCCTGGCTCGGCGACGGCGAGGCCGCCGGCGAGGGCATCGGCACCACGCCCGGCCTGATGGGTCCGGAGGAGAAGCTCGAGCTCGGCTGGCTCGACTACTCCGAGGTCGACCCCGGCCAGGCGTCCACGGTCAACCTCGGCCCGTCGCAGAACACCTACGACAACCCCGGCACCACGGCCAACGAGGCCGACCAGGCCGTCAAGGTCAACCTGCCCGAGCTCACCACCACCACGTCGTACACGACTCCCCCGCAGGGCTCCAACGCCTGGTGGTCGGGCCGTGGCGACGGGATCAACCACACCCTGTCCCGTGACGTCACCGGCTCCGGCTCGGTCACCGTGACCGCGTCCGCGTGGTACGAGATCGAGGCCGGCTACGACTACCTGTACGCCGAGACCTCCACCGACGGCGGCAAGAGCTGGACCCAGGTCGGCTCTCCCGTCGACGGTTCGTCGGGCAACCGCTGGAAGACCCTGCGCTACAGCTACACGTCGTCGGGTCCGCACCAGTTCCGCTTCCGCTACCAGACCGACGGCGGCGTCAACGAGGCCGGCGCGTTCCTCGACAACGTGACGATCAAGTCCTCGACCGGCACCGTCACCGACGGCGCCGAGTCGGGCGACAACGGCTGGACCCCCACCGGCTGGACGATCTCGACCGGGTCCGAGACGGTCACCACGCCGCGCTACTACCTCATCGAGAACCGCCAGCACGTCGGCTACGACTCCACGCTCGGCACCGGCCCGTACAACTTCTCGAAGGGGCTCACCAAGCCCAACTGGGTGGAGTTCTTCCAGTTCCGCCCGGGCATGGTCGTCTGGTACGTCAACGACGCGTACGCCGACAACAACGTCGCCACCCACCCGGGTGGCGGATCGGCCCTGCCGGTCGACGCCCGACCGGCGCCGTTCACGTACTCGGACGGCACCCGGCCGAGCAACCGGCGCCAGCCGTTCGACGCGGCCTTCGGCCTCCAGGCGGTGCCGGAGACCTGCCTCCACAAGGAGGTCCTGACCGGCAAGGGCAAGAACCAGACGGTCCAGGAGCTGGCCGCGTGCGCGCCGGCCGACGCGGGCATCGCGACCTTCGACGACAGCGACCCGCTGCGGTACTGGTCCTCGGCCAACCCGCAGAACTCGGTCAAGGTCGCAGGGGCCGGCGTCAAGGCCACCGTCACCGGTGACACCGGCGGGTTCCTCACCGTCTCCGTCACCAACCCGGCCTCCTGAGCCGGAGCACGACACCCAGCACGACAGGAGCAGGGGCCCCGCGTCACGCGGGGCCCCTGCTTCGTCCCCGGGCCCTCTACCTGCGAGTAGGCTGCGGGCTCATCGATCCTGCGGGAGGAAACACACGTGAGCGTTGATCGCTTCGACTCGGGCGAGCCCCGGCCGCGGGGCGGCCGGATGCCGCGACGCGAGCGCCGCGCCCAGCTGCTCGAGTCGGCCCTCGAGGTCTTCGTGGCGCAGGGCTACCACGCGGCCGCGATGGACGACATCGCCGACCGCGCCGGGGTGTCCAAGCCGGTGCTCTACCAGCACTTCCCCGGCAAGCTCGAGCTCTACCTCGCCCTGCTCGACACCTCCTGCGACACGATCATCGACAACTGCCGCCAGGCGCTGGCCGCCACCCAGGACAACAAGCTCCGCGTCGAGGCCACGATGGACGTGTTCTTCACCTACGTCGCCGCCGACACCGGTGCCTTCCGCCTGGTCTTCGAGTCCGACCTGACCAGCGAGCCCGCCGTGCGCGAGCACGTCGACCGGGTCACCACCGAGTGCGCCTCGATGATCGCCGAGGTCATCCACGAGGACACCGGCCTGCCCGACGACGCCTCGCGCCTCCTCGCCGTCTCCCTGGTGGGAATGGCGCAGGTGAGTGCCCGGTTCTGGCTGTCGGAGACGGCCGGCATCAGCCAGGCCGACGCGGCGGCCCTCGTCGCCGGGCTGGCCTGGCGCGGGATCCGCGGCTACCCCCTGGAGCACTGACCGGGACCAGCCGGCGCCGCTCAGGCCCTGCTGGATACCGTCACCACACACCCCCGTCGTACATCTGAAGGAGTCACCCCGTGGAGGTCAAGATCGGCGTCCAGCACGCCCCCCGTGAGCTGGTGGTGGAGACCGACGCCAGCCCCGAGGACATCGAGGCTCAGCTGACCGAGGCCGTCACGTCCTCGAGCCTGTTCCGCTTCACCGACACCCGGGGCCGCACCATCGCGGTCCCCGGCGACAAGATCGCGTACGTCGAGATCGGCGGCGGCGTCGCCGGCACCGTCGGCTTCCGCTGAGCACCTGATCCACCGGGCTCCTACGGGCGCTCCGGGGGTCCCGCGACTCGCGGCCACCCTTCGGGGGGTCGGTAATTGATCCCGACCCCCGTGGGGACGATGATGCTGGTGTGTCGACCTCCGGGTCGGCAGCGACCGCACCATCAGGGTGTGGCATCCGAAAGGCAGAACTCGTGGACATCCTGTGGCTCATCATCGGAGGCGTCGTGATCGGCCTCCTCGGCAAGCTCGTCGCCCCCGGCGACAAGGACAACATCCCGCTGTGGCTCACCGTCCTGTGCGGCATCGGCGGCATCATCCTCGGCTACTACATCTACGCGGCCTTCGGCGGCGACGGCTCGGGCGGTGTCGACTGGGTCCGCTGGATCGTCGCCATCATCACCTCGGCCGTGCTCGTCGTGATCGCCTCGACCGTCACCGGTCGCAACCACGGCTCGCGCACGCACGTCTGACGCTCACCGCGTCTCGCGCAGCACGTCGAAGGGCCCCGCACCGACTGGTGCGGGGCCCTTCGTCACGTGTCAGGGGTCGGGCGCCGGGGCCTCAGGAGTCGAGGCCGAGGTCGGCCATCCGCTGCGCGTGCCGCTCGGTGAGCCGGGCGAACATCCGGCCCAGCGCCGCGAGGTCGAGCCCGGGACGGTCCACTCCCCCCGCCAGCAGGGCGCTCAGCGCGTCCCGCTCGGCGGCCACCCGCTGAGCCTGGGTGAGCGCCTCGCCCATCAGCCGACGGCCCCACAGGGCCAGCCGACCACCGAGGCGGGGGTCCTGCTCGATGCCCCGGCGGACCCGCTCGACGACGAACGCCGAGTGGCCGGCGTCGTCGAGCGCGCTGATGATGAGGTCGCGGGTGTCCTCGTCGAGGTACGCCGCGATCTCGCGGTAGAAGTCGGCCGCCAGGCCGTCGCCGACGTAGGCCTTGATGAGCCCCTCGTACCAGTCGGAGGGCGCGGTGTGCCGGTGGAAGGAGTCGAAGCCCGGCTGGAAGGTCTCCATCGCCGCGAACGGGTCCGCGCCCAGCGCCTCGAGCCGCTCCCGGAGCCGGGTCAGGTGGCCGAACTCCGCCGCCGCCATCTGCCCGATCGCGACCTTGTCGGCCAGCGTCGGGGCCAGCTTGGCGTCCTCGGCGAGCCGCTCGAACGCCGACAGCTCGCCGTACGCGATCGCGCCGAGGAGCTCGATGACCGCCTGGTGGTAGGCCGGGTCGTGGACTGCTTCGACGGGAGGCCCACCGGCATCCGGGCCGGCTGCCGCGGCGGAGGATTCAGTCATGTCCGCACCCTAGGGGATACAGTGGCCGCATCGAGCGCCACGCCGGAGCCCGAGCGCAGCAGCCACGCGCCACGCCGAGTTGCCGCCTCACGCCCCCCGGTGGACCTCTCCGGTCAGACCCGGCGCCGACGCATGTGCGCGGCAGGCTTGCCTCTTCGGTCCGCCGCTCCCACGGACTCGAATCGACGAAAGCGAACCCGCATGACGACGACCTTCCGCGACCTCGGGGTGCTCCCCGGGATCTGTGACGCGCTCGAGCGCGCCGGCATCACCACCCCCTTCGCCATCCAGGAGATGACCCTCTCGGTCGCCCTGATGGGCACCGACCTCATCGGCCAGGCCCGCACGGGCACCGGCAAGACCCTCGCCTTCGGCATCCCCGTGATGCAGCGCAGCATCACGATGAGCGACCCGGCGTACGCCGACCTGCCGCAGGGCAAGCCGCAGGCCCTGATCGTGGCCCCGACCCGCGAGCTCGCGCTCCAGGTCTCCAACGACCTCCACCTCGCCAGCGCCGACCTCGGCCTGCGCGTGCTCACCGTCTACGGCGGTGTCGGCTACGACACCCAGCTCGACACCCTCGCCTCCGGCGTCGACATCGTGGTGGGCACCCCGGGCCGGCTCATCGACCTGGCCAACCGCCGCGCCCTCGACCTGTCCCACGTGCACGCGCTGGTGCTCGACGAGGCCGACGAGATGCTCGACCTCGGCTTCCTCCCCGACGTGGAGCGGCTGCTGAGCATGACGCCGGAGACCCGGCAGACGATGCTCTTCTCCGCCACCATGCCCGCCGCGATCGTGGCGCTGGCCCGCCGGCACATGCGGCACCCGATGAACATCCGTGCCGAGTCGTCGTACGAGAACGCGACCGTGCCGGCCACGGCCCAGTTCATCTACCTGGCGCACGACCTCGACAAGCCGGAGATCATCGGTCGCGTCCTGCAGGCCGACGACGCCGAGAAGATGATCGTCTTCACCCGCACCAAGCGCCAGGCGCAGCGGATCGCCGACGACCTGGCCGAGCGCGGCTTCGCGGCCGCCCCGCTGCACGGCGACATGGCGCAGATCGCCCGCGAGAAGGCCCTGGCCAAGTTCCGCGAGGACAAGCTCAAGGTGCTGGTGTGCACCGACGTCGCGGCCCGCGGCATCGACGTCCGCGGCGTCTCGCACGTCGTCAACTACACCTGCCCCGAGGACGACAAGACCTACATCCACCGCATCGGCCGCACCGGTCGCGCCGGGGCCACCGGCACCGCGATCACGCTGGTGGACTGGCCGGACATCGCTCGCTGGAAGATGATCAACAAGGTCCTCGACCTGCCGTTCCCGGAGCCGACCGAGACCTACTCGACCTCCGAGCACCTCTTCCAGGACCAGGGCATCCCGGCCGGCACCAAGGGCCGCATCGTCGACGCGGCCCCGGTGGAGCGCAAGCCGCGCGAGGACCGCGCCCCGTCGGGCGACCGCGACCGCGCCCCGCGCAACCGCGACCGGAGCCGCAGCCGCAGCCGCACCCGCAACGGCGCCCCCGTCGAGGGTGGCGCAACCGCCGCCTCCACGACGGCGACGTCCACCGAGGCCGCGGACAAGCCCGCTGGCGAGGGCCGCAACCGCAACCGCCGTCGTCGTACCCGCTCGGGCGGCTCGGCCAACTCCGCGGCGGCCCCCGCCTCCGAGTGACCCGCACCTGATCCACACGCACGAAGACCCGGCGCCGATGGCGCCGGGTCTTCTGCGTGTGTGCTGCTTTGTCTGCTGAGGGCGTCAGTTCTTGGAGGGGACCCATGCCTTGGCGGTCAGCGCCGGGTGGTCGCTGATGCCGTTGTAGACCTTGGCGAAGCCGGAGAACTCCGCACCCGAGCCGAGCATCCAGTCCGGGCCACCGAAGCGGGGCACCGGGCAGGGCTTCTTCTTGGTGCCGCCGTTCATCGAGACGAGCGGGGTGGCGCGGGCGACGTGGGAGCAGAACTCCGAGCGCTCGTTGACGTCGCCGATCACGAAGACAGGGCGGTCCTTGCCCAGCATCTGCTTGATCTTCGCGATCTCCTTGCGGGTGGAGACGTCGCGCTCGGTCTCGTGGCCGCCGGGGGCGTTGTGGATCGCCATCACCCAGAAGCCGCGGCCGGTGTCGCGGTCACGGAAGCGCATGTAGGGGATCGGGCGCTGCCAGCCGAGGAACGGCCGCATGACGTGGCCGGTCTCCATGACCTTGACCTCGGAGGTCTTGAAGGCGATCTGGATGGCCGAGCCCCGGGTGCCGAGCGTGCGGCGCGGGAAGAAGTTGTAGCCGGGCATGGACTTCTGCATCTGCCGCAGCTGGTCCTTGGCGACCTCCTGGAAGGCGGCGACGGTGGCGCCCTCCCCCTGCACCCAGCGCGCCGCGCGGGTGGCGCGGTCGATGCCACCACGGGCCATCGCGGAGCTGAGGATGTTGAACGTCGTCAGCCGGACGCCGTACCCGTTGCGCGGGCGGCTCTCGGTCGTGGTCGACGTGCTGGTCGAGGTGCTGGTCGTCGAGGTCGTCGAGGTGTCGGCGTGGGCCGGGCCGGTGGCGATGGCCGGCGTGGTGATCAGGCCGAGGGCCAGGACGCCGGCGGCAACAAAGGACTTGGTCGTCGGAGGCATCCGGGCACCCTAGGCAATGCCCTCGGCGTGGCGCCAAATCGGCGCCGAGGCCTGAGACCGGGTCAGACGACGACCACGGTGGTGCCGGCGGACGCGAAGCGCCACATCGCCACGGCGTCCGGCATGGCCTGCCGGATGCACCCGTGGGACTGGGGGGTCCCGAGCTGCGCACGGGTCTGGAGGGGCTGGTCGTCCTTGGTGGGGATGGAGTGGAAGCCGATGGCGGCCCGTTGCCCGTGGGCGAAACGGACGAAGTACTCCATGACGCCGGAGTCGTCGATGCCGACGGCCCACCGGGAGCGTGACCAGACCTCGTAGCTGCCGGGCTGGAGGTTGTCGGTGAGGCTGCCGCTCACGAGGTACGTCCGCCGCACGCCGTCGTCGGCGCCCACCAGCCAGACGCGCTGGGCGCCCTCGCTGAAGACGACGCGGCGACCGATGCCGGAGTCGGCCGGCACCACGGCCGGGTCGACGGCGGGTGCCACCACGGTCGGTGTCGGGGCGGGGGTCGTCGGGGTGGGCGCGGCGGGTGTCGTCGTGGACCCGCTCAGCACGGCGGTCCCGCCGTCCGGTGCCGTGGCCCCGGCCGCGCGATCGGCGGCCGCGGCGGGCTCCCGCTCCACCGGCAGCACGCCCACTCCCCCGAGCACCGAGACCGCGGTGACGACGCAGGAGGCCAGGGCCAGCACGATCCGGCCGTAGCGCGGGTGTGCGGACCGGTGGCGGGTCACCGGCTCAGGCCTTGGCCCGGGCGGTGCTCGTGGGGGCTGCCTTGCGGGCGATCTTCTTCGCCTTCTTGGCCTTGGGCCGCTGGGAGCGGGTGACCAGGTTGGCGGCCACCTCGCGGTAGGCCTGCGCACCCTTGTTGCTGCGGCTGGTGGCGAGGATCGAGCGGCCGGCGGCGGGCGCCTCGGCGAACTTGATCGTCTTGGGGATCGGCGGCTCGACGACCTCGAGGTCGTAGGTCTCGCTGATCGTCTCCAGGACGGTGCGCGCGTGGTTGGTGCGTCCGTCGTACAACGTCGGCAGGACGCCCCACACCTCGAGCCCGCGGTTGGTGAAGCGGCGTACGTCGTGGACCGTGTCCAGCAGCTGCCCGACGCCGCGGTGGGACAGCGTCTCGCACTGCAGCGGGATGAGCACGCCGTCCGCGGCGGTCAGGGCGGCGACGGTCAGCACCCCCAGCGAGGGCGGGCAGTCGAGCAGGATCCAGTCGTAGCCCGCGTCGTCCTCGGCCAGCTGCTCGACGACGCCCTTGATGACGTGCTCGCGACCGGTGCGGGTGAGGAGGTCGGCCTCGGCGCGGGCGAGCTCGATGGTGGCCGGGAGGAGGTCGACGCCGTCCTCGGTCTCGAGGATGACCTCCGAGGGGTCGACCCCCTTGGTCAGGACGTGGTGGACCGAGATCTCGAGGTCCTCGGGGTCGATGCCCAGCGAGAAGGTCAGGCACGCCTGCGGGTCGAGGTCGACGAGGAGCACCGAGTGGCCCAGCTCGGCGAGCGCCGCGCCGATGGAGGCGACGGAGGTGGTCTTGGCGACGCCGCCCTTCTGGTTGGCGATCGCGAGTGTGGTGGTCATCGCTGCACATCATGCCCGACCCGGTTGCCCCGGTTGCGGCGACACCTGAATGCTGGGCGCATGTCTTCCCCCACTGCGCCCACCCCGTCCGGCCCCACCGGCCCGTCCCCGTCCCCGCGTCCCACGGCGCTCGTCACCGGGGCGACCGCCGGGATCGGGCTGGAGTTCGCCCGCCAGCTCGCCCGCTCGGGCCACGACCTCGTGCTGGTGGCCCGCGACGAGCCGCGCCTGCAGTCCGTGGCCGCCGAGCTCCGGGCCGCCTCCGGCGTCGAGGTCGAGGTGCTGCGGGCCGACCTGGTCGTCGCCGACGACCTGGCCCGGGTCGAGGAGCGGGTGGCGGACCGCGAGCGGCCGGTGGACCTGCTGGTCAACAACGCGGGCTTCGGGCTCAAGAAGCGCTTCCTCGACAACCCCGTCGAGGACGAGGTCGCGATGCTGCAGGTGCTCGTGACCGCGGTGCTCCGGTTGTCGCACGCAGCGCTCGGGGCGATGACCGAGCGCGGCCACGGCGGCATCATCAACGTCTCGTCGGTGGCGGCGTTCCTGCCGCGTGGCAGCTATTCCGCGGCCAAGGCGTGGGTCAACAGCTTCAGCGAGTGGGCGGCCCACGAGTACCGCGCCGCCGGGGTGACGGTCACCGCGCTGTGCCCGGGCTTCACCAAGACCGAGTTCCACGAGCGGATGCAGGTGAAGCGGGGCGACAACTTCATGTGGCTCGACGTGGAGTTCCTGGTGGAGAAGGCCCTGGCCGACCACGCGAAGGGGCGGGTGTTCTCCGTCCCCGGCGCGCAGTACAAGACCGTCGTGGCGCTGACGCGGGCCATCCCGTCCGGGGTGCTCCAGCGCTTCCAGTCGATCGGGCGGAGGTAGGGCCGGCCAGTCGGCTGGTCGAGGGGCCGGCGGGGCCGTCAGGGGACGAGCAGGGCCGGGGTCGCCCGGCGGCTCGCCGCCGCGGCGTCACCCGCCCGCTGCAGCAGCCGCTCGAGCTGCTCCGGCGGCGTGGTGTTGCACCCCAGGTCGTGGTCGACCTTGCCCAGGCCGTGGTGGTCGCTGGAGCCGGTCGGGACCAGGTCGAGGTCCTCGGCCAGGCCGCGGAGCTCGGCGCGGACCGCCCCGGAGTGGTCCTGGTGGTCGACCTCGATCCCGGCGAGACCGAGCCCGGCCAGCCTCTCGAGGTGGTCGGGCGTGAGCACCCGCGAGCGACCCCACGGGTGGGCGACCACGCTCACGCCCCCGGCACCGGCGACGAGGCCGATGGCCTCCTCGAGCGGGACGGCGTACCGGTCGATGTAGGCGGGCCGGCCGGGGTTGAGCCAGGTGGCGAAGGCCTCCTCGCGGGTGGCCACGACCCCCGCGGCGATCATCGCGTCGGCCACGTGCGGGCGACCCGTCGCCGCGGCGTCCCCCGCGCGGCGGCGTACGTCGTGCTCGGTGACCTGGACCCCGCGCGCCTGCAGCTTGGCGCAGATCGCCGGCACCCGGTCGTTGCGGCCGTCGAGGATGTCGGCGAGGGCGCGGGCCAGGGGCGGGTACGTCGGGTCGGGGAGGTAGGCGAGCAGGTGCACGCTCGCGTGCCCCAGTCGGGTGCTGATCTCCATCCCGCGGACCAGCGTGATGCCGACCTCGGCGGCGGCCCGCTCGGCCTCTGCCCAGCTCTCGGCCGTGTCGTGGTCGGTGATCGCCACGACGTCGAGACCCGCCTCGTGCGCGCGGTGCACCAGGGCCGCGGGACGGTCCGTGCCGTCGCTGACCGAGGAATGCGTGTGGAGGTCGATGCGCACCCGGTCAGTCTGGCACCGCCCGGGCGCCGGGCACGGATCGTCGCCTCACCAGCCCGGGTCGGGACCGCCGAAGGCGACCTCCACCAACGGAGGCCCCAGCCCGGAGGCGTCGCGGAGGATCCACTCGTCGCGGAGCAGCAGCATCGCGGAGGCCGGCCGGATGACCAGCCACAGCCAGCGGCCGCGCTCCTCACCCACCAGCACGAAGCGGTCGAGCTCGACGTCGTGGGCGCTGGCCGGCGCGCTGCTCGTGGAGACCGGCCACATGGGCACCGAGACCTGCTCGACGCGCACCCGGGCCAGCGGCGGGTCGGCGCCGAGCTCGCCGGGGGTGTCCCCGGGCAGCCGGGCGACGCGGTTGCCGACCCCGGTGCCGGGCTCCTCGCTCACGATCAGCACGTCCACCGGCCCGTCCAGCGCGCTGGTGCCGGAGCAGACGGTCACCGTGGCGTGGGTGCCGCCGTCCTGCTCGCCGACCACGCCGAAGCTGCTCACGTGCCAGCCCGGCCCGAGCGGCCAGGGCAGCAGGGTCGGGAAGCCGCGGGAGCGCTCGAGGTGGGCGACGAACGCGTCGTACGACGCCTCGGCCGGGCGCCACAGCGGCGGCACCGGTCCGTGGTCCCGGCACGCCCACACGGCCTCGTCGCGGGCGACGGGCCGCGGGCACCGGGGACATCGGGGGTCGAGCATGCTCAACGGTGGCGGTGGGTCGCGGGGGGCGTCAAGAGTTCCAGCGCAGCATCACCGGCGACTCGCGCTCCCAGCCGAGCACCGACAGGGTCGAGGTGTCCAGGCGGAAGTGCCGGCCGGCCTCCACGGGCAGCCCGAGCCAGCGCGCGGTGAGGGCCCGGAGGGCGTGGCCGTGCCCGAAGACGAGGGTGCGACCCCGGTGCTCGCGGGCCTTCGCGACCACCCGGTCGAGGCGGGTCGACACCTCGTCGGCGGTCTCACCTCCCGGGACCGGACCGGTCCAGACGCTCCAGCCGGGGACGGTCTCGCGGATGGTGGCCGTGGTGACGCCCTCGTAGTCGCCATACGCCCACTCGACGAGGTCGTCGTCGACCTGCGCCTCGGTGCGTCCGACCAGCTCGGCCGTCGTGCGGGCGCGCTGGCGGGGGCTGGTGAGCACGAGGTCGAAGTCGACGTCGGCCAGCCGTGGCGCCAGCTCCCGGGCGACCTCGACGCCGTGCTCGGTGAGGGGCAGGTCGGTGGTGGACGTGTGGCGTCCCGACCTGCTCCACTCGGTCTCGCCGTGGCGGATGACCCACAGCTCCTGCGTCGAGGCGGTGTGAGCGTTCATCCGCCGAGTGTGGCACCAACCGGGCCCGGGCGTGCCACCATGCGCCATGGACTCCGGCGCCGCGACCTCTGGCGTCGTGCCGCGCGGCCGGGTGGCGGCGATGGTGGCCTTCGGGTGCCAGGGCTTCGTCTTCATCAGCACCACCACGCGCCTGCCGCTCTTCTCCGAGCGTTGGGGGCTGGGCGAGCTGAGCCTGTCCGGGCTGCTGCTGATGGTGGTGCTGCTGGCCGGCCTCGGGTCGGTGGTGGCCGAGCGGTTCGCAGTGCGCCGCGACAGCGCGACGCTGCTGCGGTCCGGCTTCGCCCTGATGGCGGTGGCCCTGGTGCTCACGGTCGTCGAGGTCTGGCCGGTGTTCCTGCTCGGGCTCGCGTTGTACGGCGTCGCGCTCGGCCTGGTCGACGCGAGCACCAACATGCAGGCGGTGGCCGTCGAGCACGCGCTCGCGCGTCCCGTCCTGCCGTCGATGCACGCGGGGTGGACGTTCGGCGGCATCCTCGGCGCGGGTCTGACGCTGGCCACCCCGGGGGTCCCGGTGACCGCCCTGGGCGTGGTCGCGGTGGTGCCGCTCGCGGCCGTGGCGGCGCCGTACCTGCGCCGGGTCGGCTCCCCCACGGTCAGCCACGACGTTGCCGTGCCGTGGCGGCCGATCGTGATGGTCGGCCTGGCGATGGTGCTCTTCTACATGGTCGACACGGCCGCGGCGACCTGGGGACCGACCTACCTCGACCGCACCTTCCCCACCCCGACGTCGCTGCTGGCCCTGGCGACGTTCCCCTACCTGATCGCGTCCCTGGTGGCCCGCATGGCCGGGGACGGGCTCGTACGCCGCCACGGCGCGGTCCGCGTGCTGCGGGCCGGCGCGGTCGTGTCGGCCGTCGCCCTCCTGCTCGTCGTCGCGGCGCCCACGTGGCCCGTCGCCGTGGTGGGCTTCACCCTGCTCGGGCTCGGGGCCGCGGTCATCGCACCGCTGTCGTTCTCGGCCGCCGCCCGGATCGCGGGCGACGGGGTCGACGACCCGCTGCTGCGCCAGGCACGCGTCGACGTGGTGATCGGACGCTTCAACCAGTTCAACTACGTCGGCGGTCTGCTCGGTGCGGTGCTGACCGGGGTCGTGGGAGCCGACAACCTGCGGTACGGGTTCGCCGTGCCGCTCGTCCTGATCCTGCTCGTGTGGCCGCTGGCGACGTACTTCGCGCCGGTGCCGACGGACGCCGCCACGCAGCCGGGGACCCGACCCGGGGCCCCGCCGGGAGCTCAGACGGGGACGAGCGTCCAGTAGTCGAGGTCGAGCAGCACGCCCTCGGCGTACTTCCCGTCGTCGCCGCGCAGCGTCATCGACGCGTCCCGCCCGCGGGTGGCCACGAGGCGCAGGCGCAGCGCACCGACGCCGGGCGCGGACGTCTCGGCGCGGTCGAGCACCTCCGACCAGGCGTGGACCGTGTCGCCCGCGAAGGCCGGGGCGACGTGCGAGCCGGCGTTGATAGCGGCGATGAGCTGGGCGTTGGCCAGTCCGTTGAAGGACAGGGCGCGGGCCATCGAGATGACGTGGCCGCCGTAGATCAACCGGCGGCCGTCGGGGCGGGCGTCGGTGTTGAAGTGCACCTTGGCGGTGTTCTGCCAGAGCCGCGTGGCCATCATGTGCTCGGGGTCGGTGAGGGTGACGCCGTCGAGGTGGTCGATCTTCTCGCCGATCGCGTAGTCGCCGAGGCGGTGCGGCTCCCCCGCCGCCATGAAGTCGTACGACGTGAGGTCGAGGCCGGCGGGGATGACCAGGTCGTCGACGGCCACTGCCGCGGCGAGCTCGGGGACCACGGTCTCCGGGGCCGGGGCGTCCACGTCGCGCTTGTGGACCATCACCCAGCGGCACCAGTCGAGGGCGGTCTCCCCGCGCTGGTTGGTCGCCGTGGAGCGGACGTGGACGACGCCCGTGCGGCCGTTGGAGTTCTGCTTGAGGCCGATGACCTCCGAGCGGGTGCGCAGGGTGTCGCCCGGCACCACCGGCTGGTGGAAGCGGCACTCGGCGTAGCCGAGGTTGGCCACCGCGTTGAGCGAGATGTCGGGGACGGTCTTGCCGAAGGCGACGTGGAAGGCGATGAGCTCCTCGACCGGGGCGGGCGAGAGGCCGCACGCGGCGGCGAACTCGGCGCTCGACGCGATCGCGAACCGGCTCGGGTAGAGCGCGCCGTACAGCGCCCGGTCGCCCTCGGTGATCGTCCGCGGTGTCGCGTGCTCGATCACCTGGCCGACGGTGAAGTCCTCGAAGAAGTTGCCGGCGTCGGTCTTGCTGGTGGCCGTGCCGTCGGTGGCCTCGCTCGCGCTCATGGCCCGTATCGTGCCGCACCCGCGCCCTGACGGACGCGGGTGCACACGTGGTGCTGGTCACGTGCTGCTGGTCGGGGCGGGTGACTCAGGTCCCGCCGCCACCGGCCTTGCGGCGGTGCACCTTGGGTGCGGCGCCGCCTTCGACCTCGGCCCCGTGGGCCTTCTCCTGGACCGGGCCGTCCTGGTGGACGCCCTTCTCCTTGGTGTTCTTCTTGTCGAGCGCCTCGCGCATCTTGGCCTTGAGGTCTTCGTTCGCCATCCGTCCTCCTTGGTCAGGCCCCCACCCTGCCAGTCGACTCCGCACGGGTCGAGGTATTTCGTGGGCGTCGGCGTCGTGAGTGGTCGAAACCCGGTTGCCGCGGGCGGTGCAGGACTGTGACGCTCGCACCCATGTCTCGAAGCCCCTGGCCCCTGCAGCAGGACGGGCTGCTCTTCCGCGACCCCGTCGAGTCCGACATCGCCGCGTTGCAGTCCTTCCGCAACGACGCGAGCGTCAACCACTTCATGGTGCACACCCACGTCGACCCCGATGAGCTGCGCCGCGACTGGCTCTCGATGACCGACAACCCGACGGAGTACTCCTGTGTGGTCGACCGCGACGGTGACGTCGTGGCGATGGGCTTCCTGGACGTCGTGGACGGCTCCGGCCAGCCCGGTCACCCCACCGGGACGGACGGGCTGATCGGCTACATCGTCGACCCGCGCGTCGCCGGTCAGGGCATCGGTACGGCGACCGCTCGTGCCCTCCTCCGCGCGGCCTTCGACGGGCTCGGCCTGCGTCGGGTCACGGCGGGGGCGAACGCCGACAACATCGCGTCGGTCACCGTGCTCGAGCGGGCGGGGATGCGCAAGGAGCGCCATGCGGTCCGGGCGCTGTGGCACCGGGAGCTCGGGTGGCTGGACGAGGTGGAGTACGCGCTGCTCGACGAGGAGTGGCGCGCGCGGACCTCCTAGCCCCTCCCTGCTCGGTACCGGGCCGACCCGGGACTGCCCTCAACCTTTTCGGGGCACCCCTCGTCAAGAGGGCGTAGGTGGACGGGTGGCGACCAGGAACGGAGCAGACGGGGTGGACGACTCCACGAGAGCCGACTTCGCAGAGTTCGTCGCGGTGCAGGTCCGACCGCTGCTGGGTTTCGCCCACGCGCTGACGGCCGATCCGCACGACGCGTGGGACCTCACCCAGGAGACGTTGGCGCGGATGGGCGAGCGGTGGGAACGGACGTCGTACGACACGCCGGCGGCCTATGCCCGGACGGTGATGGTCCGGCTCAACATCGACCGGATCCGGCGGCTGCGCCGGGAGCTGCCCCGCTCCACCGCCGGACCCGAGGTGGCCGTGCCCGTCGTAGACCTCGACGGGATGGAGCCGTGGCTCGTCGACGCGCTGGCCACGCTCTCCCCACGGCAGCGCACGGCGCTGGCCCTGCGGTACGTCGAGGACCTCGACGTCCGGGGGATCGCCGAGCGGATGGGCTGCTCGGAGGGAACCGTCAAGAGCCAGCTGTCCCGGGGCACCGAGCGCCTGCGCGAGCACGCACGCGGCCGCGGCCTGATGACCACACGAGAGGGATGACCCGATGACCGAGGAACAGATCAGGGACGGCTACGAGCGGCTCGACTCCTCGTTGCGTGCGCCTCAGGACGCGTTCGACAGGGTCGAGAAGCGGATGGGTGCACGTCGCCGACGCCGGCGGATCGGCGTCGCTGCCGGCACCGCGGTCGTCGTGGCCGCCGTCGGGGGCTACACCGCGGTGTCGATGGGCGGCTCCGACGACGGGCGCAACAGCGTCGTGGCGGTCGATCCGCCGCCGGCACCCTTGGTGATGACGCGACCCGACGGGTCCACGTACGAGTTCACGGACCTGACGATCAGCTGCGACCCGCCCGGGACGGCAGGTTCCGGTTCCGGCTCCGGTGACCTGAGCAGGGTCTACCTCTCCAGCCCGATGCTCATCGACGGGGAGCGGGTGACCCAGCCGTTCGTGCTGATCGAGGCGGCCGTCGAGAAGCTGCAGCGACCGCGCACGTTCACGCTGCCGATCGAGAGCGCCGACGGCTCCTCCGAGGAGCTGCCCCTGACCGTCTTCATCGCGGACACGGAGGGCGGCCCCGACGGCAACGAGGTCGCCAGCTCCTCGCCCAGCACCGGCACGCTGCGGGTCACCCGGGCCTCGTGCGACCCGACCCCGGTCCTGCAGCTCGAGCTGGACGTCACCCTGGCCAGCGAGGAGCAGACGGACGACGGGCAGAGCAAGCAGTCGTTGGAGCTGGTGGGCCTCGTGCGCTGACCTGGGGCTTCCGCCCACCAGCACTCAGGGACGTGCTGTGCGCTGACCCTGAGGGGCCACGTGCGCTGAGCTGGGCTCGGCCCACCAGCGCTCAGGGGGCGAGGTGAGCTGTCCCAGGCATGCCTGTGGCCCCGCTGGTGTCACTGTGGCGGGGTCCGGGGCGTGGTGGTCAGAGGTCCGGCGGGTGCGACTAGGGGTGGTCGGTCATGTCGTCGGCCCCGGAATCGGGCCAGGCACGGCCGATCGGTCGGCTGCCGGCGTGGTCACGGAGGGAGGTGTTGCCGAGTGGGCTGGTCCAGATGAAGACGCCAGGTTCGGTCATCGCGTATCGCCACCACCGCCCACGGGACCTTCAACCGGTGGTGCCTTCGACACAACGGCGCCAGGTTGTCGGCCCGTCGTCAATATGGTCTCGAGACCACAACTCCCATGCGAGTCGCCACCTACGGCCGGATCTCCAATAGCCGCCGCTGTAGGCGAAGATGTCGCGGTCGACATACTCGCTCGCGGCCTTTTATCCCAGGTCGGCGGGGAGGGCGTGGCAGTCGGAAACTGGTGCTCGACTCCGGCTCGGGTGCCATCGGAGCGACGCCCGAGTACGGGCGACTGTTAGCCGACCTGGCCGAGGTCAGATCCACGCCATCGTGGTCTACAACATCGACCGACTCACCCGCCGCCCTGCGGAGTTGGAGCACATCTACAGATCCGTCAGCGCCGCAAACGTGACCCAGGTGCGGTTCGCCATCGGGGACAACGACATCTCTACCGTCGACGAACTGATGATGGCCCGCATAATCGGTGCATTCACTACGAACGAGTCCGCCAAGATCGGGCGCCGGAAGTCACGCAAGATTGCCGGGCATCGGCCCGCCGGATGGGGGTGTGTCGCACTCCCATCAGGCGGTCCGAACCCCTCTCAGACCCTTCCGAGTCTTGTTGCTACCTCAAGTCAAGGGCCCGTCCTACGGGCGACCCACAGTTTCGGCCCTTAGCCCAGGTCCGGCGAGCAGATCGCCCACGAAGTCTTGGAGGGGACCGATGAGTGCTTCAACCTCGACGACGTTCACGCCTGCGCCACTTGGGTGCACCAGCCGACCTCTTAGTCCGTATACGACCGTGAAAAATTCCCGAGCGGACATGTCCGCGTACGTGCGGTCATCCAACGTCGCAGCAAGGCGCCTGCCAGCCTGGCTGAGTGACTCGCGCTTCAACAGCTGCAGGGCTGCAACAAGTGCCTGCTGCTCTTCGACGGAGAGGTCATCTACCGTCTGAATCTCGTGTACGAAGCCGTCCACACGCGCGCGCGCCTCCGGCGTCCTCCGCTCCTGTTTCATTAGTGATTCGAACGCCATCATCAGCATTATGAACCGCGCTTCCGCCGACACCTCGACGAAGAACGCTGAGCCGTAAAGGGTGTACGCCAGGTGTTCGCTGCGTCGCATAGGTACTAGCGCCGCCTCACTTCTCAGGGCAGCCAGGAGGCGTTCGCGCACCGGTGGCGCGTACCCGTGGGCGCTGAAGGCAGCGAACTGCGGGGCAGGGTAGGTCTCGAAGGTCATCAGGCCATGCCGGTGCGCCAGCACAGTCGTACCCGCCGCCTCATTGAGGGCGCGCTGTGTCGCACTCGAAAACCGCAGTCCACCCTCACGACGGTCGCCGAAGTCCGCCCCAGCTCGGGCGTGTCGACGACGCGTGAAAACTGACCCCTAATCGACGGTTGAAAACGGACCCCCTGCATGACCCTGTGGAGGGTGATGACAGTGGAGGACTGGGCTGAGAGTGTCGACGACGCGTGAAAACTGACCCCTAATCGACGGTTGAAAACGGACCCCCTGCATGACCCTGTGGAGGGTGATGACAGTGGAGGACTGGGCTGAGATCCGTCGGCTGCATACGGCGGAGGGGATGGCCATCAAGGCGATCGTGCGGGCGACGGGTGTGTCTCGTAACGCGGTGCGTCGCGCGTTGGCCAGCGACTCGCCGCCGACATACGAGCGGGCGCCGAAGGGGTCGGTGGTCGACGAGGTCGAGGAACAGGTCCGGGAGCTGCTGCGGGTGACGCCGACGATGCCGGCGACGGTGATCGCGGAGCGGATCGGCTGGCAGCACGGGCTGACGGTGCTGAAGGACCGTGTGCGTGAGCTGCGGCCCTACTACGTGCCGCCGGATCCGGCTTCGCGCACCGAGTACGACCCGGGGCATCGGGTGCAGTGCGACCTGTGGTTCCCACCCGCGTCGGTTCCGTTGGGTGCCGGCCAGGAGGGCTCACCGCCCGTGCTGGTGATGACCTCGGGCTACTCCCGGATGCGGTGGGCGACGATGATCGCCTCGCGCACGGCTCCGGACCTGATCGTCGGGCACTGGCAGCTCCTCGACGCGATGGGCGCGGTCCCACGGCAGCTGGTGTGGGACAACGAGGGCGCGGTCGGGTGCTGGCGTCGCGGGAAGCCGACGCTGACTGAGGAGTTCGAGGCCTTCCGCGGCAGCCTCGGTATCGGGGTGCATCTGTGCCGGCCCAGGGACCCGGAAGCCAAGGGGCTGACCGAGCGCAACAACGGCTACTTCGAGACCTCCTTCTTGCCCGGCAGGTCGTTCACCGGCCCGGGCGACTTCAACGCCCAGATGGGCGGCTTCCTCGAACGGGCCAACGCCCGGCACTCGCGTCGGATCGGGTGTGCCCCGACCATGCGGTGGGCAACCGATCGTGACGCGATGCTCGGGTTGCCGCCGGCCCCACCAGCGATCGGGTGGCGGACCCGGGTGCGGCTGCCCCGCGACCACTACGTCCGGTTGGCGTCGAACGACTACTCCGTCGACCCGGGCGTGGTCGGCAGGTTCGTCGACGTCGTTGCTGACCTCACGACGGTCACGATCACCTGCGCTGGCGCTGTTGTCGGCACGCATCCTCGCTGTTGGGCCCGGCACCAGACCATCACCGATCCCGCCCACCGACAGAAGGCACTCGAGCTTGCGCACCGCGCCAGAGCGGTAAAGGACCGACCTGCGGCACCCGAGGGTGTCGTCGTCGAGGCCCGCGACTTAAGCGTCTACGACACCGTCTTCGGCACCACCGCACTCACCGCACCCCTCACCGGAGCGCTCGCCGCAGCGATGACTGATGAGGAGGTCGCCTGATGGCCGCGACGAAGAACAGCACCGGTCGTGACACCGACAGTGAGTTGGCGTTCCTGACGAGGGCGTTGAAGGCACCGACGCTGCGCGAAGCGGTTCCGCGGTTGGCCGAGCGCGCCAGGGCTGAGTCGTGGACCCATGAGGAGTTCCTCGCCGCGTGCCTGCAACGAGAGGTGTCGGCACGCGAGTCCCACGGTGGCGAGGGCCGGATCCGGGCCGCGCGGTTCCCTGGAAGGAAGTCGATCGAGGAGTTCGACTTCACTCACGCCCGCGGGCTGAAACGTGACCTGATCGCGCACCTGGGGACCTTGGACTTCATCGTCGGCAAACAGAACGTGGTCTTCCTCGGCCCGCCCGGGACCGGGAAGACCCACCTGGCGACCGGGATCGCGATCCGGGCCTGCCAGGCCGGGCACCGGGTTCTGTTCGCGACCGCCGCCGAGTGGGTCGACCGGCTCGCAGAGCACCACGCCGCTGGGCGGTTGCAGGACGAGCTGCGGCGCCTGGCCCGCTACCCGCTGCTTGTCGTCGACGAGGTCGGCTACATCCCCTTCGAACACGAAGCGGCGAACCTGTTCTTCCAGCTCGTCTCATCGCGCTACGAGAGAGCCAGCCTCATCGTCACGTCCAACAAGGAGTTCGGACGCTGGGGCGAGGTCTTCGGCGACGACACCGTCGCTGCCGCCATGATCGACCGACTCGTCCACCACGCCGACGTGATCGCGTTGAAGGGCGACTCCTACCGACTCAAGAACCACAACCTGGGCCGCATCCCGGCGGCCAAGATCGACACCAACTAACAACCGCAGAGGGGTCCGTTTTCAACCGACGCTAAGGGGTTCATTTTCAGCCGTCGTTGACAG